>JAICJH010000095.1 GCA_025928545.1 Bryobacteraceae bacterium | reverse complement strand
TCGGCGACGCCGAGGTGCCGAAATAGATCTGATAAGAAGTCGCCCACGAGCCGGCTGTCCATGTCAAAGTTGACGAGTTAGGGATGCCGGCCGCGCCGTTTGGGATTGAGGGCGCTGAAGGCGCCGAAGGTAATGGTGGGGCAGTCGTAAAGGACCAAACGCCCGATGCCGCCGAACCGCTTGCATTCGTCGCGGCCACGCTCCAGTAATACGTGGTGCCCGCGGTGAGAGCGGCGGGTGCGAACGTTGTTCCTGTGGTCGTTCCCGCGAGTGCCGGATTTGCCGATGTCCCGAAATACACGTTGTATGAAGCTGCTCCCGCACTGGCGGTCCAGCTCAGAACAGGTGTGCTTGACGCGCTGACGGCGGACGCCCCGGGAGAAAGAAGCGATGGGGATGCCGGCACCGGAGGCGGTGCACTGAGTTGATCGAGTTGCTGGCCGAGTTGCTGGCGAACGCTCGCCATCAGACTTGCGTCCCTGGTCCAGTTCGTCCAGTCCGGCCCTACGCTTGCCGCCATGCCCAGCGCCCACGTGCCCTGTCCCGCGGCCTTAAGCATGGCGACATATTCGTAGTCCTCCACCCCGTCGCGCAACCATTTCAGGCGCATAGATGGCGCCACGCCTGAAATGCCTACCGGCGCTCCGGGGTACACGAGCATACCTTCGCCCGGATAATTGTTCGTGCTGAATATCCCTGCATTATTAACTTGATTCCACGGATCCTGCGACCAGTAGTCCACACACCAGTACAGAAGCCCCGACAAGTTAAGACTTTGGCTGATGAAGCCCGATTGAAGCCGGAAATTCACCGGCGCGAAATCGATCATCCATTTCGGTGAATACCCGTCCTGCACGAGTGCGTTGTAAGACCACAACGAGTCGCCCTTTGCCAGTGCAACTGGCATTTGAGAGGCATCGTCATCGTAAATGACCGGAAGCATTGTCCAGACATCGACGGCCGACCGTCCGGTCCCGGAACCATCGTCGTAGAGCGCAGGTGTCGGGGCCATCGTTGCCAGATTCCGGACCCCCGCCTGATGCATGTTGAGCCCCCATTGCTGCAACACCGGAAAGAGCGTCGGGCAGTTGCCAATCTCATCGGCGCTGTAATCGACTTGATACAGTCCCGGCTGCTGCGCCGCCGCGGCTGCGGCGAATTGAGCTGCGGAAGGCGCTGGCGACATAGTGCAGTTGCCGACATTCGCACCGCTGAAGTAGGGCAACCCCACCGTATTGAGTCCAAAGTTGTTGATGAGTGAGCTCTGGCTGTTCGCGGGTGTCTTGAGCGGTGAGATTTTATTTCTCAGCAACTCCTTATACCCCGCTGTGTTGTCGGTATTCCAGTACAGGAACGCCGAGTGCAGGCTCGGCTGCAGCGGCAGTGTGAAGTGCCAGACCGTGAGAGAAATGGTTCCTGTTGCGCTGCCCTGATCGCTGGTAACGGTGTAGGTTCCGGTGTATGCCCCTGGAGTTGCGGTTCGCGGAACAAGCAGATCGATCCAGATCGGCTGATTGCGTGCCGCGGCAAGAGTGAACGGAACAGCCTGGAGGGCCGCGCCTTGAATCGGCAGGCCACTGTCCGGATCGTTAAAAGGGATGAGCCCGTCGGGATACCATCCCGCCCCCAGCGGCTGATTCTTGCCGCCCCAGTTCGGGCTCGATTGATTCACATAAACGTAATGCTCGCGGAAAAGCGAAAATGCGCTCGCCGGTATGGTGGCGCCTCCTGGTCCGTTCAGAGTGGAGACGCTGAAATTCACATTGCTCAAGCCTGCGGCGGGCGCCTGCACAACAACCTGGAAAGACTCGTACTCGCCCCTGGCCGCAAACAGCTGCACAGATGTTCCGGATCCCGCTGCATCGGATGGACCGGTGCGCTGCATGGAAGTTGTAGTCCATACCTTCGGCTGGGCTGACGCGATCAGCGGTAACAGAGCCAGAAAACTTCCGACAAACTTCGCGCATTTCGTACTTTTATTCACGGGTCCTCGATTGCGAAAAATTTCCAACGGCCTTTCGGCAGAACCGGGCTTCTCGTGTTTACTTCGGCTTCAACACAACGCCACCCCTCGATCGATAGAAAACACAGAACGGATAAATATCACCGTTGCGTTTGTTTAATGTACGAAAGATTGCATCAGTAAAGGCGAGAAACTATACAATAGCGTGAGCACGGAAGGACCAACAATAGGGAGGACGCCTTAGGCGTTTGGGAATTCTTCCCTAGCGAGAAGAGTCAAGCGAGGAATTCACGTTAGTGAACCTATAGGAAGATAACGTTTTAGGGAAGAATGGTATTTTTAAATACGATTGCTGAATTACGGGAAGCTACTCTTTGACGCGCAGTTTATCCAGAAAGTGAAACAGCGCCACCCCCAACAGTGCATTGACAACGGCCAGGATAGCCTCTCCGGCCAGGTCGAACACAACCGCCTGATCCAGTACGGCCCGCTGCAGCACCCAATACAGGAATTGGTGGAACAGGTAAAACACAAGACACAACAGAACCCGAACCAATGGATGCTCTACATCGAACTGCATTCCGACCGAGGCGGATAAGTAGCCCACCATCGTCTTGCACAGCCCGTACATTCCGATGTAGAAGCGAGAGAATGAATCCTGTGCGAGGCCCAGTATCAGACCGATCGTGAGGCCTCGGATCTGTGACCTCCGCATGAGCGCAAAGTAGATCGTTACCAGCAGCGGCAGATCGATTTTCGCCACGAAACGCAGCGTCTGAAACAGCGGCAGATAAATCTGAATCAGCAGCGCGGCCAGCGGCACCACAAAAAAGACCCAGACCGGATAACTCGCCCGGCGCACCTGCCGCGCATCGTCTACAAGGATTCGGCTGGTAGAAGATCCCATCAGCGTTGCACAGCCCCCACGTTCGCTGCCTGGCTCCCCGAGGCCCCGGCTGGCCGTGGTGCAACACGTCCAAACCCGCTGCCGCCACGCGCGAAACCCGAACCGCCGCGCGCGAAGCCCGAACCGCCGCGCGCCAAACCAGAACCACCAAAGACGCCCCTGCCCCCCGCGCCCCCACTCGCGCCCTCAGGCAGCGCCGGCGCGTTGACTCCCGGCACTTTCAGGTTGAAATTGGGAGGCAGTGATCCCGGTGCGCCTACTCCGATCACGTGGCCCTGCGCCGCTCCAATCTTCCGGTATTGATCGACCAGTTGATCCGCCTGGGTGGCGTTGGTGGGAGTCTGCGAAATGTCTCCGCTGGCGCCTTTCGCATCGGGCGCCAGAAAGACCGGGGTATCCGTCGCGACCACGGCCGGAATCTCCTGATGCACCGGATCCACAATGACAAATACTTCTTCCGGCGCCGCATCCGCGCCAACCGGATCGATGTAAATGTTCTGGAAAGTCGTCCCTTCCTCGACACTCGTAACCCGTCCTGCCGGCATTCCCCGCGGAAAAACACGATCCTCGCCGGAGGTGTAAAACACTTCGCCTTTCTCCACCTTCTGCCCGCTCGGCACATAATCCACCTTGGCCGAACTGCTCCCCATCCCCTTCATGACGCCGCGCGTGTGATTCTTCTGCGACTCTACTGCCGCCGCAAAACCCGCATCCGTCACCGAAAGAACCTGGCTGGCGGAGGGATAAACCTCCAGCACCTTCCCCACGATCCCGTCGGGTGTGACGACAGCCATGCCGCGCCGCACTCCCGAAAAAGTGCCCCGGTCGATCAGCACGGACCGCGTGCCCATACCAGTGGTGGTTCCGATCACGCGCGCACCAATCAGCGTGGATCGTGTCTGAGCCCTGAATCCGGCGAGTTCGCCGGCTTTCTGAGCAGTCGCGAGTTCGTTCTCCAGCAGTTTATTGCGTAGTCGCAACTCGCCCATCTGCCTGCGCAACGTGCGGCTCTCATCCCGCGATCCGTGCGCCGTGAAGAAATCTCCGACCACCCCAAACGCGCCCGATCTCAGGTTCTCAATGGCAGTCGCTACCGGCGTGACCGCGCTGACCGCCCAGATGCGCAGCAGCGGTACGTCGTTGTCCTGCCGTACCTGGTAAGCGATGAATGCAATCTGAGCCAGAATCGCTACAAACAGTACGCTGATGTTCCGGTACCGGTGCAGGAGCGATTCCATAGGCTGTAGAGGGTTCCCGGTATCGATTGTCTCGCAATTACTGATCGATGGAAATACGGCGCAGCAACTTGAAGTCGCTCAGCATCTTGCCGGTGCCCAGCACAACCGAAGCCAGCGCATCGTCCGCGATCGATACCGGCAGCCCCGTTTCTTCGCGGATACGCGTATCCAGGTTCTTAATCAACGCTCCGCCACCGGTCAGAACGATGCCCCTGTCGCTGATGTCGGCGCTCAGTTCGGGCGGCGTGCGCTCCAGCGCCACGCGTATCGCATTCACAATTGTCGCGATGCATTCCGAAAGCGCCTCACGCACCTCGGAATCGTTGATCTCCACGGTCTTCGGCACGCCTTCAATCAGATTGCGCCCTTTGACTTCCATGGTCAGCGGACGGTCCAGCGCAAACGCGGAACCAATCTGAATCTTGATCTGCTCCGCCGTACGTTCGCCAATCAGCAGATTATGCTTCCGCTTCATGTACTGCATCACGGCGTCGTCCATTTCATTGCCCGCAATGCGCACCGACCGCGAATACACAATGCCGGAAAGTGAAATAACCGCGATATCGGTGGTCCCACCGCCGATATCGACCACCATGTTGCCGCCCGGTTCCGTAATCGGCAGCCCCGCGCCGATCGCCGCCACCATCGCCTGTTCCACCAGATGCACTTCGCTGGCTTTCGCGCGATAAGCCGAATCCATGACCGCGCGCTTTTCCACTTGAGTGATTTCACTGGGCACGCCGATTACGATGCGCGGATGTACCAGCATCTTCCGGTTATGTGCCTTGTGGATGAAATAATTCAGCATCTTTTCGGTGACTTTGAAGTCAGCGATGACGCCGTCTTTCATCGGCTTAATGGCAACGATATTGCCCGGAGTGCGGCCAAGCATTTCCTTGGCTTCTTTGCCGACAGCTTCGATTTCGCCGTTGGTTTTATTCAGTGCAACGATGGAGGGTTCGTTAACGACGATCCCCTTACCCTTCGCGAACACAAGAGTATTTGCTGTACCAAGATCAATGGCAAGGTCAGACGAAAAAAGACTAAAAAGTGACCTGAGGTTCATGTAAGTTATTAATAATGCAAGGAAAATACAATGTTGCGGATGAATCATCATGGTAACACAGAACGGTGGAAACCTTACCTCGTGAATTGAGAGTGAGATACTTTTTCCAGCAGCGGCAGGCTGCATCCTGAGCTATGAAACAGCATAAGATCGGCATCATCATGAACGGCGTCACTGGACGCATGGGTACGAACCAGCACCTCATCCGTTCCATCGTCGCCATACGAAATCAGGGCGGCGTCGTGCTCCCCGATGGCGCCACCATCATGCCGGACCCTGTGCTCGTCGGCCGCAATGAAGACAAGCTCAACCTCCTCGCCGGAACTCACGGCATCACCCGCTGGACCACGGATCTCGCTACCTGCTTCGCCGATCCGCAAAATACCGTTTACTTCGATGCCCAGACAACCCAGCGCCGCGTCGCCGATGTGACAGCCGCTATTCAGGCCGGCCGCCATGTCTACTGCGAAAAGCCCATCTCGGAAACCGTTGGCGAGGCCCTCGAACTTGCCCGCCTGGCCAATGAGCGCGGCGTAAAGCACGGAGTCGTGCAGGACAAACTATTCCTGCCCGGCATTATGAAACTCAAGCGCCTGATCGCCAGCGGCTTCTTCGGGCGCATTCTCTCCGTCCGCGGCGAGTTCGGTTACTGGGTTTTCGAAGGCGACCTCCAGCCCGGCCAACGCCCCTCGTGGAACTATCGCAGCGAAGACGGCGGGGGCATCACCGTCGACATGCTCTGCCACTGGCGCTACGTGCTCGATCACGTTTTCGGCGCCGTCAAACGCGTGAACTGCCTTTCAAGAACCCACATTCCCCAACGCTGGGACGAGTCAGGCAAGCCCTACAAATGCACCGCCGACGATGCCGCCTATGCCTGCCTCGAACTGGAGGGCGACATTGTGGCGCAGTTCAACTCTTCCTGGACCGTCCGCGTCAATCGCGACGAACTCTTCGAGATGCAGGTGGATGGCACCGAAGGCAGCGCCGTCGCCGGCCTTCGCAACTGCCGCACGCAACACCGCGTCAACACGCCGAAGCCGGTTTGGAATCCGGACGTGCCGAACCCGATTGACTTCCGCGCCGGCTGGGAAGACGTCCCCGACAACACTTCCTTCGATAACGCCTTCAAAGTCCAGTGGGAGATGTTCCTGAAGCACGTTGTACTGGGCACGCCCTACACGCACGATCTGCTCGAAGGCGCCAAAGGCGTTCAGTTGGCGGAACTCGCGCTCGAATCCTCGCGCACCGGCCGCTGGCTCGATGTCCCCGCTCTCGCGATCCCCGGCGCTAAGCCAGCAGGGAAGAAATAATATGGCCGAACTCCTCCTCCCTATCAACGGCCATCTGGTGCGTCACAACATCGCACGCGCCTGCACATACAAACGCCCTCTCGCACCCCTGGAATCGCGCATCGCCTACTCCGCCGCCCATGTCGTAGCGGATCCACTTGCCGAGCGCAATCCACTGACCGATTCCGCGATCGATTGGGAATCTACGCTGGCCTACCGCCGTTACCTCTGGGGCTGGGGTCTGGGAGTCGCCGAAGCCATGGACACAGCGCAGCGCGGCATGGGTCTGAGTTGGCCCGCCGCCCAGGAGCTCATCGCGCGTTCCCTGGCCGAAGCGAAAGCAACCGGCGGCCTCATTGCCTGCGGCGCCGGCACCGATCACCTTCCGGAAAATCAGCCTGTCACCCTGGAAGAAATCGCCGAAGCCTATGAGGAACAGTGCGCCTTCGTGGAACGCCACGGCGGCCGAGTGATTCTGATGGCCAGCCGCGCCCTCGCCCGCACCGCGAAATCCGCCGACGACTACGCCAAAATCTATTCGCGCATCCTCGGCCAGCTCAACCAGCCCGCCATCCTGCATTGGCTCGGCGACATGTTCGATCCAAAGCTCGCCGGCTACTGGGGAACCGCCCATCTCGACCACGCCATGGAAGCCTGCCTCAACGTCATCAACGCCAATATCACGCGTGTCAATGGCATCAAAATTTCACTCCTCGAAAAAAAGCGCGAGGAGGACATGCGGCGACTTCTCCCGGTAGGTGTCCGCATGTACACCGGCGACGATTTCAACTATCACGAGCTGATCGCGGGCGATGGGGCACACCACAGCGACGCCCTCCTCGGCATTTTCGACGGCATCGCGCCAGCCGCCTCCGCCGCCATCCAGGCTTTGGATGCGGGCCATCCCGACCAGTTCATGGGCATCCTCTCCCCCACCCTCCCGCTATCCCGCCACATCTTTCAGGCGCCTACCTACCTCTATAAAACCGGCATCGTATTCCTCGCCTGGCTGAACGGCCAGCAGAAGCATTTCCATATGCTGGGCGCAGTCCAGAGTGCTCGCAGTATTTCCCATCTCTCGAAACTTTTCGTGCTGGCCGAAGAAGCCGGAGTCCTGCTCGATCCGGATCTCGCCTGCCACCGGATGCGCCTCCTTCTCGAACTGGCTGGCATCGAATGAGCGAAATTCTCAAGCGGCTCAGCCTCAACCAGATCACGCTCAACCGGTTCACGCTGAAAGAATGCGTCGAAGCCTGCGTTCGACAAAATCTCGGTTGGATCGGACCGTGGAGAAACAAAGTCGCGGACCTCGGCCTCGCCGAAAGTGCCCGCATCATCGGCGACGCCGGCCTGCGCGTCTCAGGCCTTTGCCGCGGCGGCTACTTCCCCGCCCCCACCCCTGCCACGCGTCGCCGTCAGATCGATGACAACCTCCGCGCTATCGACGAAGCTGCCACGCTCGGCACCGACACTTTGGTGCTGGTTTGCGGACCTGCGCCCGATCGCGACATCGACGCCGCCCGCGGCATGGTCGCCGACGGGATCGCAGCCATTGTCGATCATGCCCGCGCCAGCCGCGTCAAGCTTGCCATCGAACCCCTGCACCCGATGTTCGCCGCGGACCGCAGCGTGATTTGTCTCGTCGATGAAGCCCTGGAACTGGCCAACAGATTCGATGCCGCCGACGTCGGCCTCACGCTGGATGTCTTCCACATCTGGTGGGACCCGCAGATTTACCGCAAGATCGCAGCCTGTGCGGGTCGCATCTTCGCGTTCCATGTTTCGGACTGGCCCGTCCCCCTGCCCGGCATATTCGCCGCGCGCAGCATGATGGGCACGGGCGTAATTGAAATTCACCGGCTCCGTAAAGCCGTCGAAGCAGCCGGTTATTCCGGACCCATTGAAGTCGAAATCATGAACGAAGCCCTGTGGGCTCGTGAAGCAGACGACGTCATACAAGAGATGAAGCAAACCTTCGCCGAATTCGTTTAGAACCCCCGAGGCTCAAACGGTTTCTACGACGATCTCCCGCTCCTCCTCAGACACCGCCCGCAACCGAATCTCCGTTCTCCGCGCCGGCATCAACTCGGGAAAACGCTCCGCCCATTCCAGAATCACCAGCGCGCCGCTCCGGAACAAATCGTCAATCCCCAGAGCTTCCACTTGGCGCGCTTCATCCAGTCGATATAAATCGATATGAAAAACGGGCTCGCCTTCCCCATACTGCTGGATCAGCGTGAAAGTAGGACTGGAAACCGCGTCGGCCGAGTCAACCCCGCGCCCTTCCACAATCCCTTTCGCCAGCGTAGTCTTGCCCGCCCCCAGATTGCCGATCAGCAGCACCACACCCGTTAAGTCCCGGGCCAGCGACCGCCCCAGCGCTACCGTTTCATCCGCCGAATTAGTACGAAACGTTCGTGATGGCACGGATCCCCTCAGGCAGATAGCGCAGCAAATCCGTCGCAATCACAGGCTGCTCACCCAGATGACGCGCCGCAATTTCGCCGGCCAGACCGTGCAGATAAACAGCGGCGCCGATTGCCCGGTCGTGATCCTGCGGGAACTGCCCCACAAGCCCGGCCACCATGCCGGTCAGAATATCGCCGGTCCCGCCCGTCGCCATCGCGGGCGATCCCGTCGGGTTAATCCACACCCGCCCATCGGCGAACGCGATGACGGTGCCTTCTCCTTTCAGCACAACCGTTGCGCCGCGCTCCGTCGCCAGCGCCCGCGCTACCGAAATGCGATCCGCCTGAACCTCCGGAATACTTCGGCCAGTGAGCCGCGACATCTCTCCCGGATGTGGCGTCAGAATTCGTGCGAATCCATTACATTTCCACCCGCTTCCGGCCAGGCAATTGAGCCCATCGGCGTCAACCACCAGCGGCTTTTCCAGCCTTCCGAATAATTCCTGCACCACAAATCGAGTCTCATCCTCAGTGCCGATTCCCGGACCGATCGCGGCAAGCGATCTGGACGTCGCCAGTTCCTGAATCCGAGCCAGCGCACCCCTCGCGATCCCGCCCTCGCCCGTCTCCTCCAGCGGCTCCGTCATCAATTCCGGACTAAATGCGGCAACACCAGCCACCACCGACTGTGGACACGCAACGGTGACCAGCCCCGCGCCGCTGCGCAATGCGGCGATACCCGCCATCGCTGCGGCCCCCGCTTTCCCCCGCGATCCCGCAATCACCAGCACATGCCCATACCGCCCCTTATTGCTGTCGCGCGTGCGCAAGGCAAACACCGGCGCCACGCTCTCCGGCGTAAGCAGCGCCAGCTGAATAGACGCATCGTCTTCAAACAAGGAATACGGCGTTCCGATTCCCGAAATCCGTAACTCCCCCATCAGATCGCGCGCAGGCGGCAGCGCGTGGCAAATCTTCGGAGCCGTGAATGTCACCGTCGCATCCGCGCGCACATACTCGCCAGCCGGTATCCCGCTGTCTCCCCCGAGGCCCGAAGGGATATCCACCGCCACAACCTTCGCGTGCGGAAATCGCGTATTGATCGCGCGAATCGCATCCAGCGCCGCACCCCGCGCAGGGCCGCTCAATCCGGTTCCCAGCACCGCATCGATCACCAGCGTTGCATCGCAATCCTCCGGCGCAATCTCGCGCGCCACCTGCAATCCGGCTGCGTGGAGCATTTTCAGATTCTCCGCCGCATCCCCCTTTAACTCTTCGGGTTCCCCCACAAGAACCGTCCGCAGCGAAGCCGGCCGAAAGCGCGTATTCAGAATGCGCGACACCGCCAGCCCGTCTCCGCCGTTATTGCCCTTCCCGCAAATCACAACAATCCGCTGCCCGCTCACAGGCGCGAAACGTTCGGCAATAAAATCCACAACCCGGTGCGCCGCATTCTCCATCAGAATGATCCCGGGAATTCCCGCCGCAATCGTCGCCCGATCCACCGCGTTCATCTGCGCAACGCTGAGAATTTTCCGCGGACCTGTCATGCGATTCCCCGCACAATCATCAGCGTCATATCGTCGGCCTGCTCCGTCGATGTGTCCCACTGCCGAACCGCCTCCAGCACCTTCGCCACAATCTCATCCGGCTGCGCATCCCGATGCCTCATCACGACCTCCGCCAGACGCTCCGCCCCGAAATCCTCGCCATACGAATTCTCCGGCTCCGTGATCCCATCCGTGTAAGCCACCAGCAAATCGCCGGGTCCCAACGGCACGCTCTGCTCTTCATACCCCAATGACGGAAACGCCCCCACCACAGACCCCGTCACTTCCAGGAACTGATAATTGTCGCCGTGGATCAGCAACGGCGGCAGATGCCCCGCGTTCGTGTAATTCAGATGCCGCGTGTGCTCGTTATAAAGCCCGAAGAAAAACGTCGCATACTTTTCCGGCGACGTGCTCGCATAGAGCAGTCGATTCAGCCGCGCCACCGTGTTCGAAGGACTGATCGGCCCGCCTCCATCTGACAACTGCGTCCGCATGATCGATTGAATTGAAGCCATCAGCAACGCCGCTGAAATCCCCTTACCCGCCACGTCGCCCAGCGCCAGCGCAAGTTCGCCGTCGGCAGCCGTGAAGTAATCGTAGTAATCGCCCGAAACCATCCGGGCCGGGTGACAGACGCCGAGCATCTCGATCGTCCTGGCCGCCGGCGACCGGTGCGGAAACAGGCGGGTCTGCACTTCGCTCGCGATCGCGATTTCCGATTGCAGCCGTTCCTTCTCTTTTGTGACCAGAACGAACTGTTCCAGCTGCGCGGCCATTTTGTTAAACGACCGCCCCAGATCCGCCAGCTGATCGCGTCCCTTCACCGGAATCCGGTGAGCGAAATTCCCCTGGCCGATGCTCGTCGTCCCCTCGTAAATGTTGTGCACCGCGCCCGTGATGGTCCGCGTCATGGACCCCCCGACGAAAAGCGACAACACCACGCCGATCCCGAGCAGGAAACTGAGCGCATAGAAAATCAAAACCATGAAGTTAAGCGCATTAATAATTTCGGCCGGAAATACCACGCCAAGAACCGCCGAAAGACGTGTGACAATCAGCATGACGTTGCTGGCGCCGGAATTTGGGCGGTTCCAGTCCGCCGTTTCAATCGGTGCAAGTCCTGTAATAGGAAAATCCAGAATATTGCTCTTCGGGGGAACTCGTCCGGCCACCGCATGTTTGTAACTTCTAATCCCGCTCTGAACGGTCGCGGATCCCGAACTCGTGGCCGCCGCGCTGTCCGGCATACCAAGGCTCCCAAGCCCCGGCACCAGATTCTCCAGCACATCCCTGGTCATTGGCATCAGAATCAGCGATCTCGTCTTCCCGCTGCTGACAAGTGACATCAGATACGGCCGGCTGTCCTTGTAGATCACGCCGACGTAATCCTTCCAGTCGCCCGGCGGCATCTCAATCCCGGCGTCGGCCGGGTAACGAAACTTCTCGCCTCCGGTCACCAGCGCCTCAAACGGAGGAGTCCCCGCCGCGGTCATCTGCTGCACGATCGCAATTCGATCCGCCGGTACCGCGTGTGCCAGCAACCGCGCCTGAGTTTCAATTGTTGCCTGGCGATGCTCCATCGCGGAACTCACCATGTACCCGGCAAACTGCGATGAAAGCCCCCAGCCAGCCACCAGAAAGAAAGCCAGGGTGAAGGCCATGGGTACAAGAAAAATGAAGAGGTACGTGACAATCAGCCTGTCCCGCACCCGCCAGATCGGCTGAGCTCGCGCTTTGCGGAACAGGACCCACGCCGCCCAGCCTAACAGCACTACAGCCAGCCACTCGCCACCGGATCCCGCGATCAGCAGAATCGTGTCAAGCACCGCAAGCACGATGAACAACACCTGCGGGCCTAACAGCCGATACTTGCCGATGGAAGGCCAGTTCACAAATCGCTTTTCCTGACCGGTTCATCCGGCTTCACACTGTGCGATATCGCCGGCACTTCAGCTTCGGGCTCGGCCGCGGCCTGCTCCGTCAGCGTGCGCTGCAGAATCTCAAGCGCCGACTCGGGCGTATCGGCAAAATGAAACAGGTTCATATCGTCCGCCGAAATCGTCCCGTACTTCACCAACGCCTCGAAATTGATGACCTCTTTCCAGAATTGCGAGCCGTAAAGAATGATCGTCATTTTCTTCGCCAGCTTCTTCGTCTGTGCCAGCGTGAGGATTTCGAACAGCTCATCCATCGTGCCGAAGCCGCCTGGAAACACCACCAGCGCCTTCGCCATATACGCAAACCAGAATTTGCGCATGAAGAAGTAGTGGAATTCGAAACTCAACTCGCGCGTGATATAAGGGTTCGGAAACTGCTCGAACGGTAACCCGATATTCAGCCCGATGTTCTTGCCTTTGGCATCGGAAGCCCCGCGGTTAGCCGCTTCCATGATGCCCGGCCCGCCTCCGGAACACACCACAAACCGGTACGTGCGCTCGCGGAACGTCTTCGCCCAGGTCGTCACCATCGACGCCAGAATCCGCGCTTCCGTGTAATACTTCCCCAGCGGACTGTCTTCCTGAATCCGCGCCGACCCGAAAAACACCACCGTGTCGCGAATCCTCTGCCTCCGCAAATGCGAGAGCGGCTCCAGATATTCCGACATGATTCGCAGACTTCGCGCATCCGGACTGTTGAGAAACGGCTCGTTCTTATATGCCAGCAGCGGCCGCGTTTGTGGATGTGCCGGTGGTATTTCGTTTTCACTCATGATTTCGCTTCCGATTTCTTTTTCAATTCGCGTACGCTGCGCAAAATTTCCGGCAGTTTCTGGAACGCAGTGATCGCCCGCAGCCATTCCCCCGCATCGAAAGCCGGCGAACCCGACATCCGCGCGCCCGCCGCCACATCGCCTCCAATGCCGCTTTGCGCGTAGATAGTCGCACCTTCGTGAATCGTCAGATGCCCTGAAACCCCCACCTGCCCCGCCAGCAACACGTCTTTTTCCAGAACGCTGCTCCCCGCCAGCCCCGTCTGCGAACAGATAATATTATCCTCGCCGACGATGCAGTTGTGCCCCACCTGCACCAGCGAATCGATCTTGGCACCGCGTTTCACCCGCGTTTCACCCATCGACGCGCGGTCGATGGATGTCAGGCTCTGAATCTCCACATCGTCTTCAATCACCGTAATTCCCGATTGCACAATCTTGTGATGCGATCTATCCGCGCGCTTCGCAAATCCGAAGCCATCCCCGCCGATCACAACATTGTTCTGAAGAATGACCCGATTCCCCACCCGGCAGAATTCCCGCACCACCGAATGCGAATGCGCCGTGAAATCGTCCCCGATCGTCGCCCCCGCGTAAATCACTACATGCGGATGCAGTACCGCATTCCGTCCAATGACGACATTCTCACCGACAGCTACAAACGCACCGATCGATGCACCCACACCGATCTTCGCCGATCCCGCAATCGCAGCCGACGGATGAATTCCCGGAGCCGGCCGCGGCGGCTGATAAAACAGCTCCAGCGCGCGCGCATAATCATGATATGGATTGGTCGAAATCAGCGTAGCAATGCCCTCAACCGGTTTCGCCGCCAGCACCGCCCCAGCCTGCGTCAGTTTCAGCTTCGGTGCATATTTCGGATTGGAAAGAAAGGTAAGCTGTCCCGGTCCGGCCTGCTCCAGCCCGCTGACCCCGGTGATTTCAACGTCACCGCCCGGTTCGACGCTCGGGGACACAGTGCAGCCCAGGGCTGCGGCCAGTTCGCTGATTTTCATGGTCAAACACAAGGTTACACCGGATGTAACCTGTTTCGGCGTCTTTGGTTTAGCTGTACGATGACCGGCAGAGGCGTGGACGGAAAATACGATTTCGAGCTCACCTGGGCACCCGAAAATTAGCAGCCAACACAACTGCCGCCGAACCGTCAAAGCCATTGTGAAAACCGCAGCCCTTCTCCTCATCCTGGCCGCCACCGGACTAGCACAGCAGCCCAGCGTCGAAAACGCGAAGCTGGAATCCCGCGCCGCGTCCGGTCCCCTCGCCAGTCAGTTGTCCCAACTCGGCGCCGGACCCTCGTGGGTTGCTTACTCCGAACCCATCATTCCCGGCCAACACGGCGACATGTGTTCGTGGAACCGCAACGGCAACTATACAGATAATGGCCGCAATCCATCCGCCCCGATGCGCCTCGAAGGCGACACCGCACT
Organism: Bryobacteraceae bacterium; assembly: GCA_025928545.1. Lineage (GTDB taxonomy): Bacteria > Acidobacteriota > Terriglobia > Bryobacterales > Bryobacteraceae > BOG-234. Next base: position 1,863 of record JAICJH010000095.1, on the reverse strand, counting down.
CGTCGTTCTCATCCGCATGGAAAACGGTCGGCCCGGAGAGTTGCGCGTCACCTCGCCCGATTGCCGTCTCGATGCCGGTGGTCTGCCCTTCTACTGGCTCACAGGCGTTTCCACCGCCGAAAGCCTCGCGTGGCTGAAAACGCAGGCGGCCGGCACCCACAGCGACACCGCCATCATGGCGATCTCCCTCCATCAGGGCCCCGCCGCCGATCAGACCCTCGACGATCTCACCGCCGCCACCCAACCCGCAGAAGTGAGAAAGCGGGCGGCGTTCTGGCTCGGCAACTCGCGCGGCGCTCACGGGATCGCGACGCTGAAACGCATGCTCGCGGCCGACACTGACGCCAACGTGCGCGACCGCGTAGTCTTCGCCCTCTCTCAAAGTAAAGACCCTGCCGGAATTCCACTCGTGGTCGACGCCGCCCGCACGGACAAAGATCCCCACATCCGTGGTCAGGCCCTTTTCTGGCTCGCGCAGAAAGCGGCCGCGCAAATCTCCAGAGAAGCCATCCAGAACGCCATCGCGAATGACCCCGATTCAGCCGTTCGCGAGCGAGCCGTTTCCGCCCTCTCCCAGCTCCCCAACGGCGAAGGAGTCCCGGCGCTGATCGATCTGGCCAAAAACCACCGCGATCCCGCTGTCCGCAAAAAAGCCATGACATCGCTGGGCCAGTCCAAAGACCCAAGAGCCCTGGACTTCTTCGCCCAGGTGCTGAAGCCCTAGCAACAGCGGTCTTATCCGCGTGGATCGGCGTGCATCGGCGGCCATTAACCGCGGGTGTGCTAAACCTTGAAAAGGCATGCCGCATCTTCCACAAACCGAGGCCCGGCTTCCATGAAGTGGGTCCTCAGCCAGCAGCAGCCCCCGGGCACCCGCATCCTCCTCATCGAAAGCGGTTCCCGCAGCATCCTCGAAGGCACAATTGCCCACCTCCAGTCCGGCTGGGGTGAAGGCATGCCAATCGACCTCGTCACCTGCTACGCCGGTCTGCCCGTGGGCCTTGACGAAACCACCAAAGTATTCCACGTTTCCGACTATTCCACTCCCGAACTACGCCGCACTCTCGATCGCGAACTCCGCTCGCGCGACTACGCCTACGCCGGCATGATCTGCGCCGCCGAGCCCATCATGAGCAAATGGAGATGGTGGCTGGCTGCCAAAGTTCCCGCGAAATTTTTCATCATCAACGAAAATGGCGATTACTTCTGGCTCAACCGCCGAAACACAAAAGCCATGCGCGGCTTCGTTCTCGTGCGCATGGGACTTTCCGGCGCCGGAGCAATCCGAACCCTCGGCCGCCTGTTTGCCTTCCCTTTCGCAGTCCTCTATCTTTTGTTGTACGCAGGCCTGGCCCACCTGCGCCGCTGGCTCCGCAACCTGCCCGGTTATCCGCGCAATCAACTCTCTAAATCATGAAACTCATCCAGGTCACTAAGTTCGGCGGTCCCGAAGAACTCAAGCTCGTCGACGCCCCCGTTCCCGTCCCCGCCGCCGGACAAGCTCTCGTCCGCATCGCGGCCACAGGCGTGAACTTTATCGACGTCTATTTCCGGACCGGCCTCTACAAAAACGATTTCCCCTTCACCGTTGGTAGTGAAGCGGCAGGTATTGTGGAAGCCGTCGCTTCCGACGTCACGATCGTCAAGCCCGGCGATCGCGTTGCTTACGCGATGATTCGCGGCTCCTACGCCGAGTACGCCCTGGTCCCCGCTGCCCAGCTCGTGAGGATTCCCGATAATGTCAGTTTCGAAACGGCTGCGGCAGCCATGCTCCAGGGCATGACCGCGCATTACCTGACCCATTCCACCTTCCCTCTCAAAGAAGGCGATGTCGCTCTGGTTCACGCCGCTGCCGGCGGAGCC
>JAICJH010000125.1 GCA_025928545.1 Bryobacteraceae bacterium | reverse complement strand
ACGCCCACATCGTAAAATCCGGCGACGGCATCGTCCAGGAACATGCTGCACGCGCCTACTGGACGATTGTCTGTTGCCAGCGCGACGAAGTCGAAAAACCGTTTGGGCCACTGCGCGGCAAGATGCGCTAGCCGGTTTAGTTCGTGACGGCGGATGGCGGTCGTGATCGGCCCGAAGTAGGGGTGCGGATAACGCAGATAGATGGAATGATGCGGCGTCTGGAGGATCCGGATGCCTTGGGGAATGGCGATCTTGGACAGCCTGGCGAGGTCATACCACATACCGGGAAAACGCTTACGGCACCGAAGCCCCCGCTGTTTCAGAAGCTCTTCGATGTCTGCAGGTGTTGCCTCATGATCGACCCAGAATCCCGCCGCGCGTCCATGCTCGGCGTAGTATTTAAGGATTTGATCGATCCGACGCCCGGCGTTCGCCGAACTGAATCGCAAAGATACTCCGCTGTTAGCTGAGGCCGCACCGTTGCTCAACATCCAGGTGATGTCGGGATCGCGATGAACTTCCATGCCCGGCACGTCGGCTTGAGCAGCGTACCAAGCTTCCAGGTTGCGCACGATTCCGCCGCCGGCGGTTGATTCCAGCAATCTATTTCCCGGCTGCGCGCGCCTTGCCCCCGGCGGACATACGGTGTTCCTTGCCGCGGGTCAGCGTCTTAATAAACTCTACTCGGCGAAATCGCACTGCGGACCAGTCCTCGTCAATCGCGACCATTCGGACCGGTTCGAAACCCGCCTCGCCGAGAACTTTCCATTCCGAATCCCGGTTGATCTCGGACTTGTACTTCTTGGAACTGCCTTTCGGGTATGCGAACCAGATCACGGCGTCGACTTCAACTTTTTTGGCGATCGCTTTGCCGAGCGTGTCGACTTCCTTCTGCTTGGTAATGAACGCAAGGGAAAACTCGATCTTATCGATATTTTTCAGATCGCGCTGAACCGTAACCCCGCGCAATGTCTTCAGATCAGGCTCAAAGCTCTCTGGCGCATTCAGTACCAGAATGTGCTTTTGCTCTTTAAGATTGAGTTTCTCGAATGTGGTCATAGCTCAAAGTTTCACCGTGACGCACTTTACCTGCGTGTAGCAATGCATTGCCTCGACGCCTTTCTCGCGCCCATAACCGCTCATCTTATAGCCCCCGAATGGTGTCTCGATCATCGCGCCAGTCTGATACTCATTGATGTAGACCTGCCCGGCTTCGAGCAGCGCAGCGACACGCAGCGCGCGGCTCACATCGCGGGTCCAAAGGCCCGCTGCCAGACCATATTCCGAATCGTTGGCGATGCGTACGGCATCAGCTTCGTCTTTAAAACGGATCACCCCCATCACCGGTCCGAAGATCTCCTCCCGCGCGATGCGCATGTCATTGTGAACGCCGGTATAGACGGTGGGACTTACGAACCAGCCTTTCTTGAGCCGTTCCTCACCTGGGAGTTCGCCGCCAATGGCGGCTATGGCGCCCTCTTCCTTCGCGACCTGGTAATAGCTTTGAACTTTTTCGTATTGCGCTTTCGTTGCCAGCGGACCGACCGAAGCGCTCGCCTCCGGGCCGACGCTGATTTTTTGGACTTCGCGCACCAGTTTCTCGACAAAAGCATCGTGCACGCTGTCTTGCACCAGAAGGCGGGTTCCGGACGAGCAGATCTGACCGCAGTTGCGCGTGAAGATGTTTGCGGCGTTGGCGGCGGCTTTGTCCAGATCCGCGTCCTCGAACACGATGTGCGGGGATTTGCCGCCCAGCTCGAGCGTCAGCGGAATGACGCGCTCTGCGGCGATGTGTCCAATCTCCTTGCCTGCGCGGACGCTTCCCGTGAACGCAACTTTGCGCACCAGCGGATGCGACACCAGCGCGGAGCCAGCGTGCCGCCCTGCACCGAGCACCACATTGAAGACGCCCGGCGGCAGTCCACATTCTTCCGTGGCGATTCGCGCGAACTCGACCGTCGCCGCCGAGGTTTCCTCAGACGGTTTCACTACGACCGTGTTTCCCGCCGCCAGTGCAGGAGCCGACGCGCGCGCCGCCTGGTTCAGCGGAACGTTCCACGGAGTGATGATTCCGACCACGCCAAAGGGTTCGCGGCGGGTATAGGCGTGATAGCCCGCGCCTACGTTGAGCGTCTCGCCGTGGTTGACGTTGACCAGCCCCGCATAAAAGTCGAAATAACGAGCCGCGGTTTCGAGTCCCGCCGGGGTCTGGGAGGCGGGCGTTCCGTTTTCACGCGATTCGATTTCCGCCAGCAGCTTCACGTGCTTGCGGATCGCTCGCGCCATTTCGAGCATGACCTTGGCCCGATCCATTGGCCGGCGGTCGCGCCAGTCGGGGAATGCAGCCGCTGCGGCTTGCACAGCGGCGTTCACGTCGGTTTCGTCGCCGCTGGCGACGCGCGCGATACGCTCGCCCGAACGTGGATCGAGTTTGTCGAGATAATCTCCCGAGTTCGGCGTAACGGTCTTGCCGGCGATGAAATGGTTTAAGACGTAGGGAGTGATTTCAGTCTCAACGGCAGTTGGCATACAGGCATTCTATAAGTTTTACGCGCAAGACGGAGTGCAGCGCGGGTTGTTTCTATACGTTGTTTCATACTATGTCACGGGCGCACCGCACCCTTTGCGCTCGCGCCGTTAAAATCCGCCGCGAGGTCGATACCCCGGCCGTGCCTGCACGCGATACTTCTTGCCCGCATCCGAAACCACCTCCACGCTGATCTTGCGGAAACCTTCGTTCGGGTTGGTCTGCGGATAGTAGGTAACAGTATAGGAATTGCCCAGATCCTCGCGGATCGCCTCGAAGGCTTCCACCTGCTTCTGCCAGTTAGTGGCGAAGTACGACTTCCCGCCGGTGCGCGTCGAGATACGCTTGAACACGTTGGCGGAAATGGGATCCTTGGCGATTTCGTTAGTCGAGATCACGTAAATCGGAATCCCTTCGTCCTCGGCCACTGCACGGACATCGTCGGGTGCCACCATGCTGGCGTTGTCGGGACCATTCGAGAAAACGATGACCACCTTGCGCCCCGGCACTTTCGCCGCATCGCGGATGGTCAGCAGTAATGCATTGTAAAGCGCTGAATCGTCGCCGGCTACCGCGTTCCGCAGACCGCCGATCGCGACGTTGCGCTCCTTACCCAACTCAGCGGCGCGTGTCAAATTGCGGGAATACGTATACACGGCCACGGAATCGGCCCGGTCCAGGCCGCGGATGAAATCGGCAATCGCGTCCGACGCATAAACGAAGCCGCGATACATGTAATTGCTGGTGTCGAACAGCACGAAAACGTTGGTACCGACGAAGGCATCCGAGCGCGTTTCCGTGCCCTGAATAGCACCTGTAACCGGCGTCTCGACGACGATCGGTTTAGTCGTGCCATCCGCGGCGACCTCCACTGGCGGCTTGTTCCCTTCCGAAAAGGTCGTAAGCTTTTGCGGGATTCCGTCCTCCAGGATGCGGAAATCCGAGGGCTTCAGGCCGTTGACGTAGTGGCCCTTGTTGTCGGTGATGGTAAAGCTGAGCACCACCAGGTCGACCTTGATGCGAAACGTGGGGCGGTCCTGAGCCGCGGCCAGGGCCACCACCAGCAAGATGAAACCGAGTCTCCGTATCACCGCGCAATTACCTCCGCATTCCTTGCTTGTGTCTGCCGGCGCGCTTTTTCCCGGACATCGTCACCTACCAGACGAAGGGAGCGCAACAGCGCCGGCCAGTCCTCCAGGTGCGTCGCGAAAATATGTTCCACGGTCTGTTGGGTCCACGAAGGTACCAGAACGTTCATCTGCGCTGGCTGTGCGTGGATTTGGTCCACCAGCGAAGCGTAGTACAGCAGGTTCGATTCCCAGCTCTCGGCCAGCATTCGGCTGGAGTATCCCATCAGCGTCGGGAAGGTGCGCAGATTCAGTAATTCCGAGCCGTAAGTATTCGCGAGGGTGGGCTTGGGCGTCCCGAACGCCTGCGAGATTGCCTCCGGGGTGACATCGGCAGGCGATTCAGCCAACACTCGCTGGATTTCCTGGGCTAATGGCGATGCGCGGTCCTGAGCCGCCTGCGATCGCGCAAGCAGGTACATTTCTGATGGCAAGACATTCTCGACCGCTAGCCGCGGCTCCCCCGACTGGAGAAAACCCTCGACTCTTCGCAGGCGTCCCGGTGCGATGTAGGGCTCGAGCGCGGCGATCACCTGACGGCGGCGCTCCGCGTTCAAAGCAGACTCGCCCAGAAGCGACTCACCGTATGCCATGTGGACTCCCACCCAGTGGGTCTGCACTGGCGACACGTTCCACCATCGCGGAACAATCGCCGTGACCATGATTTGCGGAACCAGATCGCCCCAGATCAGCGCCTGCTCCCGCGAGGGAATCAGAAAATTCTGCTCCGCTTCCGCCAGCGCATACGGCAGCGATGCCAGCGACCCCGCCAGACGTCCGCCGGCGTTTGACGGCCATCCGGCGCCGGGCACGTAGGTCGGGCCCCAGGTTTGATTGGCTCCCTGGACGCCGTTAAAGTCGTGGCTGCGGACGAATAACGGGTTGGTCCGGAGTATCTGCGCGCCTGGGGGTGCGTAATGCATATAGTTGAAACCCACCAGCGTGTCCCGCAGGAATCCGGATAGCTCGCCGCGTAAGTCGCTTAGCTTTTGAGGATCCTTAGCTGCCTTATCGATGGCCGCCCGGAGATTCAGCTTTCGTTGACTGTCAATGTGTTGCTCGGTCCAGTAGCCGAAGGCCAGCGTAGATCGTTCGGGACTGCTCAGGGAATTGCGCGGCAGTTGGATCTCGGAAATGCGGGTGGCCAGCCGTCCGGTAAGCGCGGTGTTCAGCGGCTGACCCTTGCTGACACTGTCCAGGTTATCCGCCAGATCGAAGATCGTGCTCAGCGAAACCAGGCGTTGGGCCTCGAAGATCCGGATCAGGTCCTCGACCATCTGCTGATGGGTGTCGGAAGCTCCCTCGGGAACCCCTCCTGCCAGCAGATCCAGCATGCGGTCCTGCACCGAAACGCCGGTTGGAGACTGGCTTGCCTGCAGCAGCGTTCGGACGCCAGAGCGGCCCGCATCGAAAACATCCTTGTCATTACGGATCTGTGCAAACGGTTCCAGGAGCTTCGCTAACGTTGCGTCCGCGGCAGTGCGGGGAATACTCTGCTGGCGCACGAAAATTTGCCATAGCCCCACCAACGCTTGCGCGGTACCGGCCGTATCGCCGCGCAATCCCTGGTTGTGAATTCCGTCGATGGAGCGGGTGGTGTCGAGATACGCTAGTACGGTCGAATCCGTCAGCGTGGGAAATTCGGCGAACAGCGGATATTGCGCCGACAGCGTCCGGTAGTTGCGCGCCAATTTGTCCATGGTGGACGATTCCAGCGGCTTGCTTCGCCGGCGATCGATGTCGGTCAACGCCATGAAGATCTTCAGTGGTTCACTTTCGGCCGTCTTGTGGCTCAGGCCGAAGAGCGCTTCGAGCACATCGTCAGCGTCCTTCCATTGCGGAGCGGCCCGTGTCAGCTTGGCGTCATATTTGCCCTCGGGATGCTCGGCGAAAAGCCGCTTCCAGACCTCCAGGCCGCCCGGAAGGTGCGGTTTGCCATCCGGGTCCAGGCGTAATCGCGTGGTTAGCAGCAGCATGTCGGTATTCGAACGGAATACCGGCCGCGCTGGACCCGGGCTGGTCACCTTGCCGCGAATGGCCGCGTAGAATCGCTTCAGGCGATCTGGCTCGGTCAAGTAATCCTTCACCGGGCCTTCGATGCGCGCCAGGGAGTCGAAGTAGCTTGCCAGCCATCCGTCTTCGCGGGTAACCAGCCGTTCGAAGAAGGCCGCGCCTTTGTCCGGATTCACGCCGCCGTTGAGGTCGGCCCATTCCTTTTCGCTGCGGGCGCCGCCGGGAACCACGGCTTTCCCCTCGCGGATCTGGAACATCCCGCCAAAGAAATCGAGTACATGCGCGTAAATTTTTAGCCGGGCGGCCGGGAAAGCCTGACGGAGTTGCTCAGCCGTCTCCGTATCCAGCTTGGACAAGGCCACATAGAGGCGGCACAGGGACGGGTCGCCCAGGACGTAGTCAATAAACTGTACCTGACTT
>JAICJH010000121.1 GCA_025928545.1 Bryobacteraceae bacterium | reverse complement strand
GATCCCGGCCCGCATTCCCGCCCCTGGAAACGGATGCTCCCACAACTCCTTGCCCGTCGTCGCATCCAAGGCGACCAGCGCGCCGCGCTTGGCCGCAACATACGCAACGTTGTTCACCACCAGCGGGCTGAACGTGTAGTTGCCCTCACCCGCCGGATAACTCCACGCAATCTCCAGCTTGCTGATGTTCGCCGGCGTAATCTGCTTCAGCGGAGAAAAATGCGAGCTGTCCGGTCCGCCCAGATAATCCGTCCAACCGCTCGCCGTCTGCGCCCCAGCCGTTGCCATGCCCGCGGTAACCACGCACGCAGCCATTCCCAAGCGACCCACCGCTCGCCACAAAGCTCTCGCCTGAAATCCTCGCTGCTCCATCTGCAATCCATCCCGTCCGGACACACGCAACCCATCTTGCTGCGCGCGCAGCCCAGTGCTCTCCTGCATCCCATCATTTCGCATTTGCATATTGTGCAATCGTGTTTGCGCCCAAATACTATCCACCCGCCCACATGCAGGTCAACGCCTCAGCCCTGGGAACCGCCAGGTCAGAGGCGAGACACACTGCACCAAGTTCAGAAAAGTTACTTCGCCTTCAGTCAAAGAACGGTTCGGCCACCATCGACGATGAGGTTCTGTCCCGTCATATACGAGCTCGCGTCGGAGCACAAAAACAGAATGGCGCCTTCATATTCGTCCTCTCGAGCCATTCGCTTCATAGGGATCAGTTCGTGAAGCTTCCGTGTAAACTCCTCCGGCTGCCCCGCAAAAATCCCGCCTGGCGAAATCGCGTTGACGCGCACATTGTCATCGGCCCAATAGGTCGCGAGATAGCGGGTCAAGCCAATCAAACCCGTCTTAACGACCGAATAAGTCACTGGCTTCACCGGCTGCTCATGCTTCGGAACACCTTCCTTCCGATAGATCCGCTGATCTGGCGCGATCACACCCAGATCCGAAGAGATATTCACGATCACCCCGCGCGAACGCTTTGCCATAGTCTGTCCAAAGATCCGTGAGCAAAGAAATGCTCCCGTAAGGCCCACAGCAATATCCGCGTTCCACACTTCGAGCGGAAAATTCTCGAGCCGCGACCATTGCTTGCCCGTTGAATCAGCTTCTACTTTGGGATTATTCGCCGCATTATTGATGAGAATATCGATGCGCCCAAATCGCTTCATGATCTCTTCATTCACCTGAAGTAAGCTCTGTTCGGAGGTGATATCGGTAGCGAGTCCTGCACACTCCTGTCCATAGGACTGCTGCAGCCCCTCTGCAAGGATCAATGGATTGCACACCTCCAGGTCCAGAAGAATCACATGTGCGCCAGCTGCCGCCAGGATAGAAGCATGGTGTCCTCCCAGCAGTCCGGCTCCGCCGGTCACGATCGCAACTCGGCCAGTCAGATCGAAAAGAGACTTGATGCGATCTGCATTGCGGACATTCGTCGTGTTCTCCATTCTCACTCCTCACCCTGCTGCTTGGGCTTCAGTTACTTCCGATCCACGCGGTCGATTCTCATTTCAAAGAATCCGGGTCTGTCCTCCATCCACGACGAAACAGGCTCCAGTTGCAAAACTCGCATGTGGCGAGCACAGAAATACCGCGAAGGAAGCGATCTCCTCTGGCGTGCCAAAACGCTGCATCGGTACTTCGGCGTGGATCATACGCTCGACAGCATCCCTGCGATCCCTGAGATGCCGCTCCCAGGAGCCGCCAGGAAATAAAATGTTGCCCGGTGCAATCGCGTTCACGCGAATGCCCTGCGGACCCAGTTGCCGCGCAAGATTTTTTGAATAATTATTGAGCGCTGCCTTCGCGGCGGAATACGGAAGCGGGGCAGCAGTAGCTTCCAAGGCCACAATCGACGAGATAAAAAGGATGGTCCCCTTTGTCTCATTGGCGAGCAGATGCGGCACAAGATGCTGCGCCAGCCGCGTAGAAGCATGGAAGTTCAGCTCGAACAACCGACTCCATTCCTCTGCCGGCTGATCCCATCCCGGCTGGCCGGAGCCGGCTCCAAGATTCCCGATGAGGTGATCGATGCGTCCAAATCGATCAATCGTCAGATCGAACCCTGCTGAAATAGCGGCATCCTTCGAGAAGTCACCTGGGATCGCCAGAACCCGGTCACCGAATTTCTCACTCAGCTCTGAGCACGCCCGATCCAAAGCCGAGCGGTCCCGCCCCGTAATCACGGTGCGGGCACCCTCTCTCAGAAAGCTCTCTGCGATACTTCGCCCGATCCCGCGGCTCGAACCGGCGACAAAGATAACTTTGTCTGTGAGTTGAAGGTCCATTCGTCTTTTCTCCGTTCGGCGCTATACGGCTGTCCAGCCGCCGTCCACGCGAAGGTCCTGGCCCGTAACATAGCTGCTCGCATCTGAAGCAAGAAAGAGCAAAGCTCCGCACAACTCCCCTGGCCTTCCGATCCGGTTCAATACGGTATATCCCTTGAGCCTTTCAACAAACGGCGAGTCTTCGTTGACAGAATTCTGGCCGGCAACATCTTCGGTATTCGAGAACGGCCCGGGAGAGATGCAATTTGCCCGAACGCCAAAGTTCCCCCAAAAGCTCGCGGTGTATCGCGTAAATGCAACCAGTGCAGCCTTGGATGCTGAATAACCTGGCGGATTCAGGGATGCAGTCCCTTCGTACAGCTGAGGGCGAGGCGCAACCGATGCATACATCGTTGCGATATTGATGATGGATCCGCTCCCCTGGCTCTTCATTCGGATTCCGATCCGCTGCGTCGTCTGCACCGACCAGTAGACCCCGCCCTGCAGATTCCGCTGCCATTGATCGAAAGTCGAATTCTCAAGCGATCCTTCCGGCACATTGAAGCCGGTCGCCGCCCCCAATTCGTGAGCGTTATTGACCAAGATGTCGATCCGGGCCTCGCGCTCCGCAATCGCATCGCATGTGCGGTTCAGCGCGGCCGAGTCATACATATCGATCCGCTCCACCGTAATCGAGTTCTCCCCGAAGTCTCGCGCCCATTGCGCAGCTTCCGTCTCAAGCCGCTCGCTTCGTCCAAGCGCAACCACACGCACTCCATTCGCCAGCAGCGTGCGGCAAAAAGTACGCCCCAAAAAGCCGGAAGCTCCCGTAAGCACCGCCGTTTTGCCCTTCAGCGAAAACAGGGATTCGAGTTTCAGATCGTTGCCACCCAGAGGCATGAGAAAGGAACCTTCCGGTGTATCCCGGCTCTTCCCATAATCTCCCGGAAGAGCGGCTAATGAATCTCGGTGAATGATTTCAGAAAATCAATCTGCGTTCGAAGAAAGTTTACTTCATCGCCGGCAACTCCCCGGGCCACCTGGAGCGTAAAGCCTCCCGTGTAGCCAATCGACCGGATGGCGCGAAAGACATCGTCGAAATCGGCCGACCCGGTGCCCAGCGGCCGGGTTTCCACCCCGCCGTCCGGCTTTCGAAATCGGTCTTTGATATGGATGGAACCGATGTGATCGCCATAGCACTCGAACTCTTCAGAGGCTTTATAGCCGAGTCCGGAACTGTTGCCCGAATCCCAATTCACTTTCACCAAACTGCTTGGAATCAGCGCCAGAAACTCCTTGAAAGATGCCGGATCCAGATCAGCCTCAAGATGCAGTTCAATCCCGTTCTGTTCCGCTAGTGGAATAGTTCGCTTCAGAAGAGATACAACTTGCCCTTTTTCCTCATCCGTTGTGATCCGCGCGTGATCCACAAACGGCAACACAATCCGCCGGGCGCCAATCTCGCGCGCAATCGGAATCAGTGCTCGAAGATGCCCCTCCCGAAAGCTCAACTCTTCTTGGGTGCACCGAATCAAGGGAAAATCCATAAACCAGTCGCCGCAGATAGCCGGAGTTCCGATCCCGTGCTCCGCCTTTAGCTGTGCCAGTTCCCTTCGGCCGATGCCGGAAAAAATCGGGTTCGCATCCGCGCCATAGCTATCATGGATCCACTCGATATAGGAGAAGCCGGCCTGCTTCGCGCGAGCAAACTCGTCCCGCCAGTTGTCTCGTGGGAAAGCCTGGAACCGGCCCGGTTCCGGCGGGGAAAGACGTCCTTGCATCACGCCCAGTTCATGAAACATTAGTTCAGAATATAACGGTCTCGCATCCCCTAATTCCGGCACCGGCCGCCCAACCCCAGATGCAGAAAAAACCCTGCGCAGCACTCCTGTTTTTCCAGAATCACCACGCAGGCAGGTTACTACCGAACGCTTCATCCTCGCGCTAAACAACCGCGTAGCGGTTCGAATCCCGAAACTCTCCTAGCTGCACCCGCTCGTGCTGCCGCACGACATGCAGCGGTAGCACGAACCCGACCGCGTCATAATCGCCCCGCAGGTAGCGCAGCTTGGTGCGTCGCCCATGTCGTACATCGACTTCATCGCATCCGCGGCATGGTAGATCCCGCGATCCTCGAAGCCGTTCGTTCCGGCCGAAGCGCCGTTGCGCGAGCCCGTCTCCGGCGAAATCCCCTGCTGCGGCGGCAGGCGATCCTCAAAGTGTCCGCGCGAACGCGTCTCCGGGGCCGGCACATCCTTGGGTGCGTTGTTGAAGATGTCCTGGTCCGACACCGACCGTACTGGCTCCGCTGCGGCCTGCGCGCGGGTCTCACGCTCCAGTACCGTCTGCGGCCTTGCCTGCTCAGGCAGCGTTACCTCCGGCAGGTTCGAGGTCACATGCGAGGCAATCGCCGACGACACCGAGGGGAAGCTGCCGCTCGTGCGATCTTCTGCCCCGTTCAGGTTCACCGTGTTGCCCGGCGCCGTTACCGTGCCCTCCACCGGAATCGCCGTCTGCACCGCCGGCTTCATCCCCGCAAACAGGTCCAGCTGCTGGCCTGAGAGGAAGCGGAGCTGGATCCACCGGAAGATGTAATCCATAATCGACTTCGCGTATCCGATCTCCTGGTTGCCCGTCCATCCGCTCGGCTCAAACCGCGTGTGCGCAAACTTCTCACACAGCACCCGCAGCGGAACTCCATGCTGCAGCGCCAGCGAAATCGCCGTCGCGAACGAGTCCATCAGCCCGGAGACAGTCGAGCCCTCCTTCGCCATGCGAATGAAGATCTCGCCCGGCGAGCCGTTCGGATACAGCCCGACCGTGATGTAGCCCTCGTGCCCGGAGAGGCTGAACTTGTGCGTCACGCTCGCGCGCTCGCCCGGCAGCCGATGCCGTACCGCGCGGGGCGGAGCCTGCGCGTCCACCGAGTCTGAGTTCTGCGTCGCCGCATCCGTCATCCCCTTGATCTGCGCCTCCAGCTGCGCAATCTGGATCGCCGCAATCCCTTCGGCGTCCTTCTTCGCCGAAGCAGCCGCCGCAGCCGCCAGCGCCTCCGCAGCCTCAGGCGAAATCCCCGGCGCTGCCACCGCAGCAGCCGCCACAGGAGCTTCCGCTACCGCCTTCGTGCCCTTCTTGTCGGCATCCGTCTGCGCATTCACGTTCAGCGGCTGCGTCCCCTTCGAGTTGTCCCGATAGATCGCCACCGCCTTGATGCCCTGCCGCCACGCTTCCATGTACGCATCGGCGATATCCTGCACGCTGCAGTCCTGCGGCAGATTCACCGTCTTTGAGATCGCGCCCGACAGGAACGGCTGCGTCGCCGCCATCATCTTGATGTGCCCCATGTAGTGGATCGAGCGCGTGCCCTTCGCCGGCTTGAACGAGCAGTCGAACACCGCCAGATGCTCCGGCTTGATGCCCGGCGCGCCTTCGATCGTCCCGGTCGCGTCGATGTAGCTGACGATCGCGTTCACCTCCGCCTCGTTGTAGCCAAGCTTGATCAGCGCCGACGGAACCGTCGAGTTCACGATCTTGATCATGCCGCCGCCTACCAGCTTCTTGTACTTCACAAGCGCCAGGTCCGGTTCTACGCCGGTCGTGTCGCAATCCATCATGAAGCCGATCGTTCCTGTCGGAGCCAATACCGTCACCTGCGAGTTGCGATATCCGGAACGCTCGCCCTGCGCCAGCGCACCATCCCACGCATGCCGCGAGGCCGCCAGCAGCTGATCGAACTGCGGAACATGGAACGGCTCCACGGTCGTCCGCGGGCTCGCCGCCGTAGGCTTGCCAATGTTGTTCACCTCTGCGCGATGCATCCGGATCACATCCAGGAACGGCTCGCGGTTCACATAGAAGCCCGGGCACGCTCCGCCCGAGATCTCCGTCCGTTGCGTAATCGCCGTCGCCGCTCCCAGCGGGGTGCACGAGTCCGCAATCCGCGCCGACTGCCAGTACGCATCGCCGCACAGAATCGAGGTCAGCGTCGCCGCAAAGTCGCGTCCCGCATCCGAGTCATACGGCAGCCCGAACGCCATCAGCAGCGCGCCCAGATTCGCATACCCCAGACCCAGCGGCCGGTAGTCATGCGAGTTCCGCGCAATCTGCTCCGTCGGATATCCCGCCGCATCGACAATGATCTCCATCGCCGTCGTCACAATCGCAATCGCATAGCGATACGCCGAAATGTCGAACTG
>JAICJH010000167.1 GCA_025928545.1 Bryobacteraceae bacterium | reverse complement strand
GGTGTTGTCGACGGAGTGATCGATCTTTTCGAGCTTCTGGCGCGCGCGGTCGCCGGCGTCATGGACCAGTTCCCCAACGCGCTCCACCTGCTCACGCGCGGAGTGCGCAATCCCCACGGCTTCGTTGGAAATCTCCGAGATCTTCGGGCGGGCCTCCTGCACGATCCCGCTGGCATTGTCGGCGATCTCCCTCGCGCGCCCCACAATAGCAACGACGTTCGGACGATTTTCCGAGATAGCCCGATTGGTGCTGTCGAGGATCGCGTTCACCCGCGGGCGGCCCTCCTCCATCAGGCGATGACCGCTCGCTATCACCTGTCCGATTTTCGGGCGGTTCTCGTCGAGCGTCTGATTGACGGTCCCGACCAACTCCGTAACCTTCTCCACGCCGGGCTGTGCTTTCGCGATGACGCCCTTCGCCGTATCCACCAGCGGACCCACCTTCTCCACCACCGGTCCGGCCTTCTCGATCAGCGGATTGACCTTCTTCTGCAGCTTGCTCACGATGCCGTACAGAGCCAGCACGACGCCCGCCTGTACCAGAAACGCGATCGTGGCCAAAGCCACCGCTACCGTGATTACGATTCGAAAGACGTCATCGGGCATACAAAGGACCTCCCCAGGGACTAGTTATTGCGCCATGCCTTCGTTGGGGGGTTGGCTTACGGTGTCGCGATAAGCGCGCTTTCCGGCTTCCATGGCGTCGGAAAGGTTGTCCCGCTGGCGGCCAATCGCCTCCTTGCCTTTGTCGACCCATTCGGCTGCGGTCTGCTTCACTTCGGAGCTGCGCTGCTTAATGAAATCCCCGCTTTCGCCGGCCTTATTCTTGATAATCTCGCGAGTTTCCGCACCGGATTTCGGCGCGAACAACATGCCGATTCCGACCCCGACGCCTAACCCGAGTAAAAAACTGGAAAGCCCGTTCTTGTCCATGAATTTCTCCTCTGCAAACGACTTGTGAAATCAGCGCTAAAGCCACCGGCTTCGCCAATTTCAGTATACTCCCCAATAGAACTGCAACAATGCAAGAACGTAAGCCGCGCACGCTAAATGCCGAGTCCCTGTGGGGATACGCACTGAAGGTGCTCGGCGGCCGTGCCTATTCCACCGGCGAATTGCGCGTAAAGCTCCAGCGCCGCGCCGCAATTCCGTCCGACGTCGATGCAATTATCGCTCGCTTGAAAGATATTGGGTATTTAAATGACCAAAGGTTCGCCGAGGGCTACGCGAACGCGCGCCTCTCGGGCGACAAGTTTGGAAAATCCCGCGTCATCCAGGATCTCCTGCATCGCCGCGTCGCGCCCGAACTCGCGGAACGAACCGTCCAGCACGTCTACGTGGACGTCGACGAGCAGTCGCTGATTGACGACTGGATCCAAAGAAAATATCGGAAGGCCCCGCGCGAAGGCCTCTTCGAACACCCCAAGGACTTCGCGTCGGCGTACCGAAGACTGTCCCGGGCCGGTTTCCGCAGCGGCGAAATCGTGAAGGCGCTCAAGCGCTACGCCAAAAACCCGGAGTTACTCGACGGCTTCGAGCCGCCGGAGGAAACACAGGATTAATTACGGCTCACAGACCGGACTGCGGGCGAACGCGAACTCCTGCACAACACGGCCGCCGATCAAGTGCTCCTGTATGATCCGCTCCAGAACCTCCGGACTTGCCGAGTGGTACCAGGTCCCTTCCGGGTAGACCACGGCGATCGGCCCCTGCTCGCAGATCCGCAGGCAGTTCGCCTTCGTGCGATACACCCGGTCGAGCAGCCCCAACTCCGCGAGCCTTCGCTTGAGAAAGTCCCACGCCTCCAGGCCCGCCTCTTTCGTGCAGCACTTCGGCTTCGTCTGATCGCTGCACAAAAAGATATGGCGCCGAACCTGCGGCACGTACAACCCAGCCGCGAGTTGCGTCAGTCGCTCGACGTCCGCCATCAGGCTGCAACCGCGGCCGGGTTCGACAGCTCACCGATCTCCGGCACCCGAATCGTCACCACATCGCCCGCCTGCAGGGCGCCTTCTTGCGGCACGATAATTCCCGTTCCCGTCAGCATCACGGTTCCGCACGGCACCCGATTGGCGCGCGTCAGATATTCGACCAACACGTCGATCTTCCGATGCAACTGCGACGTCGACACGCTGCCTGAAAAGATCTCCCGACCGTCCCGCGTGATGGTGCACGTCATGTCGAGTTTGTACGGATCGGCCATATCTTCCGCCGGCAGGATCGTTGGCCCGAGCGCGCAACATGCGTTGTAAGTCTTCGATTGCGGCAAATACAGTGCGTTCTCCCGCTCGATGTCCCATGCGGAAACGTCATTCGCCAGCGTGAAGCCGGCCACGCGGCCGCGGCTCCCCAGCACCACCGCTAATTCCGGCTCCGGCGCCGTGAACTTCGAGTC
>JAICJH010000090.1 GCA_025928545.1 Bryobacteraceae bacterium | reverse complement strand
GGGCGCACTTTGATATTGCCGGGCTTGAGATCGCGATGGACGATGTTCTTCTCATGCGCGGCTTCGAGCGCCTCGGCAATTTGCCTCGCAATTGCGAGAGATTCTTCGAGTGGGATCGGACCTTCAGAAATTCGATCGGCGAGTGTAGGCCCGTCGATCAGTTCCATCACCAGATAATTCGGGCCAACATCGAACAGCGTGCAGATGTTCGGATGATTCAGCGCGGCGATGGCTTTGGCTTCGCGCTCGAACCGATCTGTGAATTGTTCGGCCGAGCGCTTGACGGCCACTTCGCGATCGAGGCGGGTATCGCGCGCTTTCCACACTTCACCCATTCCGCCGCGGCCAATGCACACGAGTAACTCATATGGGCCAAGGCGCGCGCCCTCGGCTGGACGGGGTGACATGGTGGTTTGTAAAGAATAACACAGAATGCCCGGCTATACGTCACAAAAGACCATTAAAGTCAGCTAGATCAATAACGTATGCCAGTCCCCGGAGTACAATCGTGAAGCGCAATGTCCCTTTCGTCCGGAACCCGCCTTGGCCCTTATGAAATCGTTGCACCCATCGGTGCCGGCGGCATGGGAGAGGTCTATCGCGCTCTGGATACTCGCCTTGGCCGGACCGTTGCCATCAAAGTATCGTCCAGCGAGTTCAGTGATCGCTTTCAGCGCGAGGCGCGCGCCGTTGCCGCTCTTAACCATCCGAATATCTGCACTCTTCACGATGTCGGCCCCGGCTATCTCGTCATGGAATATATCGAGGGCCAGCCAGTCAAAGGACCCTTGCCCCTTCAGGAAGCTGTCAGAATCGGCGTCCAGATTGCGGATGCGCTCCAAACCGCTCACGAGAGCGGAATCGTTCATCGCGATCTGAAGCCCGCCAATATCCTGCTCAGCAAGTCCGGAATCAAATTGCTGGATTTCGGTCTGGCGCGCAGCGAATCTCTATCCTCCGCGGAAGAGACCATGGCGCAGACGCAGGCGGGCGCCATTCTCGGCACGCCGGCCTATATGTCGCCCGAACAGGCGGAAGGCAGGACTGTCGATGTCCGGTCCGATATCTTCTCCTTCGGCGTGGTGTTGTATGAGCTGCTGAGTGGGCGGCGGGCTTTTCACGGCGAATCCACCTTCTCAACGATCGCGAGCATTCTGCGTGATGAGCCGCCGGCGCTGGAAACTTCTGCCGAAATTCAGGGGATCGTCACCCGATGTCTTCGGAAGCGGCCCTCGGAAAGATATCGGAATGCGGCGGAACTGAAGGCGGCGCTCACCGCATGCGGAGGCGGAGCGGAGCGCGCAGCTTCCATCGCTGTTCTGCCATTTTCGAACTTAAGTGGAGACAAAGAGAACGAATACTTCAGCGACGGCCTCGCGGAAGAGATTCTGATTGCCCTCAATCAGGTGCCAGGGCTCAGAGTAATCGCTCGCGCCTCGGCTTTCGCCTTTCGTGGCCGCGAACACGAAGTCGCTGCCATCAGAGAAAAGCTCCAGGCCACCCACTTACTGCACGGCAGCGTTCGCAGATCGGGAGCGCGCATTCGCGTCAACGCCCAACTGGTGGCTGTAAGGGATGAATCGCAGCTCTGGTCGGAACGCTACGACCGTGAAATGCGCGACCTCTTCGATATCCAGGATGAAATCGCGCTGGCGATTGTCGAAAACCTGAAGACGCTGCTGGGAACCGCGGCGGTGAAGCCTTTAGTGAAGCGTTACACCGACAACCCGGAGGCCCGAACCCTCTACCTCAAAGGCAATCACCACCTCTACCGGCTCAACGGCAGGGATATGGAGATCGGGCGCGAGTATCTGGAGCGGGTGGTCGCATTGGAGCCGGGGTATGCGCCCGCGTGGGTTCAACTGGCGGATTATGCGGTCGCCGCCGCGTTCTTCGGCAGTGCGATTCCATCCGAGATATGGCCCGCGACAAAAGAGAAGGCGCAAAAAGCCATCGCCGCCGATCCGCAGCTGGCCGAGGCCCACGCGGTAATGGGCTATGTTGTGGCGCTGAGCGAGTACAAATGGAAGGAAGCCGAGCGGCTGCTCGGGCACTCGCTTCAGATGAGCACGGTTTCGGCGCGCTGCCACTTCTGGCACGGACAATTGTTTGCCATGCGGGGACGCCTCGATGAGGCACTCAAATCTTTGCGGCGGGCCATCGATCTCGACCCGCTCTCGCCGCTTTTTCGCTGGGCCATCTCCGGTTGTCATCTTTTTGCAGGACAGGTGAGCGAAGCGGGTGAAGAAATGTCGCTCCTGCTGGATCTGGATCCTGAATACGCGATTGCCCTGGCGGTCCAGGGAGAAATCAAGTCGCTTGCCGGACAACATCGGGAGGGGCTCGATCTGATCGGAAAGGCCAGGGAAAAGATGGCCGGCGATTTTTGGCCCGCGGCTTTTCATGCATGGATCTATGTTCGTTCGGGCGCGCCCGCCGAAGCGGAGAAGTATCTGGCGGGGCTGGAGGAACGGAGCCTGCGGGAATTCGTTCCTCCATCCACGATGCTGCTCGCCGCGCTGGCACTGGGGAATGTGGCCAAAGCATTCGATTTCGCCGAACTGGCCATCACACAGCGCGACCCGACCTTGCCCTTCATGATTTTCGGGCCTTATGCGAAATCGTTCCGGAACGACCCCCGATTTGCTGCGATCGAACGCAAACTGGGTCTGGATACCGACCGCGCTGTTTTGTGATTACGAACCGTCTGCTGTGCTGAGCGCGCCAGCCGTGCGTTGCTGCGCGGACAGGATCACCCATAACGCCCACGCAGGAATCGCAACGAGCAGGCCAAAGCAAATCCATCCGCCCCGGAACCAGGAATTCAGCGGAAGTGGAGGCGCGGCCACCGCGATGTAGTTGGTCAGAAAGAAAGCCATCACGGCGAGGAAACCGCAACGGCGCAGGACAAAGAGGAGACAGTACATGAAAAAGATATAACCGGCGGCGGCCACCACAAAGTGCAGCGGGTCGGAATAATCCACCGAGATTCCTGAGGAGACCATCAGGATGGCAACGATGAGATCCGCTATCCAGACAACGCGCAGCAGCAGCCTCGCCAGGACGACGAGCAAGAGAATCTCGACACCACCCACCAGCGTCAGGGAGACGCTGCGGGTCAGAACCCCCAAAAATGCTGTATTGCTGCTGAGGCTGGCGAAAGAGGCATTGACCGATGGCGCGGAAGGAACCAGCAGCCGCAGCAACTGAATAACGGATACGCCGGCGAAAAATACCGTCGAACCAGCCAGAATGTGCGAAGCAACCAGCGGATCGCGAAGCCGTCCGGCAATGAAGCGATTCCATGAGATCAGCGAATCCGGCCAGTGTTTCCGCGCGTACGGCTCGACTGCGAGGTATCCCAGCCAGACCAGGCCGGCGCCGTAGCCCATGAACCAAATCGCCATCGTCACCAGCCCGACTTCATCGGAGCTCGCGACGTGCGATGCCTGAAAGGCCCATCCAGCCATACCGATGCTGAATGCCGCAATCGCCACCACCCAGGCGCCCTTCCTGTCGCCGCGCCCCATCCTGAGATTTCGCCGCGCCACGAACACGGCCCCGCAGAAAAACATCACCTGGATGCATACAAACACCACGGAAACAAAGGACGGCCGATAGTCTGACGACTGCTCCGGCTTTACCCAGTCGCCGGATACATCGAAGAACACCGGACGACCTTTCCAGGAGGCCACCTCCACCCGAATGCGTTCGGGAAGTTTTCCCGAGTACGTCCCCGTCCACGCCATTTGCGCATCGAAAGCCATTGGCGGAACCCGAACCGGAGTGGCGGAAGCGAATCGTGCCGGGTCCAGTTGCGCCGCCTGAAACAGCTTGTTCCAGTCGAGGGGCGGAGCGGGAATCCCGTCCGGTTCGCGTTCGGGTCGTCCTTCGAGGCCGTACAATCGCCCCGTCGCGTCCAGATGCACGCGAACCATTCCCGGTTGGTCGTTCCGTGGTTCATCCCAGCTCACCACTCCCGGAAGGCCATTCGAGCGCTGCGAATACGAATCGGCGATAAGCGCCCCCCGATTCTGGCGGTACCAGAAACGGAGGACCGGAGGCCGATGACTGGCCAGAAGTTCATCGCGCTTTGCCGGCGCGAACTTATTGACGAAACTCAGATTCTGACCGTCGCAACAATCGAAGCCCCAGGCCGATGCCCCGGGATCATCGGGGTAACCGAAGTCCCGAAGCATAACCTGCGCGCGATACGCGAGCACATCGGGCGGGAGATTCGCCACCGCGATCATTCCCAGAGGACGGTCTTTGCCGAAACTCAGGAAAAGAAGCACGAAGGCTGCGATTATCCCGACAACGCAGAGAATCGCCGTCCGCGAACTGAACCCTTCCTTCTCTTCGGAGGCCGCCACCATTTCAGGCGATGGCGTCTCACCCGCAGCCAGCGCCGCCGCTATGGGATCGCCGCCCGGCAGCGCCATCGCCACACCCAACGCAGACGACGGCCGCCGCTTCGGATCTTCTTCGAGACAGCGCAGGATAATCCGTTCAACCGCCGGATCCAGATCCTTCACGATCTCGGATGGCTGCGACTGCGCATCTGTACGCCGCTTGCCAGTGAACATCTCGTACAATGTCGCGCCCAGCGAATACAAATCGCTGCGTATCGTGACTTCCCGGCCCTCCTTCTGCTCGGGCGCCATGTACGCCGGCGTGCCGCTGCGAATATCGCCGAACTGCACTTCCTGCGCGAGCACGGCGAGACCGAAATCCGTAATGCGCACTTGACCCCGGCTGTCGATCATGATGTTGGCCGGCTTCAGATCGCGGTGCAGTACGCCGCGTTCATGCGCCGCCGCAAGCCCGGCGCAGATCCTGCGGGCGAACTCGATCGCTTTATCCTGGGGTAATCGCCCGATGCGGCGGATCAGCGAAGAGAGATCTTCACCATCCAGATACTCCATTGAGAGAAAGTGCGAGCCTTCGATGAAGCCAATATCGTACACGCGGCAAACATTGGGATGCGAGACCTGGCGGGCAATGCGAACCTCATTGCGAAACCGCGCGAGCATGGCCTCGCTCATCACTGCCTGGCTCAGGAACTTGAGCGCCACGCCCTGATTCAGGATGAGATCGTATGCGCGATAGACCTCGCCCATCCCGCCCTGACCCAGCAGTCCGATGATCCGATATCGCCCCGCCAGCACCATGCCTGCGGGGAAACGCCCCTCTTCCACTGAGGTCGAGCCCGGCCCAGCCGTCAGATTCTGCGCCATTGTGGTCTCATCGCCGAGAACCTTCGGGCCAAGAGGGACTTCGCAGGCCGGACAGATTCGCCAATCGGCGCGGACCTCTGTCGCACATTTAGGGCATCGTTTCGCTTCCGCAGGGCTCATCAGACAATCTCCGTCCTGCTGAGCGCGCCAGCCGTGCGTTGCTGCTGCGCGGACAACACCACCCATAACGCCCAGGCGGGAATGGCAATATTCAGAGCGATGCAAACCCACCCACCGTGGAACCACAAGTTCAGCGGGACCACCGGTGCGGCGTTGGTCAGGTCGTTGGTTAGCCAGAAAGCCATCACCGCAAGAAATCCGTAACGGCGCAGGACGAAAAGCAAACCGTACGTAAAGACCAGATAGCTGCCGGCGGTTACCGCAAAATGCAACGCATCGGAATAATCCACCGCGATTCCCCAGAAGACCATGATGATGGCAACCACGAGATCCGCGATCCAGATCACGCGTATCACCAGACGCGCCAGTACGACAAGCAGGAGAACTAAAATACTTCCACCGACCATAACTGCCAGGCTCGAAACCAGCCCTCCCAGAAATACCGGCGTGCTGCTCAGGTTCACAATCGGGGTCTTGTAAACGATGGGCGCTGACCGGACCAGAAGCCTGACCAGCTGGGTAACGGCAACGCCCGCTGCGAACGCCAGCCAACCGGCGAGAATATGCGAAGCCACCAGAGGATCGCGAACCCTCCCGGCGAGAAGACGGTTCCACGAGATCAGCGAATCCGGCCAGTGCTTCCGCGCATAGGGTTCCACAGCCACGTACCCCAGCCACATAATGGCGGAGATAAATCCCGCGAACAGGACCGCGGCCAGGGCTAGCTTCAATTCATCCGTGCCCGCAATGTGCGATGCCGTCAGCACCCATTGGACAATGT
The DNA here is from genome assembly GCA_025928545.1 of Bryobacteraceae bacterium. Lineage (GTDB taxonomy): Bacteria > Acidobacteriota > Terriglobia > Bryobacterales > Bryobacteraceae > BOG-234. The sequence continues at coordinate 15,044 of JAICJH010000090.1, read as the reverse complement.
AGCTGCTAAACAACACCGTCGCCGCAATCGAAGCGCCCTTCCTGTCACTCCGTCCCGTGCGAAGGTTCCGTCTGGCCACGAACACGCCGGAGCCAAAAACGGTTACGAACAGACAGATTGGGACCACGGAAAGAAAGGACGGCCTGTAGTCCGACGAGCGCTCCGGCTTCACCCAATCGCCGGAGACATCGAAGAAGACTGGACGCCCCTGCCATGCCGCCGCCTCCACACGAATATGCTCCGGCCGGTTTTCAGCGTAAGTCCCTCTCCATGCCATGCGCGAATCGAAAGCCATCGGCGGGACGCGGACTGGCGTCGTCACCGTAAATCTTGCCGGATCGAGCTGCGCCGCTTTGAAGAGCTGATTCCAGTCGTACGAAGCAGCGGAGCGTGCTCCCGGTTTCTGTTCAGGACGCGTCTCCAGACTGAACAATCTCCCGGCACCGTCCAGATGAAGACGAACCATGCCCGGCGTCTCGTTCGGAGGATCTTCCCAGCTTACAACTCCACTGAAGGGAGCGTTAGCCGAGTAGGGGAGAAAAGGTCCCCGGTTCGCGCGGTACCAGAAGTTGTAGACCGGGGGCCGGTGCGTGGCAAGAATCTCATCGCGTTTTGCCGCCGGATACTTCTCGACGTGGCTGAGATTCTGACCATCGCAGCAATCAAAGCCGTGCGCGGATGCTCCGATCTTTTCGGTGTAGCCAAAATCGCGCAGCATATCCTGTGCCCGAACTTCCAGCACCTCGGGCGGGATTTCGAGCGCCGCGAGGCTGGAAAGAGGCCGGTCTTTGGTGAAGCTCAGGATGAAAAACAGCAGTGCCGCCACCGCTGCGGCAAAGCAGAGAATCGCGTCCCGCGAACTGAACCCTTCCTTCTCCCCCGACGCCGCCACCATCTCAGGCGACGGTGTCTCACCCGCTGCCAGCGCGGCTGCTAACGGATCGCCGCCCGGCAGCGCCATCGCCACGCTCAGCGCAGACGAAGGCCGCCGCTTCGGTTCTTCTTCGAGGCAACGAAGGATGACGCGTTCGACGGCCGGATCCAGGTCCTTCACAATCTCGGAAGGCTGTGACTGCGCGTCCGTGCGCCGCTTGCCCGTGAACATTTCGTACAGCGTCGCGCCCAGCGAATACAGGTCGCTGCGCACGGTGACTTCCCGGCCTTCCTTCTGCTCGGGCGACATGTACGCAGGCGTGCCGCTGCGAATATCCCCGAACTGCACTTCCTGCGCGAGCACCGCGAGGCCGAAATCCGTAATGCGCACCTGACCCCGGCTGTCGATCATGATGTTGGCCGGCTTCAGATCGCGGTGCAGCACGCCGCGTTCATGCGCCGCCGCAAGCCCGGCGCAGATCCTGCGGGCGAACTCGATCGCTTTATCCTGGGGTAATCTCCCGATGCGGCGGATCAGCGAAGAGAGATCTTCACCATCCAGATACTCCATCGAGAGGAAGTGCGAACCTTCGATGAACCCGATATCGTACACGCGGCAAACATTCGGATGCGACACCTGGCGCGCGATCCGAACCTCATTGCGAAACCGCGCGAGCATGGCCTCGCTCATGACGGTCTGGCCCAGGAACTTGAGCGCCACGCCCTGATTCAGAATCAGATCGTACGCGCGATAAACCTCGCCCATCCCGCCCTGGCCCAGCAGCCCGATGATTCGATATCGCCCCGCCAGCACCATGCCTGCGGGGAAACGCCCCTCTTCCACCGAGGTCGAGCCCGGCCCAGGCGTCAGAGCCGCCGCCATGGTCGTTTCATCGTCCGCAATCTTCCCGGTCAGAGGAACTGCGCAGGCGGGGCACACGCGCCAATCGGCGCGCACTTCCGCCGCACACTTCGGGCATCGTTTCGCTTCCGCGGGACTCATCAGGCCATATCCCCGCGTCCCATACATTGGATCATCCGATAAGGTCCAGGTTGCTGTTGCGGACTCATTTCACCGGCGCCTTTCGCTTCAACTCATCCAGGAAGTTCTCGACCAGCGTGACGTGCGCCGAACCCTGCGCCCCACTCATGTTCTCGGGCTCCAGAAATACGATGAAGTGTTTCCCGTCCGCCATCAGATCCACATTGCAAAGCGTCGACTGGAAAATCTTCCGATCCGACCAGACACGCGGCTGTTCGGGAACAAAGGAATCTCCGTCCACTTTGAACGGTACGACCCGGATCCGCGAGTCGGGTCCTTCGTAATACAGTTCATTCCCTTTGGACGACCACATCGGGAACTGCCCTCCGCCGCTGCTGATCTGCCATCGTCCCTCTCCTCTGCCTGGCGCGGGCCGAACGAAGATGTCGCCGGGTCCGAATTCGTTCGACAGGTAAGCCAGCCATCGGCCATCGGGTGAATATCGCGGCATCATCTCGGTGGCGGCGGTATGCAAAAGCGGCTCCGGATTGCCGGCGCGCGGACGGTCCGGGTCGGACAAATCGAGGGCGACTGTTCCGACGTCGTAGCCGGTCTCCGGAACCGGCGAAAAGAATCCAAGTTGCTTTCCATCCGGACGTAACGACCAGGGAATCTGGATATCACGGGCTTCCACGAGGACGCGCACTTCACCTGAACCATCGCTTCGGATCCATGCGAGCCTGTTTCCATCACGGAACGCGATATGTTTCCCGTCCGGACTCCAGACAGGCACGGAAGAGTGATGGCTGAAGGTGAGCCGCCTCGAAGTGTTGCGGTTCAGGTCATAGATCATCAGATCCGGGCCTTCGAAAATAGTGTCGAGAGCCAGCAACTGGCCGTCCGGCGAGACACGCGGATTGAAATACTCGCCGGGCGGAAGGGCCAGCTTCTGAATCTTTCCGGCACTATCCATTTCCGCGACAGACCATTTGTTGAGATCGGATCCGCCGGGCTGGTACAAAAAAATTCCTGTGGCCGAAAAATCGAATTGGGCGGACCCCGTCGTGTGATTCGATCCGACGCCGTCTATGACGGGAACGGGGGTTCCCCGCACTTCCATGTGGGAGACGTCGAGCGGAACGGCAAACAGACTGCCCTGATGGATGTATACCAGATGGCCGCTCGGAAGATATCTGCCGTAGTATCCGCCCTTCTGCAACACTTTCACGGCTCCGGTCTTCAGGGATACGGCGGATATATCGGCGGCATCCGCGTCTACGTTACTGGACATCGCAGTGAAGATGACGAATTCGCCTCCCGGCATCGCCTGGGGCCAGCGATGCGCGCCTCCGGATAGAGGCCGCGTCAGAAGCTGCGGGGTGCCGCCGTTGGCCGGGACCCGCGAAAGCCCCGTTGAAGTCCCGGGCGTGAAAACGATGTAGCCGTCATTGCCCCAACTGGCGCCACGCATCGTCACCGTGCGGCAGATGTTCACGGGTGGACCGCCCCGCACCGAAAGTTTTTTCAGATCGTCGCCCTGCCGAAATCCAATCCACTGGCTGTCTGGCGAAAAGAACGGATAGCTCGCGTCTTCGGTGCCCGGAAGCAGCGTAGCTTCCGTTTGATCCAGAGATCGCGTGGCGAGCCGCCGCTTGCCGTCTTTGTCCACCGTTTCGAATGCCAGGCGCCTTCCGTCGGGTGAAATGGCCGCGGTAAGGTCGAGACCGTTGCGCGCGTATGGCCCCAGATCGACGGAGAGATACGTCACCGGACGATCTTGCGGCCGACCGGAGCGCCATAAGAGGACGCCGAGGATCGCCACCGCGGTGGCCAGGAGGGCCATGCCAGCGATTGCCCATCCGCCTCGGGGCCGGGACTGAGTGGGAGCGGCAACGGAAGCAACAGGTTCATCGAGGTAGTCCCAGACGTCGCCGATGTCGCGCAGCCGATTCTTCGGATCCTTCTGAAGGCATTTGCGGAGAAGGCGGCGAACTTTGTGCGGAATGACTGTGAGGTCGGGATCCGTTTTGATTACGGCGGCCAGCGTCTCCGTAAGGTTTTCGCCTTCGAACGTTCGCTTGCCGGTCAGCATTTCGTGCAGGACCACTCCGAAGGACCATATGTCAGCGCGTTTGTCTACGACCTTTCCGCGGGCTTGTTCCGGGGCCATGTAACCGGCGGTGCCGAGAATCACTCCGATCATGGTCGGCGAATGCGCGAGTGTAGGCGAATCGTGTGAGACTTCTGCGCCGCTAAGTCCGGATTTCGCCAGACCGAAATCGAGCACCTTTACTGAACCATCCGGCCGCACCTTGATATTGCCGGGCTTCAGATCCCGATGGACGATGTTCTTCTCATGCGCGGCCTCAAGCGCATCGGCGATCTGTTTCGCAATTGCGAGAGATTCTTCGAGAGGGATCGGACCTTCAGCAATTCGATCGGCCAGCGTGGGCCCGTCGATAAGCTCCATCACCAGATAATTCGGGCCAACATCGTGCAGCGTGCAGATATTCGGATGATTCAACGCGGCGATGGCTTTAGCTTCACGCTCGAAGCGATCGGTGAATTGTTCGGCGGAGAGCTTGACCGCAACTTCGCGATCCAAACGCGTATCCCGCGCTTTCCACACTTCGCCCATGCCGCCGCGACCGATGCATTCGATCAGACGATAAGGTCCAAGCTGCTGCGAAGGGCTCACTCTACGCCTGCCTGCGGACGTTGTGCGGGACGCGGTGATTCGACGATGTCAATGCGCAAGGTATCTCTGACGCCGAGACACGAACCATCGGCCGGACGGGTAGCCATCTCCCGGGAGTTTGTAAAGGATATCACAAATCACGGAAACAAATGAGCAAAACAGTACCTATCCTGCTATCCTGACTGGAGTTCCCGTCAAAAGAGGCGGGCAAAAATGGCCTCCGCCGCTCCCTGTCTGCAATGGAAAAACGATGTCGACTCCACCGAGGTCTTCCACCTCGAAGCCGATGAAGTGTTTGTAGGCCGCAGAGAAGACGCAGGCCTGGTCTTCAGGCATCCTGAAGTTTCGCGCCGCCACGCCCGTATCTATAAGGACGCCGAAGGGCTCACGGTTATCGATCTTGAGAGTACCCACGGGACGTGGGTGAATGGCTCGCGCGTCACCCGCCATGTGCTCCGCTCCGGCGACCGGATTCGATTCGGGCTCACTGGCCCGGAGGTCACGCTGAATACGGGCGCAGCCGATTCGCTGAACGCGATGAGCCGCGCGGTCGAGCACTTCACAATTTCACCCGGCGGTGGTGCCCCGCAATCGGCAATTGCAAAACTCTCCAATCTGCTGGAACTCCAGTACTCGTTCGGGCAGAACTTTTCAGCCGTCGACGTTTTCCGTCATATTCTGAAATCCGTTCTCGATCTCAGTGGTGCGCAGCGCGGCTTCATTCTGCGCCATCGCCGGGACGCGCTGGACTATACGGTCGGCCTCGATTCTGCGGGCGCGGAACTGGGCCGCTCCGATTTTCGCGCGAGCACCAGCGTAATCCGTCGCGTAACGGAAAGCGGCGCGCCGGTGTTCATGACGGAGGGCATTCACAACGAACTCGCGGCGCAGGCGAGCATTGTCGCCCAGAACCTGCGCGCGGTGGCGTGCCTTCCATTGCGTGCCATGGTGCGGGATTCCGGCCAGACCGAAACCGTCGGCATCCTCTACATCGACAGCCAGACTCGCATGCACGCGCTCACGGGGCTGGATCAGAAGATTCTCACCAAGCTGGCTGAAGAGGCCGGACGCGCGATTGAAAACCTGCTCATGGTGGAGGGCCTCGCAGAGCGCAAAAAGCTCGATCATGATCTGGCGCTCGCTCATGAGGCGCAGCGCAATCTGCTGCCCCGCGAGCTGCCCGAGTTTCCACCGTTCGACATCGATGCATTCTCGCGTCCCACCCGGCACGTGGGAGGCGATTTCTACGATTTCTTTCCGGCGGGCAAATCGCTGTGCGGTGTGCTGGCGGATATATCGGGCAAAGGCGTGGCGGCGGCCCTCACCGCCTCCATGATTCAGGGCGCGATCGGGGCGGAGTTTCGTTCCGCGGTGGCGGCGGATCGGGCGCTCACCTTCGTCAATACCCTGGTGTGGCAGAAGACGCCGTCCAACCGTTTCGCAACTCTGTTCTTATTTACGCTGTCGCCCGATGGCTCGGGACTGTATGTGGGGGCGGGACACAATCCCGCCTATCTGTATCGCGCGGCGACGGGCGCGATCGAAGAGCTGGAGTCGCAGGGCGTCCCCTTTGGAATGTTTCGCGAAGCGCTGTACGAGGCGGTTGCATTCCAGATGCATTCCGGCGACGTGCTGGTGGTTTACTCCGATGGATTAACGGAAGCCGAGAATATCGCGGGCGACATGTTCGGCGAAGATCGCGTGAAAGAGATCGTCGAGCGCGAAGCGCCGCACGGCAGCAGTGAGCTGGGGCAGGCGATTCTCCGCGAAGTGGAAGTGTTCACCCGCGATGCGATCCAGAATGACGATCTCACCTTCGTGGTGATTCATCGCGCGGCCTGAGAACTACTCCCCCAGAACTACTCCCCCACTGTGCCAGGTCGGAATCCGAAATAGTCCCGCGCATTCCGGAAACACACATCCGCCACCAGCTTCCCGAGCAGTTCCCGATCGTCCGGCAGCAGTCCCCGCCTGACATCTTCGCCGAGCATCCTGCACACCAGCCGCCGGAAATAATCGTGCCGCGGATACGAAAGAAAGCTCCGCGAATCCGTCACCATCCCGACAAACCGCGCCAGCAGCCCCATGTTCGAAAGCATTCGCATCTGCGCTTCCATGCCATCCAGCTGATCGAGGAACCACCACGCCGAACCCCATTGCATCTTGCCCGGAACGCTGCCGTCCTGGTAATTCCCCACCATCGTCGCGAACACCGGATTATCCGACGGATTCACATTGTAGAGAATCGTCTTCGCCAACTGATCCGTCGAATCCAGGCTATCGAGGAACCGCGCCAGCGGCGCCGCCTGGCTGAAATCTCCGATCGAATCGAAACCAGTGTCCGGACCCAGCTGCCGCAGCATCCGCGAATTCGTCCCGCGCAAAGCCCCCAGATGAAACTGTTGCGCCCACCCGCGCGCATGGTCAAGCAGCGCCATGCGATACAGCAGCGCCGAGCGGAACATCGCCGCCTCGCCCGCATCCACCGGCTTTCCCGAACGCAGTTTGTCGAAGCACGCGCCCGCCGCCGCATCGGTAAAGGGCTCCGCATCCATGCTGTTCAACCCGTGATCGGATGCCCGGCAGCCCAGCTCGTGAAACGCGCTGTGGCGCGATTCCAGTGCTGCAAGCAGGCCGGCCCAACTCGAGATCGAAGTCTTCGCGGTCTGCGATAACCGGTCGATCCACGCATTCCACACCACCGGATCCCCCACCGCCAGCGCCTTATCCGGCCGCCACGTCGGATAAACTCGCGTCTCCGGATTCGGGCGCTCCGCCAGTTTCCGGTGTGCCTCCAGCGCATCTGCCGGATCGTCCGTCGTGCATACCACCGCGACCCGGAACTGCCGCAGAATCGCCTGCGTCGTCAGCTCCCCGTCACGCAGCTGCGCGTTGCATTCGTCGAAAATCTCCCGGGCCGTCGCCGCGCATAGCGGTTTCGAAATACCGAATGGCCGCTTCAGTTCCATCGCCGTCCAGTGATACAACGGATTGCACAGCGTTTCCGGAACCGTGCGCGCCCATGCTTCGAACTTTTCCCAATCCGAAGCATCCCCCGTGCAGAACCGTTCATTCACCCCGTTGGCCCGCATCGCCCGCCACTTATAGTGATCGCCTTCCAGCCAGATCTCCGTGATCGAACGGAACCGGTGATTCTCCGCAATCAGCTCCGGCGACAAATGGCAGTGATAGTCGATGATCGGCAGGTCTTTCGCAACATCGTAATAGAGATGCTTCGCAAGCTGGGTTTCGAGGAGGAAATCCTCCGCTGGAAATGGTTGCATGAGGTTCAATGATTGATTGACGCGCTTATTGGTTGACGCCGCTGGCAAGAAAGCCGCCATCCACCACCAGGATCTCGCCGTTCACAAAACTCGCCGCTTCCGACGACAGAAACACCGCCGCTCCCGCCAGCTCTTCCACATTGCCGAAGCGCTTGAGCGGAGTTCGCATCTTCAACTCGCGGCCACGCTCCGTGCCATCCAGAAGTTGTTGATTGAGCGCCGTGCGGAAAACTCCCGGCGCGATCGCGTTCACATTCACCCCGCGCGCGCCCCACTCCACCGCGAGAGAACGAGTCAGCCCCGCCACCCCCGCCTTGCTCGCCGCATAAGCCGCCACTTCGAACAGCGATACAAAAGAATTCAGCGACGCCAGATTCACGATGCGTCCCCAACCCTGCGCCAGCATCGGCGGCGCAAAAACCTGGCAGGCGCGCAGCGTCCCCGTGAGATTCGTATCGATAATCCCCGACCATTCCTCTTCCGGCAAATCCAGCACCGGCGTCCGTTTGATCCGCCCCGCCGAGTTGATCAGAATGTCGATGTGCCCGAAGCTCTCGAGAATGCGCTCGCGGGCATCGATCAGCGATTGCCGGTCCGCCACATCGGCGGCAATTCGAAGCGTCCTGCGACCCTGCTTTTCGATCTCTTGTGTAACCGGTTCCGCAGCCTCCAGCCGCCGGGAGCAGGGAACCACGTCCGCACCCGCTTCCGCGAGCCCGATCGACATCGTTTTGCCGATCCCGGAGGTGCCTCCGATAACGACCGCCACCTTACCCGTAAGGTCAAGTGATTTCAACATGTTGTACCATTATCCACGATTGCGCGACTCGGCAGGGCGGGGAGTCCAAAACGCTGGCATGCCAGCTGGAATCCGCCGCAAGTTCAGCTACCGGCGGACGATCACTTCGCGCAGATTATCGCGGGTCAAAAAGAACTTCACGCTCTCGAATTTCCCGAACAGTTTTTCGAGTGACCGGTTGTTGAACACGTGCCCCGTGGCGCGCGTCCCCCGGTCCGTTACGAGCAGCGTTTTACTATCCTGAATCCGGAATTCGTAGGTGGAAACTTCCTGCACTTTATCGTTCACCGTGAAGAACGCCAGCAGGTATGACTTGGGACGCATAATGTCCGCCAGTCGCTCCACCGTCGCATTCAAAAGCGCCTGGCTCATGAACTGCATCGAGTCCCACATCAACACGCCATCGAAACTCTGCGACGGATAGTCGAAATTCGAGCGCAGGAAAAACTCGATCCTCCCCGGATTCGTCTGCCCCGAAGGATCCGATCCGAAGCATTCGTCCATGCTGTGGACCACGTTGGCCGAATAGATCTTGTGTCCAAGGCTCGTGAGGAAGTCGATGTTCTGCTGGCTCGCGCCGGCCAGATCCAGAATCGAAAGGCCCACTTGTCCCTGCAGGTTGAAAAAAAACTGCTCGAGACCGCGGCTTTGCCTGGCGGCGGGAGGTTCTTTCCGGGCGGTTTTTAAAAAGGACAAACTGGGGGCAGGCTGAGTCGAAACCCGCGCAGGCACAGGTGCTTCATTTCCGCGGTTAAAGATGGAACGAAACTTTTCCTGCAGCTGCACGGGCTCGGATCTCGGTTACGCTTACCGGCTCGCCGGAGCGCCGGCAACAGCCGCCGAAACGGGAGAGGACTGCGTCGGTGTTGTTGCGGCTTTCACGGGTTCCGGCGCCGCGGTCGTCTTCGGTTCCGGCTTGCGAATATCGATACTGCCTTTGAACAGCGCGCCGTCTTCAATGCTGATGCGCGCCGTCGTGATGTCGCCCACAAGCTTGGCTTCGCGGCGGATGTCCACCTTATCGGCGGCTTCCACGTTGCCCTGCACCTGGCCGAAGATCACGACTTCCCGGGCTTTGACACTGGCCTGAACCCGGCCCGTGGCTCCGATAGTCACCTTGTTATCCGTGGATTCAATAGTGCCTTCAACGTCGCCATCTACGTTCAGATCTTCTTTGGTAAAGATCTGACCAACGATTTTGACTGCTTTTCCAATGGTTGCGGTACTCCCCGAATTCACGTCGGGTACTCTGTGCGGTATTGACGACACTGGGCTGGTCTCCTTCCTGATTTCCGGCATGGTTTTTGCCACCGGGGGTGCCGGTGGAGCTGGCGGCGCGGTTGCCGGACGAGGCGCGGGCGGCTCTTCTTTTTTATTCCAGATACTCACTGCGGATATGACTCCAACACCAGTCTAACGGTCAGTGCCTCGATGACGCAATCCGATTCAAGTCGAGTTACCGAAATAGTCGTGCAATTGCGAACGCGGCCGCCGCCGCAAGCCCCCCGATCATCGCCGTCTGGAAGCCGCCCCGCCAAATCGGGATCCCCGTGAAACGTGCTTTAACGCCCCCAAAAACAAACAGCGCCGAAATTGTCACAGCAACCGACGCCACCAGCGCCGTATCCAGATCCTTCGCCAGAAAATACGGCGCCAGCGGTATCAGGCCCCCCGCAATGTACGAACCACAGATCGTAGCCGCGCTCCGGAGCGCACGCGCCGGGTCGGGCTCCTCCAGACCGAGCTCAAACTTCATCATGAAACGCACCCACCGGTCCTCATCCGCAATGATGGTTTCCGTGATCGGGCGGATCTGCTCCGGCGTCAGCCCGAAGCCCTCGAAAACTTCTTCCACCTCCGCCCGTTCCTTCTCCGGAAGTTCACGCGTTTCGCTGACTTCCCGCTGCAGCTCGTTCTGGTAATGTTCGGCGTCCGTGCGGGCCGCCAGATAGCCACCCAGCCCCATCGCGATCGACCCCGCCGCAATCTCCGCCAGGCCTGCCAGAACAACTACAGATGTCGCTACATGGGCGCCCGAAAGCCCGGCAGCCAGCGCAAACGGCACGGTCAGTCCGTCCGACATTCCGATCACCACATCGCGCACCGCGTCGGTCGAGCGGAAGTGTTGCTCGTCATGGGAATGCGGCATGAGATTCAGCATACCCTGTCCGGGCGTTTCCACCGAAATGGCCATTGGTATACTAACTGCAGGAGTCGGAACCAGCCGGAAGTCTTTCCGGAGTCGGTACGAACCTGACCGAGTTTATCCGGCCGCTCACCTTGGAAAACCGAGAGCCGTCGACCTTGCAACGTTTTGCTTCAGGGAGAACGACATCGATGAAATACCTACATTCTGGATTAGCTGTAATGGCCGGCGTTTTAGGAGTCGCCGCAGCCACGGGTTACGCCGATCGCGACGAACCTAAAGTCAATAGAAAGTCAGACATACGGGAGGCCATCCTCCGCCGCTTCTTAAGAGAAAAGAGTTCCCCGGTTGAGGGGTACGCCGGGACCTTTATTGCGGAAGCCGACGCCCACAAACTGGACTGGCGCCTCCTCCCCAGCCTCGCGTTTGTGGAATCGGGAGCGGGAAAGCACAACCGCCTCAACAACCTTTTTGGCTGGAATAACGGCACCAGCCGCTTCCAGTCGGCAACCGAGGCCATCCACCACGTGGCCGAAGCCCTCGCCGAAGCCCGGCCCTACAAAGGTAAGAGCATAGCCCAAAAGCTGGCCGCCTATAACAGCAACCCCGGCTACCGCCGCCTGGTAACCGGAGTCATGAACCAAATCGCGGCCCGGTAGCCCGTAAAGGGGCTAAAAAAATTCTGATCAGCGTGGATCGGCGGCTATTTGGATTTTGCCGAGCCCTTGCCCAGCTCATTCAGCGCAGCCTTGAAGCCCGTGGCCAGCTTATCGGTGGACCCTGTCCCCCAATAATGCAGGAAATAAATCGCGGGCTGCGTGCCGATCATATGATGATGCATCGCCACCACGTTCAGCCCATTGGCCCGCAGCGCTTTCAACACCGGCGTAACCTCCCCCGCCAGCATCGCGATGTCGCCCGCCACCTCGGCCATTGAGTCGGTGCCGTAAAACGCCGCCCAGGTATTCAGCCCCATCCGCGCATTGATCGTCGCGCCCATTTCCGTAATCTTGAGATCGTCCCGACCCAGCGTGATCTTATAAACTCCGCCGGTCAGCTCACCCTCATGACCCACCGCCTTCGCAATCTTCGCGGTGTCCATCTGGCCCGCCTGAATTTTCGACGTCCCGCCCGTCACCGTGCTCTGGTGCGTGGGCGTGCCTTTTCCGATCAGATCAATCGCCGGTTTCGCCATCTTCGCCAAATCCGCCGCCGTCCCATGCCCATGGACGTGCATATAGTAAACGCGCGGGCTCTCGAAAAAGAAATGGTTGTGGAGCGCCGTCACCTCCAGCCCGTTCTCAAGCAGCGCCGACATCACCGGATTGACCTCGTCTTCCAGCAACACAAGATCGCCCATCATCACATCCATTCCGCCCGTCCCCTTAGTCATGGCGAGCCACCCCCCGAATCCGAACGGAGTCGGAGTGGGAGTGCCGTCAATCGTGACTTTCAGGTCGCTCCGCGGAATGTTGATCTTAAGAACGTTATCTTTGAAATCCCCGGTCTTGCCCAACGCCCGCACCACACCGTCGTAATCCGCAGGCATTTGCTGCGCGAACGCGCCGGCCACCACGGCCACAAAAACGAACGGAAGCCTGAACATATACATATAATGATCCCTCTCAGGACATTCTCCCTGCACAATCCAGACCAATCCCCAAAATCGGCGTGAATCGGCGTGCATCGGCGGCTATTTAGGTTTTTCCGGAATCCCCAGCATCCGCCGAATCTCATCCGCCTGAATCCGCCGCAACCGCTCCTCCTCGTCCGCCTCTAAACCCGTCTCCCCTTTGAGCTTAGCCGCCATCGTAGCCGCATTCTCCAGATTGATGATGGAAGTCCACAACGCCTTCTCCACCGCCTCATTTTCTTCTTCCTGAATAGCCAGCGGCGAATACGCATGCCCCAGCCGGCATCGATACTCCACGATCCTCCCCTGCCGCTCTTCCCACAAAGGCCCCGTGCACTCCGGACAGTTCGATTCCAGAAGCTTGCGTTCCATCGGTTCGTTCACCTCCTTCACTTCCCGATCCAGATTCGCCAGCCTGGCTAAAACCCGCGGCACGTCCTCCGCGGCCACAATGTAATCCGCGTCCACCTGCTGGATGGCGCTGTCCGGCATGCTGGAAAAAGCCGCTGTCCCGGGATCCTGAACCACCGCTACTCCCCCGCGCCGTTTGATCTCCGCCAGTCCCGCCACCCCGTCGTCCAGCATGCCGGTCAGAATCACCCCTGTGACTGCCGGTCCATAGGCCGCCGCGGCCGATCGAAACAACGGATTGATCGCCGGCCGCGCCCGGTTTTCCTTGGGGCCGGAAATAACCCGAACCCGGCCGTCCGCCAGCACCATATGACAATCCGGTTTCGCCACGTAGATCTTGCCGTGTTCCCAGGTCTCGTAATCCAGTGGCTGGTGCGCCGGCAACGGTCCCGCCTTCGTCAGAATTTCCGGCAGGTAACTCCGGCCATCCCTCCCTCTTCCCACGTGCAGAACAACAAATACCGCCCCCGTGAAATCGGGCGGTAAGCCCGCCACCACCACCCGCAACGCTTCAACCCCGCCCGCCGAAGCGCCAATCACCACGATTTGTTGTCTCGCCATTCCCCTCCGTTATCGCAATCGTCCTGCCATAGAACACTGGCGGTTGAACTGCATAGGATTACAGAGTGGCTGACCTGACCACCCTTGCCAACAAGCTCGACCCCGACCGCGCCACCTGCCGCGCCATCATCGAAACCCCCAAAGGCTCCCGCAACAAGTTCGATTACGACCCCGAATCCAACCTTTTCATCCTCGCCGGACTTCTGCCTCAGGGCATGATGTTCCCTTTCGATTTTGGTTTCATTCCATCCACTCTGGGTGAAGACGGCGATCCGCTCGACATCATGGTTCTGATGGACGCGCCCGCTCACGTCGGCTGCTTAATCGAAGTTCGCATCATCGGCATTATCGACGCCGCCCAAACCGAGGACGGCAAAACCCAAAAGAACAGCCGCCTTCTCGGCGTCGCCATCCATTCGTACGAAAACGAAAACCTCACCAACATCTCGGAAGTCAGCAAGACCCTGCTGGCTCAGGTCGAAGCCTTCTTCGTCTCCTACAACAAACAACGTGGCAAGAAATTCACAATTACCGGCACCGCTGGTCCGAAAAGAGCACTGCGTTCTCTCCGGACCGGCATAAAAGCGCACCAGAACGCGAAGAAAAAATAACCCATCCCCATGCATGCCCACGAGCACGACGAAAATAACGCCCCCAATCAGGCCGACACCGTAAAACCCACCGACCCCGCCGCCCATCTTGCCACCGGAGTCCCCGGCGCCCAGCCTCCCCTCGAAGAAAAAGGCGCCCACGCCGGCAAACGCCACAAAACCGCCGCCGGTTATTTCTCCATCTACGAAACCGCCCGCTTCGGTTTCCCCGCCATGGGAGTCAAGCGAACCGTCTCCACCCTGCTCAAAATTAACCAAAAGGACGGTTTCGATTGCCCCAGCTGCGCCTGGCCCGATCCCGACGGTGAGCGGAAAACCGCCGAATTCTGCGAAAACGGTGCCAAGGCCGTAGCCTCCGAAGCCACCACCAAACGACTCACCCCCAAAATCTTCGCCCGCTATCCCATCTCCGAAATGCTCCGCCGCCCGGACCGCTGGATGGAAGAACAGGGCCGCATCACCCATCCCATGCTTCGCCGCAAAGGTGCCGATCGCTACGAAACCATCTCGTGGGACGATGCATTCGCCCTCATCGCCCGCGAACTGAACGCCCTCAAATCTCCCGACGAGGCCTCCTTCTACACCTCCGGCCGGGCCAGCAACGAAGCCGCTTTTCTCTACGGTCTCTTCGCCCGCCAGTTCGGCACCAACAATCTGCCCGATTGTTCGAACATGTGCCACGAATCCAGCGGCACCGGCCTCACCGAGACCATCGGCATCGGCAAATCGACCGTCACCATTGAAGACTTTTCCCAGGCCGATTCCATCTTCGTCATCGGCCAGAACCCCGGCACCTGTCATCCCCGCATGCTCTCTGAACTTCAGAAAGCCGCGCGCAACGGCTGTAAAATCGTCAGCATCAACCCGCTGATCGAGTCCGGCCTGCGGCGGTTCAAAAACCCGCAGGAGCCGCTGCAGATGTTCGGCGCGGGCACCGAACTCGCCACGCTCTTCCTTACCGTCCGCATCAATGGCGACGTCGCGCTCCTCAAAGGCATCATGAAGGAGATGATCGACGAGGACGGCCGCACCGGCGGCAAAATCCT
>JAICJH010000091.1 GCA_025928545.1 Bryobacteraceae bacterium | reverse complement strand
GTGAACACGAACTGGAGAGTGGAACCTTCCTGCCGCAGTTGCCGGAACAAACCGCCAAAGTCCAACGTGTTCTTTCCAGGCTTGTCGGATAACCACGAGACACTGACGTCTCCATGCCAGGTCCACTCGCCATAGGATTGACGATTGAGCAACGCTTCGTAACGATTTTCCACGTCACCCCGTTCCCGGGACCACGCCAGGTGGTTGCTGATTAGGACGCGTTCGTTGGGAGCGTAACGCGAACCCAGGTTAAGGAGACTGAAACGAAATCCCCTGGTCATTACGGTGTTCAAACCCAGCTCACTCCGGAAAGGGGTGCGGTCGACGCCTGAGGCGCCCTCCACATCGCTGAGGCTGATGGTGTGTTTGGAGGTCAGATCATAGGTGAGCCGGGCTTCCCCGTCGGTGAAACCGAAGGTCAGGGGCGGCTGATCGCCGAAATCGATCCGATTGAGGATGTAATCCAGATAGCTTTTGCGGAATGAAACGATCCATGACCCGCGCTGCTTCTTGCCGAGAGGTCCTTCAAAAAGCGCGCCGGCATTCGAAGCGCTGGCTTCCAAGCGTCCCTGTAACTGCTGGCGATTGCCTTCCCGGGTGTCGACGGCCAGAATTCCCGCCGTGCGATCGGAATAGCGGACCGGCCATGCGCCCTCGTACAAGGTCATGTCATCCGTCATGTCGCCGTTAAAGATGGTCAGCGAGCCATCGCCGGATTGTCCGTCAGTGGTGTGAAAGGGCGAATGCAGCAGAACCCCGTCCAAGTACAGACCGATGCGGTCGAAAGGGGCGCCACGCAGTGAGAACTCCGAGTCGAAATCGTTGTTGGAGGTGACACCGGGCAGGCTCTGCACGGCACGCAGAGGGTCGTCGGCGAGTACGCTGGCCAGGTTCTTGCGTTCCTCGCCCTGCAGAGTGATAGACGATGCCGCGGCCACGGGAGCCACGCCGAACGCGCCTCCCGAAACGACCACGGTGTCCTTACGTTGATCCATCGACGAGGTCAGTGCAATATCAAAATTCTTCGACTCTCCCGCGGCTATAGTAAATTCCTGGTGGACGAGATAGTATCCAACGGTGGTCGTCTGCAGCACGTAACTTCCGGGGGGGATTCCGGTGATGCTGAACGTGCCATCCGCGCCAGTCACCGCGCGCAAAGGCGTATTTGCACTTGACACGTTTGTATTTAGCGACGCGGAATCCTGGATCTGCACCTGCGCCAAGCTCAGCGGCTCATTGTCGCGCGAGCTGACCACGCGGCCGCGAATTTCACCCGTCTCCACCTGCGCAGCGCCGATAATTGCCGCGAACAAGAGCGCGAGTACCGGACGCATATCGGCTTTCATTATCGCTAATACGACGGCCCTGCTATCCTGGTGGTTTCAATATGCCGAATTTAAATTCGGAAACCGCGCCGATGTCCGAAGCCGTCACCCACGGCATCCGCGTTGAGGTGTTGTGCCGGTACGCGCCTGAGAACTCGAGGCCGCTGCACCGCGACTGGGTGTTTCAGTACACCGTCCGCATCACCAATCAGAGCGATGAAACGGTTCAGCTCGTCAGCCGCCACTGGATCATCACCGACGGGCTGGAGCACATCGAGGAAGTGAAAGGTCCTGGCGTGGTGGGCGAGCAGCCGGTCCTGGCGCCGGGCGAGTCTTTCAAATACTCTTCTTGGTGCCCCCTTCCAACACCCACCGGCGTGATGCGCGGCACGTATCAGATGGTTCGGCCCGGTGGCGACCCGTTCGATATCGAAATCGCTCCCTTCGGGATGCGGGCTAAACAGACCATTCACTAGCAGTACAATGGCCGTGTGATACGGACGCTTTCCTTTCTTGCTCTGGTCCTTACTAGTACTGCAAACGCGCAGCAGCTTCAGGGCGATGCGCTCGTTAAAGCCCTGCGGCAGGGCGGCTACGTCATCGTCATGCGTCACGCCAGTTCGCCGCGCGATGTGCCCGACAAGGCAGCGGCCAATCCCGACAACGTCAAACCGGAGCGCCAACTGGATCCGGAAGGCCGGGCCAGCGCGACGGCCATGGGGAAGGCGCTACGCGACCTGAAGATTCCCATCGGCGCGGTTCTCACCAGCCCGACGTATCGCGCGCTTGAAACCATCCGTTACGCGCAGTTCGGCAATCCCCAGACGTTTCCGGAACTGGGGGACAACGGTCAAAGCATGAGCGGCGGTACTGAAGCGCAGGCAACGTGGCTGCGAAAGAAGGTAACGGAGTTACCGAAGGGGACGAATACGCTCATCGTCACGCACATGCCGAATATGTCGCGTGCGTTTCCGGAATCGACGGCGAATTTGGCGGATGGCGAGGCCATGATATTTGGCAAGAGCGGTGTAGTGGCGCGAGTCAAAATCGAGGACTGGCCGAAGTTGGCAGGAAGATCGCGATGAAACTCTTTAAGTGGATGTTGATTTTGACTGTGCCGCTCCTTCCGAGCACGGCTCAACAAGCGCAAAAACCGCTGACGCTCGCAAGCCAGGGCAGTTTTTTCGTTGGCGGCGAGTACAAGACCATGCCCGCCAATGGTCGAGGAGCACCAGGCGAGATCACCGTCAACCAGATGTATGTCCAGTACCAGATCCCGGTAAATGGCGCGCAGCACGTTCCGGTCGTCATGGTCCATGGATGCTGTCTGAGCAGCAAGACCTGGGAGACAACTCCCGACGGGCGCATGGGGTGGAACGAGTATTTCGTGCGCAAGGACCATTCGGTGTACATGGCGGATCAGGTTTCACGCGCTCGCTCGGGCTTCGATCCGTCCACGATCAATGCAGTCAAGGCGGGAACACTTCCTCCCGCCCAGTTGCCTAATGTGCTCGCGGCGACCCATCAGACAGCCTGGACGATTTTTCGCTTCGGCCCGAAATTCGGGGTGCCTTTCCCGGACGAACAATTCCCTGTAGAAGCTCTGGATGAGCTCTACAAGCAGATGATTCCGGATCTTAACTCGACGTTGCCGAATCCGAATCCAACTTGGACGAACATGGCGGCGCTGGCGGTAAAGCTGAACGGCGCCATCCTCATGGGACATTCCGAGTCAGGATTCTTCCCGGAGCAGGCGGCGCTCATCGATCCTGCCGGTATTAAAGGGCTCATCTCGATCGAAATGCCCTGTCCGGAGCTGAAGCCCGCGGAGATTGCGACGATCGCAAAAATCCCGACGCTGGTGATGTTCGGCGACCACCTGGGCGACGTTCAGGGCGGCATCGCTAGCTGGCCGGCGTCGTTTGAAAGCTGCAATAAGTTCGTGCAGCAACTGAAGGACAAAGGTGGCGACGCCGAGATGATGTCTCTTCCCAAGATGGGGATCAAGGGCAACAGCCACATGCTGATGCAAGACCGGAATAATCTCCAGCTGGCGGACCTGATCCTGACTTGGGTCGATGGTCAGTTGAAAAGAAAAAGAGCCGTTGACACGCGTTCTACACTGAGGACATGCCTGACTGTTCTCATCTCGACCAGATCAAAAACGTCAAGCCTCACACTCGCGGATGCGAGGAATGCCTGAAAATGGGTGACACCTGGGTTCATCTGCGCCTGTGCCTGATCTGCGGCCACGTGGGCTGCTGCGATTCCTCCAAGAACAAACACGCGACCAAGCACTTTCATGCCACCAAGCACCCCATCGTGCGGTCTATCGAACCGGGCGAGGATTGGGCCTGGTGCTATGTAGACGAGGTCATGCTTGAATCCGTCTGATTGGCCGGCGCTGCCGTTTGCGGAGTGGGAGAAGACCTGCGACACGCTGCACATGTGGACGCAGATCGTCGGCAAGACGCGGATGGCTCTGACGCCGCTCGAAAACCACTGGTGGAACGTCGTGTTCTACGTTACTCCGCGCGGACTCAGCACCTCGGCGATTCCCTGGGAAAACGGCTCATTCTCAATAGAATTCGACTTGGTGACTCATCAGCTGCTGTTCTATAACAGCGCGGGCGTACAGCACTGCATGCGCCTGTTCCCGCGATCCGTAGCCGATTTTTATGCGGAGTATATGGCGGCCCTGAAGTCTCTGGGGGTTGAGGTGAAAATTTACAAGGTCCCCTCCGAATTTGACGATCTGACGCCGTTCGACCAGGATCAACACCACGCGTCCTATGACACCGAATACGTGGAGCGATTCCGCCGAATCCTGGTGAACTCCGATCGCATCCTAAAGCAGTTTCGGTCGCGGTTCCTGGGTAAATCCAGCCCTGTGCATTTTTTCTGGGGATCTTTCGATCTGGCGGTGACACGATTCTCAGGGCGCCGCGCCCCGGAACGCGAAGGCGCGGATCATATGACGCGCGAAGCGTATTCGCACGAAGTCACTAGCTGCGGGTTCTGGCCGGGTAACCGCATTTTTCCGCATGCGGCTTTTTATGCGTATAGCGCGCCCGTGCCGGCGGGGTTGGAGAAGGAGCCGGTCCGTCCCGCCGCCGCGGGATGGAACGCACAGCTCGGCGAGTTTATCTTCCAGTACGAAGACGCTCGCAAAGAGGCTTCGCCCGATCAGGTGATTCTCGATTTCTGCCAGAGCGCGTATGAGGCCGGTGCGAAGCTGGCGCAGTGGGATCGGACCAGCCTGGAGCGCTAGTAGAGAACCGGTAACGTCCGCCGTGAACGCCGGACCTGCTTTTCTTAACACAGGGTTAGCGGCTTGGAGCGGCGTGAAACGCTTGCACGACGGCTGTACAATCGGTCCGCGATGACTCATCACCCCTTCCATTTGTCCAGACCCGCGGCGGCTGCGACGCTTACCGATCCACAGTGGCGCAACGCACCCACCGAGCGTGATCCGGAATATTTCCGCGTGTGGCAACGAGTTTCCCTGGCCTTGCAGCGCTCGCTTAGAGACGGCGTGGCCGGCGCGTATTTCGAGGATCTGGCGCGTTTCGAGAATCGTCAGGCTGTCTACCCGGTCATCGTGTATCAAGCCAGCCGCTTGTGCCATGGCCATCCGCGCACCGAGTTCACCTACGATTTGCGCGATTACCCGGAATGCCGCACTACTCTGGTGTCATCGTGGAAACTCACCGGGCGCGCGATCCAGGCCGTGTTGAGGCGTATCGAACTGCGGTTGACCGAGGCAGGCATGACCGAGCTTGCGCATCGCTATGCGCCGGTGTGGCACCAGGATGTACTGGTCGCGGTGAAGAAGAAACCGAAGGCGTATGTGGATCTGCTGATGGCGGAATCGGCCGTAATCAACGCGGCCATCGATCTGGGGACGGAACGGAGCTTAGAGGCAGCGAACCGTTTCGGCAAGACGGTCCATCTGAATCTGCGGAAGATACACGGGATGGATTTACAGGGACTGGGAGTCGGGACCCTAGAGGAAGCCACCCGCGCGCTGTCTTATAGCCAAGCGAGCGGCAGCGACAACCTCGGCGACCATGGGATGCTCCAAAACGGTGACCTGTGTGCCGCGGGGAGCCCAGACGCGCGGATCGCTAGCCAGGAAGATGGCGATCACAGGCGTACCGACGGCGGCGGCCAAGTGCGCAATGCCGGAATCGTTACCGATGAACAAGCGAGCCGTCGAAATCCAGCAGGCCAAGTCGTATAAATCGTCCATTTTGACAGCCCCTTCCAGGGGCTCTTCTGGTCCCGCACACCATTTCACGGGGATGTCCAACTCCGCGGCGACTTCGCGGAAGTTTTCGAGCGGCCAGCGTTTATCGCGTCTACTCGCAAAGGGATGGATGATCGCAAAGTTGTGCTTGGGCGCCGGTGGAACCGTGATGTGTGGGATTCCTTCGGCGGGTGGCGGAAGCGCAGGGAAAAACGTAAACGGAAGATGGCCGACAGCAGCGCGAAATTCGGGACGGTTCGATCCGTAGCAGGAATAAATCGAGTCGAAAGTTTCTAGCTCTGGGACGCGGGATCCTTCCACGACTCCCACCAAATCCAAGCCGGTATCGGCAATCGCCCGGGTGCGGTCGGCAAAGCGAATCAGGGGGAGGATCGGACGCGGCGCCCATACCTCGGTGTACTCCGCGCGGGCAGCCTCAAGAGCAGGAAGGGAAAGGATGACGTCGCCGATGGCGCCGGGCCGAATGAGCAGGCGTCGCTTATCGACTGACACTGACGGGCAGAGTTACGTCGATGGTTTTGGGCGGAAGACACATGCGATCATTGCAGGCCTGGTAGCGAAGTTTCCCGGCAACGTTGACCAGTCCGGGCGGCACAGAGGCTGGGATCTTAAAACGCGTCAGCAGTTCGAAGCGCCCGGAGAACACCGGCAGCGAGCCCTCGAAGAAGTCCACCTTGCGGAAATCCGGCTTGGGGTAGACGATTTCGGCGGCTGTGATTGGTCCGGGATCCCAGGTGAGCCGCAAGGGGATCAGATAAGGATCGGGCGGCTTGTTGCTGTTTACGTGGTACCCCTCGCGAAGTTGCAGGGGCAACTTAAATTCGATCGTGGCGCCAGCCTTGGTCGCCACCGGCTCAGGCTTGGGCATCAACAGAACGTTCGTTTGCGCGATGGCGTTAATTTGAATGAAGCAAAGCGAACTCGCTGCCAGCAGTGCGTTCAGCGCCGGTCTTTGGAGCATCTTTGGGGGCCTCTAACAGTTTCTCGATTTCTTTCTGATAGGTGGCCTTGGCGACCAGGCCGATGTGCATCGAGGCGATGCGGCCCTCGCGATCGATGACGATGGTGGTAGGCAGAGAGTCGACATTCCCGAAGAGCTGGGAGACCTGATCATTACCCAGCACCACACGATAGTTCATCTTCTTTTGTTCGACGTAGGGCTTCACCGCATCCCACCCGTCTTCATCCATCGAAACTCCGACGACCGCGAAATCGCGATCCTTGTAAGCTTTCTGAAAATCCATAAACCAGGGAATTTCGACCTTGCAGGGTCCGCACCAGGTAGCCCAGAAATTGAGGAGCACCACCTTGCCTTTGTAATCGGAGAGTTTCACCGTAGCCCCGCTCGCATCTTTCAGGGCGAAATCGGGTGTCGGTTTGCGCTCGTTCGCGGACTTCAAGTGATAGTTTTCGGGAACCGGAGACTCACAGGAAGCCAGAATGGCCACAGCCGCGGCAAACAGCGCCCAGCGGCGAATCGAACGCACCGACAATTTACGGGCCTGCATGGTCCTATTATACCGGGACCGGCCCGCCCGTCAGGAGATGCTCGGCAAACCAGCTACGGCGGGCCCGGCGAGCCGTAATGGCCAGCGTGTATTCGTCATGACGGCGCAATCCGGCGTAGAGCCACGCCGAAGTATCGCAAAAGCTTTCGCAGACATAACGCCGCCACCCCGGAGTTCGGCCTCGAATGTCAGAGCGGCCAACCTTGGCCTTTCGCCATTCCGCGCTCCAGCCGAGTTCGCCGGGGACGCGTCCGGCAAGTTCAGCCGCCAGAACATCTTCCCAGTTCCGGCGGGTCTGGTTCGAAAGGCGGACCCAGACGAAATGGAAAATCTCATGGACCAGGATTCTTTCAAACTCGCCCGGCTGGGCCAGGAGTCCGGCATCGAGCAGAATCACACGTCGTGGAATGTGCGTGGCCGCCAGATGGGGTCCTAGAGTGTGGCGGAGCTCCACGCGAATGGGACGGCCGTACAGAGGCGGCAACACTCTGAGCAGACGCCTACGGTTTCGGCGGCGCGGCTTTCGGCGGCGGCACCACGCCGGGGAACCCTGTCGGCACCGCAGGCGCCGGGGCCTTGAAGAAATCCTGATCCTTGATGACCGCCTGGTAGCTGGCGTTCATTTCTTTCATCCACAGATTCATGTGCTCATTCCGCAGCGCCAGGACGATATTTTCGCGGAGCTCCTCCATCGGCTGTAATCCCTTTTCCTCCAGACGGACGATATAAAACGCCGTCGGCTGGTGGATCGGGTCGCTGATTTCTCCGGGCTTCAAGGCGAATACCGCGGTCTTGAGCTCGGCGGGATAATCGCTGACGGCCTTGATAAAGCCGAAATCTCCACCCGCGGCCTTGGAAGCTGCATCTTCCGAATACTTTTCCGCCAGCTTGGCGAAATCCGCGCCACCCCGAAGCTGCTTCACGATATCGGTGGCTAGCGTGCGAGCCTCCGCCTCCGGCCGTTTGGATTGCCCAGCCTGTACAGCTTGTTCCGCGGCGGCTTTCAATGAGGCCGGGTCGGTGCCTTTCGGAACCACTTGACCGGCGAAGGGAATATAGATCACCTTGATCTTGGCCTGCTCATATTGCGAGCTGTGCTGCTTATAGTAAGCATCGATCATCTCCGCGGAAACCGGAAACGTATTGTTTTCGTCATTCAGTCTCGCGTTACGGAGAAGTTGCAGCTTGAGACCTTCGTACTGTTCCTTATAGGGGCTCTTCTCGAGCAGATTCCGTTTTTCTCCTTCCTCGGCCAGATGCACAAAGAGAAAATACTGGCTGAGAATGAATTGCGGATTCTGCTGAAACTGCTGCAAATCTTGCGGACTGAACATGGCCGTCATCTTCTGAACGTCGGCAGCGGTAATATCCTTGCCCGCAATGGTAGCGACCACTTTTTGTGGATCGGCCGCGGGGCCCTGGGCCCACATCGAAATCGAGATGAGTGCGAAAAGCAGGGTTTGTTTCAAATGCATGGTCTCTCCCAAATTACCACGATGATGAATTTAGACGGGGCTGGAGGGACATGGTTTGGCGTTATAGTAGCGAGAATGAAGTGGAGGCTGGGCCTGGTATGTGCGCCACTGCTAATGGCAAGCGGCTGCCGGAATATGCCGGGACCCTTCGCACCACCGGTGCAGCGCCAACCGCTCGTGGATTTCCGCCCCTACCGGATGTCGGCGATCGTCGATATGGCGGACGAAGACGCCAAAACGCATTTCGTCCGGGACCTTACTTCGAATGCGAGCACCACGTGGCGATGGACCGGACAGCGGCCCACCTTGCGGGTGCGGATGCGCTCCGTCGAGAACTTTCGATATACCATCGATTTCGCCATCGCCGGAGCGATGTTGGCGAAAACGGGTCCCCTGACCGTGTCGTTCCTGGTGAATGACCGGGTACTAGATCGCGTTCGCTATCGTCACGACGGCACGCAACACTTCGAGAAGGCAGTTCCGGCCGGCTGGGTGACCGCCGGAGACGTCACCGTAGGCGCGAGTATCAACAAGCCATGGATCCCGCCCGAGGGCGGCCCGCCACTTGGAATTATGCTCACGCGGATCGGGCTCACCCAATAATGCGGCAGGCCGCAGCAGCATTATTCGGCGCGGGATTCACAGTGGCTGCCTGCTACGCTGCCGGCTCGCTTTTGATCGATCAACTGCGCGCGACACTTCGACAGGACGAACGAATTCCTCTGGCCTTCATCCTGGGAGCAGCCTGTCTGCACCTGGCGATCTTCATCATTCTGGCCCTGCACATTGCCTATTGGCCGGTACTTGCGGGCTTGCTCGCCGCGACGATTCTCGCAGCGATCGTTACGGGCGCATGGCGTGGCGCCCACACGGCGATCGGCAAGCCGGTTGCACCCCCAAGTAACAGTCTCCGCATGGTGTTCGGGTGGTGCGCGGGGATCTTCGCGGTGGTCTATCTGGTGAATGCGTGGGCTCCCGAGGTGAGCCCGGATGGAGCGGGCTACCATCTCGGACTAGTGGCGCGCGAGCTCCGAGTCCATGGCTTCGAGCCCCTCACAAACGACATGTACGCGATGCTGAGCCAGGGCGTGGAGATGCTGTTTGTGCCGGCCTTCGCGATCGGTCGGCATTCTGCCGCGGCGTTAGTGCACTTTGCCTTTTCAGTCGCTCTGGCCCTGGCGATGCTGGCCTATGGACGCCGGATCGGAAAACCCTGGGCGGGAGCCGCCGGCGCATTGCTCACCTTCGCGAGTCCCGTGGTCGGCGCCGACGCGTCCGCCGCTTATGTGGACGTGGCCACCGCGGCGATCGTATTCGGAGCGTTCTACTGGACCGAAGTTTGGGATGAGCAACGTCACTTGAGTCTGTTGATCCCCGTGGGGCTTCTGGCGGGATACGCATATGCCGCCAAGTACACGGCTTTCCCCATCGCGATCTATGCCCTGGGGCTCGTGGCATGGCGCAGCCGGCGCCTGCGGCCCATCGGCAAAAGTCTGCGGCCGGTGCTGCTGGTGGCGGGCTGCGCGCTGATTATGGCGGGTCCGTGGATTGCGCGCAACTGGATCTGGTACCAGAACCCCGTGGCGCCCTTCGCGAACTCCATCTTCCGGAACCCCTACGTGCACGTGATGTTCGAGCATGATTATTCGGAGCGGCTGCGGCACTACGGGATGCCGAGCCTGTGGCCGCTGGCGCTCGAAGCAACGCTACGGGGAGGGTATGTCAGCGGAATCATCGGACCGGCGTTTCTACTTCTGCCCGTGGCCTTGGCTGCCCTTCGATTCCAAGCCGGCAGGCGGCTGCTGCTGGCCGGAGCGCTCATGTTTTCGACCTATTTCGCCAACATCGGGGCGCGCTTTTTAATTCCCAGCCTTCCGTTCTTTTCGTTGGCGATAGGACTCGCGTTTGGCGAAGCGGCTACGCTACTGGCGGCGCTGATGCTCATCCACGCGGCGGCATCCTGGCCTCCGATCCTCAACCATTATGTGAATGCGAACTGCTGGAGGCTGGTGCGGTTTCCCTATAAGGCAGCGCTGCGAATTACTCCGCCGGAGGATTTTCTGCGTAAGAACTCCCAGGGATACTCTGCTGCCCAGATGATCGACCAAAAGGTTCCAGGCAATGAACCGGTTTTCAGCATGGATGGGATTCCGGATTCCTATACCCGGCACCCGATTCTGCTGTACTACGAATCCGCCAGCAACGAGACTCTGGCCGACACGATCAATATGGGCTGGAACGCGGCGGAGCAACCCATCCTTTCGAGAGTGTTTTCCTTCCCGGAACGCAAAGCGCGGCGCATGCGCGTCGTGCAGACGGCCGAAGGCTTCTATCCCCATCAGTGGAATGTGTACGAACTGCGCTTTTTTTATCACGGCGCGGAGCTCGCGCGTAAGTTGGATTGGCGGCTGCAAGCGTGGCCCAATCCCTGGGAGGTGCAACTAGCTTTTGATAATTCTCTGGCGACCCGATGGCGATCCGGAGAAACCGCCAGCCCCGGCATGCACCTGGACGTCGATTTCGGACGCGACGAGCCAGTGGATGAAGTGCGTCTGATAGTATCAGGCGATTCCGAGCTGACCCGGTTACAGCTCGAATCGGCGAGTTCTACGGGGGCCTGGGAAAAGATCGCCGAGAATCCGAGGGTGATGCAACACGACGTCCCGAAGGGGATCCGCCGGATGGCGACGTATGAACTGCACGCGCGCGGGATCCATTATCTGATGGTCGCTGACAAAAGTAACGGGGCCGAGGATTTCGCGGAGGACCCGGAGGCATGGGGGCTAAAGCTGATCGGCCACACCGAAGGTGAGCGCCTGTATCAGACGATTTGGTGATGCGGCTATATTTAGGCATCGACGGGGGCCAATCCAGCACCACGGCACTGATTGGGGACGAAACCGGTCGCGTGTTGGGAGTAGGACGCGCGGGGCCCTGCAACCACGCCGCGGCGAGCGCTGGCCGGCTGAAATTTGTTGCGGCGATGACAAAGAGCGTCAACCAGGCCACGGCATCGGCCGGGTTAACTCAGCCGCCTGCATTCGAAGCGGCATGCCTGGGCTTAAGCGGCGGTCCGGACGACAAAGAAGTACTGACCAAAGAAACGATCCGCGCGAAGCGCTATCTAATTACGCATGATGCGCATATCGCCCTGGCTGGCGCGACCGGCGGCGAACCGGGGATCATCGTGATCGCCGGCACGGGGTCCATGGTCTACGGAAGGAACGCCGCGGGAGTAACCGCCAGAGCTGGTGGCTGGGGATACATCTTTGGCGACGAAGGTGGCGCGTTCGATCTGGTCCGTAAAGCGCTGCGCGCGGTCCTGAGAAACGAAGAGGGTTGGGGTTCACCGACAGCACTGCGCGAGGCTCTGCTCGAAGCCGTTTCCGAGAAAGACTTGGACCCGCGTGACGGCCATCATCTCCTGCATCTTTGTTACACCGACGAATATCCGCGCGATCGGGTGGCGAGCTGGGCGAAACTGGTCGACCAAGCGGCGCGCGCGGGCGACGGCGTGGCGGCGGACATACTCGGATCGGCCGCACAGGCGCTGGCAACTATGACGGCAGCGGTGCGCCGGCAGCTCTTTGAGCCTTCCAGCCAACGGATCCGCCCGGTGAAGGTTTGTTATAGCGGCGGGGTGTTCGCCAGCGAACCATTGCTTGAAAGATTTCGAATGTTGACGGAACTGGAGGAAGGAAATCAAGTAACGGCTCCCCAGCATAATGCAGCCGAGGGTGCGCTGCTAGAGGCGTATCGAATCAGTGGAACTAAGGTGAATCTCCGATGATTTTAGAGGAACCGGGCAAACTCGTAGCCCTAGAGGGGGCTTGACACCATTACGCCCGTGACTAGAATAGAGTTAATTTAGCTTGCTATGCCAGGCTGTGAGCATAACCGCACGGAATTTCTGATGCGCCGGGATGGGGTCGACTACGTGCACTGCGTGGAATGCGGTCAGGTTTTCGAATCCGACGATCTCGAACAGGTTTCTCTATACGACGAAGCCGAAGAAGAACCTCGCCGGAAAAAGGCGTCATAGTCCTTATTGCGCTTGGAGCGCACAGTGCGCTCATGAGATCCTCAAAGTAATTCTTCGATGGGTGAAGGTGTGCGACCACAACCGCTGCGGATTGTCTCGATGGGAGGCGGAACCGGCCTAGCAACATTGTTACGAGGTCTGAAGCGCTATATTCAGGCATCCCCGGGCGCGCTGGAGATCACAGCCGTGGTTACCGTCACCGACGACGGGGGCAGTTCCGGGCGGTTGCGCCGCGATTTCGATGTCCTGCCGCCAGGCGATATCCGCAATTGCATGGTGGCGCTATGCCGCGACGAAGCCCTCCTCTCGCAGCTCTTCAACTATCGTTTCACCGGAGGCAGAGGCCTTAAGGGGCACAGCTTCGGAAATCTGTTCCTCATGGCGATGACCCATCTGACCGGCGATTTCGCACACGCCGTGAAATTATCCTCGGAAGTGCTGGCGGTCCGTGGAAGGATCTATCCATCCACGGCGGCGAATGTGAGGCTCAAGGCGACGCTCGCAGGGGGACAAAAAGTGAGTGGGGAGACGCGCATCAGCCGCAGCATCCGGCCAATTCAGCGAGTGGAACTGAGTCCGCGGCGGGCACGCCCTCTGAAAGAGACGCTAGACGCGATTGCAGAAGCGGATCTGATCACGCTCGGTCCTGGGTCGCTCTACACCAGCGTCATTCCGCATCTGCTGGTCGAGGGCATCCCGCAAGCCATCGCCGCTTCGCCGGCCGTGAAGGTGTATTTCGCGAATCTCATGACGCAGCCCGGCGAAACTACCGATATGGAAGGCGCCTCGGATCATTTAGCGGCGTTGTTACGTCATGGGTTACGTCATGGATCGCGTCACGGGTCAGCCCAGGGCGGACCGCCGGGTTCCCGCCTGATCGACGTCTGCGTGGTCAATACCGGTCCGATCCTGCGCAAGACGCTTGAGCAATATCGAGCGCGCGAGGCTCGCCCCGTGGAGAACGACGTGAAAAAGATCGAGGCAACCGGAGTCAAAGTGGTGGCGACCGATCTGGTGCGGCTCGCGGGCCGGCGGATACAAGAAAAGATCCGGCATGATCCTGGAGCAATTAGCGCCGTCGCCATTGACTTGGCGCAGCAGGGTCGCCGGGCGAAGGAGCGGCTGGCTTCATGAGTCCCATGAATACGACGGTGGTGATCCTGGCGGCGGGCCTGGGAACTCGCATGCGTTCGAAGCGCGCCAAAGTGCTGCACCGAGCGGGAGGATTGACGCTGGTGGAGCACGTTGTATCCGCTGCCGCCGCAGTGGCGCCGGCCGATCGTACGATCGCGGTAACTGGTCACCAGGCTGACGAAGTGGAAGCAGTTCTCGAACCGCAGGGAATCGGGTTCGTGCGGCAGGTCGGCCAGAAAGGGACCGGACACGCCCTGGCCGCTTGCAAGGAGCGGCTGGAAAATCAGGACGGACTGCTGATGGTGCTGTATGGCGACACGCCCCTTCTTTCGCCGGTAACTCTACGGAAGTTGCGCGATCTGCAGAGCGCTTCCGGCGCCGCCGCGACGCTGATCACGACGACGCTCCAGGATCCGTCGGGATACGGCCGCGTACTCCTCAACAGCAAGGGCGATGTGACTGCGATTGTCGAGGAGAAAGCCGCTACACCCGAGCAGAAGTCGATCCAGGTGATCAACTCCGGGATCTATTGTTTCCAGGCGCCGCTATTGTGGCGGCACATCGTCGAGCTCACGCCCAACTCGGCATCGGGCGAGCTGTATCTGACCGACATGGCGGAAATCCTGACGCGCCACGGACACCGCGTGGGCGCGCTGCACATCGACGATCCGGACGAACTTCTGGGCATCAACACTCGCATCGAGCTGGCCGACGCCGACCGTGTCTTGCGGGAACGAAAATGCCGCGAGCTGATGCTGGCGGGCGTTACCATCGAACGGCCGGAAACGGTGACGATCGATACACATGTACGTGTCGGCGTCGACACGGTGGTAGAACCGTTCGCGCGGCTGCTGGGGATGACCGAGATCGGCGAAGAGTGCCGCGTGGGTGCGGGAGCGATTCTCGAATCGGCCGTTCTCGAGGATCGCGTTGTCGTGGCGCCTTACACTTTGGTCGCGAATTCCCGCATCGATACCGGCGCGCAGGTGGGTCCGTTTGCCCGGCTTCGCATGGAGGCACACGTGGGTCCGGACGCGCGCGTGGGAAATTTCGTGGAGCTGAAGAAGGCCAAACTCGGCAAAGGCGCCAAAAGCCAGCATCTGACGTATCTCGGAGATGCCGAGATCGGCGCTGGTTCGAATATCGGCGCCGGGACCATCACCTGCAATTACGACGGCGAGAAGAAACACCGGACCACCATCGGCGAGCGCGCGTTTATCGGGAGCAATTCGACTCTGGTGGCTCCGGTCGAAATCGGGCCCGATACCTATGTGGGCGCGGGTAGCGTGATTACCGATGCTGTTCCATCCGGAGCACTGGCGCTGGGACGTGGACGGCAAGTGGTGAAGCCGGGCTGGGTCAAGAGCCGCAAGAACAAAGCCGCAAATAAAAGCGAATGAACGACTGCTACTTTTGCTTTTTCCCGGACGGGCGAATGATTACTAAGATCGCCGTGTCACTATCTTCGCCCGAGATGTAGCGGACGTAGATTCGCTGCCGCAGCCGAAGGCGGCCGCCTTCGATCTTAGTCTCGGCGGTAATCTTGAAAACGTGCCCTTCGGTTTTGCCTTGCACGACGCGGGTCACCTTCAGGTGATCCGGTGCATTTTCGACCAGTGTTCCCGTGAAAGAGTCCTTGTCCTGATCGTCTTGCGCGGCCACACTCCTCGCGATCAACGCAAAGCTGAGGACCACCAGCAGGAGCGAGGCGAGCAGCTTCATCCGCACACTTCAGGATAATCAATCTCGGCACATCCGCAAATGAAAGAAACTTCACAGCACCAGAACAGGATGATACAGGTGCGGCAAACGAGCTTCGCCAATAGCTACCAACTGGCCTTCCGGCGTTACCGCCTTTACGAAGCGGCCACCGGGCCGCACGTGAAAGGGCGAGATGCGGAAATCGCGGCCGTTGCGGATTTGTCCTGCCGTCAAGGCGTCTACCATTTCCGCCGGGAACTGCGGAAGAAGTTCAGCAGCGGGGATCACAACCTCCGCAAAACGACCGGCATCGGCCAAACCCGCGAGTTGTTCAAGCGTCCGCGCCGCCTCGATTTTGAAATCGCCGGAAGCTGTGCGGCGCAAGGATTTGAGAAACGCTCCGCACCCCAGTGCTTGACCGGCTTCGTGGGCGATGCTGCGCAAGTAGGTTCCCGCCGAGCAGTGCACGCGAACCTCGGCTTCGCAGCCTTCCATGCGCAGGACCTCCAGCGAATACACCTCGACATCGACTGCTTTCAAGTCGACCGGTTGTTGCTTGCGAGCCATTTCATATGCAGGTCGGCCCGCGATCTTCTTGGCGGAAACCTGCGGCGGAATCTGCGCGAATGGCCCGCGAAATTTCTGGAGCGCGCCTTCCAGTTGTTCCCGGTCGAGCACAATCTCCTGAGCAGGCGAGGTGGGCTGCCCGTCGCCATCGTAGCTATCGGTGGAATAGCCGAAGTGGATGACGCCTTCATAGACTTTATCGTTTCGCGTATAGAACTGGGCTAAGCGCGTCGCGCGGCCAATTACCAGTGGAAGCACACCGGTCGCCGCAGGATCGAGGGTTCCCAGGTGCCCGACTTTTTTAGTTCCCGCAAAACGCCGGACTTTGTTGACGACGTCATGCGAGGTCCAGCCCGAAGGTTTGTCGACTACGACAGCTCCATCCACCTAGCCAATGTAACAGGCGGATGCGGCGACGCTTAATTAACCACCGGCCTGCGCTGACAGGCCGATAGGTTTGTAGCCGCAAGCCGCGGCTTTCTTCATAGCCTCCAAACCTTCCGACGAGGACAGCAGAGGCGTGGTCCGCACGGCGCGGCACGCCCCTCCAGCCGCGATAGCCATGGAGAATGCCGCGGCGCTAACGCTATCCGGCATTTCAACGACGCCGATAATATCGTAGTCGCCGAAAGACAGCCAGAAGCGTTCGACGCGACCGCCCAAGTTTTCGACTGGAGTTTTGATGGCCGCGGAACGGTCCTGCGGATTGTGGATCATCGCTGACCACGCTTCGGGTGTGTAACCGACTTGCAGTAAATAGGACGCCATAGATCCTCCTTTTAGAGGACTCAAGTCTACACCCGCGGGAAGGCCAGAACAATCCGGCTGTACGAATCCGGATTCGCGGGATCGTACGACCCGTCGGTCGACAACAGTGCTCCTCAAACTTCTGGCGATTTACAGCGGTTCCTTATCTCCGCGATCGTCGAGCGGAAGAATACGCCGCATCGTCGTTATTATGAAGCGATGACGGATCTCCAGTATCCCATTGGCCGGTTTACCTTGCCCGAATCAACCACTGCGGCGCAACGGCAGGCGTGGATACACGAAGTTGCGCGTGCGCCTCGGGATCTTCGCGCAACAGTCGCCGGCTTGACGCCAGGGCAGCTCGACACACCGTATCGCCCGGGCGGGTGGACCGTTCGGCAGGTGGTCCATCATGTGCCCGACAGTCACATGAACGCATTCGTCCGATTCAAGCTCGCGCTCACCGAGGACCAGCCAATGATCAAACCCTACGACGAGGCGCGCTGGGCCGTGCTGGCAGACGCCACCCTGCCCTTGGAACCTTCTCTCGATCTTCTCGAATCCCTACACGTCCGCTGGGTGCGGCTGCTCGAATCGATGAGCGAGCGCGACTATCAGCGCTCGTTTAAGCATCCGGAATCGGGCGTGTGGCGGCTAGATCAATACTTGGCGCAGTATGCCTGGCATGGGCGGCATCACATCGCGCATATAGCGTCGCTGCGGTCATTCCGTCCGCTAAGATAGCTGATGTGCGCGGTCCCGATATACAGACCAGGGCGCCGCGGCGTAAGGCGGCAACTGCGTGACTTGCGATGAAAGACAACGCTTACGGGCCCTCTATAATGCCGCAGCGGAACACTACACTGCCTGCGTTAATGAGGTGAATCGGGTTCGCGGCAAAACCACTAAACAGGAATATGATCGTGCCCGGGCTCTGGTCGACGAGGCCAGAGACGCCCGCAACGCGGCCAGGCTGAGTCTTGAACAGCACAAGGAACAGCACGGCTGCTGACCGCCCTCTGGCACCCCTCGGTATTCTTCTGGAAGAATAGGCCTGTTGTTGGGCCTATAGCAATACTGTCGCCTTGACAGGTAGATCATCTAGTGGAATAATCCAAGCGATATGCCCAGCCGAAAATCGCCTATCCAAAGTGAAATGGTACAAGGCACTTTGGATATGTTGATCCTTCAAACGTTGCTCCTGGGTCCGGCTCATGGCCACACCATCGCGCACGCCATTGAACGCGGCTCCGAGGATGTCCTGCAAATTGAGCATGGCTCGCTTTACCCCGCCCTGCATCGCGTGGAAGAACGGGGTTGGATCGCTTCTTTTTGGGGCACATCGGAGAACAATCGCAAGGCCAAGTACTATCGATTGACCCCGGCGGGCCGGAAACAATTGATCGCGCAAACCACGCGCTGGGAGCAGGTCGTTCGCGCGATCGGCCGCATCCTGAAACCGGTTTCGGAGTAGAAGAAATGGGATGGCGACGTTTCTTTCACCGTGCGAAGTCGGATCGCGAACGGCACGAAGAAATCGAGTCCTACGTTCAGATCGAGACCGACGCCAACATCGCCCGGGGGATGCCGCTGGAAGAAGCTCGCCACGCCGCCCGCAAGAAATTCGGGAATCCCACTCTGATTCGAGAGGAGATTTATCGCATGAACACGATTGGCTTCCTTGACACCCTGGCACGCTCTCTCCGTTATTCCTTGCGCACGCTGCGCCAGAATCCCACATTTACCGCAATCGCCTTACTCACGCTCGCGATCGGGATCGGCGCGAATACCGCGGTCTTCAGCGTCGTTAATAGCGTGCTGCTCAAACCTCTTCCCTATCCGAACTCCGAGCAACTGGTGTCTCTCCGGCAAACCGCTTCCGGAGCCGCGGGACTGGCGACCATCACCGACGGGTTCCGCCTCTCGGCATCCATGTATTTCACGTATCACGATCAGAACCGCACGTTTCAATCCTTGGGCGCCTGGTCTCCTAGTACGGCTTCCGTGACAGGATTCACGGAACCCGAGGAGATTCGCACGGTTTTGATCACGGACGGCACACTTCAAGCCTTAGGCGTCGCACCCGCGCTC
>JAICJH010000087.1 GCA_025928545.1 Bryobacteraceae bacterium | reverse complement strand
GACATGATCGCCCAGGTGGTGACGATCTCGGCCGGCAACGACGCCTTCATCGGCAACATGATTGCCGACGCGATGGAAAAAGTCGGCAAGGACGGCGTCATCACGGTCGAGGAGTCCAAGACCATGAGCACCGAGTTGGACACCGTGGAAGGTATGCAGTTCGACCGCGGTTACCTCTCGCCGTATTTCGTCAGCGACCCCGATCGCATGGAAGTGGTTCTGGAAGATCCGTACATCCTGATCCACGAAAAGAAAATCAGCAACATGAAGGACCTGCTGCCGCTGCTCGAACAGATCGCGCGCGCAGGCCGTCCGTTGCTCATCATCGCGGAAGAAGTCGACGGCGAAGCGTTGGCGACTCTCGTGGTGAACAAGCTCCGTGGCACGCTGAACGCGGCAGCCGTCAAGGCTCCGGGCTTCGGCGATCGTCGCAAGGCCATGATGGAAGACATTGCCATCCTGACCGGCGGCAAGTCGATCATGGAAGAAACCGGCATCAAGCTGGAAGGCGTGAAGCTGGAAGATCTGGGCCGCGCCAAGCGCGTCACGATCGACAAAGACAACACCACCATCGTGGATGGCGGCGGTACCCAGAAGGCCATTGAAGGCCGCATCAAGCAGCTGCGCACGCAGATCGACGAAACCACGTCGGACTATGACCGCGAGAAGCTGCAGGAGCGGCTGGCGAAGCTGGCCGGCGGCGTGGCGATCATCAAGGTCGGCGCGGCGACGGAAACGGAAATGAAGGAAAAGAAAGCCCGCGTGGAAGATGCTCTGCATGCGACGCGCGCGGCTGTCGAAGAAGGCATCGTTCCCGGCGGCGGCGTTGCGCTGCTTCGCGCCGCGAAGAAGCTGCACGGTATGAAGGTGGATGGCGACGAGCAGATTGGTGTCGACATTATCCGCCGCGCCTGCGAAGAGCCGATCCGCCAGATCGTCAACAACGCGGGTGTGGAAGGCGCCATCATCATCGGCAAGATCCGCGAGAACGAGAATGCGCACTTCGGCTACAACGCTCAGACGGACGTTTACGAAGATCTGGTGAAGTCGGGCGTTATCGATCCGGCGAAGGTCACGCGCTCGGCACTGCAGAATGCGGCGTCGATTGCCGGCCTCATGCTGACGACCGAAGCGATGGTCTGCGAGATTCCGGAGAAGAAGCCTGCTCCGGCCGGCGGCGGACATGGCCACGGCCCCGAAGGCATGGACTACTAAACCAGTCCTTAGTTTGAACAGTGAATCGGCCGCGATTCCCGAAGAGGGGATCGCGGCTGTTTTACTTATGAGGTGCTTTGTGACGGGCGACTCTCGTCATGGGCTGACGCCGTTCCTGCTATACTCCAATTGCGCCGACAGAAATGCGGCGACAACCGGATTGTGCCGCCCTTACAATGGGCCGCATGTAAGTCCAGGACTTGATCGAATTTTGACAGGTACCAAGGCGATGCTGAACTTCCACTCCCGAACCTCACCTCCCGCGTACCCGTCATCTCGTTCTCCTCACGAGGTGTGCCACGTCCGCGCCAGACTTTTTACTCGCTAAATCTCAACGCCGCCGCCTCTCCATGGTTACGTGTTACGACTACACGTTCGCGCGGCTGCTCGCCCAATCCGCGGTCGATGGAATTCTGGTGGGCGACAGCGCGGGCATGGTGATTCACGGCCGTGCCAACACGCTCTCGATGACGGTGGAACTGATGCGCATCCATACGGAAGCGGTGGCGCACGGAGCGCCAGGAAAATTCATCGTGGCCGACATGCCGTTTCTCTCGTTCCGGAAAAGTGTGGATGCCGCCATGGACGCAGCCGCGATTCTCATGGGCGCCGGAGCCCACGCGCTGAAGGTGGAGGGGATACTCGGCCACGAAGATGTGATCGCGCGGATGGCGCAGAGCGGCATCCCGGTGATGGGGCATCTGGGAATGCAGCCCCAGTCGGTTCACGCATACGGCGGCTTTCATGTGCGAGGAAAAGGGGACGAACCGGCGCGCGAGATCATTCATCAGGCGAAGGCACTCGAAGAGTTGGGCGCTTTCTCCATTGTTCTGGAATGTATCCCGGCGGATCTGGCGAGGGAGATCACCAGCGCGCTTCACATCCCGACAATCGGGATCGGCGCGGGCGCGGAGTGCGATGGGCAGATTCTCGTTCTGCAGGATCTTCTCGGCATGAATACCGATTTCCACCCGAAGTTTGCGCGCACCTTTTTCGATGGCGCGGACCAGATCCTCAGCGCGATCGCAAATTATGACAGCGCGGTCAAGGCGGGAACATTTCCCAGCAGCCGGGAGAGTTACTCATGATGCACGTCTGCAACACGCTGGATGAATGGCGGCAGCGCCGCAGGGCGCTTTCCGGTAAATCCATCGGCTTCGTCCCCACCATGGGTGCGCTGCATGAAGGCCACGCGTCTCTCGTGAAACGCTGCCGCGCCGAGAACGAGGTTGTTATCGTGAGCATCTTCGTCAATCCGACCCAGTTCAACGATCCCGACGATCTCGACAAGTATCCGCGCACGATCGAAAACGATCTCACAATTCTGCGGCATCTGGGCACGGATGAAGTGATCGTACCTTCCGCCGCCGAGCTCTATCCGAACGGCTATCTCTTCAAAATGGAAGCACCCGGCCTGACGAACATCATGGAAGGCGCGCACCGTCCCGGTTTTTTCGAAGGCGTGATGACCGTGGTGCTGAAGCTCCTCAATCTGGCGAGCCCCGACCGCGCCTACTTCGGCGAAAAAGATTACCAGCAGATGAAAATCATCACCGCCATGGTTGCCGACCTTTTCATCCCCACCGAAATCATTGCGTGCCCGACCGTCAGAGAGTCGTCGGGTCTGGCGATGAGTTCGCGGAATATGAGACTGTCGCCGGCCGGGCGGCAACAGGCCGCGGAAATCCGGCGCGCGCTGTCTTCGCCAAATGCGCGAGAGATTCTCGAAGCCGCGGGATTCGCGGTGGATTACGTCGAAGAACACTGGGACCGGCGCCTCGCCGCGGTCTTCGTCGAAGGCATTCGGCTGATCGACAATGTCCCGCTGGCAGGCGAAAACAAAGGATAACCATGCTTCTCTGTCTTGATATCGGCAACAGCCAGATCTACGGCGGCGTGTACCAGGGCGACGAACTTAAAGCCACGTTCCGTCGAACCTCCTCGGTCCGCGCGTCCTCCGATGAATTCGGGACTTTTTTCCGCGCCGTTCTGCGCGAAAACGAAATCGATCCCGCAGCCATCCACATGGCCGCCATCTGTTCGGTGGTCCCCGACGTCCTCCATTCCCTGCGCAACTGTTTCACGCGCTACTTCGGCTTTGAACCGTTCGTACTCCAGCCCGGCGTGAAAACCGGCCTGAAGATTCGCTACCGGAACCCCGCCGAAATGGGAGCTGACAAGATTGCGAATGCTGTTGGCGCGCTGACGCGTCACCCTGGACGCAATCTCCTCATCGTGGATTTCGGCACCGCCACTACACTCTGCGCCGTTAGCCGCGAGAAGGAATATCTTGGCGGCATCATCACGCCTGGCATTCACATTTCGATGACCGCGCTGGAATCGAAGACCGCTCGCCTGCCCGCCGTCGAAATCCTCAGGCCCGATGAAGTCCTTGGCCGTTCCACAGTGGAAAGCATTCAGTCCGGGCTCTATTTCGGCACTCTCGCCACCGTGCGCTCGCTGGCGGAACTGGTGACGACGTCGCATTTCTCAGGCGACAGACCGCTGATCGTCGGTACCGGCGGGTATGGCCGTTTGTTCCAGAGCGAGCAATTGTTCGACTTCTTCATTCCGGAACTCCCGCTCATCGGCCTGCGGCGCGTGGTGGAACTCTCATGCTCCTGAAACTCCTGAAATCGAAAATTCATCGCGCCACTGTAACGCGGGCCGATCTGAATTATGAAGGCAGCATTTCGATTGACACCGCACTCATGAAAGCCGCCGGTCTGCTTCCGCATGAAGCCATCAACATCTGGAATGTGACGAACGGAGAGCGCCTGGAGACCTACGTTATCCCGGGCGAGGAAAACTCCGGCGAAATCGGCGTCAACGGGTCGGCTGCGCGTCGCGTCCAGCCCGGCGACCTGTTAATCCTCGCCGCATTTTGCCAGCTGGAGCAAACTGAAGCCGAGAGTCACCAGCCGACGGTGGTCTTTGTGGATGCCGGTAATCGGGTCGTTTCCACCCGGCGGGCGTCGGGCTCGATCTGAGAATTACGGGGCCGCTGCCGTCTTAGTCTGCATGACCGGCGTCTGCATGATCGGCGTGCCGGAAGCGTCGGGCGAATCCTCGGCCTTGCTCATCTCAAACTGGTAGTCGGTGTATTCAATCACCAGGTCGGATTTACCCAGCCAGAAATTATCGATGAAAGAATTTCTGCGCGAGGCCCACCAGAACCCCGCCTGCTTCTGGAAATCCTGCATGATGTTCGGCCGCCCCACCCAGAACGAAAGGCTTTCCGCCGGGCGTCCTTCCACGTGAACCACCCCGAAGTCTTCCGCATCCAGCCAGAGACGCCCCTTCAAAAGACGCTTGTCTTTATGCTTCGGATCGGTTTCCAGCAGGTAACAGTGGCGTCCGGCATATTCCGCTTTGCCGATCAGGTGAAAGTTGTAATTCTCGCGGTTCAGCAAGTCGGCGCCTTCATGACTCGTATTGACCTCGGCCTCCAGCAGCGCGTCGAAAACGTGGCTTTGGACAACCGATGAGCCCGTGCGGCTGAGAATTTCGTATGTCTTATTCTTAGCGCGGTCCCGATGAACCCGTGCCACCAGTTCGGCTTTGAGTCCGAAACGTTCAGCGGTCACCGAATAGTGCTGCACACGACTGTAGGAAGCAATATGCGAAAAACGCGATCGCTGCTCCTGAAACATGCTTTCCAGCACGCGGTTCTGATCGGCGTTCGCGTCGCTTTTACCGTCCGCCGCGAAGGCAGGCAAAAAATTCCATCCGCCCCAGATCACGCATACGGCGGGCACCACAACGGCGACGATCGAATACCGGTTTTTCACTCGGCTCCCGTGTTCCAAATCGACGATTCGGGTCCCTTCCTGTTCCTGGACCATTAGGCTCCGCTTAATGAAGACGCCAGCAATATGCTACAGCAGATTTTCCCGGCGCACAATAGATCTCGTACTGTTCTATTGCAATTGCCTTTCCACTCCCCGCGCAACGGCAGGCGCCGGAACCCGCTAATATTAGAGTGCATCGAGGTCCTCCCAATGTTTGTACGAGATATGCTCAGGCGCAGTCTGGTCGTAACCGGTTTTATCCTTCTTGCACTTGCGACAGGTATCGCACAGCGGCGGGCGCCGGAGCCACTCGTACGCCAGCCCATCCGCGGCACACACGGCGCGGTCGCGGCGGGCAGCGATTACGCCACAGGTGCGGGAATGCGGATGCTGGTCGCCGGAGGCAACGCCGTCGATGCCGGGGTCGCGTCCATCTTCGCGGCCGCCACCACGGAGTATTCGCATGTCGGCTGGGGCGGGGAAGCCCCGATTCTGATTCGCACCAAAGACGGCAAAGTTCATGCAATCGCGGGGGTTGGGACCATGCCGAAATTGGCCACTGCGGATTTCTTCCGCAATCGTCCCCTCCAGATGGGTGAAATACTCGAAAAACCCGAGCCGAACGGCCTCAAGGGAATGGTTCCGGTGGCGGGCCTTATGTGCGCGCTCGTGCCTGGTATGCCAGACGCCGCTCTCACCGCGCTGCGCGAATACGGCACCAAATCTTTCGCCGAAGTTGTCGCCCCTGCCATTGAGTTCGCCGACGGCGCAGCCATCGACGAGATGCGCTCCCAATCCACCCAGAACAGCGTTCCCTTTTTCGGGCTGTGGCCTACCTCGATGCGTCATTTCGCGCCCGGCGGCCACGTCGCTATCCCGGGAGAAATTTTCCGGCAGCCCGATCTCGCACGGACTCTGCGTTCCATGGTGGACGCCGAAAAGAAAGCGCTCGCCGCCGGCGCCACACGGGTTGCCGCAATCGACGCCGTGCGCGATCAGTTTTACCGTGGCGAGATTGCCAAAAAGATCGACGAATTCAGCCGCGCCAGTGGTGGTTTGCTTCGCTATGAGGACATGGCGGCCTTCCACCTGGCGCCCGAAGATGCTCTCTCCACCGAATTCCACGGCATGCGCGTTTACAAGCCCGGCTTCTGGAGCCAGGGCCCCACCATGATTGAAGCACTCAATATGCTGAGTGGCTTCGACCTCGCCGGCATGCAGCACAATTCCGCCGAATACATCCACACCCTGGTGGAAGCTCTAAAGCTGGCTTATGCCGATCGCGATACCTATTACGGCGATCCGAAGTTCGTCAAAATTCCCGAAGACGTTCTGCTCTCGATGAAGTATGCCGAAGAGAGGCGCGCCCAGATCGGCAAAGAGGCTTCGCTCGATTTCCTGCCCGGCAAGATCAACGGCAAAGTCGGCCTGCACCCGTCCAAAGCCGACATCGTGCGCGCCAAAAAAATAGACGACATCCTGATGGCTCACGACACCACTTGTGTGAACTCCATCGACAAAGACGGCATCATGTTTTCCGCGACTCCTTCGGGCGCATGGCTGCCCAGCGTCATCGCGGGAGATACCGGAATTCCGCTGACCGAGAGAGCCCAGAGTTTCCTGCTCGTGCCCGGACATCCGAACGAACTGGCCGGCGGCAAGCGGCCCCGCGTGACCCTCAGCCCCACCCTGGTGACGGGACTCGATGGCAAACCCGTGATGGTCTTCTCAACGCCCGGCGGCGATAATCAGGAACAGTCTCTGATCCAGATTTTCTTCAACGCCACCTTGTTCGGGATGAATGCCGAGCAAGCCATCGAATCACCGCGCTTTCAGACTCGGCACCTGGTTTCGAGCTTCGACAATCACGCGATGAACCCCGGCGATTTGCTGCTCGACGACCGAATCCCTCAGGCTGTGATGCAGGAACTCGCCGCGCGCGGCCACAAGATCGAGACCCGTCCGCGCACCAATAGCGGCGCGGCGCCCACGATGATCAAGGTCACTCCGGCGGGAGTCTTCGAAGCCGGCGCCGACCCCTGGTTCAACCGCCAAATGCAGGCCTGGTAGGGTTTTCTACATTCCACAGGACACACTCTTCGATCTCTCTGAACCTGGCGGCTTTGATCGCAACCGGCTGCGCGACAGGCTCTCCGCGCTCGCCGCGCGCGGCATTTACATCGGAGGCAGTTCCTGGAAATACGAGGGCTGGCTCGACCAGATTTATTCCCGAGACAACTATCAGGTTCGCGGCAGGTTTTCGAAGAAGCGCTTTGAAGACACCTGCCTCAGCGAGTACGCCACCGTCTTTCCCGCCGTCTGCGGCGATTTTGCGTTCTACCAGTTTCCTTCCGATGCACTCTGGAGCAAGCTCTTCCGCCAGACGCCGCCCGCGTTTCGCTGGGGTCTGAAAGCGCCCGAACAGATCACGACCCCCCAATGGCCGGTGCATCCGCGCTACGGCGCGCTGGCCGGCCTGGAGAATCCGACGTTTCTGGATGCGGGCCTGTTCGCGCAGTCGTTTCTCGGCCCGTTGTCGCCGTACGCCGCGCAGACGGGCGTCATCATCTTCGAATTCAATTCCCTGCGGGCGAAAGGCGATGTAGAGGAATTCGTCGGCAAGCTGGATCCGTTTCTCGACGCGCTGCCGGCCGGCTGGCGCTATGCGGTGGAAATCCGCAACGCGGAACTGCTCGCCCCGCGATATTTCGATTGCCTGCGCGCGCACAATGTCCCGCACGTGTACAACGCATGGACGCGCATGCCGGAAATTCGCGAACAGTTGGCCATCCCGGCCTCGCGCACGTCGGACCTGATCGTGGCCAGAGCCCTGCTGCGCCGTGGCCGTCCTTATGAAGAGGCGGTGCGGCAGTTCGCGCCTTATCAGAATGTGCAGGAAGTGAATGAGCCCGTGCGGCAGGGGTTGAGGGAACTGATCGATGTGGCGACGGTGGACGGAACGCCGGCGTTTATCTTCGTGAATAACCGGCTGGAAGGCAACTCGCCGGGCACCATCGTCGCGATTACAGAGTGATTGGTATACTGGGGTTTCCCGCCGGTTGTGGGCTCGTAGCTCAGTTGGTTAGAGCGCTTCCTTGACACGGAAGAGGTCGGAAGTTCGAGTCTTCTCGAGCCCACCATTTTCAATCCCTGAAGAATCAAAGACGCCGCGGCTCGAACCCAAAGCGTTTTCCTGTCTCCTCCAATGCTGCCCGATGACAACCGGGCGGCAGGGCACCGGTCGTCAGATCCAAAGCCGGAATCATCCCATCACGATTGGTAAGCTAAACAAAACGAGATTTGGCGTACCGCGACGGTCCAGCGCTGCCGGAAACTCAAAAGCCGTTGCTGTGTCCGCACTCTATAGGGCTTACCAGATCTACTGAACCCATGCCTGACCGGGACGCAATTCTTCGCCGAAATAACGTCAACCTGTACGCTGCACCGGACGACGCGCCCACCGTGGTGTTTGCCCACGGCTTCGGCACGGATCAAACCGCCTGGAGCCGGCAAGTCGAGGCGCTGCGCGGCAAATGCCGCTGCGTCACCTTCGACCACGTTGGCGCCGGCGGATCCGATCTGAACGCATTCAGCCGAGGCCGCTACGCATCGCTATACGGTTACGCCCAGGACCTGATCGAAATCTGCGACGCTCTCGATCTCAGAAGCGTCCGCCTGGTGGGACATTCCGTCTCCGGCATGGTTTCCATGCTCGCTTCCATCCTGCGGTCTGAGCTGTTCACTGAACTGATGGTCATCGGTGCGTCGCCCCGCTATCTCAACGATCCGGAAGCCGGCTACGTAGGTGGCTTCGAACTCGCGGACATTGAAGGCCTCTTTGAGGCTATGGCGGCAAATTACCATGCCTGGGCCAGCGGCTTCGCTCCTCTCATGATGGGGAATCCGGAAAGCCCGCACCTGGCCCAGTATTTCCACGAAACGCTCGTCTCAATCCGGCCCGATGTCGCGCAGTCCGTTCTCAAGACCATCATGCTTTCCGATCACCGTGCGGATCTCGGGCGGGTCGGCGTTCCCGTCTGGATTTCCTATGCGGATAACGATATCGCCGTTCCGGAACCAGTGAGCGCTTTTCTCGCGAGCCATATTCCAAACAGCCAGCGCGCACAGCTCTCCGCGACCGGCCATTTGCCGCACATAAGTGCTCCCGCCACCGTGAATCGGGCCATCGAACAATGGCTGGGATTCGGCGTCTCGAATGGCAACTAAGCCGGAAGATCTCGGAGCCGCCTGCTCCGCCCTGCTCTCGTCGCTTGCCGGCAATCGACACGCGGACTCCGTTTCCGAGCTGCTGGCTCAAACCAAAGATGCACTGGGCTGCGACGCCGTCATATTTGCGGAGCAAGTCGACGCCCTGACACTGGTCTGCCGCAAGCCCGCCGGTGGCGATCCAATGCTGTTGAGCATGAACAATCCTCAGGTATTGGCGCCGGCGCTTCAGCCCTTCCAATGTGTCGCGTACTCCGATTACCGCGAGGTACTTGATGCCGACCCTCTGCTTGTGAGTTGGGGAGTTCGCGGTCTTGCCATACTTCCCGCGAACCGCGAAGGCGAAACGGCGCTTGCGTTGCTGCTGATCTGGAAGAGTGTTGTAAAGTTCCCGGACGATCTGGCGGGGGCACTGGGGCCACTTTGGGCGCTGACACAAGCGCTCCTCCCCCAGCGAAAGACCGAGACGGATCTCGCCGTAGCCCGTGAGCGGCTGACCGCCATCCTCGAAACCATCCCGGAGGGGGTCGTGTTCGTGGACGATGACGGACTCAGAGGATGGCTCAATTCGCCCGCCG
Organism: Bryobacteraceae bacterium; assembly: GCA_025928545.1. Classification (GTDB taxonomy): domain Bacteria; phylum Acidobacteriota; class Terriglobia; order Bryobacterales; family Bryobacteraceae; genus BOG-234. Next base: position 13,089 of record JAICJH010000087.1, on the reverse strand, counting down.
GCGTACTCCTTCAGCTGCCAACTGGCGATGCTTCTCCGGACCGCATCGCAAACGCCATGCGGATGCTGCGCGGTTCCGCTCAAAACACCGCCGAGATGCAGCGCCTGAGTGCGACGCTCGCCCGCGACGCCCGCGCCGAAATTCGCGACTGGCGGTGGGATCTCGCCAATCCCCGCCGCGTGCTGAGTGTCGCCAGCCGCGCCACGCAGATTCAGGGAGTAGCGGGCCGCGTTTGGGTCTTCCGCGACATCACCGGGTTGATCCTTGCCGAAGAAGAGTTGAAGAGTCAGGAGGAGCGCTGGCAACTTGCGCTTGCCGGTACCAATGAGGGCATCTGGGACTGGAACGCGCTGACGGGAGAAGTGTTTTACTCGGCTCGCTGGAAGCAGATGCTGGGCTATGCGGAAGACGAATTGCCGAATGACGCCGCCATCTGGCGACAGATGCTTCACCCCGATGATCTGGAGCGGGTCGAAAAAGATCTGCAGCGCCATCTTGACGGTCTGACGCCCTTTTACGCTGTCGAATATCGCCTCCGCTGCCGTGACGGATCGTGGAAATGGGTACTCGCCCACGGGAAAGCTGTTTGGGACGAACAGGGCCGTCCGCTCAGGCTTGTCGGTGCCCATACCGATATGACGGAGCGGAAGCAGGCGGATGAGTTACTCCGGGAGGCCAAGCAGGCTGCCGACGACGCCAACGCCGCCAAGAGCACTTTTCTGGCCCGCATGAGCCATGAGATCCGAACGCCGATGAACGCGATCCTCGGTCTTTCCGATCTGCTGTGGGATTCGAATCTGAACTCGACTCAGCGCGATTATGTGCGTGTTTTTCGCAACAATGCGCAACGGCTGCTGCATCTCATCAACGACATTCTCGATCTCTCAAAAGTCGAAGCGGGAGCTCTCACGCTGGAAACAGCCCCGTTCGTGCCCGCCGACATTATCGACAACGTTCGGGATCTTTTCGCCGTGCAGGCCGAACAAAAGAAGCTGACGCTTCGGTTCGAGGTCGATCCGGAAGCCCGGCAGGTTTTCATGGGCGATGGCAACAGGCTGGAGCAGATCCTGGTGAATCTGGTGGGGAATGCGCTGAAGTTTACCGAATATGGCGGAGTGACGGTGCGCGCCGGCAGAAATCCCGAAGATCCTGGCCCAGGCCGACTGCTGTTTTCCATTTCAGACACGGGTCCCGGCATCGCGGCCGCGGACCTGGAAAATATTTTCGCACCCTTCGTTCAGGCCGACACCTCCGCAACACGGAAGTATCACGGCACCGGACTGGGCCTGGCGATTACGCGAAAATTCGTCGAGCTGATGAATGGCTCCATACGGGCGGAAAGCGTTCTCGGGACCGGCAGTGCTTTCATCTTCTCTCTAACGCTGCCGCCTGCCTCGTCCCCTGAGCGGGAGCGCAAATCGGCCCCCTCCCTGTTACCCGCCCACCCGCGACAATCCAGCCGCGCCCGCATTTTGGTTGCGGATGATTCGGAAGACAATCGTTACCTGATCGGTGCCTATCTGAATGGCTTCCCGTGGGAACTCGATTATGCGGAGGATGGCGGCGCTGCTCTTCGCAAGGCGCTTTCCGGGAATTATTCCCTGATCCTGATGGATGTTCAGATGCCCGAGTATGACGGATACGAGGTGACGCAGCGCATCCGTAATCAGGAAAAACTGACCGGGCGGCAGGCCGTGCCAATCATCGCGCTCACGGCCCACGCGAGCCAGGCCGAAGGCGCCAAAGCACGTGCCAAAGGCTGCACAGCGTACCTTTCCAAGCCTATTGCGAAGCGTGCTCTTATTCTGGAGATCGAAGCCTGGCTGCCTCAGCCCGACGCAACAAACCAGTCGGATTTCGATGCGGATGGACTGCCTGCGGTGGTCCGTGGCCTGATCCCAGGTTACCTTCGTAATCGCGAGCCCGAACCTGACAGGATAATGGAACACCTGACAGCGGGCGACTTCGAAGCGATCGCAGTGATTGGCCACAAGCTGAAGGGTTCGGGAGCGTCATTTGGACTCATGGCGCTGACCGAACTCGGGGCCAAACTGGAAAAGGCCGCGAAAATGCGCTACGATCCGGAAATTCGCACGCTTGTCGAAGATTTGCGCGGCGAAATAGCCGCCGCCGCAACGCTGTTCCCGCCGACTAAATAAAATTTCCTCTAACGCGGCATACGCGACCAGGACGAGTAGGAGTGAATCGCTGTCCCGCCAAACGCTGGTGACGGCGCGAAGTATTGTTGCACGCTCCGCAGCACGGTTTCCATATCCGTGCGAGTGTGGCCGGAAAAAGAGAGCTTCGCCAGCGGTACCGTGTTGACGGAGAAAGCCGCTCTCCCAGGCGCTTCGAAGGGCGCGAAATCCGAATAGTCCGTCGCGAGTGCCCGCGCCCGCGCGAGCCAGGCATCGCGTTCCGCCACGTCGGGAGAAGGTAAACTGAAAACCGTCGCCAACGATTCCAGCGCTGCGGAAAGAGCGGGATTTCTCGAATCGCCGCCCGCGGCCAGACCGATATACCGGTTCATCCCATCGCTGTAAGTGCGGAGCCCGAACCCGGCGAAGCGCCGTTCTGAGAGCAGGGAATGGGCGCGTTGTTCCTGCCACTGTTTTTCGCTCAGGCCTGCCAGAAAAACGACTGACTCCGCGCGTTGCGGCAGCGTCTCCACTCCGATGATCACCTGTGCGCGGCTGCCGGCGGCATAGGCGATTTCCCCTGCTGCATGCGCGGCAATTCCATCCGCTCCCACAATGGAATTGCGGTAATCCATCAGCACCACGTTGTCGAGCATGTCAATCAGGTGTCGTGACAGGTCCTGCGTCTTTCCATTGAACTCAAGCACGTAGGGATTGACGCCGCGCCGCATTGTCTCGTCATACCAGAAAGGTATATCCGCGCCGAATTCGATATGGTCGCCCGGGGCTGAGCGCAGCAATTCCGCCACCTCACGGTGCAGCGCCAGATATTCGCGCAGAATAGAATCGCGGATCGGGGAATCGAATCCCAGCAGCACGTACGGTTCGATATCGAAGTGAACGCCGGCGAAGCGCGATTCCGGTGGCGCGGTTTGGTTATAGTCGGCGACAAGGCGCGCGAACCCCAGCATTTGAGGGTGGTAGCGGGCCAGCGCGTACTCCGGGGCGCCCTCGAGCGCATGTACGCGCAGTCCCGCTGTCGCTGCCTCGGCGAGAACTTCGCGCAGACGCGGCGCGTTATCGAAGGCGCAGACACTCGAACTACCCGTGGCCCGGCACTGATACGGTACCTGCGCGAACACCGTGTCGATTTGGTTTTGGCGCGCGAACGCAAACGCGTCGCGGCAAAGGGCGTCGTTGGCGAGGCAGTCTCCCAACTCCCAAAACCACATTGCACGGCGAGTCCGCGGCGTCGGCACGTTCGTGTTTGCTGCAACCGGAATGCCGCCAGGCTTCACATTCTTGCTGCTCGCAAATGCGATCTGCGCCAGAGAGAGTTGGCCGGAAGAGCCCGCCGGGAAAGCGAACGCGAGCACAGCGGCATCCCTGGTCCGGAGCGGAATCCCGGCAAGCGGCGCCGATACCTTACGCCAGCCATCCGCGCCGGCACGTCCGGCGAAATCCGAAACCCGGCCAATCACGGCGGAATCGTTGCGGCGATAAAGATTGGTATCCGCGATGCGGAATTGCGCTTGCAGCGGCCCCTTCACTTCGAACGTGAGCCATCCATAAGAATTGAGGTCGACAAGACGCCGGTCGCTTTCATTTTCATTCTCATTGAAGAGATGGAAATAAATGCCGCATGAACCCGGCGTTCGATTGTCGTACCGGATCTCAAGAGCACGGCCGCGGCTGCTCGGCTCGCCCAGTGAGAGTTCGATAGTGCAGCCCGGTGAAGTGTAGGCGGCAAATGAGCCCCCCAGATCGTCCACAACCGGGTTTCCGGCGCTCCACACGCTCAGCAGCGCTGCGTGCGAAACTGCGGGAGCAAGCAGAACTGCCAGGAAAACTCCGACTATTTTTTGAAGCCGCGCCGTTCCATGGTGCCCCAACTGGTATTCCCCCTCATCTCATCCACCAACCCCTGGAAACGCCAGATTGCCGTCAATTGGCGGTAACCGAGACTCTCAATCAACGCCGCGCCGAGCAGCACCATCAGGTCCCGCGCCGAAGGATATTTGCGCAGCGTAAACTCCTCCAGAAGAATCGAAGATAAGGAAAGCAGGAGCCCGAAAACAAGCGAGACCATAAAGAACAAAATTGCTGTATCGTGGCGGATCAGCCCGAAGATGAGGCCGAGAATAGTCATCAGATAGCCCAGCAATTCCACGATCGGACCAGCCACCTCAAAAAACGCGTAGTAAGGAAAGCCGATCATTCCCACGGCCCCATATCGCGGGTTCATGAACATTTTGCGGTGTTTCCAGAGGCTCTCAAACGCGCCCCGCTGCCACCTGGTCCGCTGCCGACGAAGTACCCGCAGCGATTCGGGAACCTCCGTCCAGCATACCGGCTCCGGAACGAACACGACGCGATGATCGCGCTTCGCTTCGAACATATGTCGATGCATTCGGACCACCAGTTCCATATCTTCGCCCACAGTCCCGGTTTCAAAACCACCGACCTCAAGCACAATGTCGCGCCGGAAGACCCCGAAAGCTCCCGAAATCAGCAGCAGGGAATCCATGAGGCTGAACGCCACCCGTCCGCCGAGAAATGCGCGCAGATATTCCACTGCCTGGCATCGCGCCAGCAGCGTATCGGGCGCTCGCACGCGCGTCACTTTCCCATGTTCCACCGTACAGCCGTTCACAACCCGGACAATTCCTCCCGTGGCCACGGTTCGTTCATCGTCCAGAAATGGCTTGGTAATGCGGAACAACGCTTCGCTCTCAATCAATGAATCGGAATCCACCGCTGAAAAAAGGGGGCGCCTTGAGTAATTGATTCCCGTATTGAGCGAGTCCGCTTTCCCGCCATTCTCTTTATCGATCACCAGCAGCCGGATGGGATCGCGGGATTCATACACACCGCGCACTTTCTTTGTCGGCAGACTGCCGGAAGGCGCGCGGCTGGAGCGATACAGGCGAAATTCGTCAATCAGTATCTCGAGCGTCTTGTCCTTTGAGCCATCGTTCACCACGATCACTTCATGATCGGGATAACGCAGCCCCAGAGCGGATCTCGTACTTTCCCGGATACTGAGCTCTTCGTTGAATGCGGGCGCGATGACAGTGATACCCGGCAGCAGCGCCGAGTTCATCAAACTGTCAAGCTCGGTATCGAATATGCGGCCGCTGAACCGCTGTAGCGCGAAGAATCCGACTATCGTAAGCGCAATATACAGCAGATTGATGGCTCCCACATATACGATCAGCAGAGTTTCCACATCGTAAAACACCCGGGCGAATGTGGTGGTGTGGCTGATTTCTAGCACGTGAGCCGTCCCACGCGGAAGCGTTCGATTGCTTCCATCGCCGCGGCGGTTCCGGCTTTTCCGCTCACGACAACCTGTTCAAGCTGGGCGATGTTCCCCCTGCTTGCCAGAGCCGCGGCCGCCGCGAAGGCTACGTCGGGATCGGGATCTGAAACTCTCGCGGCAATCCGCTCGTCCAGATCCGTTCGCCGCAAACGTGCCGCCACATTCAGGGCAGCGCGGCGAACCGCTGCGCATTCTGAATCGATTCCCGCCTCGAAGTCCTGAATCGATGGCTGAGCCCCTAACGCGAAGGGGAGCGCCAGAAACGCAAATTCGCGGATCCTGTCGTCCGGATGCTGCAACAGCGGCACCAAGGCATCCGCGGGAAGAGCGCGTTGCCAATCGCGAATCAGCTCCAGCGCCGCGAGCGCAGGTCCACGCTCGGTGGACGTCAAAGCATGTGGCAGCGCGAACGTGGCCAGCATCACCGAGTGCCTGCGCAACGAGGGGGAAATCAGTGCCCGCACAAGCGTTGAGTGCCGGGGCAGCGATTCAAATACGGCGTTGACCTCTTCCACGCGCGCTTCCCGCGTCAGGCCGCGCGAAGCTACTACCGAAACCAGTTCCTCGGGATCGTCCAGGCTTTCGCGCAGCTCGGCGCTCACGCTGCCGGCAGGCAGAAACCCGAGACAGGTCACGGCCCGGCAGCGTTCGTCGGGATTGCGGCTGATCGCCTGTTTTCGCCAGAAATCGACGATTCCCAAACGCTCCGCAGTCTCCGCAAGACGAAGCTGCCCGGCTCCCTTCTGCATGCTGAGAATCTCCACCAGCACATTCGCCACAACCACCGGAGCCAGCCGGTAGATTGAGGCAAGTGAATCCGCCTGTTTTGTTCCGAGCGTGATGGCGGTCAGCGTCTCCACAATCGCCGGGCGGAAACGGTGGTCGCGCCGGAGCGCGCGCTGGGTACGAAGTTTCAGCCCCAGCATGGAGAGCCCCAAAACACTCGTCAACGCAATAAGCACCAGGGTGATGGCAAACGATACGCGCAGCGCGGGATCCGCCGTCCAGCCAGGCGGAATCCATCTCACCGTCACCCACACGAATAAAGGATGTTGCCGACAATCAACGCGCTTTCCGCAAGGATGTCGCGCCGGTGTTCCTCAAGCGTGCGCGGATGCCGCCTTGCCGGGGCCTTCATTTTCGCCGGATGAAACGCCGGATTCGGACCAGCAGTTCCATCGGGTTGAAAGGCTTGACCACGTAATCGGCGGCGCCCAGCGCGAATCCCCGCATGATGTCGCTCTCCTGCTCGGCGGCCGTCAGCAAAATAACCCGAATTCCGCTCGTCGCCGGGTCGCGCTTGAGTTCGGTGAGCACTTCGAACCCATCCCGCTCCGGCATATTTACGTCCAGAACAACCAGATCAGGCTTAATCCGCCGAGCCAGCTCAAGCCCCTGGCCTCCGTTGTTGCCGACCTCGCAGGTGATCCCGTCCGAAATCAGAACGGAGCGGACCAGTGCCGTGATCGAAGAGTCGTCGTCCACCACCAGAACCAGCGGTTCACGCGCCGCCTGAGGCGCAGCGCCGCCCTCTGCAAGCAGTACCGCGGCACGCAGCAAAAGGTCGTCGGAGCGCCACGGAGAAACTACGAAATCGAGATTGCTTCTGCTCAGGAGCGCCGCCTGACTGTGCAACTCATCGGCATTGCCCAGAACCAGCGCCGGAAGTTCCCACGCACGCCGTTCCGTGCTCAGCCAGGGGCCGGCCAAAGTGACCGGAGCGATGATCAAATCGTAGTTCTTGAGCGCGGACGGGTTTCCGAGGGTATCTGTGCTCACTTGCCGGCTGAACGCGAGGGCGGAATCGAACTCGGCAACCAGCGCGACCGTCTCCTTGTCTGAAAATCCGACAACCGCGAGTCTCTTGCCGTTGAGTGCGTCAATCACCAGAATTTGACTATATTATACTGGCTGTACTGTTCGTCACCGGGCGAATTCCATATGGTCCGCCTCAATCCAGGAGCCTTAACAGCAGTGGTGCTGTTAGCGGTATTGACACCCCTTCAGGCTCAGGACGTGGTGGCGAATGCACGTCGAATTGCCATAGCCGGAGACCGTAAACAGGCCCTCCGGCTTCTGGTCAAACACCTCGACGAAACACCCTCGGATACGGATGCCAGAGTCCTCTACGGCACCGTCCTCTCCTGGGATCACGAGTATGATGCCGCCCGCACGCAACTGAGCCGCGTCATTGCCGAAAAGCCGGAGAATGGCGATGCCATGCAGGCTCTCGCCAATGTGGAACTGGCGACCGGTCATCCGGATCGGGCGGAAGATTTATTGGCGCGCCTCTTGAAAGACCGGCCCAACGATACGGACCTGCTTTACGCCGATGCCCGCGCCCTGATCGCACTGAAACGGCAACCGGAAGCCTCCGGCGTGCTGCAGCGGTTGCTGGGCATAGATCCCGGCAATCGCGATGCCTCCCGATTGCGCGAGAGTCTCCGCGAGGCCCCGAAATGGCAGGCGTCCGTGCAGCAGTATCAGGACTGGTACACGGATTCCATCGGCAACCGAACGGAGACCCAGGTCAGCCTCAAACGCGATACGCCCGGCGGCTCGGTAATCGGTCGATTCTCCAGCGCGGAAAGTTTCGGTCTTACCGGCAGATTGATCGAAACCGATTTGTACCAGAGCCTCCACAAAGGCACATACGTCTATCTGAACCTCGGCTATTCCCCCGATGCGAAAGTCTACCCGAGGTATCGCGTGGGGTCCGATTTTTTTCAGAGCCTCACCCACGGTTTTGAAGGCACAGCGGGATACCGACGATTGGGTTTCCCCGGCGCCGTCAATGTCTACACCACCGCGTTATCCAAATACTACAGGTCCTGGCTCTTCACCGGCCGGGGTTACTTTACGCCGGATGTGACCGGCACCTCCCAGTCCTTTCAACTCACCGCCCGCTATTATCTGCCGGATTCCGTCAGCTATCTCCAGGCTCGCTTTGGCCACGGCTCATCCGCCACTGAAATCCGCAGCGTTGTCGATGTCGGCGTTCTGGATTCCAACTCGTCGGCTCTGGCTCTGAATCGACTGCTCGGACGGCATTGGGGAATCAACGGCGAGTTCGGCTTCGCTCGCGAGGATCGCCCCGGCAGGCCGTCGGCAAATCATTACACGATGAATGCGGGGGCGCTTTTTCGCTTCTGAACGCCTGCTCCCATGGACACGCCGGTCATTCGCATTGCCGGGGGGCTCCTTCTGCTGGGGCTTGCCCATAGTTTGCTGACGGATTGGAAACCAGCGCCTGCCGCGCGACTGTCGCCGCGTGACAGCGCCATCCAGGCGGCATCCGCGCGAGTAAGCAGCCAATCGGTTGAGAATACAAACACGGTGCCCCGATGACATTGCGATACGCCGCTGGCGCCCTGGCCAGATTGTTGTTCCTCGCGTTCACTACCGTTACTTCGTTCTACTGCCTGATGGCGTTCCTCCCGTTCACGTGGCACGCGGTGGTCCAGGCTCACCTGATCCCTCAACTCTCGTGGTTCGCCGTCAAACATCCCGTGCTTTGGTGGCTATTTGCGTTGCCGGTCGCGACGCAGACGTTCTCGTCAAAACGCCAACTTGCCCGTTACGCATTCCCGCTCGCGGTCGTGATCTTCGGGCTGTACCTCGCGCTTCATCCGGTGCTGGTTACTTTGGAAAACGATCGCGCCAGCTTTTTCTGGTCACTGGCCTGGCTTGCGTGGCCCATCTGGCTCGCCGTGATCGATTGGCGCGACAACTTCACGGCCATCCAGTGGGCGGCCCGCCCGGAGCCGGATGATCAGCGCCTTTTCGGCGCTTTCTTCCTGACGGCCCTTTTTACAGCCTTGCTGTCATGGCAGCTGACCTGGCTTGGTGGTGGCGCCGGCAGCCCGGCTCAGGCGTTTTCCTGGACAGTATTGGCCCAGTTAGCGCTTTTCGCGCTGTTGTTCGGGCCTGCGCTCATAATCACCGGATTAGCCGGGTACTTTCGTTACCCGCCGCGCGCCGAATTTGTCTTGGATCTCTTCTACATCGCCGGGCTCATATTCTTATTCCTGTACGCAAAGGTATTTCCCAGCCTGGGGTTTGAGGGCCCGGCCATGAGCTTTGAAAACATAGCGGCGTCGCTCTGTGCCGCGCTCACTTCCATGGCGCTGGTTCTCACATGGGGAGCGCTGAGTTGTCTGTGGAGGGCGCCCGGGGCCGCGCCCGTGCAATCGGGAATGGACGCGCTCACCAGACCCCTGCTTCCTCCTACCCGCGCCGCGCAAGCCGTCGCTCTGGTCTGCCTCGCGATCGCGACTGGTCTCGCCTCGAAAGCGTTATCGGCCTTCGATTGGAATTACATGCTCCAGGAAATCACGTGGGCCATTGTCTGGGTAGTGGCGTTTGCCATTTTCTTCCGCGTGCAGCCTGCGACTCGAAATCAGCGGGGCGGCGTGCCGGCCATCCTGGCCGTCAGCCTCATCGCAGTAGCCGCCTGGCAGTTCGCCTTCTCCGAGGCAGCCGCCCCCCGGACGCTGGAAGCTCTGAGCGGGCGAAACATATCCTTCCGACTCGCGCATGATCTTCTGACCCACACAAACAATTCCGCGCAGTGTCTCAATCCGACCGGTGCGCCTGAACCTTGTGCTAGCCATTGATGCGTCACCGGCTTGTACTCCTTATCGGCGGCGCTGGTGGCACGCTATCTAAACTTCGCCATATTCTAAGGCGCGTGCCCAGGCTCGCGAGCGAGAAAACCGTAAAGCAGTGATCGAAAACCCGAATCGGACCCCCATCTACAGCACCACAGTTTTTTTCGGCCTCTTGCGCAATCCGTCAATCAGCCAGGCAACGCCCGCAATACCGACGATCAGCATCATCCACCGCAAAGCGCTTGCTATAAAGTCGGCACTGAGCGCGGGCCAATGGAACGGGAAGCGGCGCATCGCGTCATAGCGATCCAACATCCAGTGCCATGCCGTATGCGCCACCAGGGCCGACAAAATAATCGTCCCCATTCTCTCTTCCACGACATAACGAAAGAGCCCGACAAGAACCGGAATCATGAAAACCAACACCAGCAGTTGCCCGAGTTCCACGCCGATATTGAACGACAGCAGCGACGCCAGCATATGCGAGCCCGCAAACTGCATCGACCGGCGCAGTGCGAACGAAAAGCCAAAACCATGCACCAGACCGAATGCGAAAGCCATGATCCAGCGCCGATGTACCGTGGCCTTGCCCACGATATTTTCGAGCGCCATGTAGAGGATGGACACCGCGATCAGCGTTTCGATCAACGGCGGAAACCATCCCGTATCCGGCGTCCAGCCGTAGGCGGAAGCGATCAGCGTGATGGAATGCGCGACCGTGAAAGCTGTCACCACCGGAATCAATGCGCGAAAACGGCGGAACGGAATCACCAGACAGAGGAGAAACAACAGGTGATCGGTGCCATCAAGAATGTGTTCGAAGCCCATCTTCACGAATGAAAGCGCGGCCTGGAACCAGCTGGGGTCGAGCTGAATCAGCCCCGGATTACCGGAGAACTCGTAGGCGCGCACGGCTCCCCCTGGCGGAAGAAACCGCAGCACCGTGTTGACGCGGGCAGCGAGAACATCCACTGCCGGCTCCATGGAGAATTCGGATTTGTCGGAATGGATGGGGTAATCGAACAGCACATCGAACAGCATTTGATTCCAGACGGCGTTCTCGCTGTTCGGAAGCGGCGGGGCATTCAGATGCGCGGCCGCCTGTTCATATGACGCGAACGATTTATCCGACGGCAACGAGATCTGCGTCGCGATGATCTGCGGATGATTTGTGAGCGGCTCATCGTTTTCATAGAACCGTACGAAGTTCGAAATCCACAAGGTGGCAGCCGCAGGCATCAGGGGGCCAAGCTTTTCCAGATTCAGAAAACCACCGGGGCCGAGCGGCACGTCGACATCGCGCATGGTTTCGAGAGGCACGCGAACCAGGAAATGCAGGCGATCTCCGGAAGGTTTCACGAAAGCCTGCACCGTGGCGTCTACCGGAATATCGTGAGCTGCCAGCGGCGCTGAAAGCACGAGCGCCACGACAGCGATTGCGATAGACTCGACGGGAAGGCGGACCATAGCTTATGAAACAGACGGTAACCATTGTCGCAATGCTGCTGGCGCTGGGGCTTGGCTCCACACTGCTGCGCAACCGGGCTGTGGTGGAAGCGGCCGCGGTGCAGGCTCCGCGCTTCGAGGTGGACCCTCTGTGGCCGAAGCCGCTGCCGAACCATTGGGTGGTGGGCGCCGTGATCGGCGTGTCGGTGGATTCGAACGATCACATCTGGATCATCCATCGCCAGGGTTCGCTCGAACCCAAAGAACAATATGCAACCATGACGCCCAAGAATGCGGAGTGCTGTGCCGCCGCGCCGCCGGTGCTGGAGTTCAACGAAGACGGCGATCTGATTGGGCACTGGGGCGGCCCGGGCGCGGGCTACGACTGGCCATCTTCGAATCACGGGATCACCGTGGATTACAAGGGCAATGTCTGGATCGGCGGCAATGGACGAACGGCCGTGAACGCGAAGCTCGCGGCCGATGAGAGCACGATGGGCGCGGCTGGCGCAGTCAACGACAGCTTCCTGTTGAAGTTCACACAACAGGGTAAGTTTCTGATGCAGATCGGCAAGCCGGGGCAGAGCAAAGGCAGCAACGATACCGAAAATCTGCGGCTGCCGGCGAAGACCGCGATCGATCCAAAGACGAATGAACTGTATGTAGCGGACGGCTACGGGAACCATCGAGTGATCGTGTTCGATGCGGATACGGGAAAGTATAAGCGGCATTGGGGCGCTTACGGGCATAAGCCCGATGACGCAAATCCGGGACCGTACAATCCCCAGGCGCCGCCGCCCCAGCAGTTCCGCAATCCGGTGCACTGCGCCCAGTTGTCGAACGATGGCTTTGTTTATGTCTGCGACCGGACAGCGGACCGCATTCAGGTATTCAAGACCGACGGCACTTTCGTGAAGGAGGTGTTTGTGGCGAAGGAGACGCTGGGTGACGGATCGGCATTCGATATCGCGTTCTCGAAAGATCCGCAGCAAAAGTTTTTGTACCTCGCGGATGGATCGAACATGAAGATCCACATTTTCGAGCGGGACACGATGCAGGAGTTGACCACGTTTGGCGATGGTGGCCGGCAACCGGGAGAGTTTTATGCAGTGCACAGCATCGATACGGATTCCAAGGGAAACCTGTTTACTACCGAAACTTATCGCGGACAGCGCGTACAGAAATTCCGGTTTAAGGGACTGGCCGCTGTGACGAAAAAGGATCAGGGCGTCGTTTGGCCAAAGTAGTGGGTTGAGAGTCACAACGAAGTTAAAAATATTACGGCCCCCTGCATCTCCCTGATACATCACCGTTTACTCGAAATGCAGTGAGTTTTCAGGCCTTGCCGGCACCCTGATTTCTTGACACCGTGTGCTACTTTCCAAACAGGGAGTGGTTCTTCGCCGATCATTCCTGACAATTATTTCCTGGCCAGGAAACGTCGACTGAGGTGAAACTGGACTCTCGGGTGCCCGTTAAAGGCTCACGGCAGCGGCCCTTGGGACCGTGTCGACGAGAGGACTTTCCAGACTAGTTTGGATAACTACCAGCCACAGCGAAAAAAAGTGAAGCT
>JAICJH010000151.1 GCA_025928545.1 Bryobacteraceae bacterium | reverse complement strand
GAATTGAATGGAATCTGCGCCGCATATGCCCTGGCGCTATTCGTGACGGTAAATGCATCGACTTCCCTGCCGTCCTCCCCAATCTGGCGAATCCACACAGAGCCTTCACTAACCGAGGCATACGTGAGCGAATAGGTGTCAGCGACATATTTGCACGTGAATTCCTGAAGGCTGGCCGGATCCGACTGATGCTCGGGGTTGTAGAGTTTCGCGCCGCCTCCGCCGCTGACAGGTAGATCACGCCATCCGGCTTCGTCCGGCTGACGCCGTCGAACTTCCTGTCGAGCTTCGATTCTCGGTCGACTGCTCGCTCTTGAGCCGCGTAGATCGCACCGAACTGCAGCGTTTCATGTCCCTTTCCCCTTTAGGGCGGCCTGACAAACCGCGATGACAACGACACTTGAGCCCCGACGACCTTACAAAGCTGCACCCAGCGGGTCGCGGGATCATGGCGCCGCCGCAGGTTACGTGCCGCCATTCCTAAAGCACGGCTCAGAATTCCAGGCGCGCCAGGAGTTGAATGCGCCGCGAGGTGCCGGTGCCAGTGGCGCCAGAGTTCAATTGCGTGGTGATAACGCCGAAGGTACCCTTCGACGCCACGTTGGCCCGTGGATCGCCGTATATCGGATGGTTGAGTATGTTGAAGGCCTGGGCTCCCAGGATAATTCTCACCCGTTCGGTAATACGCGCTTGTTTCTGGAGAGCGGTATCCATCTCAAAATACCCGGGGCCCCGTCCTACATAGCGGCCAAGATTTCCCCACGTCCCAGGCGCCGGCACGGCGAATGCCGCAGGGTTGAACCATTGATTGATGGTTTGACGGGCCGGGTAAATCGATACGCCGGGAACCAGGTCCGGGCGCTGGTTGCTCGAGTTGCCGTCCGGCATAACTTTGCTGCTGCGGCTTATCGTGATGTCGATCGGGCGACCGCTCGATGCCGCTGCAATTCCACTCAACTGCCAGCCTCCCAGCACTCTGGAAACAATTCCAGGGCCGCTTAGAAAACGCTTCCCAACGCCAACCGGAAGCTCATAGACCGAATTCACCGAGAGCACCTGCCGGACGTCGTGGCTCGAGTCGCCATAATCGCATTTGATGCACGACATATTTTGAATGTGCGGATACTCGCCCGCCCCGAACCCGTTGTCGGACAGGGCGTGGGACCACATATACTGCGTGCCCCAAAGCCATCCGTTCGTGAGGGTCCGCTGCAGCGACGCCTGAAGCGAATGGAAATTTGCGTTACCGAGGTTCGCTTTTAAGTTGTACTGGCCAAACTGTGGCAGCGGCCTCAGGCCCGTCAGTGGATCTATCAGATTCGTCCTGGTAGCCGAAAACAGCTTGTGCCCTTCGCTACCGTCATAGGCTATCTGCGCGACAAACGCGTGCGGCAGCATTCGCTGGACGGTGAGGTCCCAATTTTCCGTGTATCCGTCTCGCCGATTCTGATCCCAGGCCTTTGGGGAGTACGAAGGCGCGGGCAGCAGGGACAAGGCCACGGGCCACTTGAGATTTGGCACATCCGCCTGTGAGATGTCAAAGCGCTGAGCGGTACTCTCGTGCCCATCGCTGAAGTCGTCCATCTGATCGGGCTCAAAGAAAATTCCAAACCCGGCGCGGATTACCGTCTTTCCCTGGGCTCCGCCTGGAACCCAGGCCAGGCCCAATCGCGGGGCGAAGTCGTTGTAGTCCGGGTAATAGAGCGGCGTGCCCGGCGGGCAAAATCCCCCGCACGAAACTTTTATCACGGCTAGCCGCCCGAACGTCTCATGCAGAACGGTATAGTGCTCCCAGCGCAACCCATAGTTGAGGGTAAGGTTGGAGCGCACCTTGTACGTGTCCATCACGTACGGCATGATGTAAGTACGCCGGTTCCCGCCCAAGGTCAACTCCCCGTAAAAGGAATAGTCATTGACCACATTGTTGATGAAATCCTGATCGCTAACGTAGGTGAGTGTCCCGTTGGCGATGCCCTCGCTCGAGTTGTTGAGCCGATGGCGCTCGACCCCGATCCCCGCTTTGATGGTGTGCCGGCCCTTGACGATCGTCACATCGTCGTACCCGTCTATCGTGGTACCAACCTCCGTGTCGAGGGTGTTGTTACTCGGCGAATCGAAGCTGGGCTCGCTCACATTTACCGTGCCGGGCTGGCCATTTGCCGTCGAGAGGGGGGATGTTCCGAACTGGTAATGGTGCAGGGCGGATCGGTTAACGCCTCCCCGCAGCTCGTTAACAACTGTGGGCGAGAAGATGTGCGTGAGCTGAACAACGTAATTGGCGGGGCGGATTTGAGGTACATCACGCCCACCCAGGTTGTCCAGGGGCGAATCTATCGTGGCATCGTCGATGTTTATCCGGGCGAAGATGGAGGTGTTCGCAGTGAAGTTGTGGTCCACACGGAACATACCGCTATCCTCGCGCTGTATGTTTCGGCCGATCGACGTATATTGGTCGGTGATGGAATCAACCGGGGTTTGGCCGACGGGCCAGGAGTCAAGGAAGGGCTTCAGCTCGGGCGATTTTTCCGCCAC
This sequence comes from Bryobacteraceae bacterium, assembly GCA_025928545.1. Lineage (GTDB taxonomy): Bacteria > Acidobacteriota > Terriglobia > Bryobacterales > Bryobacteraceae > BOG-234. The sequence continues at coordinate 960 of JAICJH010000151.1, read as the reverse complement.
GGTAGTCCGGAACGCCGCGTTGGGCACAAATCCGATGAGGGTCGTGCTCAGGTTCTGGCGCAGACCTTCGTAGTCGGCGAAAAAGAAGGTGCGGTTCTTCCGGACTGGTCCTCCGAAGCTGCCGCCGAACTGGTTCAAACGGAAAGGTGGAACGTCCGCATCAAAGGGCGAGCGCGCGTCGAGTGCGCTGTTGCGCAGGAATTCGAATGCCGAACCATGAAATGCGTTGGTGCCGGTTTTCGAGACGACGCTGACCTGCGCTCCCATTGACCCGCCCTGGTCCGCCGTGTAGACAGAGGAACTCACGCGGAACTCTGATATGGATTCAAGCGAAATGTCCAAGCGGGCGCCGGCCTTCTGGCTCTGCTCCTGGACCCCGCTCGCATCGACTCCATCGAAAGTGTAATTCTGATCGTCTATGCCCGACCCGCCGAACCGAAGGCTCCTCTGGCCGCCAGAACCGAGATTGACGGCGCCGGTCGCGAGGGTCATGAGAGTGGACCAATCCCGTCCGTTCAGCGGAATGTTTTGCACCTGCGCCGGCTGAATTACGCTTGCGATCTCCGCATTATTCGATTCGAGCGCCTGGACGGTCGCATGAACCTCCACAGTCGTTCCAGTGGAGCCCAGCTCCATCTGCGCGTCCACCGTGCGCGTCTGGCCGACGTAGAGCTCGATTCGACGCGACTCGAAGGTCTTAAATCCTTTGGCTGAGATTGTGAGATTGTACGCCCCCGAGGGCAACCCGGTGATACTGTAGACCCCACTGCTCGCCGTGGTCGTCTGCCTCGTGAAACCTGTGTCGGCCTCAACGGCCACGACGGCCGCGCCGGCGACAGTTGCCCCGCTGGGATCCGCCACGGTTCCATTAAGGTTCGCGCTATTGATTTGCGCGTTACCGCTGGCCAGCGCAAAAAAGCAGCCAATACCAGCCACAAGCAGAAGCTTGAAACGCCACAG
>JAICJH010000108.1 GCA_025928545.1 Bryobacteraceae bacterium | reverse complement strand
GGCAGGGTCATATTAAGCGCCAACCCGAGATCGTTATTGTCTTCCACCATCGATCGCGGCGGACCGTAAAGCCGGAACGCGCCACCCGTCATAATGATGAATGGAAGGGCCTTAATGACATAGAAGGTGAAGCAGCTTGCAGTCACGATGACCAACGTTCTCAGTCGGGCGAAAGAATCGACGATGCCCATGGTGATCACAGTCATGAGGAGAACTTTAGTTACGAATTGCCAGCGGGACCAAGTAACGTCGGCATGATCTGCGAAGAGAGGCGTTGTCGAGCTAATAATTGAAGTGAACGTAAACCATAGCCATAAAACTAGAAGTAGAATTGACTCTCGCGATACCATTCGCGCCCAACCGCGGTTGAAGATGGCGAAGCCGAGAATTGTCGGAATCGCGATCAATTCCGCGCTCGGGAAATACATAGCAGCCCCCCAGGCATACCACTGCGGGCTCGCGAAGGAAATGATAGTCCACATAATCACGCCAAAAAACGGCCTGAAGAAGCAGATCGGAACGCATGGTAGGAGCGTCGCCAGCAGAAGGACCGCACGAATCCCCATTAGACGACTCCCACCCGTTCTGCTGCCGGCTCGGTGACGCCCGGCGCGCCGGATGTCTGCGCCGGTTTTTCAAACACGCATAGCAGCGATCCTCGCAAGCTGCGGAAAGGCCCGAGTGATGTGACCCGCTCATACAAAATGCCGAGCCGGAACAAAATGGGCGAGAACATCAGGTATGCGGGATAGTGGTTGATCGTCTCAACCTGCTTCGGAACAAATCCCGCTGTTGCGAATGTCTTCCGAATCGCCGATAGCGTATTCGCCCGGTATAACGTCGGGAAGACATCGTCCTCCGGAACGCGAAAGATTTTGCTCACCAGGGACCGGTGTACGCGGTACGGCGTCAGTGCGGCGATGACGGACACATAGTCATACTTGTTCGGGGTTATTACCACGACCTTGCCGCCCGGTCGCAGCACTCGCCAGAATTCCGAAAAAACAGCTGCCGGATCCTCGAGATGCTCGATTACGCTCCGCGAGATAACCATGTCGAAGGAGTTGGACGAAAACGGAAGGCGGCCCACGTCTCCGCGCACCGCGTAAGGGGCGGCGGCATTATCTGTCTCCAACACCGAATCCATATCGATGCCGTATACCGTCGCTCTATCCGACAACTCTTTCGAAAAACGCAAATAACGCCCGCAACCGGCGTCCAGAACCCGGGATCCCCGAACAAGGTGCTGCTGAATCAGGTCGCGATAAAGGGAGTCGTGAAACTTGCGGCCGCCATAGTATTTGTCGAAGAGTTGATCGCATTTCTCGCGGTCTTTTTGGGTAAACATGTCAGGCCTTTGTCCGATATATGTAGCTCATCCCGTTATTGGTTCGCGAACTGGTACCAGTCGAGTTTCAGGGCGAATAACGCCGGGTCATCCTCCCACGGTCCACCGCGTCGCAGCTCCATGGGATCCGTCGAGCGATAGTTCATCCCCCAAATCGTTGTAACGGCAGCGCGGTAGCCCGCCTGTCGAAGAATGTCCTTGCTCGACGACGCAAAGTCCTCCTCACGACCGTTGGGATATGCAAACAGGTCGACTTCGCATTGAATCTCCTGCTCGACCCGGCGTTTGCACTCGGCGACCTCCCAGGCCGCATCCCCGGCCGTTAGCTTCGAAAGAAACGGGTGCGTCACGGTATGGCCTCCGAAGTCGATTCCGTTGGCCTTCATGAGTCGCACCTGATCCCAGCTCAACATCTTGCCCCGCCGCTCACATTGTTTCGGCGCGCCGAGCCGCGCCACGATCTCGTCCAGGCGGGTACGCCGTTCGGTATCGTTTAACTCGCGCAAAAGAGCGAATAGCTGTCCGTTCGTTTCCAGTCGTTCGGCTTGCGTGCGGAGCCAGAAGCGACGTGGGATGTCGAACTCCAAATCCAGGTACTCCTGGCCGCTCTGTTTGATCGCTTCCGCCATTGCCTCGAACCACAACGGCTCGCCTGAATCCAGGCTCCCGGTCGTCAGGAAGACCGTAGCCGGAATGTTATAGCGCTTCAGAATAGGAAAGGCGTGCTCATAATTGTCGCGATAGCCATCGTCGAACGTTACGCCGACGACCATTTCCCGCGAGTCGCCTTCAAGCCGGCGGCTCACCTCACCCATGCTCACCACGCGATAGTGTCGCGCCAGGTAGCGCATATGCGCCTCAAAGACAGCGGTGGGCGTTGCACTGAAGAAGGGATCGTTGTCGTCGTTCACTCGGTGATAGTAGAAGATCCGAGCGCCGCCTTCCAGACGCTTACGGCAGGAAATCGTCGGGTGAAAAGAGAACTGATACCGCTCCCGCACGCTTCGCAACAACGCTGGGGCCATCGAATTGACGTAGAAACTCGCAGCCATCTGGCGCAACCGGCTGCCACTCGAAGAAGCCGTCCCAGTTCCCGCGCCCTGGGTTGCGAGTAGCCGTTCGGGGACGATCGCACGTACCGATTCGCGCGCCGCCTTCTCCCACCTTGGACCGTGAACGAAGAGCACGTTACCGGGCGTCGGTGCGGCCAACAGTAGCCGCTTGCTGTACTTGGTATGCGCCCCCCAGTCCGCCTTGTGCCGGCCCATGCCGCCGAGGAAGTCGTATTCGCTAACGCCCTGCTTGATGTATTCGCGGATCGACCACGCCCGCAGAGCAACTCCGACATTCCAGTGCTCCGAGTCGGGCTCATACCCTTCCTGTAACTGCGAATAAACGTTGTTATACGTAAACCCGTATTGGCAAGCCAGAATGCGCCCGTTCCACTCTAAGTAACTGAACCGGAGCCATCCTCGATCCAGTAGCACGGGCGAAAGTTCGCGGTAGAAGTTCCGCTTCGCGTTACCTCGAAACACTCCGGGTTTTCCTTCTTCGCGCCACCGCCGGGCGTGCAAATCGTAAAGCGCAGGGAGCAGACGATCCAACTCTTCGGCGTTCCCGCAAAGCTTAAACTGCACGTCGCCGCGGTTTTCGAGATTCCGTAGGACCGACCTCACCTTAGTTCGGAACCGCGGCTTCAACATCGCCAGGTAGTCGTCCCAGCGTTCCGGTAGCCTCACCGTCCCGCACGGGACTTCCGTTTCCGTGAAATCCATGTCGTGCGCCTGCGCCAGGTCCCTCAGAACCGCGACATTCGGAGAACGTTCCGGTATTTCGTTCAACAGCAGAACGGTCCCGCGCGGCTCCTCCGTCGCTACATGGCGGTGGATGCTTTCCAGCACCCGCTTTTCGTAACCGGGCGCAATGATGAAATCGAGATAATCGGAATCGCAATCCATTGGAACATCGCCGATGAATTGCAGCGCCTGAACTGTCTGCCCGTATCGCCGTACATTCTTGGCCCGCAAGGGTGCGATCCCCCGCAGAACACCGTCGTGGTAAACGGCTAACAGTCGCAGTTCACCGGAGCTTCCATAGGCGGACCACCAGGCCGTAACCCATTCCGGCGTCAGAAAGATCGTGTTGGATGGCGATTCGCGCAGGAGCGCGTCCCACTCAGACCGCAATTGCGCCATGTCGCTTTGATCCCGGATCTCGACGACCGTCATACCGCGGCCCCCACCGGCTGATCCACAAACTGCCGGTGCCACAACTCCAGCACGAAAAACGTCCAAAGCGTATCGCCGTAATACGTCGAATCGTCGGCTTCATGCTTCCGGATGAGGTCGTCCAGAAACTCGCGCCGGAAGTACCCGCGCTGCCCCGCGCGCGACGAAAACAGAACGTCTCGCGAGAACTCGCGCAGCCGCCGATCCGATTTCAGCCACGTCGCTACCGGAATACCGAAGCCGTGCTTCTTCTTCTTAATAATTTCCGCCGGCAGCAAATTGCGAAACGCGCGCTTGAACAGGTACCGCTTATCGAATCCCTTCACCTTCAGGTGCACCGGAACACGTCCGGAAAACTCCGCGACTCCGCGGTCCAGAAACGGGAATCTGGTTTGAATTCCCGCCAGCTCGGACATCTGCGTCACCTTGGGGAGATCGCTGTCGCCCAGCGTGATCTTTACGTCCAGGTACAACAGGCGGTCGAGATGATCGCGCGCCGGCGCCTCGTTGTAATACCGCGACGGGACGTCGAGCACCGAATAACCGTCTAAGCTCGCCAGGAAATCCGGTTCGAAAACCTCAGCCGGGGGATGCGCCGCCAGAAAGTTATACGAGAGAAACCGTTCGCATGCAGGCAGGTTCGAGCGTCGGACGTATCGCCGCGCAACGCCAATCGGCACGGCACTGAGAAACGGCTCGATCAATCCCTTCCGCAAAACTCGCGGAACCGTCTGGTACATGTGAAAAAGCTTGTCCGTCGCGTAGCGTTCGTTGCCGCCGAACAGCTCATCGCCGCCATCGCCGGCGAGCAGTGTCTTTACGCCGTTCTGCGCGGCCAGGCGGGCGCAGAAGTAAGTAGGGACCGCCGACGAATTCGCGAACGGCTCATCGAAATACCGGACCATATGCGGCACGGCCTCGAAGCAATCGTCCGCCGTCACGCGGTAGATATGGTGTTTCGCCTGAAACTTGCGCGCCGCAATCTCCGCGTACTCGAGTTCATTGAAGCGCTCTTCTTCAAAGCCGATGGAGAACGCCTGCACCTGCCCGCGTCCCAGCCGGCTCATTATCCCCACAACCGTGCTGCTGTCCGTCCCGCCGCTCAGGTAGGCTCCAACTTGGGAAAACTCACTGCTCTTGCTGTTTGCTGCGACGGACCGCTCAACCACGTCTTCCAACTCACGGCTCAAACGGGTCTCGTTCGAATCGTGCCCGGCGCCGTAGCGCATATCCCAATACTTCTCGACGCGCGTTCGGCGCTCGGACGCCACCAGCAGAGTGCCCGGGGCCAGCCTGCTCACGCTCCGGAAAATCGTTTCGGGCGCCAGGTTCACGCCGAAGTTCAGAAAATTCGCGATCGCGCGGGGATGGATTTCCGTGGAAACGCCCGGGACCGATGAGAGCGCATCCAACCGCGAGGCGACGATCAGCATCTCCGCATTTTCGAAATACACCAGGCGGTTGATGCCGAAACCGTCTATCGCCGCGATCATCTTCCGTTCGCGGCGGTCCCATAGCACGATCGAGAACGCTCCCCGCAGCTTCTCTACAAACCCCGGGCCGGACTCCTCGTACATCCGCGCCAACCGGGCAACCGTCTGGATGCTTCCTTTGTCGTCGTCGTAGAGATCCGCGTCGCAAGCGAGCAGCAGACGCTCGTTCTGAAAAACCTGTTGCGTCGCGAACGCGGCCGAGGCGGCGACGCCCGCGGCCGTGTCGCTCTCCCGCAGTAAGCGATCGCCCTTCCTAAGCGCGAGGCCCTGGCTGACGGTCGCCAGCGTTGAGCTCAGGCGAGCCGGGGTGTCTTTCCTCCAAACTCCACAGATTCCGCTCATGCGGCCTTGTCGACCTCCTGCCAGGTCTTAAACATCAGCACCGACCACAGCAGCGCCGACCAGTCCCGCTGTCCGCGCTGATGCTGCTTCCAACATTGCGCCAGGAACTGCCGGTTCAACACTCCGTCTTCGCGTTCGAATACGGCCGCGTGCGTGAAGTCTTTCAATTCGCCCCGGAACCATTCCGCCACCGGCATCGAGAAGCCCTTTTTCTTGCGAGTCAGGACGTCGGAAGGCAGCACCCGTTCGAGCGCCTTTTTGAAGATGTACTTCCCACGTCCGTTGTTGAGCTTCAGCCCGGAAGGCATGCGCGCGATCAGCTCCATCAGTTTGTGATCGAGCAGCGGACACCGAACCTCGAGCGAATTCGCCATACTGGCGCGGTCCACTTTCACCAGAATGTCATCGACGAGGTACGTCTTCATGTCCACATACTGAATCCGCGAAAGCGGGTCGGCTGCATTGCAGCGATCGTAGTGGTAGCGAAGCACGTCCGCCGAATCGTAGCCGTTGAGGCGCTGCCGCACATCCGGCGCAAGCAAGCGGTTTTTCATCGCCGGCGGGCAACTCGAAATTCCGTAGTAGTAGCCCTCGATCGGCGACAATCGGCTCAAACTTTGAAACGTGGATTTGAACCGAACCACTCGCGGGGCCCACCCCAGCTTGGGATAGATCTTGCCTAGCGGCCCGAAAACGTTACGCCGCACCGGCGTCGGAACAAACGATCGCAGCCGGTCTTCCCACATCGTGAGCTTGTAGCGGCGATAGCCCGCGAAGTTTTCGTCGCCGCCATCCCCGGAAAGCGCCACAGTTACATGCTGTCGCGCCACTTTCGATACGTAGTAAGTGGGGACAGCCGAAGAGTCCGCAAACGGCTCGTCGTAGTGCCACGCCAGCTTCGAGACGAGATCGATCGCGTGCGGCTCCACGATTTCCTCGAAGTGATTGGCGCCCAACTTCGTCGCGAACTGCCGGGCATCGCCGGATTCGTCATACGCTTCGCGCGTGAACCCGATCGAGCAGGTGGTCACGGGCCGCTGGAATTCGTTCATCAATGCAACCACCGAGGACGAGTCCACGCCGCCGCTCAAGAACGCGCCCAACGGAACGTCGCTCACCAGGCGCGATTTCACCGACGTCCGGAACTCCGCCAGGAATTCCTCGCACCATTCGGCTTCCGATTGCTCGCGTGTCTGGCCGAATTGAATATCCCAATACGGGACCTCGCGGATTCCCGATTTGTCGACCACCAGGTAGTGCCCCGCGCGGAGCTTTCGGACCTGCCGGTAGATGGTTTTCGGCGCCGGAACGTACAGGTAAGAAAAATAATCCGAGAGCGCCTCGAGGTCCATTTCCTTCGAGAGGCCGCCCGCCTTCCAGAGCGTTTTGATTTCCGATCCGAAGAGCAGCCGACGTCCATCCCACGAATAATAGAGCGGCTTCTTGCCGAGCCGGTCACGCGCGAGTACCAGACGTTTCCGCCGGGCGTCCCACAGCGCCAGCGCGAACATGCCGCGCAGCTCCGCGAAGCACGCTTCGCCTAACTCCTCGTAAAGGTGAACGATCGTCTCGGTATCGGAACGTGTTCGAAAGTTGTGGCCCGTCGACAGGAATTGACGGTTCAGCTCTTCGAAGTTATACACTTCGCCATTGAAGGCAATCCAGACGCTCTCGTCTTCATTGGCCAGCGGTTGGTGTCCGCCTGCCACATCGATGATCGCGAGCCGTCGAAACGCAAGGCCGAGGCCGCCGGAGATATAGAACCCCTCATCATCCGGCCCTCTATGGCGAATGGTGTCCGCCATCGCCTGCAGCGTGGAGCGCTGTACGATCGATTCGCCGCCGGTTTCGAAAATGCCACAGATCCCACACATAGTCTTAAACTCCGGCCGTGGCGTGCACGGGAACCGCGGCCGCACTGCCGGCTAAACCTTCGTAAAGCTGCCCGTACTTCGCAATCATCGAATCGAGCGAGAACTCTTCCCGCACGCGCTTCAGGCCCCCCTCGGCGAGGACCAGTCTTCGTTCTTGACTCGATTGCAGCGCGATCAAATGGTCCGCCAGCAGGCCAAAGCCGCCGATGGGGAACAGCAGGCCCGAGTCGCCATCCACCACTACTTCCGGATTACCGCCTGTTTCAGTGGCGATCACCGGAAGACCGGTTGCCATTGCTTCCAGGAGCGAATTTGAAATTCCTTCCGCCACGGAAGGCAGGACGTAAGCGTCCAGGGCATTCAATAATTCCGGCACGCGGTCGCTGCTTCCCAGGAAAGAGACGTGTTTGCTCCAGCCCGGATGCCCTGCGACAAAGCTTTCGAGATTCGATCGCTCCGGTCCTTCGCCAATCAACAGCAGGCGCCATTTCGGACAGCGCGCCGCCACCGCTTCCATTGCTTCGAGCGCCGTAATGTGACCCTTCACGGGAAAGAAATTGCCGACGCACCCAATACAGAATTCGTCTTCCGCGAAGCCTAACTCTTGGCGCACGCGAACGCGAGCCTGAGGATCCGGATGGAATCGACGCCGGTCCACGCCGTTGTGGATTACCGTCATCCTCTCCGCGGCAAAGCCGGTGCGCCGCGCATGCAGGTCGCGCAATTGATAAGAAACCGAGAGTACGCGGTGAGCCAGTTCATAGGCCAACCGCCGGAACCACACTCTGCGCCGAGGTTCCGATGCATTGGCATGCGCTTCCAGGCCATGCTCGCTATGAACTACTTTGCAGGAACGAACCCATCGCGCGGCGAGCACCGATTCTACCGCCGCCCAGTTTCGGGAATGAACAATATCCGGCTGCACCTCGCGAATCGCGCCGGCGAGGCGGCCGATCTGGAATCGCGAATCGGAATCCTGCTTCCCCTGGCAGATCACCCGCACGCCGCCTTTTGCCAGCCTCTCGGCATTGGGACCGAGTTTCCGGATGGCGTAGACGACATGCTCGAAACGAGTGGAATCGAGGTTCTCGATAACGTTGACCAGCCCGTTCTCCAGCCCGCCTTTCCCGAGATGATCCACTACGTGCATGATCCGAATTGGCACAGGTATCGACAAAGTCTATCTGCAGTCGCCCGATGGTTTTAGGTATCCAATTGATAGCAATTCGACTACCAACTGGTGTCACTGCAGGGGGGTGGCTGCGGCCCTTCCAATTCCGGCATTTACGGGGCTTTCGACAAGTTCCAGCAGGCGTTCCAGCGACCGTTCCCAGTTGTAGTCGGCTGTCACGCGGCGGCGCCCTTCGGCACCCTTTTCGACGGCGAATTGGGGATCCTGAAGGAGGCGGAGAATGGTGGCCGCCATTTCCCCCGGAGTGTCCGCAACTTCAACGGCGCGGGCGACGGCGGGCGTCAGCCCTTGTACGGTCCTTGAAGTCGCGACAACCGGAAGCTGATACGACATTGCCTCGATAATCTTGTTTTGAATGCCCGCGGCTATCGAGAACGGCGCCACGGAAACCGTCATCCTGGCCAAATGCGTCCGGACATCCGGAACGAACCCAGTGACTTCGACACCCTCCATCGCCGCGAGAGCCTGCACTTTGCGATTCGGATTACGGCCGACCACCAGAAACCGAGCGTCCGGCACGGATTGCCGAACCAGCGGCAGAACTTGCTGTGCGAAGTAGATCACCGCCTCCTGATTCGGGAAGTAGCTCATATCGCCCGTGAAGCCGACGGTTGGAGCCCCTGGATTGGCCCGAACGGCAGCGGGGCTGAAGTATTCGGTGTCCACGCCGTTCGGAATGACATCGACGGCCGCCGACGGCGCTATCTCACGCAGAAGCGCCGCTTCCCGGTCCGTCGTCACGATAACGGAAGTCGACCGCTTGCAAACGCTACGCTCATACTGGCGGAGCGCATTCGCCTCGCGACGATAAACCGCGGACAGCGGAAGCCTTTTAAACGTGGCATATTGCGACCATTTGTCGGAATCCACATCGACCAGGTCCGTCAGGACGGGGATGCCCACGACATTCTCCACATATTGCGCCATCGCCGAGCAATACACAAAAATTCGGTCGTAGGACCGTTCCGCGAAAGCGCCGTGAACGGCGTCGTGGAGTGTCGCCGACGCGAAATACGGGACAGTAAGCGGCGCGTTGGTGAAGAGATGCGGGAGCGACCGCAGGCGCGCCATCCGCGGATACAGCGGTACGACCGTCACGCTGCGGCAGAAATCGAGTAATGCCTCACGGCGCCCCAAATCGGCAGGGTCGTCGGCGAGAGTGAACAGATCGACTTCGTGGCGCGATGACAGCGCTCGGAGT
>JAICJH010000024.1 GCA_025928545.1 Bryobacteraceae bacterium | reverse complement strand
TCGGGTTGCCGGTGGTGCCGAGGAACATCTTTCCGCCGAAGGCGCGGACGACGGTTTTCTTGTCGAGCTGGTAGGCGAGTCCGATGCGTGGTGCGAACTGCAGATTGTGCGGTGACTGCGGCGAGCGGGCCTTGAATTCCTTCGAATTGGTCAGCATGACCGCGCCCGGATCGAATTGTCCGCTCTTTGCCCAATCGGGAACCGGAATCGTTGCCGGATCCAGACCGGCAGCTTTGACGGCGTTGGTGAAGCTGTAGCCCGGGATAACCGGAAACAGGGACGGATGGCTCGCATCCCAGAAGTAAATCTTGTCGCCGCGTTCGGTGGTGGGGCGCTCATTATCCCAGCGCATGCCGAGGTTCAAGGTTAACTTCGAGCTTACTTTCCAGTCATCCTGGAAAAACGCTCCAACGTAATTAGTGTTCATGGCGCGGGTGGTCGGCTGCGCCACATTGTTTCTGTCATTAATTCCCAGGAGGAAGCTTGCCATGCCGTTGACGCGGCCTTCGACCGCACCGTTGCCCCAATCCCCCTGATAGCGGAAAACCGGATCGGTCATGAAGTTGGTAGTGTTCGTGGAACCGCCCGCATTCAGGAAGTTGTCATAGTAGCGGCGATATTCATAACCGGCTTTCATGGTGTGGCGGGCAAGAATTTTGGTTACCGTGCCGCCGAGGTTGTAGCTTGTTGAGTTTGTGACGGCGACAGAACCGGGCTGCGCATAGTTGGTGCCGTTCATGAACGAGTTGGTAATTGTCTGAATATCGTTTGTTCCGAGATATTTCTGATAGATTGCGGGCAGGAACGAATTGTTGAAGCTCGGATCGTGCGTGGCGCCCGTCAGTATCGGCTGGAACGTGGCCGAGTTGCGGATGTCTACAATCATGGTCGGAGTAGCGGTCCAGGTGTAGTTGATGTTTCCTGAGATGCCGCCATTGCTCTGCGCCACGTTGCTGGTATAAAGCTGGTTTTCCATGGTCGGCGTTGCGGCCTGGTTTGAGCTGTAGGTCGAGTAACGGATATTCAGGCGCTGACTGGCGCTCAGGTTTTCATCGATGCGGGCGCCGAAACGGAACGTGTCGAGCTTGGAAGAAGACGCGAACCCGTAGTCGTTCAGGCTGCTGCTGCCGGCAGTCGCGGGCCGGTTCGGCTTCGGCACGAAACCCAGAATCGCAATGGCTACCGGGGAAATCCGGCTGGCGGGAACGTGATAGCCATCGCCGCCCAGCAAGCCGAGTCTTTCGTAGAAGCCGTTCGCGGCGGGCTGGGCAGACTGCGGCCCGTCGGGATCGTATGCCGGATAAAGCTTGCCCTGATAGAAGGACTTGCTCAAATCGCCGCTTCGTTCCAGATCATTGGGAACACCCGCGAGAGTAATGCTGCCGGCCTGGGTCTTTTTCAGATATTCGTTGTCTATGAAGAAGAACGTTCTGTTCTTGCCGGAATAGATTTTGGGGAGGGTTACCGGGCCGCCTGCGGTGAAGCCATAATCGTTCTGCCGGAAGTGCACCTTCGGGTTTCCGATTGCGTTTTGCGCCCAGGCATTGGCGTTGAACATGTCATTAAACATGTATTCGTAAAGACTTCCGTGATATGCGTTCGTACCCGACTTCGTGACGAGCGTCACATAGCCGCCCGAGATGCGGCCAAACTCGGCTGAGATGCCGGAGGTCACAACTTTGAATTCGGCAACCGCGTCCATGGAGGGAGTCTGATTGGTCAGGTTGTTACCCTGCCCGCTGTTGACGACACCGCCATCGACGTAATAATCCACGCTTAAAGTACGTCCACCGTTCAGCGCCACCGAGTTGCCAGAACCGGCCACGTCGCCTGACAGCGCAAGAAGAGCAAAAGGATTTCGGTTAAGCTGCGGCAGGTTGGCGATGAAGGTATTGTTGATTACCTCACCGGTCTGCGCGTCTTCCGTACGCAGAAGCGGCGCCTCGTCCGTAATTGTTACGGTGTCCCGCGATTCGCCAATCTGAAGCGAGATGTCGATGACGAGCTTGTCGGAGACGTGGACCTCGATGCCCTTACTGAGATAGTTCTTGAAGCCGGGCACTTCGACCGTTAAATCGTACTTACCCGGCGCAAGGTTGTTGATGAGATATTTACCGTCGGCAAGGCTTGTCACCTTCGATGGAACACCCGTGTCGGGGTTCATTGCGACGATGCTGGCATTGGGGACTAAGGCGCCCGTCTGATCCTTGATGACACCACCAATGGACCCGGACGTCTGAGCTAAAGCAATGGCTGCAACACTGAGCAGCACGAAGATAAACCGAAAGACTCTCTTTGTTGGCATGTGAAACTCCTCTAAGGCGGCGAGACGGACGGACAGCCACCACCTGTATCTTGGGCAAGATTATCAGAACCTATCAGACAGGTCAAGGGAAAATTTTGGGGTAGTTTTTCCGGGGTCATCCCGATACCTGTCGGACACGTCCGGATCGGACAACCGGCGTGGCGGACCGGCTTTCGGAGCCCCCAAACCTGGGTGTATACTGATCCGGGGCTTGGCGCGAACCGTGGATCGATCCGACTGGAGGTCGTCGTTTGTACTGAAACTTGCCCCTGCGCTGATCACTTTTTTGGCAGGCGCGATCACCGGGAACATGCACGGTGTGGCGTCAGGCGCCGTGGAAAACAGTCAATTTCGCGACGTGACAGCCCTGTCGCGTTTCCAGTACGTTACCCACAACGATTACCGCTCGCGCAAATACTTTATCCAGCCCTTGTGCGGTGGCGTGGCCGTTCTGGACTATGACAACGACGGGCTGCCCGACATTTTTTTTACCAACGGCGCGGAACTTCCATCCCTGCGAAAAACGTCGGCGATGTTTGATCAGGCGCTTCTCCGGAACACGGGCCACGGCGTGTTTGAGGACCGCACTGCGTCGTCGGGTCTCACAGGCCATGATCTTGGATACAGTCTGGGGGTAGCCGTCGGTGACTACGATAACGACGGCTTCTCCGATCTCTTCATCGCTAACTCGGGAGAGAATGCGCTGTTCCACAATGAACGCAACGGCACTTTCAAGCGCGTGACGGGTTCGGGCCTCGGGACCAAGCCGCCGGGCACGCTCAGCGTGGGCGCAGCCTGGTTCGATTACGATCATGACGGCCTACCGGATCTCTTTGTGGCTAACTATTCAGTGTGGTCACCCGAAACCGATGTCCGATGTTCCGATCCGACGCTCGGCGAACGGTACTGCAGCCCCACACGATTCGTAAGTGTCCCCAACCAGTTATTCCATAATCTGGGCGACGGCAAGTTTGAAGATGTCAGTGCCGCATCCGGAATTGGGGCGGTACCCGGCAAGGGGATGGGGGTCTCCATAGCAGACGTTAACAGGGATGGATTGGAAGACGTTTTGGTCGTGAACGATACCGAGCGAAACTTTCTTTTTGTCAATCAGGGCAATGGCTCCTTCAAGGAGCAGGGTTTCCTTTATGGCGTAGCGTTCAATGACGACGGGATTACAGTCAACGGCATGGGTTCCGATGCAAAAGATTTCGATAACGACGGCTTTCCCGACCTTTTTTACAACGACCTGGCCACCCAGGTCTTTGGTTTATTCCACAATGAGGCTGGCCGTTCCTTCCGCTACGTGAGTCCGGCGACGGGCCTCGGGCGCCTGTCTTACCGCTATGGGGGCTGGAGCGCGGGCTTTATCGACTACGACAACGATGGCTGGAAAGACATCTATTCGGCCAATGGCGATGTCGACTATCTGGGCGATAACGCGAGTCAGAGCGACACGATGTTCCGCAATGAACTCGGCAAGACATTCCGGGATGTTTCATCGTCGATGGGCGCGGTGTTTCAGCGAAAGGGCTATCACCGGGGCGCTTCGTTCGCCGATTTCAATAACGATGGCGCGATGGATATTGTGGTTACCGGCCTTAACGAACGTCCGCGCATTCTGCTCAACAATGGCACGCCCGGGAGCCACTGGCTGATGCTGGCGCTGACAGGAGTGAAGAGTAACCGTGATGCCGTGGGCGCCAGAATTGTAGTGACAACAGGCTCGGGCCGAAAGCTTTACAACGAGGTTTCGGTTTCGGTCGGGCTGATGTCGTCATCCGACAAGCGCGTTCACTTCGGGCTTGGGCCAGAGGCCAGTGTTCGGTCCGTAGAGATTCAGTGGCCGGGCGGGCGGCGTCAGACTCTGAATAGCGTTACGGTGGACCGCGTGGTCCAGGTGCGGGAATCGGAGTGAGAGAGTCTTGACCTGTCAGACAGCCCTTTGCTATCATCCCGTTGCAAAGGCGCTGCCATGAACCAACTCACAACGATCCTGCTTACATTGACGCTGGGCGTCGCCGGCGCCGCCGAAATCCCTCAAATCGAGATTGCAAACAAGCAACTCCACGCCAAACTTTACCTTCCCGATGCGCAGAGCGGCTTCTACAAGGCTGCACGCTTCGATTGGTCGGGCGTCATCTACAGCCTCGAATTTCAGGGGCACAATTTTTATGGGCCCTGGTTTACCAAAGGAGATCCCACGGTTCGGGATTTTTCATACAAGGACAGCGACATCGTTGTGGGTCTTGCAAGCGCTATGACGGGCCCCGCCGAAGAGTTTCAAAAACCTCTCGGCTACGATACGGCAAAGGCGGGGGGTACCTTTGTCAAGGTCGGGGTGGGAGTGCTGCGCAAGCCCGATGACACCGCTTACAATTTCGGAAAATCCTTCGAGTTGGTGGACTCCGGCAAATGGAAAATTGCAAGCGGCGCTGACTTTGTCACGTTTACGCAGACGATTAACGACGCCGAATCGGGCTACGGCTACCTTTACACCAAAACTATTCGCCTGACAAACGGCAAATCGCAGATGACGATCGAACACAGCCTGCGCAACACGGGCAGGCTTCCGATCGTCACCAATGTCTACGACCACAATTTTCTGGTTCTGGACGGGATGGGACCCGGGCCCGATTACACCATAACTGTGCCCTTCGAAATAAAGCCAACGCGCGCGCCGAACGCCGATTTTGCAGAGGTCCGGGGGACGCAGGCGGTTTACAAGAAGGCGGTCGAAAACCAGGACCGTGTAGCTTTTGGCCTGCAGGGCTTCGGGTCTGACGCGAAGGATTACGACTTTCGCATCGAGCACCGTAAAGCCGGCGTGGGGATGCGGATAACGGGCGACCGGCCTCTGTCGAACGCGAGCGTCTGGTCCATCCGCAGCGTACTTGCCGTCGAGCCATTTATTGACATTGCCGCCGACCCGGGCAAGGAATTCACGTGGAAATATACGTATGATTACTACGCTCTTCCAAAGGTCCCGTAGACTGCAGGCGAGGGAACTGGACTAGGCGGATGCCCGGTACGAAGCTCATCCTCGCTTTATTCTGCGCGATTGCTCCGTATGCGTTTTGTGGCGAGTCCCCCTATGAGATCGCCGTTGGTCAGGTGAAATCCGGCAATTGCGCCGCAGCCGTCCGCACAATGACGCCGGCTCTTCACGCCGCCACGAAACCAATCCCGGCCGCCTATCTGCTTGTTTCGGTATGTCAGACGCAGATGGAACAATCGGCCGAGGCTGAAGCGACTCTGCGCAACGGATTAGCGGCGCATCCCGGCGCAGCGGTTCTTGAGCGGGCGTTGGGCGAGTTATTGATGCACGCGCATTCTGACAGTCCAGAGGCCGGACACTTGCTGGCGCAGGCCGTGACACATATGCCGGGAGATCCTGAGGCGCGGCACTATTATGCTCAATGGGCCTATATGAACTCTCTGGAACGTGTTTGCACGACGCAGGAGCAGGCTGCTTTGCGTCTGCCTGGCCTGAATGACACAGCGCTCCTGCAAATGAATACTCTGCTGGCTATATGTGTCAGCCGTCTGAAAGATACGGCGGGCGCACGTTCCGCCTTCCGGAGAGCCAATGAAATTAATCTTCGCCAGAAGAATTATGATCCGGTAGCGGCATGGGAATATATGCAATTTCTCGGGCGCGTCGGCGACCAAACCGAACTGCAATCGATTGTCGATCAGATTCTCGAACGCGTTCCGGAGTTCGGTCCGGCACGCCTCGAACGGGCCAAACGTTTCGATAGGGCAGGCCGACCGGCCCAGGCCGTGGAAGAGGCGCGTCTGGTGCTAAAAGGTGTGGGAAACGATTTCAATATCGAGCGCGCCGCTCACGCCATACTCGCGCGCTCATTTACCGCGCTCGGCCGTGCCGATGAGGCATCTCGCGAACAGGCGTGGATCGAGTCCCATCCGAACCCCGAAACTCCTCGCTAGACTTTCGGTCCCGGGCACAGTTCCGCGCGATTTACTTCTTGCCCTGCTTAGTGTTCATCGTCGCCATGGTTTGTTCCATCTTCAGCAGATAGTCGCTGCGAACTTCGCCAAAAACGTCAATCACGTGAACGTCCTCGTCGCCGATATAGGCGCCGTGGACAATGTTGGGCGGCAGTATCACCACGTCACCCTTTTTCACCTTGTAGAGTTTGCCCTCGATAATTTCGTCGCAGGACCCCTCAAGAACGATCATGATCTGTTCCTGGGTGTGATGGTGCGGCGCGAAGTACGAATGCTTGTCCATGGTGAGGAAACTGATCATAGATTGCTCGCCGGCAATCAAACGCGAGTTTGAGCCTTTCACCAGTTCGGTTTCCGGCAGATCCGGATAGTGAATCACGTGGGACTTGAACTCTTCCGACGTTGCGACCGGCTCTTTCGGGGTAACGTTCGCGCTTTGAGCCCCGAGCGGCGTGTTGGAAACAGTCAGGCCGAATAAGAAACCCAGTGCAACTCCACTTGCCAAACCCACAAACGTACGTATTTGCATTCGTTCCCTCGAATTAATAGAAATTCGTCGCGTTTGACGACCACTACAACGTATCAGAAAATCCTGACCTGTTCAACAGGTTCCTGATACATATCTGCATAAGTGCAGCCGACGAAAAGGCGATCTATAGCTGAACAGCGCTCGCGGCCTACTTCACCATGTAAAGAAAACCGGTTGTCTTGCCGGATACATTGATATTCGCGTGCGCGGTGATTCCCGTTGGAGGAACCTTGTACGCGGTGCCCCCCGGAAGTTTCTTCAGCATCTTGCCGAAAAGCATATCGCTGTCACCGTCAGTCGCGATCCAGATTTCCTCGACATCTTTTCCGGCGCTGTAGGGCCGGGACATCGTCATCGTATTCTGTTCCACCCGGATCAGGGCGCCGTATTGGCTCAAGCCTTCTGCTTTTGTAATCAAAGGGTGTTCGTTGTCGACCCACGCAGTTGTTGTGGGAGTTTTGGCCCGATTGTCCACAACCTGAAGAGTCGTTTTCGGCGTGAAGCCCTGAGGGAGCTTTTCGCTGACAACGTAGAAAGTCATGTACTTATCGCCCGTCGCCGTGAGGTTGAAATCCAGCCCCGGCGCCAGCGTGAAGGCCATGTCCCTGGACAGCTCAGTTTTTTGCGTACCGGAAGTGATGACTCCGGTTCCGGAGTTCACAACAAACGTTTGCTGAATCCCATTCAGTTCTCCCTCCACCGGGTGCGCCGAGGAGCCGGGTTCCAGCATCGCGTAGCTGACGGCCTCCGCATTTACGAGGACGGCGCCCTTTCGTATCGGATGGAGCGCGTCAGGGCCGGTCAGCGCCGTGAGCATGTCCCGGAAGTACATGTTGCCGTGCACGATGTGCGGAAATGTGTCGTGCCAGTTACCCATAAACATATCGACATCCTGTTCAGTCGCCCGGTTGACAGCGCTGCCATCCAGCCTGGCGTAATCTGTGCCCTGGCCACCGCCACGGCCGGCCTGAGCTGCCGCCGCGGGCGCTGCCGGACCGGCTGGTGGATCGGCTGTATTAGCCGCACCCTGCCCGCCCCTCCCGCCTCGTCCTCCACCACCGTTCCCGGCGGGCCCCATGAAGATCATCTCGATCGGCTCTTCAGTCATATTTAGATTGCTATGCGCAACCAGCCCGGTCGGGGGAATCTTGTAAGCCTGCCCCGGGGTCATTCGCTGGACAGTCTTTCCGAGCGAAAGTATCGATTCGCCTTTGACCATGATCCAGCACTCTTCGCCCGGATGACTGTGAGGTTGCGGCATGGTCTGCGGAGCAATTGTGCAGAGATTCATCCCGTTCGGACCGCCATTGCAGATGTGCACCCAGTGCGCGCCCACCCTTCTGTCGAGATCGAAACGGTTCACTACCACGAGACTTTCGCTGGGTGGGGTGTTAGCGGGAACCGGTTCTGTTCTCACATAGAACGCCAGCGGTTCTTTTCCCGTGCTGGTCATTTTGAAATCGAAGTCCGGCGTCAGCGTGAATCCAATCCCGTCCTTGACATCCCAGGATTTGGAATTGACCGTGATTTGGCCGGCGCCTCCTCCGGTCGCATAAAAAACCTGCCGCTCACCTGCCTGCGAGCGCCCGGAGGCCGTTGCGCCGGGATCAAGCGTGGCATAGCTGATTGCGGTGATGGCGGTCAGGACAGCGCCTTTTTTTGCCGGATGCCGGGGATCGGGGCCTTCCAGCTTCGTCAGAATGTCGCGGAAAGCGAGCTTGCCGTACATCGCGCGCGGTTTGGAACTTCGCCAGTCGTTGATGAACATCCCGACATTCGGGTCAGAGGGTCCAATGGGAGTCGGGTCCAATCCATCTTCACGCGCAGTAGACTGGCCGCCACCGCCCCGTTGCGCAAAACCGCTGGCACAAGCCAGACAAAGTGCAATCGATGAAAACAGGATCTTATTCTTCATGGTCTCCTCCGCTCTGAGGAGTTCATGCTACCAATACCTGTATTACAGGTCAAGCGTTTCAGTCTCCTCAACTTCGCCCCAGGCCGGGCAGCAGGAAATCCTTGACCTGTATAACAGGTTTTGATAACATCCAGTACGATGGTTTAACCGACCAAATTTCCGGGAGAATCAATGACCAACAAAGCAATTGCAGCCGCGCTTTTACTGACCCTGGGACTGGCGGTCACCGCCGCGGAACCGCCCTCCGCCGACATCGGCAACGGCGTCGTCCGTGCCCGGCTGAATTTACCGGATGTCGATAACGGCTACTATCGCGGCACGCGTTTCGACTGGTCCGGCTCGGTCCTCAGCCTCGAAACCGGCGGGCATTCCTACTTCGGCCAGTGGTTCCCGCGCTGGGATCCCAAGGTGCACGATTCGATCACCGGACCCGTGGAAGACTATGCTCCGCTCAACTACACCGAGGCGAAGCCCGGAGAAACATTCGTAAAAATCGGCATCGGCGTGTTGAAAAAACTGGACGATCAGGCATACAGATTCAGTGCCGCGTACGAACTCCTGGACACGGGCAAATGGTCGGTGCGTAAGGGAACCGACTTTGTGGAGTACCGGCATGAACTCTCCGGTCCGAAGTCCGGCTACGCCTATGTCTATACGAAGACGGTTCGGCTGACTGCCGGCAAGCCGCAGATGACGATTGAACACAACATCAAAAACACCGGCACCAGGGCAATCGAGACCAATGTTTATAATCACGGCTTCTTCATGCTGGATTCCCAGCCGACGGGTCCTGACTTCACCGTGACGTTTCCGTTCGAGGCCAAAGCGACCCGCGAAATGACCGGACTCGCGGAGGTGAAGAACAGGCAGATCGTTTATTTGAAAGAGCTGCAGGATACGACTGCAACAGCTGGCGGCGCACCGGCCGCAGCCGCAGCCGCGCCGCAGGGCACACCGCCTGGCGGAGGAGTTACGGGTGCGGCGGGAGCGAGTGGAGGCGGAAGAGGCGGCAGGGGCGGAGGCGGCAGGCAGGCAGCGAGCACCCTCATCGAAGGCTACAGCACCACGGATCCTAAAGATTTCGACATTCGTGTCGAAAACCATAAGACGGGCGCGGGCGTTCGCATCACCGCCGATCGCCCGCTTTGGCGGATCAACTTCTGGTCTGTCCGAACAACTGTATGCCCGGAGGCGTATGTCGAAGTGAAGGCCTTGCCCGGCAAGGAAACTTCGTGGAAGCTGACCTATGATTTTTACGGGCTTCCGGCGGCGGGACGTTAACGATACAAAGGGAAATCGTTACGGAGCACGGATGTTGAATACTGAACTCGAAAGGGCTGCGTAAAATGCGAATTTCCTCTGGCCGCGGCTTTATCCTCGCGTCATGTCTTTTATTCACTGGCTTGTTTATCCAGGCAATCGCGCCCTTCGGCGAAGCCCAAACCAAGGCCGTGCCCAAAGCCGCGCCTAAAAATGTCGACTATCCGTCTTATGGCGGCGACCCCGGCGGGATGCGTTATTCTACGCTCACGCAGATCAACGCGCAGAATGCCGCGCAGCTCCGGGAAGTCTGGCGTTATGAACTCGGCGGTCAGGCGACGATCGAGAATCAGCCGGTAGTCGTAAATAGTGTTCTTTATGGCGTCAGCCCGAAAACCGTTTACGCGCTGGATGCCGCCACCGGCCAGACCAAATGGATTTACACGCCCGCGACCTTTCCAGGACGCAACCCGCGCGGCGTGACCTATTGGACTAACGGTAAAGTGCGCCGCATCATTGTGGCCCGCAGCAACATGATGGATGAGTTGGACGCCGACACCGGCAAACTCAACCCGGGCTTCGGCAAGGAAGGCACCGTTGATCTCAACGATCAGCTCCGCGGACCGGCCTCGGACAACCGGGTGGGTATGGCGAGTCCGGCCGGACTTTATAAGAATATTCTGATCACCCATGGCGGCGTGGGCGAGACGACCCCGGCGTCACCGGGCGATATCCGCGGCTGGGATGTGGAAACCGGCAAACTGCTCTGGACGTTCCACACCATTCCGTATCCCGGTGAAGAAGGTTATGAGACGTGGCCCAAAGATGCATATCAGAAAGCGGGTGGCGCCAATGCCTGGGGCGGCGTCTCCGTCGACGAGGGCCGCGGTATCGTTTTCGCGACGACCGGCTCGGCCGCTGACGATTTCTACGGCGGCGACCGTCTCGGCAACAACCTGTATGCCAACAGCCTTGTCGCAATCAATGCCACCACGGGAAAGAAACTCTGGCACTTCCAAACGGTCCACCACGATCTGTGGGATAACGATTTCTCCTGCCCGGCGACTCTCTCGACAATAGTTCGCAACGGCAAGACCATTGACGTAGTGTTTGCCACGCCGAAAACCGGTTATATCTACGTCTTCAATCGCGAGACCGGCGAGCCCATTTTCCAATCGATGAGAAGCCGGTGCCCACCAATGGCGCGCCGGACGACGTGGTCTCTCCGACGCAGCCGATTCCGCGCATCACACCCGCTCTTTCGTGGGACCGCGGGATTACCGAAAACGATCTGACCAACCGCACGCCGGAAGCACACGCGGCCGTGCTCGAACGCTTCAAGAATATGGTGTCGGGCCCGATGTTCACGCCGCCGCAGTTCGGCAAGGACACGGTTGTCGCTCCTGGTTTCGCAGGTGGCGTGGAATGGGGCGGATTGATGACCGATCCGGTCAATCACCTCGCGTTTTTCAACTCTCTGCGCGTTGCGTGGTACACGTCGGTTATAGATCGCCAGCCGGCACGTGGCGGTGGACCCGATCGTGAACCGCATGCGCGCTACAGCACGGGCGGCTACCGCTCGTTCCGCGATCCGCAGGGGTATCCCGCGACGGCTCCCCCATGGGGCACGCTCACCGCGATGGACCTCAATACGGGCAAGTTCGTCTGGAATATTCCGTTTGGAGAATATCCGGAACTGGGCCATCCTGAGTGGGGCAGCGAAAGCTACGGCGCGGGAGTGGTGACGGCGAGTGGCATCCTGATGATTGCGGCTGCTGTGGCGGATCCGCACTTCAAGGTTTACGACACCAGGACGGGCAAACTGATTTCGTCAACGGAATTGCCGTTCCCCGGAATCGCCAGCCCGGCGACTTATATGGTGAACGGGCGCCAGTTCGTAGCTTTCGCCACCAGCAGCGGCCGCGCTGGCCGGGGAGCGAAGAATACCGGATCGATGCTCGTCGCCTACGCGCTGCCCCAATGAAACTGCGTTTGCTTTTCTCCCTGACCATCGCCTGCGCGGCGAGCGCACAACTTCAGGCCCCCAACCCGGCGGGCGTCTCGATGGGGCACGTGCATCTTACAGTGCGCGATCTCGAAGCGAATAGAAACTTCTTCGCGCTGCTCGGCGGAAAACCGGTCACCAACGGCCCCCTGCAGTTGATAGAGTTCCCGAACATGTACGTGATGCTTCGTCAGGGAGACCCTTCCGACGGTACGGTCGGCTCAACCGTCAACCACTTCGGCTTTCAGGTCAAAGCCATGAAGGACTGGCTTCCCAAGTGGCAAGCCGCCAGTATAAAAATTGAAAAGTCGAATCGACCGACGCAGATCTATATGCGGACCCCGGATGATGTTCGGGTCGAGATTCTCGAAGAACCTTCCCTTACTACGCCGATCGCCGGGCACCATATCCACTTCGCGGCGCAGGACATCCCGGCAATGCAGGTCTGGTATGCGAAAACCTTCGGCGCGCTGCCCGGTAAGCGGGCTCAGTTTGAAGCCGCGGATCTGCCCGGAATCAATCTCACTTTCTCTCCGATCGCCACCGTTCCAGCCCCTACCAAAGGCCGCGCGCTCGATCACATCGGGTTCGAGATCCGGAACCTGCCGGACTTTCTCAAGAAGCTCGAAGCGGACGGCAACAAAATCGATCGGCCCCTGACGAAGATCCCGAACAGTTCGGCCGCCGTGGCGTTTTTCACCGACCCCTGGGGCACGTATATCGAACTCACCGAAGGCCTCGCGCCTTCCAGATAAGAAAGGTACAAACTATGCGATTACAGAGAGCAACCGTTCTATGCAGTGCTTCGCTCGCATTCGCCGCACTGCTGTGCGCGCAGGAAGCAGCACCGGCGCCTGCACAAAGCCCGGGCCGTGGTGGCCGAGGCGGGGGCCAGGCGGCTCCGCGTCCCGATCCTCACAAAATCGACATGTTTATGTGCGACTGGCATGAATCGATGCCTCATCAGACGCACGGCGGCCTCATTGAGCGCGACATTTTGACCCACGGAGATCCTCAGACCGCAACCACCAGATGTGCGGTCCTGATCCACACGAATCACGTATCGTATGCAACGCTGGCCGCGCGTGGCGGCATCGCTCCGATGAAACTGCACGGCGAACAGGAGATCATCTACATCGTCGGTGGGAGGGGAACCGTGACGTCCGCGGGACAGACAACGGATTTGTACGACGGTATGGGCATCCTCGCGCCGCCCGAGGTGGAATTCTCCATGAAGAATACCGGTGATGACGATCTCAATATGTACATCATCAATGAACTTGTCCCCGCCGATTTCAAACCCGGCACGAAGATGCTGGTGAGAGACATCAACGTGGAGCCCATAAGAGGCACCACCGGTCACTGGGTACATATTGTAAAAAACATCTTCACTCCCGCGGACGGCTTGGCGACTTTGCGGCAGACCATCACTGTCACGCTCGACCCGATGACAATTGGGGAGCCGCACGCTCACACGGCCGGATCGGAGGAGGTCTGGATTCAGATCAAGGGCAAATCTCTGGCCTTTATTGGAACTCAGCTCCGATGGCAGACGCCAGGTATGGGCTACCTTGCGCCGCCCTTCGCCGAAGAAACGAAGGCGAACGTCACGGCGGGTCTTTCATTCCCGCACTCCAACATCAACCCCGGTACCGAGCAGGTGAAGTTTCTGTATTTCCAGACCGCTGGGGGTGGCCGAGGAGCCCCGGCTCCAGCGCGCTGATCACTTTCGGGCCATCGAAAAGGCACAAGGTGACGGGTTCAGACAACATTCAATCGGAGAATTTATCATATGAAACCCGGGTGAATGTCATCGAATGTCACGGAGATTGAAGACCACATCATTCGATCTGTCGCAGATCGTCGACAACGCGCGCGCTTCGCGGGGCAGAACCGATACCGATATCAGCGCATATCGTGTCGCGGCCTTCCGCGGCTTTCCAGTCGCAATACCATCGATTTTGATGGGGGTTCGCGTGAATACATCGCAAAGCCGGCACCCTGACAGTGGGTGACATCGAATGGCACGGGCCGATGACAGACTCAGTAATTAACAGGATGAACAGATGCATCGGGTCGGCAGGCGAGGGGATGAAGTCAAACCGCTCATAGAAAGCGAGCGCGCCCTCGTCTTTCGTGTGCACGGCCAAAGCACGAATGCCCGCAATGTCCGCAGCCTGAAGCGTTCGCTGCATCGCGTCCCGTAAAAGCGCCTTTCCGACGCCTTGTCCCTGCCAGCGCCGATCCACTGCCAAACGGGCAAGCAGCATAATCGGAACCGGGTGGCGTGCAAGCCCTTTCGTCAGGCGCTCCGGGGCGTCTTCCCGCCTCACATGGCCTACCGCCAGCGTGTGATATCCAACGACGGTGTTGCCGACGAGGCCGATGTAGGTTTGGGCTGCTCCGGCCTGCTGATTGGACCACGCATACCGTAACAGATAGCGGTTCAGTTCGTCACGGCCGCAGTCGAACTCTTCTATCGGGTGATCCGGGCGGAGCCTCTCAACGCGACGTGATGCATTCACCGATTCGGCCCGGCATCAAAAAAGCCGGGTTCCCTGAGCAGTCGCTCCAGTCGGGGAAGGCGACGAGGAGGGGCATCGAGCGCCGCCATGAAGGCTTTCCAGTCAGCGGCGTTCAGGCTGAACACCCGGCGATCCGCGAGTGTTTCGTCCGCGCGTGAGAGCGCACTTTCCAGGACGAACTCGCTGACCGAGCGATGCGAAGCGGTCGCTGCGGCCTGCAACGTACGCTTAGCATCAGGCGTCAGGCGCAGGTCAAGTTTTTCGCTGCGGGTTGTTCGGCCTGGCATGATTTCCTCCTGCGTCCTCAATATACCCTTCGCCAGACATTGTCAGGACAAAAACCGACAGAAGATTGATCAAGGTCGATGACGGAAATGCGCTCAACACAAGAGGCGTCGGTCTACGCCGCCGCCATGCTGTACATCTGCTCGAAATGCCCGGAGAAACTACCGGACAAGTGCTCGGGCAACTGGCGGAGGACCTCATGGCGTGCATGCCAGGTTGCCGAACTACACGGAGAAGCTCAGCCACAGCACGGATTGCGATCTGGTTTGCGCCATGGAAGGACTTGAATCGGACTATAGATCAGAGTCGGGTCGATACTTCGTCTACGAATGCAAAGACCGGGACATAATTCATACAAGACAAGCAATCTGAACTATTCCATTCATAAAAATCAACCAGAAAACGCAGTCGTCAAACGCATTGGCGAATGCCCGCGCTGCGGTAACGCATCCCACACAAGCGAGTTGCCGCAGGGCTGCCAAAAGGCCGGGACTTCGCTTAGAAAGCGCGATACATTGAGATTCATCACGGTCTTGTCTCCAGCGATCTTTTGAAGTCGGGAACAGCCCCACCACGCACAACCGACTCCCAGAGCGCCAAGCGCCCGCCGTCCTGATTCCAGCGCCCCGACCAAGCGGCCATAAACGCAAGCACCGAATTAGTCTCGCCGCGTTCCAGTAGTACTTTCGCCAAGGTCATATTTGGCCCGGTTATGGCAAGTGCTGGTCCCCCAGCCACCTCACCAGACCGAATAAGATACGATTTCGCAGAATCAAAATCGTTCGCTGCACTGGCAAGCAAACCCAAGAAGTGATATCCCCAATACAAGACCAAGTGTTTGTCGTCTACGCCTGTCAGGCCTCCCCCTATGGTGGCGCTTTCATCAGCGTAAGACTTCGTTTTCTCGTACTGACCGGCAAGCCATGATAGACAGGTTAGATTTGGGAGGAAACTTGCCCGGCCCCACTTTCCGGGGCCAGGCGCTTTTCGCTCGTATTCTAAAAAGATAGGAAGTATTGCCACCTTAAGCTGTTCATTTTCTCGATTCTGTGCCGCCGCAATCTCGGCCGGCGTAAAGGGCCCGAGCAACTGTCCGCGAACTGTCTCGGCGCGAACGATGCTGCCAGCTATATCCCTGCCGTCGATCGACTGCTCCAGCAATTTGATCGCGTCCTGGCGCGTTTCTTGACTCGAGCCGGGCGGTAGCCCTATCACGGGCTGAGTCTGAGCCATACCCAGCAGTCCAAAAACAAGCAAACCGCAAATCATGAAGAGACTTCGCTGAACCATGAGACCAGTTCGCACATCACCATCCTCAACGTCAAGCATAAAGCGTGCACAGTTCTAGCGAATTTACGGAAGTGGAGTGAACCCCAAAAGTGAGACAGCAAGTTCAGGGAACAAATCATTGAATGGATGCTTTCTTTCGTTCTTTCGCTATCCAACCAGAAGAACTCCGGATGTTCCTGAAATACTCGTCGCCAATGGTCGGCCCGCGTCGCATCGGCACTGATCCTGTCTGCCCACCCAGGGAAATCCAATTTGTAAAACTTGTATGTTGCCATAGCCTGAATAGCGGCGATGACATCGGCGAGCCGGCTATTTTCACTGAGGTACGGTGAATTCATGGGGTGATCGTAACAGATCAAACATCAGGGGAAGGCAAAATAAACAGGGAGTCGCAACAGATCGGCGGAACGCCGGGCCCACAAGGTTCCGCATAGTCCACAATTGCAGACCTGTATGGATGGCCTCTGTTGGCCAGCTATACCAGGTCAATTTGAGTGCCATTCGGAAGGGTAGCGGGTAAAGCATACAGGCTGCGGTGAACGACATGCAGAAGGCCGACGGGAGCCGTGGTTACGGTTCAGTAGGTCGACCCCATGGGCAACTGCCACAGAATTTCCGGCACCGTTCCTGTCCCAAACCGGTCTACGCCGCGCGTCCCTCGGATTAAGTTCGTAGAAGCTGGAACATCGATGGCGCCTGGAGCGTCCCCTATTCGATGAAACGACTTCGATTGCGCTGGGTGTTACCGGCCGGGCATTTCTTAATCGACGCTCTTGTGTTGGTTTCCTGGCTTTGGCACTCGCAGGCAAAGCGCAGCCACATGAAGGCCGAGTCAATCTCCACGCCGGTCGCAAGACAGGTTCTGCTGCTTCAGGAAAGCGGGCGGGGTTGGAACTTCCGTCAGACTCCATCACCTGAGTTCGTGTTTCTTAGCTGCGGAAATATGCCAGCGATGCTTGTGTCATTAACAACGAGACCAAAAGCGTACATACAGACTCGCACCGTCTCGTGGGACCCGTGGTGGTTCTTGATTCACGAATCCATTGCTCTTTCGGTGTGGTTTTTGATCGGCATGTACACGGAGGCCCCCGGTCGCCAATTCGTGAGAGTCATGCTTTGGTTCATCGCGCTGCGGGCTGGATTTGCCGTTTTCATAACCATTGAGGGCATCGCCAGATTCGGTGTAGTTATGGAATTGCTCCTTTGGCTCGGCCTGGTTCTCTACTTCTGTGCACAGGCCTTCGTCGCGACCTTTCGTGCGCTATGTCGTCAGTATCAACGGATTCGGTAACCCGGACAAACCGGTGTCCAGCTCAGCCGGCGTCCAGACAAGCCAGTATCCATCCGCCCTGTGAATGAAGAAGTTGGTCAAAAAGCCGCCGATTTTCGCCGCTGAGAAATCCGGAGGGTCCCACATCACAAAAACGGTGAGGATCGTCCGGCGGTTGCCGACAAAGTGAATATGTCTTAAGTAGATATAGCCTTCATATTTTTTGCCGGTTAGAATCGTTAAGACGTGGCTCTCTACGGGTTTTCCCTGAATGTTCCGGTGCAGCCCGCCATCGTTGCGGATCGCCTTCGGGCGGCGCTCAGTAAGTTCGGACGCGAGGACACATCGAAGGCGCTATTTGTCGGCTGGGTCTCCGAAAACTCATTCCGGGTTCGGGCCAACGTTGGAATCGGCTCGTTTTGGCCTGATATTTTCGGCAGGGTCACTGCACAGAACGACGAAGCATGCGTCAGAGTCCGAATGGTCATGCATCCGGCAGCAATCCTCGGCACGGTTTCATGGTTCATTTTTTGGATATTTCGAGAAATTTCCCCGGTGGAGTCCCCGATCGCTCACCTGCCCCTGCTAATGGTTTTATCCGGGCTGCTCGTAAGTCTCGCACGATTCTTCGCGGGCGCATCCAGAAGCAAGTTCCTGCTGTCATCCGTCCTGCTTGATTCAACGATCACGGGCGTCCCAGCGACCCAACCATCTACCATTGCCTCTGAGGCCGCAGGCGCAACAACCAGGCGCAGAATCTGGCCAGCGATAACTATTGCTCTGTGCGCAATCCTCGTGTTGATCGCGCCGCTCTATACGGCCTATCTGCGTTCCTCTCCCGCATTCTCCCAGTCGGTTGGGATCCTATCGCGGGACCCGGCGGCCATTGCAGCGCTCGGCGCTCCGATCAAAGCCGATTTCTTCATCCGCGGCGCGGTCAAACAGGATTCGACATCCGGCTATGCTCTGCTGTCGATTCCAGTTCATGGTTCGAAGGCCAAAGGAACCTTTTACGTTATTGCCAATCGATACCTGGACCACTGGGACATGGAGCGGCTGGTTCTGCGTAGCTCGGATTCGAAACGTCTTGACATCTCCCCGCCACTACGCCCCGAGCAAATGCCCTTACCCGCGACCGGCCCTGTGTATTTATTGCCGCTGGACCAGAATTCGGCCGCCTTGCTGGCGGATCTTTCCGGCTACCTCCGAGCTCGAGTCGAACTCAGCGTCTCGGTTTTGCCTGTCAGGGAGCTCGATCCGCGAGCAATCGACCCCGCAACTCAACAGGTGATCGGGGAACGCGCTCGCGAATTCGTCCAAACTATTCCCGATTTTGCCGCGAATCCGGACTCGGTCATCGTCGCTGTGACGAGCCGGGACTTACTTGTTCAGACCGAAGACCATCCGTTCGCCCTCAACTATCATCGGGGGAACGTGGCGATCGTTTCGACGAGACCGATTTATAAGATGCCCTGGGGGGCAGGCGAGAATCCGGAAGCAGGCGCGATCCGACTGCGCAAGTTAGTCGCAAGGAATGTCGCGCTGATTCGATATCCGATCGCTATGAGTGCCGACGTCACAAGCCTGGTCGCCTACGGTACAAGCCGCGCTTCCGAGATCGACGAAATAGGCGAACACTTTATCGGTGAGCAGGGGCGCTGGATGCCCATGCCAGGCTCCAGCCCGTGCGTCACGGTGACCCAGGGTCCGAGCCGGGTCCAAACCATGAGGGCCGATTGTACCGGAGACATGCCGTCCGATAGCCGGATAGAAACGTTTGTGAATTATGCGGATTTGCCTCTCCTGGTCGAGAGTCGTACGGACTTTCCGTATCCGAGTCAGAACCACTTTTCCTTCATACGCGCATCCCGTGCGGAGGATGATCGATCGAGGGCTTTCGGCGTGGGTGCGAACAGTTCGTTCGACATCTTCCCTGTCGGTGACTCACAGACATTTGGAAGCCTTGAGCTGATTCTCGCTGACGGCGGACACGTCGACTACAAGCGCGTTTCGAAAGGAAGCAGCTACCAGGATGCGGTACTGCGCACGGGACCAGCGTCGGGCAGCCCGTTCAGTAACTCGACCTTGAAATGGAACGGAAACGGCTGGGACGTTCTGTCGATTGATGGCTGGAGATGGAGATTTCCGGCCAGTGGACCTGACATTCCGCCGGAGCGCAGTGCGTTGCTGCAGATCGACGGTCATGGTCAGCGGCTCACGATCGCCAGGGCGCCTTCCGGAGCATTGAAGCGCGCCACACTGCCCGATGGGTCCTGGATCGAATTCACTGCCGATGAGCACGGTCGCGTCGCGCTGGCTCAACAAAGTTCAGGACGATCCGTTCGCTACGAATACGATGCCGCTGGCAGACTGATTCGCGTGTCAGACTCCGAGAACGGTCAGGAAAGCTACGAGTATGACAACCTGAACAGGATGACGGCCGTGCGCGACTCGCGCGGCACCATATTGTTGAAGAACACTTACGGGTCTTTGGACGAACTGACATCCCAAACCCTTGCGGATGGCAGGATGATCAAATTAGGGTACGGTTTCGACGAACGGCACCAACCCATTTTTGTAAGGTTGACGGACTGGAACGGGTATGTGATTGACTGGAACCTGACTGCTCAGGGTTTTGTAGAATCGTGGCCCCGGTTGCCGAAACAGTAAAGCCGATTCCGAACGCACGCGGCGCATCGCGGCCATCGGACCGCTCCCGCCATCGACATTCATGGGGCGCCTTTCGGGCTGAAAACTGAATCCCGGACTATTCGGCGACCCGGATGAACGTTCGCCAGGCAGGCTGTCCATTCCAGTTCAGATCGATCCTATAGATCCCGTTGGCCAGAGGCGCAGCGGCAAAGCTCACCGAGTATCGCGAAAGTTCCCTGCTCAGCGAAATCTTCTTTGGCGCGGTGCCAAGAATTTCCCGGTTTGACGGGTCGTAAACCTTTACGGTAATTTCGCCTTTTGAATCCTTGCCAGACTGCGCCCACATGGAATACACATAAATCTGATCACGCCTTGAAAAATCGGTAATATCCGGGGGCATTGCTGCGAGTACGTCTTTGGGAAGGCTGAGGACTGCTCCGCCGTATTTGAAATGAGCCACCGGTATAACGGGAGCAGTCAGGATTCCGGCTGCGCTCAGTTCCGCCAGCGATCTCGCCGTCCGTGGCGTTTGCGCGGGAAGCTCATTGATCGCCACAGCGGCGTTCTGAACGCCCAACAAGCGCCAAAGGCCGGGATTGATTTGCAGCCCCTTGCTGCCGACTCGTGAACCAGGTGTAACGTTGCCGCCCAGGATTCCGACCAACTGGCCGTCCTCATTCAACAGCGGTCCGCCGGCCGCTTCCGGCGACAGACTGGGAGAGAATACAATTCTGCTGCCGAACCCTGGAGTCTTACCTGTCGCGCCCACGAGGACCTGACCGAATACGCGGGACCCGGCATCGAAGTTGAAAACGGTGACCATTCCACCCACTTCTGTTTTTCCCGGATCACCACGAGTCAGGGGTTGCGCTGTACCAGTGTTTACGCCAATCATCGCCCAGTCGGAAGAGCGCGACAAGGCAAGCAGCTGGTCCGTTTGCTCTCTGCGCCCATCCGTGAATTCGATCTCCAGGCGCGAAGCAGAATCGATGGACTGGAAGGCGGTCGCAATGACACCGGTTTGCAGCACGAAGCCCGTCGAGGTATCGAAAGGGTGGCCCGAGGGATCCAGCTTATGAACCCACACGAGCGATGGAGAAATCATTTTGAAGATCTGATCGGGGGTGACCTGCTTCGGGATTACGGTCTCCGTCATACCAGCGATCTCGAAGGCGTGAGCGCCGGCGGGGGTACCGTCGACCTTCACCTCAAGGGTCCAGGCGCCATTTGCCATGCCCGGATACAACTCGAACAGCCAGTAGCAGCTCAGCGCGGCGGTAGCCGTTTGCATCTTTACCTGGGGCGAAATCGAGGCCACCACACCATCTGGTCTCTTCCAGACGCCCGTGAGCACGTGATCGCCCGGAGGAACTTCCCATTGAAAAAAGATCGTGAGCGATTTATCCGATGGGTAAACGAATCGGTCGCGAACCTCATCCAGGACAAACCGATCGCCAACCAGTTTTCCGGCTGGACCGGCCTGGGAACGGATGAGCTTCGGCGCATCATCCGCCCGCAGTGACGACGTTGTGACGAGAAGACAAATGAGCAGGAAACGGAGCAGAATAAGGCGATACTAACATAGGTGCGAAGTTTCAGACCGACGCAAATCGTTTCCTCGGGAGATGCCCTGCGTTTCAGGCCGAGTGTTCCTAACGCGATTCGACAACAACCGCACCGCCGAGCAAAAGCGCATTGAATCCCGTTCTCACGCTGTATACTGACAAATCCGGAGACGAGTGTGTATGCGGCAGTTCCGTCATTTTGCCCTTTTTATCGCAGGCCTGATCGGGTGCCTGCCTTTGCATGCGCAAAGCCCGGCAGTTTACGGCTGGAGCAGCTTCGGAGTGCTTCCCTTCCGCGGCTATGACTTCATCATCTTCAAGGCGCCCACCCGCTACGTCATGTATTTCACGCAACTGGCGGCGGACGGATCGGAAGGACCGACGAACGCGCCGGGCCGAGCGTTCTCCGCGGACTTAAAAACCTGGACACAAGATCCCAATGACGTCTGCGGCACCAGTGGCGACCTCTGTTCCGTCAGCGTCAGACGCGCAGGAGCACTCACGCTTCCCGACGGCCGGATTCGAATGTTTCTCTTTGGAGGCGCGGGCTTACTCAGCGCCATTTCGTCAGACGGCGTTGTCTGGACAAGCGAGTCGGGCACGCGGTTCGCCAACGATAGCTCCTCTATCTATGAGCACAAAGGCCCCCGCTGGGCGAGCTTCGTGCCGCTGTCGGATGGTTCGGTCCGCATGTATTTTTCGGGGGGACTCGTGCCAGGGAGCGCAGGCACGCCCACCTGGTATAACGGCATATTCGACAACGGAGTGATTCTCAGCGCAGTGTCGAAGGACAACGGCCTGACCTGGGTTCGCGAGCCTGGCGTCCGGATCAATCCCATCGTTCAGGGGCCGGTCACCAACCTGACCATCAACGGAGTGAATCAAAATCAATTCGCGTGCGGCGATGTCACAGCCGTGAGCGTGACGGAGAACGGTAAGGGGCTGTTCCGGATCTATTGTCCGGGGGGCGACACAACTGTCAGCTACGTGAGTAAAGATGGGTTGAGTTTCGCGCTCGAGAGCAAAGTGCCCGCCGATCAGGGCGACGCGAAGGCGTTCGTGATGCCGGACGGCCGAATCTGGCTGATCACAAACGGCCCGGGCGCTATCGACGACATGATCGTTTGGGGACCGCAGTCGTTATTCCTGAAGAACGTGCAGTTCACAGGCGGCCCGAAGCCTTTCGGTTCGGCAACAATCGGTGTCACGGGGTCGGCCACAGGACCTGTCACCTTTGAAACGGTTGACGGCGAGGCAGGAGGCTGCGGCAATCTGGTGTGTCCATTTCATCCGGAGTATTACACTTTTTCTCCGAGCAGCGGGACCGCGCCGTTTTCAAGTGTTGTCAGCTATTCGGGGCCGGCGGGGTACTTCCCCACTAATTTAGTGATCCATGCAAAGTCCGCAGGCGCGACGGCAGCAGGCGCGATTTTTTGCATGGGGGCCGTGCTGGGACGATCCGACACGGATGTTTTCTGCAAGTCGCCCGTCCCCGAGCTGCCAATGAATAAGATGGAGTTCGCTTTTTCCGGCGCCGTACCGGGTGGTTTGGCGCCGGTCACGCAAACGTCAAACATACTTTCGCTGGGCGGGCATGGCTATCCATTTACGGTTGCCTCTTCCGTTCCGTGGGCCACCGTTTCTCCCGCGAGTGGAACAGCTCCGGCATCGCTCGCAGTCAAAGTGGATCCGACTGGCCTTACACCCGGCACCTACAGCGGCATCATCACAATCACCGCCGAGGGTACGATTGAACAATTTGCCGTCAACGCCACGGTATCGACGGGAGCCGTGATTACCGCCGTCCTGAATGCCGCCAGCGCAGGGTCTTCGATCGCACCGAACAGCTTCGCCACCATCTACGGCACCAGTTTCACCGCTTCCGGGCTGAGCTGGACTCCCACCACCGTATTGCCATCCAATCTGGGCGGCGTTTCAGTGACCATCAACGGCAAAACCGCATACCTCAGCTACGCTGGTCCGGGACAGGTAAACGTCCTGACGCCGACGGATACCATCTCCGGCAACGTTACGGTCCAGGTGACCACGGCAAGCGGAACCGTAACTTCCACCGCGACACTCTCACCGGTAGCGCCCTCCTGGTTCACCTATTCGCTGGGGGGACCAACGTGGATAGCCGCCCTGATTGTGAACCCGGCAAATGCCGGCAGCGCGATCTATGTGGCGCCGACGGGCAGCCTTGGCGCACAGACGAGCCGGTCGGCACAGGCGGGAGATTTTCTGGCGCTCTATGCGAATGGTCTGGGGGCGACGACACCGGCGGCTCCCGAGGGTGTGGTACTCACAACGGCCTATCCCGTCGACGACCTGTCGCGAATCAAGGTCACGATCGCGGGACGCGACGTTCCCGTGCTGTATGCGGGCCTGGTGGGGGCGGGGTTGTACCAAATCAACATTCAGGTGCCGGCGGGGCTCGACCGGGGCGAGTTGCCGGTAGAGATGTATGTCAGCGGGCAGCCGACGCAGGGGGCGGTTACGCTCAACTTTCAGTGAGCGGAGCGAGAGTTTTTCCGAAGCCTGGCCGGGCCCGGGGCGATCACGGAGATAGCCTCTTCCTGCGCGCGCTGGTGTAGGATGTCATCAGATCGTCCAACCGGAGCAACCGTATGAATGTCCGCCACATCGTGCAGTCCGTGAACCATCGGCTTTTGTCCACGGGATTTCTCCTGTTGACGGCCAGCCTGCTGTTGTTGGTTGACGCGACAGGCGCAGACCTCTCGAAGTTCAGGCGCATCGAGCCGCAGTACATCGCGGCGCTGGGAGAGCCCGGGGCCACCTCCGGCACCGGCGCGCAAACATGGGGTCTCTGGAGCCAGGACCCGGGTCCGCGCGGTTGCAAGCTGGACCGCTACGACCAATTGAAGGCGGCCGGCGGCGTGGCACCTTCACAGTGGAAATTCGACGCCGAGGACTGGTGGCTCGAGGAACACGGCCTGATCATGGAGAAGCCGACTTTTCCGCTGCCTCCGGGGAAATACCTCGTCACGGGCGACCGCAAGGTGACGACCGTGCTGACAATTCAGCCGAAGGACAAGGACGGCAATCAGCGGTGGGAACTCGCCGACGGCGCAACGCTCTACGATGTTACCCATCTCGGATGCCGGTCGGCGCGCTACACGCCGGCCCGGGGTAACGACTCGTGCTCGCCCGCGAACGTTCGGACTACGGGTTTTCCGGTGAATCCAGGGGCGGCCATGCCCGTGGTGAACGGCTGCCGCAAGCAGGACTACACGGTTCTCATCGTGGTTGGACTGCCCGCCACCCGCTGAGCATTGCCAAGGGTGGTGCGACGTTCACGTCGGCGAACTCGCCCGGAGAGCCCGCAAATGGAGGGGTTCCACGAAAGGCCTTTCGACGAGGCGCCAGCTGAGCGCGGCGATGGGGACGGCCAGGAGAAGTGTGGCAAAGAAAAGGCCGGTCGCCGAGCCGTGGATGACCCCACCTGCGTACTGAACCAGGAGCTGGCCGACCGGCCATCCCCAAAGGTACAAACCATAACTGTAATCTCCGCCGACCATGTCCCTCCATTTCTCGAGACCCATCGGACGCCGCGGAAGCGCCAGGTACAGGAGCAAGTAGGCGCCACCCAAAGGGAGCAGAACAGATGTCAACGGACCCAGCCAGCGACTCAGGGCAAGCGGCAAAACGGAGAACAAGGCCAGCACACCGGAACGCGGGATGCTCTCATGGAAGAGCCAGAATGCAATTCCTGCGAGGAAGCAGGCAAAAAGCCGAGGCCATTCCAACGACAATGGCGAAGGCACGGCGAGTTCGCCTGCCAGCGACACCATCCCTGCGACCACGTGATTCGTCAATTGCAGTCGAACTGTTGCGACGGTGACGAGATCGACGGCCAGCAGGAGCAGAACCCAATTCCTCTTGCCCGCCGTCAGTAATCGATTTGCACCCAACGCCGCACATAAGGCATAGGCCCCGGCCTCGATCGGAATAGTCCAGGTTGACAGATTGAGATGCAGGGGCTGGCCGCTTTGAGCAAAGAGAGTCAGTGTACCGAAACCTGGACCGTCGATTCGTCGAAGCAGGAATATGCGAAGGACAATCAGAGACGGCGGGAGCTTCCTAAACCAACTAAGACCGTGCCAGGCGCTGAAAACAGGTCCAATGACCATACAGCAAATAAGTGCGGCCGCGGCGTAGCCCGGAAATATTCTTCGTAACCGACGTAAGGCGAAGGCCAGTACACCGGAGGTCGAATTGCCCTGCCAACTGCGAGCCAACAGAAAGCCTGAGAGAGTGAAAAAGCCATTCACCGCGACTTCGCCGGTATTGGTGGCGCCATGTGAAAACGCAAAGAGTGGGTCGGTTGCCAGGCTTCCGGTAAGGAGAAGATGAGAGTGCTCGATCAGGACCAAAGTGGCCAGCAGGAAACGGATGAAATCCAGATTGTTAGGGCGCGCGGGGTCCCAGTCCCCGGAGATGCAATCTAAGCTGGCACGATTGTACAAGTTGAGTTGCCCCTCAGACTCAAAGAGAGCCTACATGCGACCATTCAGGCGTCTGGCGCTGACAACTGAGAGTTTTGGGCATAGCGGGAGACTTGCCGCGAAAGCGCGTTTTAATCGCTTATTTTTGCGCCGAATATAGCTTATATAGCCTTCCGATGAAATTGAGGATCAGCAAGACATTGCTCTCCCAATCCTGGGCCCGTTCCTGAAGCGTAGCTCTCGCGCGTGTTTTGCCGCAATACATCGTTGGTTAGCAGGCAGATGGACGGACGCCTCCCGCGAAGGGGATGGCCCGATTTCCTGTCACACCTCTTCGCAAAAAGTGCTAGCTTGGAAGCCGATGGAAGCGACACTCTCCATTTCGCTTCGCCGCACGATAAATGAACAGCTTGTGGCGGAACTGGTCCAGTGCCGCTTCAGCGCGCCCGGCGAATATACGCGTGCCCGATCCGCAGCGAGGGTAAAGGCAGAATGAAGCATTCGGGCTCATTCAGGGCATTTACGTACCTGTGGCTTTTTGGCCTTGGCGTGACGGTGCCGCTGCTGGTTTTCTCCGGGGTCTTACTGTTTCGATCCGCAAACGCTCAGCGGTCACAGATCGAGACCCGCATGTTTCAGGCGGTCGACGGACTGGTGAACGATCTGGACCGCGATCTGGATCGCGATCTCACTATTCTGCGCACGCTGGCAACCTCATCGGCACTTGCCGACGCCGACTGGCCGACTTTTTACACGCAGGCAAAAGCCGGCCTGCAAGGGCGCGCTTATCTGGTGGTGACCGACGCCAACGGCCGGCAACTGGTAAATACCGCGACGCCGTATGGGCAGCAGCCTCCGATGACGGGCGACCCGGACACGGTGGCCAGAATCGTTCAGACCAAACTGCCGCAGGTCAGCAATCTGTTTATGAGCCTGGCTTTGAAAAAGCCAGTGTTCAACGTAGACATTCCGATTTTGAAGGATGGCGAAGTTCGATATGTGCTCGCGCTCGCCTTATTGCCGGACGACCTGCGGATGCTGCTGGCATCGCATCAGCCGGGTTCCGGATGGGCGACGACGATTTGGGACGCCAAAGGCGTGGTCCTGGCCCATTCGCAGGACGACGGGCGGTCGGTCGGCGGGCCCGTGCCGGACGCCATGCGCACACACACTCAGCGCACACTCATCAGAACAACCCGGCCGGACGGAACCGACGTGATGCACGCAACGGGCGTTTCCCAGGTTTCCGGCTGGGGCATCGGCGTGAATATTCCGTATGCTTCGTTTGTCGAACAAGAGCGCCACTCCTTGTTGTTGTGGGCCTCAGCCGCAGTGTTCGCCCTGACGATTGCGCTGGCGCTGGGGGTGTTCTTCGCGCTACAAATTACAACGCCTCTGTCGGAGGCGACGAAAGCCGCCGCTGCGTTTGGCCGCGGCGAACCGTTTTCGCTTACCGGCGCCCGACTCAAAGAGGCGGAGGCCTTTCTGACCACCCTGGGCGAGGCGCGGGAGACGCGCGAGAGACTGACCGACGAGGTGAGGCAGAGCCGAGACTGGCTGAAGACGATCCTGGCCAGCATCGGGGAGGGGGTTATTGCAACGAACCAGAAAGGCCGCATCACCTTTCTGAATGGCGTTGCCCAGGAATTGACCAGTTGGCGGGAGGAAGAGGCGATCGGGCGACCTCTCGAAGAGGTGTTTGTCATTTGCGATGAGGCCGGCGCGGCGGTGGAGAATCCGGTCGTTCGGGCTTTACGGGAGGGGAGGGTCATCGGCCCCGCCAATCATACGACGCTGACGGCGAAAGGCGGCCGCGAGATTCCGATCGATGAGACAGCCGCGTCGATCCTGGACGCCGACGGCAATGTGACCGGGGCAGTCCTCGTATTCCGGGATGTCACCCAGAAGAAGGAAGCCGATGATTTGCTTAACAGAAACATGGGAGACCTGCGGCGGGCGAACGACGACCTGAGCCAGTTTGTTTTTGCCGCGAGCCACGATCTGCAGGAACCGCTGCGCATGATCACGAGTTATTCGCAACTGCTGCAGAAGAGGTACGGCGGCCAACTCGACAGTGAGGCCGAAAGCTTCATCAGTTTCATCACCGACGGGACGAAGCGCATGCGTCAATTGCTGGAGGACCTGCTGGCCTATACCCAACTCAGCGGGAGGGAAGAATCACATGAATCCGTCGATCTGAACGAAGCTTTCGAGGCGGCCGTTGAAAACTGCAGGGTCGCGATTCATGAAAGCTGCGCAAATGTTATCACCGATCTCCTCCCCTGCGTTCCCGGCCACAAGCCGCATTTCATCCAGCTGTTTCAAAACCTGATCAGCAACGCCCTGAAGTACCGCAGCGAGCGTACGCCGCAGATTCATGTGTCGGCGGAGATGAACGATGGTGTGTGGCGTGTCGCCGTAAAGGACAATGGCATCGGCATCAAATCCGAGTACCAGGAGCAGATTTTCGGGGTATTTAAGCGGCTGCACGGCAGGACGATTCCCGGCAACGGGATTGGACTGGCGATTTGTAAGCGCGTTGTGGAACGGTATGGGGGGACAATCGGGGTGGAGTCGCAACCCGATGCGGGAGCCACGTTTTATTTCACGCTTTCCGCAGGCTCGAAAGATGGGGATGATTGAATCGGGTTTTCGCCTGGCTGTGACCGCTCCGTTGCCGTCGCGGCTCAGAAAGCTTTGCCTGGGAGTGACCGCTCCGTTACCGTCGCGGCTCGGAAGGCTTTGCGCGGTTAGGACCGCTCCGTTACCTTCGCGGCTCGGAAAGTGTTTAGTGACGGCTCGGAAAGAGAAAGCTTTGGGTTTTCCGGGAAGAAAATATTGGGGTGGCGCGTCTCAGTACCATGCCTGAAACTCCACGAATCAAATATTTCGTTCCTTTCCTCGCAGCCGCCATTTGTTTCGCTACCCCGCTGGGCACTTTCGACGACCAAAGCGCGGTCGGCGCAATGGGCGGGCACGCTGAATTCAACCCGAATACCGGAGAATATGCGATTGCCGGGTCCGGCAATATCGCCGGAGCCTCGGATCGATTCCATTTTGTCTGGAAGAAAGTAAGCGGAGACGTTGTTGTCAACGCCGACGCGCGGTTCCCGGGGGGCGCAGGCGGCGACCGGAAGGCGGCGATCATGGTGCGCCAGTCGCTCGACCCGCGAGCAGCCTATGCCGCCGCGGTGCTAAACACTAATGGAGCGGCCGAGCTTCAGTACCGGCCGGACTCCGGCGCGGCGTCAAAAAGTGTGGAAGTGCTGGCAAACGCGGATCTCAGCAGTACCGTCTATATGTCGCTGGTCAGGCATGGCGATGTCTTTACCG
Source organism: Bryobacteraceae bacterium (assembly GCA_025928545.1). Lineage (GTDB taxonomy): Bacteria > Acidobacteriota > Terriglobia > Bryobacterales > Bryobacteraceae > BOG-234. The sequence continues at coordinate 53,200 of JAICJH010000024.1, read as the reverse complement.
TGTCGGCCGGAAAAAGACTTAAATACGGCGGCCCGATACCATTTGGCCAGCCCGTTACCGTCACAATGAATGGTCCGGTTTATGTGGGTCTGGCGGTAGCATCGGCGGATCCGAACACGAAGGACGGGGCTGTTTTTAGTAACGTCTATTTTCAACCTGCGAAAGCCGAGTAAAGCGGAATAACGAAAATACCCGTCGATGGACGCTGCTGCACGCCGATTCGGAAAGTCATATATAATACTTTGCGAACCGGATCTTCATTCGAGATCCATTACAGTTCAGGAGACTTTCATGAAGTTGACGTCCAAAACAATCACGATCGCGTCGACGTGCACGGTTGCGCTGTTGCTTAGCGCGGTAATTTTCGCTCAACAGGCTCCCCCGGCGGCAGCACCGGGCGGCAGAGGCGGAGCGGGCGGAAGAGGTGGATCGGGCGCCGCCCGTGGCCCGGCACAACTCGACGCCTGTGGCGGCCGCAGCGGCCTGCCGCAGATCGCCTGTGCGTCCGACGTAGCCGCTATGATGGCGTCACTTCCGGACAAGGCATATGCCACGCCCGCGAGCCCGCGCAAGATTCTGGTGCTGTGCAGGGCGAACGGTTTTGTGCACTCCTCGATTCCGCTGGCCTCAAAGATGGTCGAGTACCTCGGTGACAGGACCGGCGCGTGGAGTACGACGATCTCATACGACGCCGCAGTCATCACTCCCGAGAATCTAAAACAGTACGATGCGATCTTTTTGGACAGCACGACCGGCGCATTTCTGGACGATGCTAACGATCCATCCGCCACGGAGATCCGCAAGAAGGCGCTGCTCGATTTCGTAAAGAGCGGCAAGGGGCTGGCAGGTATTCACGCGGCAACCGATTCTTATCACGGACGCGGCGGCGGGGCTCCCGCAGCTCCCGGTGCAGCGGCAGCAGCGGCTGCCCCGGCGCAACCTCAGGGAACCTGGCCGGAGTTCAACGCGATGATCGGTGGATTCTTCAAGTTCCACTGGACCTATCCAACGCTGATCTCAGTGAAGATCGACGATCCCAAGAGCCCGCTGACACAGATGTTCAGTCCCAGAGGTTATGAGGTCGTGGACGAAACTTACACTTTCGCCCAGGATTCGTTCACTCGTAAACGGGTACACGTTCTGACCAGCATCAACTACGACAAGATGAGCCAGAACGACAAGGACAAGGAACCGGCGGCGACGAAGCGGACCGATGGCGACTACGCACTCAGCTATATCCAGCATGTGGGCAATGGCCGGGTGTTCTACGAGGCGCACGGGCATGACGAGAAGGTGTACTTCATGCGTCCGTTCCTCGCCCATATGCTGGCGGGCATCCAGTATGCGCTGGGCGATCTGAAGGCGGACGACAGCCCCAGCGCGCCGTAAATTGACGTTTGAAAGAAGAGGTTTGCAGGTAGTGGAGCGGCGGTGACATGGTCATCGCCGCTTTCGTTTTGTTTGATGGCCGCCGGTGCACGCCGGTGCACGCCGATAAGACTCTCGTATAGAATGGCCCATGGGCGTTGCCGGCAGTACATCTTTGAGGGTTACATTATGATTCGAAAACAACATTTCATTGCGGCCTTATTTGCCGGAACGATTCTGACCGCTTTGGTTTACGCGCAGGGGACACCGACGCCCGTACCCGATCCCGTTCCGATCGCCCCCGGCAAAGGTGTTCGCAACAACGGATTCACGCAATACACGCGACCGTTGGCATCGCAGGATGTTCTGATTCGCGGTAAGGCGCTCTACAATTCCACCTGCGGGACGTGCCACGCTGCGGATATGCGCGGGGTTCCCGGCAAAGGCAATAACCTGCTGCGCTCGGGCATCGTGCTGAGCGACAAGGCCGGTGAACTGATCGCAGGCAGCGTCGCCAAGCACAACCCGAAGATCAACCTCGTGGAAGCCGACAACCTGGCCATATCCGAATATCTGCACAGCATCGAGGCAACGGCGGGCGCGCAGGGAAGTCCTCCGGGACGCAACCCGATGGGGATTGAACTGAACGTCCTGGTGGGCGATGCGAAGGCGGGCGAAGCTTATTTCGCGAAAGCGTGCGCGAATTGCCATTCGACGACGGGAGACCTGAAGGGCATTGCCTCGAAATACCAGGACGCCAAAGCTCTGCAAAATGGCTGGTTCGACGGAATTGTTCCCGGCGCCGGGCGCGGAGGAGGCGGACGCGGCATGCAGGCCATCGTGACCATGCCGAACGGCACGAAGCTGGAAGGCAGATCGATCCGGAAGGACGACTACATCGTGATCCTGATGCTGGCCGATGGCACGCGGAGGTCGATCCCACTCGATGTAACGCCGGCGCCGAAGGTGGAGATGAAGGACCCGCAGGAAGCGCACAAGAAGATGGCGATCGCGATCGACGACCCTGACAACAAGAATCTTCACGACATTACTGCGTTCCTTTGGACACTGAAATGACGTTGCCGTCATTTCCTGGCTCATTGAAACAGAGAGTGAATCCGAACATGAAAAAAACAACAACCGTCCTTTCGCTGATGGCATTGCTTGGTGTGACGCCGCTGTTTCTGCACGGCCAATCCGGCGGTCTGGATCCGGCCGACATCCTGAAGCCTTTGTCCGATCAGTGGACCAGCTTTTCAGGCGATATGACGGGCAAGCGTTACAGTTCGCTGAAGGCGATCAATCTGAACACTATTAAGGGCCTCGGCCTGAAATGGGCGAACACGTCGATCACCACGGGTTGCGGTCCGGATGGAACCGGACCGGCGGTCGCGGGCGGGCGTGGCGGCGGTGGAGGACGGGGCGTTGCGGGACTGGTGGTGGGAGGTCTGGGTAACGGTGAATCGAATACCTGTGGGCCGGCGCGTTTCGGCGGCGGGATGCTGTTCGTCGACAACACGATTTATGCGGCAACCCGCGACGACGTGTATTCCATCGACGCGCGCGATGGCAGCGTACTCTGGCACTATTACTGGAAGTTCCGCGGCGGCACCTCAACGGGCACACGCGGTCCCAGCATGTGGCACAACTACATCTACTTCACTTTCCACGACGATTACGTTGTGTGCCTGGATGCGAAGACCGGGAAAGAAGTGTGGAAGAAAGAGATCGCCCCGTTCGAGCAGCAGTATTTCTCTTCGAATGTTCCGCTGGTGATCGGCAATCACATTCTGGTGGGACCGGGTAACGATATGGATTCGCCGGCATGGCTGCAATCGCTCGATCCGGAAACGGGTGCGATCCAGTGGACTCACTACAACACTCCACAGAATCCGGGCGATCCGGGAGCGGATACGTGGAAGGATCTGGATGCCGCGCGGCACGGAGCGGGCACCAGCTGGATTCCGGGCTCTTACGATCCGGATACCCATCTGTATCTTTACGGAACGGGCAACCCGACACCGTCCTACACCACAGGGCGGGGCGATGGAGATAATCTGTTCACTTCATGCCTCATCGCGCTCAACGTGGATACGGGCAAAATGCAGTGGTACTTCCAGACTTCGCCGCACGACACGCATGACTGGGATTCGACGCAGACGCCGATTATTGCGGACCTGCCCTTTAACGGACGGACGCGCAAGCTCGTGATGATGGCCACGCGCAACGGCTATTTTTACGTTCTGGATCGAGTGACAGGCGAACACCTGATCACGAGCAAGCTTGGCCTGGTGAACAACTACGCATCGGACATCGCTACCGATTCCAAACTCCATCTGGACGCGCGGGGACAGGTTCAGAGAAACCCGCACAAGGACGCGAGTGTTGCGGGGTCGGTGGTGAACGACGACGTACTCAATCATCAGCCGCCGACGTTTTCGCCGGATACGGGCCTGTTCTATGTTCACGAGACGAATTCATTGCGGATCGATTATCTGCTGGAACCGGATGCGCGCGGATCGATGGGGCTCGGCGGGGAAAGCAGCGCCGCGGGGATCAACTACGGAACGTTTATCGATGCGATTGATTACAAAACGGGCAAGGTAGTGTGGCGGCATTTGCTGAGCAGCGGAAATGTCGGCTTGCTTTCGACGGCAGGGGGACTGCTGTTTACCAACGATGGCCAGAACTTCGCCGCGTGGGACGCGAAGACGGGCACGCCGGTTTGGCACACACAAATCGGCGGGCTGTCGGCCCCGGCGGAGACATTCATGCTGGATGGCAGGCAGGTAATCCTGGCGTCGGCCGGGACGGGCCTGTATATGTTCCAGCTGATTCAATAGCGCGTCCGGGTAGCGAAAACAGTTTAGCGGCAAATTGGCATGGTTCATGCAGGTCCGGAGGCATGGCCGCCTTCATCCGCGCTGCTGTTTTCCTGTTCGCGTTTATCTTTACCATTTGCGCGCAAGTTAATGTAACGACTTATCAGTACGACGCCACGAGAGCCGGGGCTAATACGAGTGAAGTGACGCTCAACCGGGCCAATGTCAACGTCGACCGCTTCGGTAAGCTCTTCTCTTATCCGGTGGACGGCGCCATATACGGTCAGCCGCTCTATGTAGCGAATGTCGCTGTTCCGGGTGCTGGAACGCACAATATCGTGTATGTCGCGACGGAGAACGATTCCGTTTACGCATTCGACGCCGATTCGGGAGCCAGCGGAGCGCCGCTTTGGCAGGACACCTTCGCGAACGCGGGAGCGCAGATCATCGCCGTTCCCGCAGCAGACACGGGTTGCGAACAGATCGCGCCGGAGATCGGAATCACGAGCACTCCCGTGATCGACACGGCAAGCGGGACAATTTTCGTCGTCGCCATGACGCGTGAAGCAAGCGGCAATTCCGTGGAGTATGTGCATCGCCTGCATGCTCTCGATCTGGCCACTGGCGCCGAGAAAGGGGTGGTTGCGATTGAGGCCACTTATCCAGGCAGAGGCGAGGGCGGCAGCACACTGATTTTTAATGCGAGGAGTTACAAACAGCGTCCCGGCCTGCTGTTGTTGAACGGAGTTGTTTACACGGCGTGGTCGTCTCACTGCGATATCGGGCGGTACCACGGCTGGCTGATCGGGTACGATTCGCACACGCTGGCGCAGGTCGCGGTTTATAACAATACGCCTAATGGCAACATGGGCTCCTTCTGGAACGGGGGCGCAGCTCCGGCGGCCGATGCCAGCGGCAATATTTACGTCGTCGCCGGTAATGGAACGTTCGACAACGGAGGCGACCTTGGTGAGAGCTACATCAAGCTTTCAACCAGCAATGGTTTCTCGGTGGCGGACTATTTCACTCCCTACAATTATTCGTTCCTGAACGACACGGATGCCGACGTGGGGTCGGCTGGCGTGGTCCTGATTGGAGACGAGGCAGGCAGCGCGGCACATCCCCATCTCATGACCGGAGCGGGAAAGGAAGGGCGCATCTATCTGCTGGATCGCGATAATATGGGCAAGCTTCAGCAAGGGTCGGACAGCCAGATAGTGCAGTCGATTCCCGGTGCGCTGACTGCGATGTTCGGCAATCCCGCGTATTTCAATCACACGGTATATTACTGCGGCGCGGGAAATCGTTTGGCTGCCTACACGATTTCGAATGCGCAGATGTCTTCCGCTCCGATATCGCAATCGGACGCAAGCTTTCGATATCCGTGCAACGTTCCCACGATTTCCGCGAATGGCACCGCGAATGCCATTGTTTGGGCGCTCGATCCGGCAGCCGGACTGCGCGCCTGGGATGCATCGGACCTGACTCGGGAATTATGGAACGCGGGCCAGAACCCGGAGCGCGACTCGGCCGGAGCCACAGTCAAGTATTCGGTCCCGACGGTGGCGAATGGAAAAGTCTATGCGGGTACGGCAGATTCGCTCGCGGTGTACGGGCTGCTGGGGCCTGACGGGGCGCCCGCAGTTTCGAGCGCGGCCAGCGGGGATGTGGGATCGCTCGCGCCGGGTGCGTTAGTTTCCATCTATAGTTCCGGTTCCGCACTGACGGCGAGCACGGATACGGCGAGTTCATTTCCCATTCCATTCCAGCTGGGAGGCGCCACGGTATCGATTGGCGGCCGACCCGCGCCGATTCTGTTTGCAAGCCCCGGGCAGCTCAATGTGCAGGTTCCATTTGACGTGCCGCCGGGGAATGCGGTGATCGAAGTGAGTGTAAACGGCAACGTGACGGCAACGACGTCATTTAATATTCTCAGCAGCGCGCCGGGTGTATTTATGCTGGCACAGGGCCGGGCGGCCGTAGTGAACCAGAACGGGAGTGTCAATTCCGGCGATCAGCCTGCGCCGGGCAGCAGCGTGATCGCGGCGTACTGCACGGGGTTGGGCACGGTGGGTCCGGCAATTGGAACTGGCCAGGCGGCGCCGGACAGCCCTCTTTCGTGGGTAACCGGCCAGGTGACCGCAATGATCGGGAGCACACCGGCGCAGGTGCAGTTTGCGGGACTCGCACCGGGATTCGCGGGGCTGTATCAGGTGAACATCCTCGTTCCGCAGCTGGCAGCGGGCCAATATGCGCTGACGATTACGGTGGACGGCAAGGTCAGCAATATCGGCACAATTGCGGTGGATTGATGCGCGGGATTGCGGGGCGAATGACGAATCTTATATGATTCGCAGATGCAAAGAACCTGGAGCGCTATTGCGCTCGCTTCGCTTTTACTCATCTCGATGGGCACAAAAGGACAGCAGCAAGCGCCAGTCAAAACGGAGCAGCGCGGGCGCATCCTCGGAATCGGCGGTATCTTCTTCAAGTCCGCCAATCGCGATCAGATGCGCGAATGGTATTCGACGCATCTGGGAATCAGCGATAAAGGCGGAGGGGCGACGCTTGCGTGGCGCGAACACGACGACCCGCAAAAGGAACACGTTACCGTCTGGACTGTTTTCCCCAACTCGAGTACGTATTTAGACCCCAGCCACGCGCCTTTCATGATCAACTACATCGTGGACGATATGGATGCTTTGCTCGATCGTTTGAAAGCCGAGGGAGTGAAGATCGATGCCAAGCGGATGGATGAGTCGTATGGCCGCTTCGCGTGGATTTATGACACGGATGGAAATAAGATTGAGCTCTGGCAGCCTGTGGCGAAGCCGTAATATCGTTCGCAGATGGAGCCCGAACGGAGCCGGCCGTTTTGATGGCACAATACGGGCATGGCGGCGAAGCAGTTAGTCGACGTGGATGGACGAGAGGTCGCTCTCTCCAATCTGGATAAGGTCCTCTATCCGGGCAATGGGTTCACCAAAGCGCGGATTATCGACTATTACATTCGCGTCGCACCATGGCTTCTACCTCACTATGCCGGACGCCCCGTCACGCTGCATCGCTTTCCGGACGGAGTCAAAGCCCAGGCGTTTTATGAAAAGGACGCGCCGAAACACACACCGGACTGGGTGACTACTACCGATGTTCCGCGCCAGAAAGGTGGCAAGCCTATCCGGTATATCTGCATCGACAACCTGCCGACGCTGGTGTGGTGCGCGAATATCGCGAGCCTGGAATTTCATTTATTTTTGCACCGTGCGGGGCAGCTGGACAGGCCCGACGCGGTTGTCTTCGATCTGGATCCGGGGGAAGGGGCCACGCTTGCGACGTGCGCCGAAGTTGCCTTCCCGCTGAAATCTCTGCTGGAAGCGAACGGGCTCCAGTGTTTCCCGAAGGTCTCCGGTTCCAAGGGGCTTCAGATCTATGTGCCGGTCAATTCGGAGATCACATACGGGCGGACGAGATCGTTCGCTCAAGCCGTGGCAAATGAGCTGGCGCGGCAGAGTCCCCAATTGGTTGTAGCCGAAATGGCGAAGAATCTCCGGCATGGAAAGGTTTTTGTGGATTGGAGCCAGAACTCCGATTTCAAAACTACGGTGGGTGTCTACTCGCTGCGCGCGAAAAGCGACGAGCCGTTTGTCTCGATGCCGGTCACCTGGGAAGAACTGGCTGGCTTGCGAAACGCGCGTGACGCCGCGAAGTTGCGGTTTAGTCCGGAGGGTGCGCTGAAGCGCGTGGAATCGCAGGGTGACTTGTTTGCGCCTTTGTTGACGCTCAAACAAAAGTTGCCGGAAAAGCTTCGTGACTTTGAGCCAAAAGCGCCTGCACGCCCGAAAGCGGCACCCCGCAGGCAGTCGGGAGATCATAAGAAGCTCGACGCACTACCGAAGGCGCGCGCGGAATTTGTAGAGCCGATGTTACTGCTGCGGACCGAGCGCCTTCCGGAGCAGGCATCGTGGCTCTACGAGCTGAAGCTGGATGGCTATCGCGCGATTGCGGCGAGAACGAAAGGCGCGTTTCATCTGTGGTCGCGCAATGAGAACGACTTCGGAACGCGCTATCCGACGATTGCCGCGGCACTGAGCGCGCTGCCCACTGAAACGGTTGTCGACGGCGAAATCGTGGCACTCGATGAAGCGGGCAAGCCGTCCTTCAATGCATTACAGAATTACGGTTCTTCGCGAACGGAACTAGTTTACTACCTGTTCGATGTGCCCATCCTGATGGGGCACGATCTGCGGGATCTCCCTCTGGAACAACGGCGGGCGCATCTGGAAAACAGCGTGCTTCCGCTGCTGCGCGAACCAATTCGCGCTTCGCCGACTCTGGAGGGCAGCCTAACCGAACTGATTCGCGCTGTGAAGGAGCAGGGGCTGGAAGGGCTGGTGGCCAAGCGGCGCGACAGCCGCTATGAAGCGGGCCAACGGTCGGGCGCCTGGCAGAAGATGCGCGTCAATGAGGGACAGGAGTTCGTGATCGGCGGATACACGCTGGGCGGGAGCACGTTCGACGCACTGGTGTTCGGGTACTATGACGGACCACGCCTGATCTATGTGGCGCGAACGCGCAATGGCTTTACGCCCGCACTGCGGGAGCAGCTGATGCGGAAGTTTCGTCCGATTGAAACCGCGAAGTGTCCGTTTGCGAATCTGCCGGAAAAGCGAAGCGGCCGGTGGGGTCAGGGGCTTACAGCGGCGAAGATGCAGGAGTGCCGATGGTTAAAGCCTGTGCTGGTGGGGCAATTCGAATTCAGGGAATGGACGCCGGACGATCATCTTCGACATTCGAAATTCGTTGCATTGCGGGATGACAAGCGAGTTAAGGACGTAGTCCGTGAAAAGGTCGAACGGTGAAGCGCAGCGCGGGTATTCTCTTATACCGAAAAGGGCCCTCGGGTTTGGAGGTGTTCCTTGTTCATCCGGGGGGCCCGTTTTGGGCGAAGAAAGATGCGGGGGCGTGGTCCATACCGAAGGGCGAGTATCAATCGGACGAAGATCCGCTCATGGCCGCGCGAAGGGAACTGGAGGAAGAAACCGGCGTTGTTGCGGAGGGAAGTTTTGTACCGCTGGGTGAGGTTCGACAAGCAGGCGGCAAAATCGTGACGGCGTGGGCGCTGGAATACGACGTTGAGGCCGAGGGGATCAGGAGCAATACGTTTCAGCTTGAATGGCCGCCCGGTTCGGGAAAACTTCAGGAATTCCCCGAGGTAGACAAGGCCGCATGGTTTGGGCTGGAAGAAGCGGGGGTGAGGATTTTGCCGGCTCAAATCGAATTCCTCGGGAGACTCCGGGCGATCTGAAGCTCGTTATCCGGTAATCTGCTGTGCCAGCGATTCGGTTGCGGCGAGAATTCCGCCAGGACTTCCGCTCACAATCGCGAGGCCGAGATCCACCGCCGATGAAGCTATTGAAATCGCTTTGGCCACGCTGTTCAGGACGTTCAACTGATCCTTCGCCTGCGCCGTCACCTCTTTCACGTGCGCGAGATCATGCTGGATCGCGGCGAGCGTTGCCCCGATGGCATCGGCGGTGAACTGGTGCGACTGGCTTTCGAGGATTTGCGCCTGAATTTTGAGGCGGCTCAGTTGTTCCTTTGGCGTGTCGTCCGGGAGCGTTAAACGGTATTCGTCCACCGAGGTTGAAAAATCGTCAAACAGGGCTGCCAGCCGGCGTGCTTCCGCCGCCGGATCGAAGGGAGAAGGTGTTGCCATTGATGCCATATCATGTCTCCGTAAATTTAAAATGCTTTTTGAATTTGAGGAATCAGAGTTTCAAGCTGCGAAACATAAGGGGCCAGTAAACCTGGAACTTCCGCTCCTTTGAGACTGCGCGAATTCGCCGCAAGTTCTGCGAAGCCTTTGGAAAGCGCCTGCAGACCGGTGACCAGGCTGCGAGCCGAGGCGCGTCTTTGCGCAATCGCCTGCTCCTCCACCTGCCATCGTGCGTCCAGCATCAACACGACATCAGGCGATTTCCCGCGGGCGAAATCCTTATAGCGAATCGTCAGCTTTTGTTCTTCACTCTTCAACAACTGACCGGAGTAATCGTTTTGGACGATGGTCACCAGCGCGGCCGTCACATCGGAAATATTCCGGCTCACCTGCGGCAGATCCTTTGCGAGCGCTCTCTGCTGGTATCCGGATGTGGCAGCCGTCACCAGGAATTTCGCAATGGAACCGAGCGCGGTCTGCGCAGCCGAGCTCGCTCCGACGGCTCCGCTGGTTTTCGTGAGCAGACTTTCCGCATCGCTCCCGGCTTTGGCCGTACCAAACGACGCGAGAGAGTTAATCGCGCGGAAATAATCCGCTAGGATCTTTGCAGCAGCGGCCGCGCCTTCGGACTGCTTGCCAATTGCGGTACAGGCGGCATCATCTTCCAGTGGCCGCGTAAACGAACCAAACTCTACGCGGGAATTCACCTCCCGGAGACACGATTGTTTTAAATCTTCGAAGACAGGCTGAGACGCTGCCAGGGTAGCGGACGCCGACGCACAAAACTGCGATACCGCGGCGGGGGTAGTGCAACCGGAAAGCGAGAGCACCAGCAAAGCCAGAATCGTTTTATTCATGTTCATCTGTTTGTTGAGTTCGTTTTTTTCAATTGCCGGAAACCTTCCGGCCGAGCCGGATTACGAGCAGCAGACCAATCACGGCGCAGCTTCCCAGCATCGCCGCAAGCGGAATCACGCGCAGGCCAAGCCATCCCGCGAGGTGCCCCAGCACGAAGGCCGCGAAGATTCCACCGGACATGGCAAACGCAAACAGACCGCTGAAATATCCCGAATCATACCCGCTGAAGCGGGGCGCAACGCGCTCGGAAGCAAGCGGAACGATCGCCGAAAAACCGGCGCCCATCAGCAAGACTCCCACAACCACGCCGCCGCGCGTATCCGACGCGGTCAGCGCCGTCCCGCCAAACAAGGCGCAAAAAATACTGATTGCCAGCAAGCGCCCATGGGGCATTACCTTCAGCAGGGCAACAGTGCCGATTCTGCCCGCTGTCAGCGCGATCCAGAAAGTGGACAGGAGCAACACGGCGCCCGAGGGACTCATTCCGAGCCTGTCGATCAGGTAGATCGGCAGCCACGCGGCAATCGACCACTCATTCGCAAACTGAAAAAACAACAGAAAGCCGAAAAGAATGGCCATGACCGTTTGCCGGTCGCGTGAGGCAGAGCCATCGACAGATGGCGGTGCTGTTGTTGAGAACTGAAGCCGCCGGAACGCCGCCGCCGCGAGCAACGGAAACAGGGCGCTGATCGCGAGGATGCGGGACGCATTCGTATCTCCGATGGTGGGGCTGCCAAACGACTGGGACAGCAACAGCGACGCAGCCACGCTTCCCACGCCGAAGTAGATGCCACCGCGCAGGGTCACGCCGGCGGGATCCGCCTCCCATACCGGACCGACCGATTCGAAAATCGCGCCGTTCACCAGACCCGCCGCCGCGCCGGTAACGAAGACGCACAGCATCTGGTACCAGAATCGGGCGGGAGGGCCGGCAAAAGCCATCATCAGCAAGACAGCGGAAGCCGACAGGCAACCCAACATCAACAGCAGACCCGGACAGCACCGGCGGGTCAGCGCCCGCGAAAGCGCCATGGTTCCGGCCATTCCCGCGCCCAGCGCCAGGAAGTAATTGCCCGCGATGCCGAACTCCGTATTGACGTGGTAACCCCATAGCGGCAGCAGGCCGCCGGGTAACGCCAGCAGGAATCCGGATATCAGGAAGGCGCGCAACACGCCCGCATTCGCCACCCCTGCATGATATCGGGTTATGCCCGCCGATATGAGAGCGCCGGGCCGCTGAAAGCAACAGCAGCGGATTCTCGGGTAGAATCTTATCTGACTGCGATGAGATTCCCTCTAACGCCTATGCGCTGCCTGGAGCGCGCCGCCGAGCTGTTCGGTGGCAAAACCGGCATCGTGTGCGGCGATCAGCGCTTCACTTACGGAGACATGGCGAGCCGCGTCGCCAGCCTGGCCTCCGCACTCGGCCGCAACGGTGTCGTGCCTGGGGATCGGGTCGCCTATCTCAGCTACAACACGCACAAACTGCTGGAGGGCTATTACGGCGCCCCGCAGGCTCACGCCATCGTGATGCCGCTGAATGTGCGTCTCACTCCGGTGGAACTGACGGACATCGTGCGCCACGCCGAACCGAAGTTTCTGTTCTTTGAAGCGGAGTTCCTGCCGGTTGCCGAACATCTCCGCACTTCCCTGCCCGGTCTGCGCATAGTAAATCTCGACACCGAATACGACGATTTCCTTGTCCAGGGCGACCCCATCCCTCCAGACATTCGTGCCTACGACGAAGACGCTATCGCGGAATTGTTTTACACCAGTGGCAGTACGGGTACACCCAAAGGGGTGATGCTCTCGCACCGCACGGTCTATCTGCACGCGGTCAGTTCCATTGCGGCCATGACGCTCGACCCTAATGGCGTGGAACTCCACACGATCCCGCTATTCCATGCGAATGGCTGGGGACGTCCCCAGACCGCCACAATGATGGGAATGACGCAGGTGATGGTCCGCCGTTTCGATGCTGCCGGCGTTTGCCGCCTCATTCAGGACGAGCGCGCGACTTCCATGTCGATTGTTCCCACTATGGCGAACGCGCTGCTGGCGTTCGACGGGCGCGATGCTTTCGATCTCTCATCTCTCACTCAGGTGTTTATCGGAGGCGCTGCCGCCAATCCGTCGATGATCGAGAATCTGGAAAAAGCGTTCCAGTGCGAAATCCTCGCCGGTTACGGACTCACGGAGACCAGTCCGGTGGCGACCAGCGCGCGCCGCAAATCCACCGTGGTTTACGCGTCGGATGAAGACAGATGGCAGCGACAGTCCGTCGCCGGCTGGCCGATCTTCGGAGCTGACGTCAGGGTTGTCGATGTCTCCGGCAATCCTGTTCCGCGGGACGTTTCGACAGTGGGCGAGGTGGTGGTTCGCGGCGACGTCGTGATGGATGGCTACTATCGGGATCCCGAAGCCACCGCAGCTGTGATGAGCGGCGGGTGGCTCCATACCGGGGATATGGCGGTGTGGGATGAAGAGAACTACATCCATATCGTGGATCGCAAGAAAGACATCATCATCAGCGGCGGAGAGAACATTTCCTCCATTGAGGTCGAGAAGGCCATTTGCACTCACGCCTCCGTCGCGGAAGCCGCGGTGGTGAGTGCGCCCGATGACCGCTGGGGAGAAATTCCGGTGGCCTTCGTCGTCATAAAAGCCGGGATCAACCTGAATGAAGCAGATCTGCGGGCCTATCTTGCCCAGCGCCTGGCAAAGTTCAAGGTCCCGCATAGGTACTTTATCCGGACTGAGCCTTTACCCAAGGGGGGCACGGGGAAGGTGCTGAAGCGGGAACTTCGCGAGCCGTTCTGGAAGGGTCTGGAAAAGCGGGTTCAGGGCTGATGGAAAAGCTTCACGAGCTACTGACCGAACAGCTCAATCCGGCGTCCGCGCGAATCGATCAGCTCTCCACTTTCGAGATGCTGTGGACGATCAACGACGATGACCGGCGGGTGGCCGATTCGATTACTCCGGAGCTGCATCATATTGCGCAGGCGGTCGATGCAATTGTGGCGGCGTTTCAAAACGGCGGACGCCTCTTCTATATAGGGGCCGGCACCAGCGGCCGCCTGGGAGTTCTCGACGCGTCCGAATGCCCTCCCACGTTCAATGTGCCGCCGGACCTGGTGCAGGGTATTATCGCGGGAGGCGAAGCGGCGCTTTCCCGGGCCACAGAGACCACAGAGGATGATCCGCAAATCGGCGTGCGAGATCTGCTATCTCGCGGGGTCACTGCCAAAGACGTTGTGTGTGGAATCGCGGCCAGCGGCCGAACGCCTTATGTCCTGGGGGCGGTTGAGGAAGCCAACCGGCTCGGGGCGACATCGATCGGCATCAGTTGCACTCCGGGTTCTGAACTTTCCCGCCGCGTCAGGATTGCAATCACTCCCACGCCGGGAGCTGAAATCATCGCTGGTTCAACGCGACTGAAGGCAGGCACCGCAACGAAGCTCGTGCTGAACATGCTCACGACGGGAGCATTTATCCGGATGGGGTACGTGCGCGGCAACATGATGGTGAACGTGCAGCCAAAGAACGAAAAGCTGCGGGATCGCGCCATTCGGATTATCCGCACTGTTACCGGAGCCTCAGCTGAAAGGGCCGCCGAGGCGCTCAAAACCTCGGGCAACAGTGTGCGTGCCGCTATAGAACAATTGATAAACGACAATAGAGCGAATGGATAAATTCGTCATTGAAGGCGGCGCACGGCTGCACGGCACCATCGCCACCAGCGGCTCCAAGAATTCCGCCCTGCCGGCGCTTGCCGCAGCGCTTTTAACGGAAGATAAAGTCGTCCTCAAGCGGGTCCCGCGGGTGCGGGACATCCGGACGATGGAGCGTCTGCTCCAGGATATCGGCTCATACATCACAGTCGAAGGCGAACAGGTCACGCTGGAAACTCCGCGCATCCTCTCTCCGGAGGCGCCCTATGAGCTTGTGAAAACGATGCGCGCTTCGAGCCTGGTGCTTGGCCCGCTGGTAGCCCGGGCAGGCCGGGCGCGTGTGTCGTTGCCCGGCGGCTGCGCCATCGGAGCGCGTCCCATCAATCAGCACCTTTCCGGTCTTGAACTGCTCGGCGCAAAGATCACTCAGGAACACGGCTACGTCGAAGCCACCGCGCCCGACGGACTGAAAGGTACGCGCATTGTTTTCGACCGCATCACGGTCACAGGTACGGAAGACATCCTGATGGCCGCGGTTCTGGCGGAGGGTGAGACCGTTATCGAAAATGCTGCACGCGAGCCCGAAGTTGTCGACCTTGCCGAGCTGCTGATCAAAATGGGAGCCAGGATCGAAGGCGCCGGCACCAGCCTCATCCGCATCGAAGGAGTGGCCAAACTCCACGGCGCGGAGCATGAAATTATCGCCGACCGCATCGAAGCGGGCACGTATCTCATCGCGGGCGCCATCACCGGCGGCGACGTCACGATCACCGGCTGCGTCGCCGACCACCTGGGCGCCCTCACCGTGAAAATGGCGAAGGCGGGCATCAGGGTGGTCCAGCCCGATGCCACCACGCTGCACGTTCTTCCCGGGGGCAGCCTGCACGCGGTCGATATGTCGACCGAAGAGTATCCCGGCTTCGCGACAGACCTTCAGGCGCAGTATATGGCGCTCATGACGCAGGCCAACGGCATTTCCATCGTTAAAGAAACGATTTTCGAAAATCGTTTTATGCACGCGCAGGAACTCATGCGCATGGGCGCGAACATCCGCCTCGAAGGGCGCGAGGCAATCGTGGCGGGACGCAGTCAGCTTTCCGGCGCCGGCGTTATCGCCTCCGACCTCCGGGCCAGCGCCTCGCTCGTTCTGGCGGCACTCGTGGCCAAAGGCGAGACCGTGATCGACCGGGTGTATCACATCGATCGCGGCTATGAAAAAATAGAAGACAAGTTGGCGGCGGTAGGCGTCAACATCAGAAGGGTGGAATAACTATGCCGCACAGCAGTGGTTTCCTGAAACTGGTCAACGACGCCAAGGCGATTGTCAAAGAGACCGATGTCACAGGCTATAAGGCCATGCTGACCCGGGGCGAAACGCCGGTTTTGGTGGATACGCGCGAAGATAATGAATTCGCAGCCGGCCATGTGAAGGGCGCGGTACACCTGAGCCGCGGCATCATTGAACGGGATATCGAAATCAAATACCCGGACAAATCGATGCCCTTGGTTCTCTACTGCGGCGGAGGTTTTCGCTCGGCACTGGTGGCTGAAAGTCTCGGCAAGATGGGCTACACGAATGCGATCTCACTCGATGGCGGTTGGAAAGCATTGAAAGAATCCGGCCTGGATCTCGAATAAGCGTCGGCTAGAATTCGAACGAAATCACCCGGTCGAACGGCGTGTACCCGGTTAAGTAAACGCTGACTCCGGGCAGTTTTGGTTCCGCGCCCCGCAACTGAGTCAGCAGATGCGGAGCGGCTCCGGGTCCGAAGCGAACGCTCTGCCCACCTGCCGTGTATCTCCCGTAGCCATTTTCCAGGATCCAGCCCCCTTCCACGTGTGGGGCAGGCCGGCATCCCGATAGCTCGCCACCCTCGCGCAGATTGATCTCGACGGCCAAAGGCACGCCGGGAGTCCCCTGCGCCTGAATCCGCAGATCGAAGCCGCCCGCTTTCTCCGTAACCGTCGCCGACTGCGACAACTTACAGATTTGCGTTTTCCGACGGCGATCCCGCATTGCCGACCAGTTTTTGTAATCCACCGCCACTGCCGGCGCGAGGGGCTGGTAATAAGGAGCCTCCAGCGACTGCGATAAAACGTAACTGCCGCCCTGCTTCACCGTGCCCGAAGGTATGAACTGCCCTTTGCCAAAGAACGAAGTTGCAAAACGAACTGCCTGCACTACCGCCGCTCCCTTGCGTGCGCTGAAGAACCGGCTGTTGTCCTGCATAATCACTGTCGCATCCAGATTCCCGCGCCGGATGCGAGCCAGACCGACCACGGGCATGAACTTCTCATAGTCATCGGGCAGCGGGGCGCTCGCGGGCAAGGCGGCGTTCAGCTCGGGATACTCCATCAGGGTGGAAAGCCGCGCATTGTCGGCTCCTAACTGGCGGGCCAGGGTGGCAAACTGGCCATCCGAATCATGAACGGCCAGATACTGCGCCGGGAACCAGTAGGCCGCCATCGTCCCGCGTACAAACTGATCCTGCCGCTTCGATACCTCCGTTACGACCTCGCCATCGGGATGCAGCAGGTACATCATCGCCCGCAAATTCCGCCGCACAGGCCCGAGAAGCGCGGGGCGCTTCAGCTTTGCCGCAAGCACGATAAACGCGCGGTCGCAGATGGTGTTGTACGTAACCGTGCTGCGTTCCGTATATTGCCCGTCCGCATCGATATCGATGCCCTCCGCCAACCATTGATCGATCCTCTTCAGATAAGCGGGGTTCGGGAAAACGTCGTTCACCTGCGCCAGTGCGGACGACACGACCCAGCGGTGATTCGGGGTGTGAATTCCGCCCACGGCCAGTCCATTCGCCGCTTTCACGAGAAATGGGCGCAGGATTCCCAGCACGGTATCGTTCGAGGCAAGTTTCGCCACAGCAGCCGCGGTACCGACATTGTGAACGACAAACCCGGTGTCGGGCGGCGAATTGAAATTGGTGGAAAGCAGATCGATGAAGCCTTCAGGGCTCTGGCTCCGCTCCAGGAATCCAGCCGCCGAGCGTATGCGGGCAACCAGTTCATTCGAACCAAAATGCTTCGATCCGGAATGCAGCAGGGCTGCAGTCATAGTCTCGATGAGACCGCTGGCGGTGCCGACCGGATGCTGCAGGTACTCATCGGGGACGCTGCCATCGGCAGCCTGGGATTTCAAATATGAATCAACGGCAGTATCGGTTCGTGAGGTAACGGCAGCGGGAATATCCGCAGCGGAAGCCGGAAGGGTGGAAAGTGCAGCCGATGCCGCAGAGAGAGAAAGGATAGCCGAGCGACGAGTCATCGCTCCTATTATCGGAGCAGATGGACGCCAACGTCAGTCTTAGCCGTGCTGCACATTGATCATCAGGATCATGGCAAGATTCCAGACCACCAGGGCGGCATACCAATAATTGGCGAGTGACAATAATTTGACACGGCTGGTGACAACGCAGAGACCGCCGATTGCCAGCCCAACGAGCTTTGACGCCGCGACGCCCATGGCAGGGGATGTGGTGTGGATGAGCTTGGCAATAAACGGGCTGGCCTCATGGGCGCCGAGCTTAAAGCCGACCATCGTGGTCAGAAAATCGAGCAATTGCAGATAAACAAAAACCTGAATGACCAGCATTACCCACCTATCCTGAGATTGAATTGAGCCATAATCACGAAAGCAAGCACGCCGACGGCCATCATCGCGCCATGCGGAAGCCGCATCCCCTTCGACGTTGTTACATCGAGTTCATCGCTGCTCTTATAAGGCGCCCGCAGTTTGAGCAGGTCGCTCATGATGAACGACATATTGAAGAACGTGTGGCGAACCCGTCCGCGTACCAGCAACATCAACATTGCAATTATGCCGCCTAAAACCGCGGTCAGCAGAAACACCCAAAAGCAATTGCCAGGACCGACGATGGCGCCGACCGCAGCCAGCAGCTTTACATCGCCGGCACCGCGCGCCCGCAGCAGATAGAGCGGGAAATACAGCGCGAAGCCGAGCCCGAGCCCCGCCGCCGCGTGACCGAGGCCGGACAAGCCGGAGGAAAAGGTGTTCCATGCGAAACCGGTAACGATGCCCGCAAGCACAAGCCAGTTCGGTATGCGACGGTAGCGAATGTCATAACCAGCAGCCACCAAAATCAGGATCCCGAGAAGGGCCTGGGCGACTCCGGAAAGTGTTGGCTGCGTCAGCATCGTTGCAAAATGAGTATAGCGTGAATCTAACCAATGGCAGCATGAAAAAGGGCCATGTTAACCATAGTTAGATCATGGTACGTCAACTAAATATGCTATCCGCCGAAGTGCTAATTTTGCCCTCGTTTTACCGCTGAGTGGCTTCGCCCTGCAGGACTCGCCGATTGAAATCCTCCGAGCGGTTCTTCGGCACCGTGAGCGACTTCCAGTTCGTTCCGGCCAGGTGTTTGGCGAGAAAGATAATCTGACCAACATGACCGGCATAATGGACGACCTGCCGGTTGATCGCCTGCATGACAGAGTGCAGCTCTCCGCGAATCGTGATCTTGCGACTCAGGTCGGCATCAGAGAGTGGTTCAACGGCAGAGAACACGATTTTCCAGCCTTCTTCCCAGCGCTCGAGGAGCGCCTGCCGGGTTGCCGGCGGTTCGGTAAACTCGCTGTCCCGGTTGCGGTCCGGCTTTTCGCCGTCGGTCGTCAGAAAATCCGTAAAACGCGACCGCATATTGCCCGTCATATGTTTGACGATGACCGCAATCGAGTTCATCTCGGCGTCGAGCGTAGCGAAAAGCTGGTCGTCGCTGACCTGACTCATCGCGCCTTCCGCCATTTTCTTGTACTGGCGCAGGGTCGCCAGCGCCTCCTCGATATACGAAGTTGTGAACTCGTGAGCCATATCTCCCGATTTTATCCGAGGCGGTCGGAAACATCGCGCAGACGCAGCCCGCTCCATTGTTCGCAAAGCACAATCGAGTTGGGAGGATTTTTCGGATCGAACCGGACGGACGCGGGTCCAACCATGCGCATGCGGTCCTCGGGCAGCGCGGATTCGAGGGCCGACGCATCCTGGCCAACTGTATATTCGACGCCCCCCACCGAATAGGTGTAGAGGATCACGACGCCGTCGACATCCAGAATTTCCCCGTCGCCGATCTTGCCAGAGTTGTAAAGCATGCCACGGCGACGGCGTTCCAGTTCGCTGGCGGAGAGTTGCGGGTGAAACGCGCGCCACAACATCAGCGCAATCGCCGTCAGAGCCGCCGTCACGCCGACTCCGAAGGCAACCCACCGGAGTTCCTCGGTTTGTAGCGTCACTTGCGCCCAGAGTGCGGGCATATCAGTCCGTTAGCTGTTTCCAGCTACTTTTTTGAAAAGGCCTTGTTGTAATCCTTCAGGAATTGATCGAGACCTTTATCTGTCAAGGGATGATTGAACAGGGAATCGAGAACTTTAAAGGGAAGCGTGCCTATGTGCGCGCCCGCGAGCGAGGCTTCCACCACGTGCAGCGGGCCACGCAGAGATGCCGCGAGGACCTGCGTCTCAAAATCGTAATTCTCATAGATGGCGACAATCTGCCGTACCAAATCCATACCAGTCGCGCCGATGTCATCCAGGCGTCCAACAAACGGGCTGATGAAATATGCGCCGGCCTTGGCAGCGAGCAAGGCCTGTGCGGGCGAGAAGCAGAGGGTGACGTTCACGCGGATGCCTTCCTTGCTGAGCGCGGAGCAGGCTTCGATTCCGTCGCGAATCAGCGGCACCTTGACGATGATGTTCTTATGGATTTTGGCCAGTTCGCGGCCCTCAGCAATCATCGCCTTCGCTTCCACAGCGACGACCTCGGCGCTGATCGGCCCGTCGACGATGTCGCAGATGGCAGCGATCTGCTCTTTGATCGGCTTGCCCTCTTTGGCAATCAGACTGGGATTAGTGGTAACTCCGTCAACAATGCCCCATTTGGCGCCGGCGCGGAGTTCATCGAGATTCGCTGTATCGAGAAATAGTTTCATTCCTCTTCAGTATAACGGCAATCGGGGAAGGCTACTCCGCGCGGCGGTCGACCGGATACCCTTTATCGGTCCAGTCGGTCTTCAGGTTTTCCGGAATGTTCAAGACCCGGACACGAGTAAAGCCCATGGCATGCAGGGCAGAAAACGCAGGCCGCAGGTTCGGGCACTTTTCCATCGGGCAACAACCGCAGTAAAGAACAATATCGCGGTCATGCGGTTGACCGGCGACGGCTTTCTTCAGGGCTTCAAGACCTTCCGGCTTCGATGCCGGGCCGGCGTATGGCGTGCCCGCAATATGCACAGCGCGGTAGAGGACGTCGAAGCCGACGTGGATGACGAGCGGCGCTTTGAGATCTTTCGCGAGAGCGTCGGGAGCGACTACATCTCCGGGAGTCCAGGGATCGGCTGCCATCAGGATTCCGGCAGCAAGGCAAAACAAGAGCAGGCGTCGCATACCCGGATGGTATACCCGCCCCATCACCAGCGAAGTAACAACTTCCCGACGTGCGAACCGCTTTCCATCACGGCATGCGCCCGGGCGGCGTCCGCGGCTGGAAAGATTTCATGGATGACCGGCCGAATCGTTCCCGCTGCCAGCAGCGGCCACACTACTTCGTGGAGCTTCCGGGCGATCGCGGCCTTGAACGGCACGGGTCGCGGGCGCAGCGTGGAACCGGTAATCGTCAGCCTTCGGCGCATCAGTTTGCCCGTGTCTATTGTGGCCGCGGATCCCCCCAGAGTTGCGATCGTCACGAGCCGACCGCCTTCGGCCAGCGCATCCAGTTCGCGCGCCACATAATCGCCGGAAACCATGTCCAGAATTACGTCAACGCCGCGGCCCCCTGTAAAAGCCCGCACGCGTTCCATAAAATCTTCGGTCTTGTAGTTGATGGCGCGGGCGCCAAGCGCTTCACACGCGCGACATTTTTCATCGCTGCCTGCGGTCGCAAAGACAGTGTGCCCCAGCGTGTGGGCAAGCTGGATGGCGAATACACCGATCCCGCTCGAGCCGCCCTGCACGAGCAGGCTTTCGTGCATTCCGCCTTCACCGCGGCCGAGCCCGCCCCGATCGAAAACGTTGCTCCACACGGTGAAAGCGTTTTCCGGCAGAGCGGCGGCATCCACCAGGCTCATGCCGTTCGGTACCGGCAGGCATTGTTTCAGCGGAGCCGCCGCATACTCCGCGTAGCCGCCGCCCGTCAGCAGAGCACACACTCCATCGCCCGCCTTCAGATGGAAAGGATTATCGACGGTGAAATCTCCATCGAGAATCGTGCCCGAGACTTCAAGGCCCGGAATATCCGATGCGCCGGGTGGCGGCGGGTAATAACCCCTGCGTTGAAAGACGTCGGGCCGGTTGATTCCCGACGCGACAACTTTGATGAGGACCACGCCCGCAGCAACATGCGGCAGTGGCCGTTCCGCCAGTTGCAAGACTTCAGGACCACCAGGCTGGTTGATTTCAACTACCCGCATTATGCTGGACATATGGGCCGCCTCCTCATCGTAGCCGGATTGGTGCTGGTCGGCACCGGCCTGGTCGTGCTGTTGGCGGAGCGTCTCGGGATACATCCGGGTTCCCTGCCCGGCGATATTAAGATCCGCGGGAAACACGGTTCCTTCTATTTTCCGATAGTTACGTGTCTGCTGATCAGTGCGGCGTTGTCTCTGATCGCGTGGCTGATCAACCGTCGTTAGTGCCTATAAGCCAAATAAACAAAAACTTCTTTCAGATTGGCATTGAATTTGCTACGCTCTCATGCAAGGGAGGCATTATGGACAGTCTCTTCGAAGAGTTATTCGCAGTCGATTCCAACGCGGCTTTGAATTTTTTCGTCAATAACCTGCGCGACAGCGCGGGTAACGAAGCTCCGAAAGAAGATGAGACGCTCTATGTTGCCAGCATCCTCGCGCACTATGCGCAGACATCGCGAGCCGACACTGTTTCAATCCCTTCCATGGCGAATTTATCGGAAGTATTCGATAGTTTCATTCTGCACACGAACGGTTTGAGCGACGCCGAGATTCTTGAGATCGGCGGGTCGCAGATCCTGTTATTCGCCGGATTTTTCCGCGACCAGATGGCGCGCCGCCACAATGTGAAATGGTATGACCAGATGGGCCAATCGATGTACGAACGGGCCAGCCAGCAAACACACAATGCGAAGAAGCGCGAACTTCTGGATCGCATGTCGGAATCTTTTCCCTTCTGGACGCACTTGTGCTGCGATGTGAGCAGACAGTGCCGTGACAACCGTCTTATCCTTAGGGTGAATTAGATCGGGAAGGCTCGCTACGGCGTAATAACGCGTCTGGCCGTTCCCCGGCCAACTGCGAAGACACCCGAACGCAAAGTGTGCCGCTGAGCCAGGGTCTTGAGATCCGCGGCGTCCAGCCAAATCGAATCATCCAGATTAAAGAAAAACATCACCGACGCCGCACTTGGATTATGCGGCAAGCCCAGCAAGTGCCCGATCTCATGCACGGAGATCACGAACATCTCATGCTCCGTCAGCTTCGAAGCGGGATTAAAGGCGACCCATCCCTGGAACGCAGGCCGGTCCGGCTCCTGCGCACGCGCCGCAATACCCTGGGTCTCGAAAAGATTGTGCGCACCCTCCACCAGTTCAACCGAACATTCCTGAGACTCAACCTCATGCCAGTCCATGTCGATAATACCGGACCAGAATTCCATTGCGCGTTCAAATTGCCGGGCCAGCGCAGTGTTCCGAGTCGCGATCCGGAGACCCAGATCCATATGTTCCCGGCGCAGCCAGTCGTCATGGCGCGCGCAGGGAGAATAGTTACCGCCCCAGTTAGGGGGCTCCCCCGCCAGCGCCAAGCCAGTGCTGAAAAAGCACAGTACCAGCACAGATGCCAGGCGCGACCGCAGCCAGCTATGTATTGAATTTCGCAAGCTGAAAAAAGCAAGTATGCAATGTCACCTTTGGCGCTGTCAATCGGGTAAATCCCCTGGAGGAATTGATTTTGGGTGAGAGTGATTTTGAGCCGTGATACACTTGCCCGTCATGAAATCAATAGCGATTCTGTGTGGATTGGGGCTCGCCGCCGGCATCCTTGCCGGGCAGGAACATCCTTATGTTCTGAAAGCTCAGCGTCTTTTTGACAGCGTTTCCGGCAAGACGGTGACTCCCGGAATCGTGGTGGTTTCGGGCGGAAAGATCCAATCCGTTGGCGCTGCAGCAACCCCGGCGGGAGCGACCGTCCTCGACCTCGGCGATGCCACACTCATGCCCGGCTTTATCGACGCCCACACGCACCTTACGTTCGATTTCGATCCCGACTACGATGGGTCCATGCTGCGCGATCTGCAACGGACGATCGCGGAAAAATCCATCCGGTCCACAGTGAATGCGCGCGTTACCCTGATGGCCGGCTTCACTACGGTACGGAACCTGGGCGCCGCCGAGTTTATCGATGTCGGCCTCCGCAATTCCATCAATCTGGGTATCGTTCCCGGGCCGCGAATGGTTACGGCGACCCACTCCATCGGCTCTACCGGCGGCCATTGCGACGACAGCGATGGCTTCCGCGCCGGCGTCTTCAATCACGAAAGCGGACCGCAGGACGGCGTCATCAACAACCCCGACGAAGCTCGCGCCGCCGTACGCTACAACGTGAAATACGGCGCGGACGTCATCAAGATCTGCGCCAGCGGCGGCGTGCTTTCGCCGACCGACGAAGTGGATGTGCCGCAACTCTCCCAAGCTGAACTCAATGCACTGGTGGATGAAGCCCACACACTCCACCGCAAGGCGGCGGCGCACTCGCACGGCGCGGAGTCATCCAAACGCGCCATCCGCGCAGGCATCGATTCCATTGAGCACGGCACATTCCTCGACGACGAAGCCATGCGCATGATGCACGACCGCGGGGTGTACCTGGTGCCAACCCTGACGACTCGGGTCGGACTGGCCGAATCGAAGTTTCCACCGCTCGTCCAGGCCAAAGCCGATCGCGCCGTCAAACAGCAGGACGCGATGTTGAAACGCGCACTGGAACTCGGCGTCAAGATCGCGTTGGGAACGGATGCCGCCGTGTATCCACACGGCAGCAATGCAATCGAATTCCAGCTCATGGCGGCAGCGGGTATGACAACTGCAAATTCTCTGCAGGCCGGCACCATCGCCGCCGCGGACCTGCTCGGCCTGAAAGACACGGTGGGCATCCTGCGCGCCGGAATGGCCGCGGATATCGTAGCCGTGCCTGGCGATCCTCTGGCGGATATCAAGACCACTCAGAGCGTGATCTTCGTAATGAAAGACGGCAGGGTATACCGCAACGATCGCGCGAAGTAAGTTTGTCGCGCCGCTGTGCTATCTTCAGCCAATGATGACCCGCCGGACGTTCACAGGTGGCGCCGCCGCACTGGCTTTTTCCAGCCGCCTTTTTTCGGCCGACGCCGCTTCCACCAAGCCTTCCGCCGAACTTGAAAAACTCGGCGCCGTCGCGCTGAACGAAGCAAAACGGCTCAAAGCTACTTACTGCGATATCCGCATCCTTCGTACCCGCGGACAAAGCGCGTCTATTCGCCTGAATCCGGAACGTGGAACCGGCAAGACCCTCGTAGTTCCGTTCGCCACGGAGTCGGGCACCTTCGGTTTTGGGGTTCGCGTGATCGCGAATGGCGCCTGGGGGTTTTCCTGTTCCCCGTTTGTCAATCCCGCGGAGATCGTCCGCATCACCGGCGAAGCAGTGAACGTAGCGAAGGCCAACTCAGTGCTTCAGGTCAAGCCAGTCGAACTCGCACCCGTCGCCACCTATCACACACGATGGGTCACGCCGCACGAGAAAGATCCATTCGCAATTCCGATTGCGGAAAAGCTCGATCTGATTCGCGCCGCAGCCGATGAAGTCAAGAAGAACAATCGCATCTTCTCATCGAACGCACAACTTACCTTCCGCACGGAAGACAAGTATTTCGCATCATCAGAAGGCTCGTCGATCCAGCAACTCTATCTTCAGAGCGGAGGGGGCGTCAATGCCACGGCCGTCGATACCGCGCGCGCCCTTTCCAAATCGCGTGGCTTCCAGGCCCCGCCCTCTACCGCGGGCTACGAAATGGTCGCCGTTATGAACCTCCTCGAGAATGCGTCGCGAGTCCGCGAAGAAGTTCTCGAACATCTTGCCGCCCCTCAGGTCACGCCGGGGAAAAAGGACCTTGTCCTGCTCCCTACCCATCTCTGGCTGACGATTCACGAGAGCCTGGGCCACTCCACCGAACTCGACCGTGCACTCGGCTTTGAGGCTAATTACGCCGGCACCAGTTTCCTCACGACGGAGAAGCTGGGAAAGCAGCGGGTCGGATCCGACCTCGTCAATATCTGGGGTGACCGTACCAACGACCGCGGCCTTGCCACCATTGGCTATGACGATGACGGGGTTAAGACCACAAAATTTCCCATCATTGAAAAAGGCATTTTCACCCACTACCAGACTATTCGCGATCAAGCTCATCTGATTGGCGAAAAAGAAAGCCGCGGCTGCTGTTATGCGGATAGCTGGGCCAGCGTTCCGTTCCAGCGCATGCCCAATGTCTGGCTGGAACCCGGTTCGCGCGACACGAGCCTCGAATCGCTGATCGCCGGTGTGGAGGACGGCATCCTTATCGATGGCGATGGCAGCTTCTCTATCGACCAGCAGCGTTACAACTTCCAGTTTGGCGGCGACGCCTTCTGGGAAATTAAGAACGGCAAGAAGGGCCGGATGCTGCGCAGCGTGGCGTATCAGTCCAAGACCACCGATTTCTGGACATCCTGCGACGGCATCGCCGGTCCGGCCTACTTCCAGCAGTATGGCGCGCTGAACGATGGCAAGGGTGAACCGGCGCAGTCAAACGCCGTCAGTCACGGCTGCTCCCCTGCCCGCTTCCGTCAGATCAACGTGATTCAAACCGACTAAAAGCCATGCTCACACGTGCAGAAGCAAAGAAAATAACCGATCGCGTGCTGGCCCTGACGACGTTCCCGGAGTGCACCGTCTCAGTAAGGAATGCCGAAACCGATTCCATCCGCTACGCTCTCAACAGCGTGACCACGTCGGGTTTTCAGGTGGTGCAGTCGCTCTCCATCTCCGTCACGAAAGACAACAAGACCGGCTCCATCTCACTCAGCGAGTTCGACGACAAATCGCTGCGTGAAGCCATGAAGCGCGCCGAGCAACTCTCCGACGTCACTCCGCCGAACCAGGAATTTATCGCCGGGCTCGGCCCGCAGCAATATTCCAGCTTCGATAACTTCGTGGAGCGTACCGCGGCGGCGCGCAATAAAGAAATGATTCCGGGCGTTCGCGCCGTGATTGAAGGCGCACGCGCAAAGAATCTGGTCGCCGCCGGTTTTTTTGAACGGGACGCCACGGTCTCCGCGATCGCCAACAAGCATGGCCTGTTTGCCTTCGAACGTTCCACCGATTCCCGACTTTCCAGTACTGTCCGCACGCCGGATGGGAGCAGTTCCGGCTGGGCATCGCGTCAATCGCCGGATATTGCGCAAGTGGATGGCGAAGCCGTTGCAAAAGCCGCAATCGGGAAATGCGATAGCTGGCGCAACCCGAAACGCCTCGATCCCGGCCGCTATACCGTCGTGCTCGAACCCACCGCCGTAAGCGATCTTGTGCAGCTCATTGGCTTCAACGCCCGCGCCGCGGAGCAAGGCAGCAGTTTCCTCAGCAAGAAGGGGGGAGGAACCCTGCTTGGCGAAAAACTCTTTCCCGAATTCATCACACTGCGTACCGATCCTTTCGATAAGCGCAATCGCGCGCTGATCTTCGAGAACGGCGGCCAGCCCGCCGCCCCCGTCACATGGATTGAAAAAGGAGTAGTGAAAAATCTCCAGTACGACCGTTATTGGGCCATGAAAGCCGGCAAGTCACCGACACCCGCCGCCACTCGCCTGATTCTGGAAGGCGGCACAGACTCTCTGGAAGCCCTC
Organism: Bryobacteraceae bacterium; assembly: GCA_025928545.1. GTDB lineage: Bacteria > Acidobacteriota > Terriglobia > Bryobacterales > Bryobacteraceae > BOG-234. Next base: position 25,849 of record JAICJH010000024.1, on the reverse strand, counting down.
ATCGGCAGCGTGGAGCGCGGCCTTCTCGTCACGCGTTTCTGGTATCTCCGTAACGTGAATCCGCAAACCCTGCAATATACCGGTCTCACGCGCGACGGCCTTTTCCTGATTGAAAACGGCAAGGTGACATCGCCGGCGGGAAACTTCCGGTTCAACGAAAGCCCTGTCCGCCTGCTTCAGAACGTGGTCAAAATGGGGATTCCCGAACGAGCCCAGGGAGGTGAAGGCGCCGGCATGATCGCTCCTCCGCTGGTTGTTAAAGACTTCCCGTTCACCAGCGTTTCCGACGCAGTCTGACTGGTCGATTCTCGCTTCGCATATTCCAACTTCAGCCGGGGCTGATCCTTCAGCGCCAGTAGAAATAGATTGTCTGCAAAAACCGGGCTCGCCCCGCACGAAAGAAAGATCCGCTTGACATGACGAAAACTTTCGTCATAATGGAGCTATGAAATCGCACCCGGCCTCCTTCCAGCGCTTCGCCACCGTCTTCGCCGGACTCCTTGTAGCCGGCACGCTCGTCTCCCATGCGATCGCCCAGACGCCCCCCGCCACTCCCACATGGAAAGATCAGGGCGAATCCGACATCGGCCTCGCCGCGGGGAACGAACCCGACGCGATCAAAAAGCTCGACCTGCTGAGGAAATGGGAACAGCAATACCCGGATTCCGCTCTTAAATCTCAGCGCATCCTGCTCACAGCGAAGGCCCTGACTGCGCTGATCACCGGCGGGTTCGGCAAGCCCGACGGCCCCGCACTCCAGGCTGGCGAAAAAGCCGCGCACCAATTGCTGGACGGCCTCAACACGTATTTCGACGACGCTCTGCGTTCGCTCCCGCAGCTGGCAGAACTCTCTCCCGCCGATTGGGCGAAGATCCGGAGCACATCCGAAATGCAGGCGCACTCGCTGCTGGCATATATAGCTGCGCTGAAAAAGGATGATGCCACGTCGGAGGCCGAATACAGGAAAGTGCTCCTCATCGATCCAACGCAGGCGGCAACGTCGTACCAACTGGGCCGGACAATTATCCATGAAATCTCGCTCAGCAAGAACTTCGCGCGATTCTCGGAAGCCCTCTACGAGCTGGCTCGCTCACTGACAGTGACAGGACCGAACGCTCTTCCCGCCGAAGGCAGGGCCGCCGCAGAGAAGGCGCTCAAAGCCAACTACCCCAACTATCACGGCAGCAACGATGGTCTGGAGGATCTGATGAAACAGGCCGTAACGTCGGCTCTTCCGCCCGATGGGTTCCACATTCTGAGCGTGGTGGAAGTCGAGGAAATCAAAGAGAAGGATCACGCCGCGTGGGCAATCGCGCACCCCGAACTCGCCTTCTGGGAAACAATCCGCACAGCTTTGCAATCGCAGGGCGATACCTTCTTTGCATCGCTCCAGGGAGTGGGCTTCCCGCCTCCGGCTGGCGACGCCTATAAGGGCGCGACCATGTTTCGTGGCACGGTCGTCTCCGTTCCTTCGCCAAAACAGATCCTCGTCAACGTGGACAATTCAGCCGGAGATGCAATTCTCAAGCTCGACGACAACATCAAAGGCGAAATTCCCGCCGGGACAACGATTCAGTTCAAGGGCGTGGTGGATGCTTACACAAAAGACCCGTACACTCTTACCCTGGTCATTCAGGAACCAAAGACCGACATCACCGGTCTGCCGGAGGGTGTCACGTTTGTTGCCGACACCGCCGCAAAGTCAAAGCCAGCCCCAAAGCGTCCCGTGAAAGCCATCCCCAAGGCGCCGAAGAAATAGCCCCCCTTGACATGACGAACGAAATCGTCATAATCGAATCAATGGCAAGCGAACGCCCCCGGCCGACAGAAGCAGAACTCAGCATCCTTCGTGTGCTCTGGGAACACGGTCCCCTTTCTGTGAGGGCTGTCATGAGAAAGCTGAGCGAAGAAAAGCCCATCGGGTACACAAACGTGCTGAAGGTCATGCAGATCATGACCGAGAAAGGACTGGTAGAGCGCGATGAAGCCGTCCGGCCGCAGATCTACCGCCCGCGAGACCCGCGCGCCAAAACCCAGCGCCAGTTGCTTCGCCACATGCTGGACCGTGTGTTCGGCGGCTCAACCCGCGCCATGGTGCTCCAGGCGCTGTCGGAAAAGAAGACCTCCGCCCAGGACCTGAAACAAGTCGAAAAACTTCTGGACCGCATCGAGGACCAGCAGTAATGACGCCGGTTGCACAAGCGATCAGCAGCGCGCTGATCCAGTTCATCTGGCAGGGGATTTTCGTGGCTTTCTGCGTCTCGCTGGCGATGTTTTTCCTGCGAAAACAGAATCCGCGGATCCGCTATGCGGTTTGTTGTGGAGCGCTGCTGATTCTGGCAGCCCTGCCGGTCGTGACCGCGATCGCTCTGTATGATCCGTTCGCGTCCGCCAGCGCGGGGCCTGCCGCGATCACTCTCACGATACGCGCCGTGTGGACTGGCGCGCAATCGTCGACCGCACTCCCCTTCGAGCACTGGCTGTCGGTCGCGCAACCCTGGATCCTGAAACTCTGGATTCTCGGGGTCGTCTTCTTTTCAATGCGCCTCGCATACCTGAGCGCGAGTCTGTCGTCAGTGCGCCGCTTCGCTTCGCCTCCAGCCGCTTCGATCCTTGCCGTCGCTAACGCTCTCGCACGGCGCATGGGAGCTCGGCGAGCCATCCGCGTTCTGGTCACGGCTAATTCGGATGGTCCCAGTGTTGTCGGCTGGCTCCGGCCTGCCATTCTTTTCCCCGCCGCCACCCTGCTCAACCTGACGCCGGATCAGCTCGAAGCCATTCTGGCGCACGAAATCGCGCACCTCCGCCGTTACGACGATGTTGTGAACATCGCGCAGTCGGTCATCGAAACCGTGCTGTTTTACCACCCCGCCATCTGGTGGCTCTCGAACCGTATACGCGACGAGCGGGAACTCTGTTGTGACGATCTCGCGGTACGCGTCTCCGGTAACCCTCTCTGTTACGCGCGCGCTTTGACGGCGCTTGAGCGATTGCGCGTTCAGCCTCCCAGTCTCTCGGTGGCCACAATCGGCATCGCCAGTTCGCCGCTCGAATACCGCATTCGCCGCCTAGTGGACAACGAACGAACACCTGAGTATGGATCTTCGAGTCTCGCGGGTTTTCTCGCGCTCAGCCTCGCGATCGTCTGCCTGGCGGCATACTCAAGCCCCGCAAACGGTTCGGCCCCGGCTCCGCCCGCGCTTGTGGAGTATCCGGAATCCGCGCGGATTGAAGGCATTCAGGGAACAGTTCCGGTGCGGGTAAATATTGACGAACTCGGAACCGTCAGCGGCGCGCGGGCCATTGGCGGCCCCCGCGAACTTCGTCAGGCAGCCGTCAAATCGGCGACCGCCATGCGTTTTGATTCGGGCACTCCCGCCGGCACCGAACAAATCAACGTGGCCTTCGAACTGGCCGCGGTTGCGACAACCAATGTCACTCCGGCTCCGGTCCCGTTGCAGCCCGCCCCTCCGCCGCCGTTACGCATCGGACCAGGCTGGAAAGACAAAGGCGAATCAATTATCGGCCTGGCGGCCAACAATGAACAGGACGCGGTCAGGCAACTCGATCTCCTCCGCGAATGGGAACAACTTTACCCCGTCTCCGAACTCCAGACGCAGCGCACGGTGATGACCGCTCACGCGCTACTCGCCGTACTTGGCGCGGCCTACGGCCAGACCGATCCGGCGATCCTGGACGCGGGGAAAAAAGCAGGCCAGCAGCTCGCCGCTCATTCCGATGAATACCTGAACGATTCCACGCGCGACCTTCTCCAGATTCACACCATCCTCGCGTACATCGCGCAAACCGAAAAAGATTACGACACCGCGGAATCTGAATTGAAAAAAGTTCTGGATGTCGATCCGGAGGACGCTGGTACCTCTTATCAGCTGGGCGCTACGATCCTTCAGCAGATGGCCACGAGCAACGAACTTACGCGTTACTCGGAAGCGATCTACGACTTTGCACGTTCACTGACGATCACGGGCCCCAGCGCTCTTGCTCCTGAAATGAAAACCGTCGCCGAGAACACGCTTGTTGAAAACTACACTGCGTACCACGGTGGCACGGATGGGCTGGACGAGCTGATGAAAAAAGTTGGCATGTCCGCCCTGCCACCCGCCGATTTTCATATCGCCAGCGCTACGGAAAGAGTGATGCTGCCAACTCCTGAATTGGTGTTGGCAGCACCGAAGCACACAAACCTGCTGGCTCGCGCCGTTAAAGGTGTGTTCCGTCTCTTCCGCCGTCTGGCGTAAACGCACGGATCAGGCGCTTACCGGCTCCCGCCGGAAAAGATTACCTGCGGCGATTACCGGAGACGCCAGTATCCCGATAATACTGATCGGGATCATCAACGCCGACATTGCGGCTCCCCATAAGGCCATTTCACCCATGACGATGGGCAACGGCTCTTCCGATTTCACTTTTGCCACGGCATCCGGCAAAGGCGTCGTGTCTGTGATGTGAAGTGCTTTGTTACGTTTTCGTCTCATGCCGTTGTACTGGCACTTGACGGGCCAAGCCGGACCAAAAACCAAGGATTCCTCTAAACTTCAGCGTTACTTCAGGTTGCGGGATTCGCACAATTGTCCGATCCGATTCCCTGTTTCCGCAGGGGTCCCGGCGCTCCTTATTTGTTGTTTCCGGGTTATGCCCGAACTCCTGCCGGTCTCGAGACTGAACTCAGGACTTTCGGAAAGCCACTCAAGGTTCGCTACCCCGGCGCGGGCAAACTGGTAATGTGCACAGCAGAGCCACCTGCCGGCGTTATATGATGATGGCGACCCGGAAATTCCGGTAACGCAGGTCAATCGCCATGAGCCAAAATTTCTCCAGACGTTATTTTTTCTATGGATCGCTTCTCGCCGGAGCCATACCTTCGCGCGGTTTTGGCTCTACTCCCTCGTTGGCCGCGGCCGGCTACAAGTCAACCAATGAAAAGCTGAATATCGCCTCCATCGGCGCGGGCGGCAAGGCCTCCAGCGATATCGACGGCTGCAAAATGGAAAACATCGTCGCGCTCTGCGACGTCGACGACAAACAAGCAGCGGCCAAGTACAAGCAGTATCCCGACGCCCCGAAGTTCAAGGACTTCCGCCGGATGCTCGACGCTAAAGGCAAAGATATCGATGCCTGTATCGTCACCATCCCCGATTTCATGCACGCCACGGCCGCCATCGCGTGTATGGAACGCGGCAAGCACGTGTATGTGCAGAAGCCCCTCGTGCACACGGTGGCCGAAGCTCGTCTCATGCTGGAAACGGCGCAGAAATACAAGGTCGCAACCCAAATGGGCAATCAGGGCTATTCCAATGAAGGTACGCGGCAGGCGGCCGAGATTGTCTGGTCCGGCCAGTTAGGCAACGTCACCGAGGTCCACGCGTGGACCGATCGCCCCTGGTGGCCGCAGGGCCTGACGTCCATTCCCGCGCCAGACGCCGTTCCCGCCACACTCGACTGGAACCTTTGGCAGGGCAGCGCCGAAAAACGCCCTTACACCTCCGGTGGCGCCGGTTATCCGAATAAGTACGGCAACTTTTATCAGCCATTTAACTGGCGCGGGTTTTTCGATTTCGGCTGCGGCGCGATTGGCGACATGGCCTGTCACATCCTCGGCGCGCCGAATCTCGCGTTGCGGCTCGGCGCGCCCACCAGCGTGGAATGTGTCATGAAGGAAGGCGCCAGCACCTTCATGTATCCGAAAAAATCGATCGTGCGATTCGATTTTCCTGCGCGGGGTAACATGCCCGCTCTCAAACTCTTCTGGCACGACGGCATGACGGCGTCGCCGAAGATCGATGGCGTTCCCGAAGGCGAACTTCTGGGCGATCTGCCCTCGATTCCCCGCCCCGCGCGCAAACCCGGCGAACCCGTACCGCCGCCCGCGCCGCGCAGCGGTTTTGTCGGCAGTGTCTTCAACTGGAACACATTCCAGGCCGCCCGCTCCCCGGAAGCCAAGGCTCCGGATCCCAACGGCAGTCTGTTTATCGGCGACAAAGGCATGATGACAACCGGCACGTACGGTGAGCAAACCCGACTCATCCCGGCGGTAGAGAAGATGGAGAATTACAGGTTCCCGGAACCTCTGCTGACCCGCTCACCCGGACATTATCAGGATTGGATCCGCGCATGCAAAGGCGGCGACTCGGCGTGCTCCAACTTCAACGTTGCTGTGCCGTTCGTGGAATGGATGCTGCTCGGCGTCATCTCTCTTCGGGTGGATGGCAAGCTGGAGTGGGACGCGGAAAAAGGCGTCTTTTCCAACAACAAGGACGCGAATAAATTCCTGAAGCCGCCATTCAAGGTCGGCTAAGAAAACCTCGGGCATCGCGATTTGCCGGGCAGCCCGACAGTCTGCCCGGCCGTTGTCTATTCCCGTTCCTCGGGTTCGTCCAACAATTCGCCAAGGCTGAGTAACCTCCGGTCCCATACACTTCGGTGGTCGCGCAACCATTCAGCGGCAATATCGAAACCCGAGGCTTCGAGATTGCAGGTTCTGATCCGCCCCGTTTTTTGAGTACTGACGAGGCCGCTGTCTTCGAGCACCTGGAGATGCTGCACCACGGCCGCCAGCGTCATATCAAGCGGCTCAGCGAGTGCCGAAACCGATATCGGCCCCCGGCTGAGCCTCTCCAGAATTCTCCTCCGCGTGGGATCGCCCAGTGCGTGGAACACGCCGTCGACTTTCCGTTTGCTCACGTTGCTCTTCTCACACCAGTACTGCCGCCAGCTTATCCAGAAGTTTCCGCCAGCCCTGTTCGCGCATCTCCGGTCCACCCGAGCCTTCCAGAAAGGCGCCCTGGTGTGTGAAGACCAGCGTCGTTCCCTGGGCCGTAGCCAGAAATTCAAACGTCGCCAATACGGCGGACACGTTCTTGCCTCCAATTGCCATGGCCGACTCCATAATAATTCTGCTCCCCGGCACAATGTCGAGATAACGGCCGTCGTTCGTCAATGCCACACCTGGAAAGGGCGTGCCTTCCCGGAAACGATACTGCACATGTTCCGCTCCACCCACTTGAAACTCCATCTCGAACTTCTCGACATCGTGATTCTCGCTTTGACCATACCAGCGTAGTTTTTGGGCCGGATCTGAAAAAGCGGCAAACACCTGAGCCGGCGTCTTCGAAAAGCTGCGTTCGATCACGAACGTATTGTGAATCACAGATTCCTGTTTCATTATTTGTCTCTCCTGAGCTTTCTCGTCGCTCATTAGTTAAGCAACAACTTTACTATATCGGAGGGCTGCATAATAGTCAAGTTTATACTTAAGTATCGTACTGGAGGGCCGGAATATGCGGATTTCAACCGGTAGATTGGTTCGGGTCTTCTCCCAGGAATCGCGCAAAGAATATCACTTCCGCTGTATTTTCAGACGAAGAATCGCTGTCGCGAACTGGAACAACTGCCAGTTTCCCTGATCCCGGTCAACGACCTAAACTTGCTTTTTGTGTTAGCAACTTTTTGTCAGACCAGAACCATTCTGTTAGGAAAATACGCCGACGCAACCCGTCGGCATTCGGAACTCACGATTGAGTTTTCGCGCGCGCGCTTTCCCTGCGACCATGAGATATACATGCTGCTTCACGCCTCTGTCGTGGAATGCGGCAGTGCCAAAGAGGCGTACGATACTCATGTCGCCGAACATGAATGCCGCACGCTTTGTAGATCCGTCTGAAACAGCGCACGCAGAGCCAGATTCCTAAGCCGCCCGAATCTGCTTCCACTCATCCACTAACTGGAAATCGGTCCTGACCGATCGGATGTTTTCCCCGGTCTGGCGAAACGCGCCTTCTCCCAGGTTCTCCACGCCGCGAGCCAGCTTCAGGTATTCGATCTGCGTCGGGTCGATGCCCATCACCCGGCAGCACGTCGCATCAACCCCCGCGGGATCGCGGCCTGCCACCAGCACTCCCGCGTATTTCGGGGTGCCCTGAATCGGCCCATTGCCTTCCATTCCAATAACACCATCCACTATCGCGAACTGCTTCGGAAACAAATGGTGCAGATCCACGATCGATTCCGGAATTCCGGCCCAGTGCAGCACGTTCTTCGGCCATCCGTAAACCGCACCTGGAACCAACCCGAACAGATTCTTCATCGAAAGCGTGGCGCCGGCCCAATGATGCGTCTTCATCTTGGCCACGGACACCAGCAGATCGCAGTCGAGCACGGTGTGCGGCAGATAAAGTGAATCCAGCTGTGAAAGCGGATTCGGGATCTTTCGTTTGGCGACCGCGTCGGTATTGAGATCGGTAAACGAATCCTCGAATTTCGCCACTGTGCTGAAATATCCGGCAGCGTCCGCCAGATCGAGCGTGCCCCGCCTGTGGCCCGGGCCTTCGGCGATCCGGACGTCGCCGGCGCCGAGTTTCAGGAAGGCTTCGAACACCGCATGCACAATCATTGGGTGTGTATTGATGGAAGTGTGGGCGTCGTACTCCACCAGATTCGGTTTCAGTACGATGCGTTTGCCTCGCACGTTCAGGTTGTGATCGGCAATCATCCGGTAGACGGTGTCATACACGTCCATGTTGTAGCCAGGCGCTTTGACCACGGAAATATTACCGACAGGAAACGTTCGCGCCGTGTGCCCGCATTGCAGCAGAGTCGCGCCCGCGGCCGTGGCGACCAGCATTTCCCGTCTGGTGGGATGCGAATTCTTTTTCATCATATGTGTGCCAGCGATCTTTTCGGCGTGATTGGAATCGGTGCGCGTTCCGGCCAGTCGTAAGGAAAGGGTGTCATGATTTCTCCTCATGCCAACAGCGGATTCCGCGCCGCCGATGCCAGCGTTATCAGCGCCTGATCCATATTTGTCCGGCACACGGGTTCCACCGCGGGCTGAGTCTGCTCGCCGTGCGCAGCCAATCCCATGCGCAGCCACGCGATCCCCTCGGCAGCACGGCATTCGCCCAAATGTTTTCGTGCCGCTGCTTTCGCGCGCTCCAGCTGCGCGCCAGCTTCTTTCGAATTTTTCAGGCCGCCCAGGGCAAGCATGGCAATACCTGTCGTCTCCGGATACGAATCGCCGTCACGTCCCAGCGCGCGGTTCGAGCCGTGATTCCATCCGCCATCGGCGCACATGCGCGCCAGCAGGAATCTCCGGCCCTCCAGAACTCTCTGGCGCAGAACGTCTGCTTCCGGGTGGTTGCGCCGGATCGCCCGCTCAAACGCGAGGATTCCAAGTGAAGTCGGAATCACCCACGCCGCCGCCCCTGGAAACCAGGGCCAGCCCTCCGGAAATTCGTCCTTACCTCCGCCAAGTCTGACCTTCAATTTGTAATACCAGCCCGACTCCCTCCCGGTCCGTGTTTTGAGCCAGTCGATGGCCTGGCGACGCTGCTGCTCGTTTACCGCATCCTCCGGCAACAACGCCACCAGAGCCGTTACCCACGTGCTCTCTTCCACGCCCGGTTGCGGACTGAAGCCTCCATCCGGCCGGGCGATCGATTTCAAAAAACGTGCACCTTTGACGAAGCTTTCGCGGTCCGGCGTCATGGTGGCCTGGGCGAGCAGCACGAATGCCGTGGGTTCCGTCCACGAGCAGCCGCGGCTGTACGCCCATCCACCATCGCCGTTTTGTCTGGTTTTCCAGTCGGTCATATCTGTAGGCCGGTGTTCACAAACTCCCGGACAATACGCGTCCGAGCCGCACCAGGACTCATTTCGACCTTTAGCTCCGCGCTTTGCGTTTGCCGCGACGGACGATCAACAGTGTCAGCAGCAGTCCTGCAATTACCCAAAGTCCACCCTGCAAAATTGTTCCGCTCATAGTCTTTGTCTCCTCTTTCGTTTGTCAATTTGTAATGCGTTTTATGCTGCGCCGCCCAGACGCGCATTCGGCGCGTCTCCAAACCGGCGTGCGGCGCTCCGCCGGTGAGGCCCTGAATCCCTTAACCTTTGATGCCGTTTCTGCGTTCGCGCCGGCGCTGAATCAGAAGCGCCAGTGAAAACAGGCTGAAAAACAACATAATGTAACTGAGCCACTGCGTATTCATATTCGTTTACTCCTTTGTTCCCGTCCACGCCTGCACAATTCGTCAACCTGGCCCCGCTTCGTTTCAGAGCCTTCTCCATCCGTCGTCCTCTCACTGTCCAGCCGAAGTTCTTCATCCTGCTCATCTCTCATTTCCCGAAATTCTGCATCATCGGGAACAAATCCTGGAAAATCCTGAGAATCGCCGGGCCGGCTGCCACCAGCATCATCGACGGCAGAATGAAAATGAAGATCGGAAAGACCAGTTTCACGCCGATCTTCGCCGCCTTTTCCTCGGCCTCCTGCTTTCGCCGCAGGCGCATATAATCCGAATGCGTGCGCAGGCTCTCCCCCATGCTGGTGCCGAAGCGGTCGCTTTGCGTCAGAATAGCCACCAGCTTCCGAAGCTCGCCCTCGCCGGTGCGCACCGCGAGATTTCGCAGCGATTCCGAACGTCGCTTACCGGCGCGCATCTCGAGGCCTACCAGCCCGAGTTCGTCGGCAAGTTCCGGATGGCCTGTCTGGATTTCGCGGCTCACGTACTGTAGCGCCTGATCCAACCCGAGCCCCGCTTCTACCGCTACAACGAGCATGTCTAGAGCGTCGGGCAACGAAATCTTCAACTTGATCTGACGTTCCTTCACGAGCTTTTCGAGTCCCAGCGTAGGCACGTAATACCCTAAGCCGGTGAAACCGATAACGATCACAATGCGAAGCATGGTAGCTTCCGTGAGAGAGTTGCGAACCAGCAATCCGACGAGGAGCATGAGAATACTGCCAAGGACTTTAATGCCGTAGAAGATTGCAATCGCTTCGTCCGTGCGGTATCCGGCCATGGTTAGATCACGCCGGGTCATCGTCTGCTCACTTGGGCTAAGCGGTATCCTGTCGCCGACCTGTTCAAAAATGCGCGCCACGCGCTCACGGGGGCTGGCGACCGCTTCACGCGCCGATTCGTCATCGCCACCCACGCGGTCGTAGATCCGGCTTGGGCGAACGTACGCCCGGTAACCGTACCCGGTGATGATGGAAAGCAAAAGAACGAACAGGAATCCGGCCAGAATTGTCGGCAGCATGGGGAAGGTTTCTCCGGAAGGTCACACGCGGATCCGGATAATCCTCCTGATGAAATAATTTCCCAGAATCTGGCACACAACTCCGCCGACCACCATCTTTCTTCCTGTTGGATTCGTCATCAAAGGGCTGAGATAGGACGGAGAGAGAACCAACAAGCCCGCCAGAGTTCCCAACGGGAGAATCGTGAGAATCGTCGAAGTCAGCCGGCCGTGCGCGCTGGTTGCCTGCACTTGTCCCTTCAATCGGAACCGTTCCCGAATGATGTGGGAGAGCCGGCCAAGCACTTCGCCCAGATTGCCTCCTGTTTGCCGTTGTAACAGCACAGCGGACGAAAAGAAGCGCACGTCGGGCAGCGGCACGCGTTTGGCAAAGTTGTTCAGAGAGCGATCCAGCGACGCGCCCAGATTCTGCTCGTTAAAAAGTGCCCGGAACTCCTGCCCCAGAGGATCGGCGATTTCTTCGCCAACCATTTCAAGACTGATGGTGAAGGCGTGGCCGGCGCGCATCGAACGAGCCAGAAAATCCAGCGCGTCAGGCAACTGCGCTTCCATTTCATCCAGTCTCTTGCTGCGTTTCTTACGTACGTACTTGAGCGGCAGCCACGCCAAACCACCGCCCACGACTCCGCAACGGAGGGCGAGAGGCGATTGAAAAGGAATGAAAGCGCCCGCAACGCAACCCAGCACGAACGCGCCGCCGGACAGCATTGCCAGACGCGACATGTTCCAATCGAGCCCGGATTCCGTGATGGTCAGATTCAGTTTGGCATAGAGAGCCTCCGGCCCCGGAAGTCCGGCGGGATCTTTCTTCCCCGCCTCGGGGTCCATCAGCAAATCGACACGATCATCCCCGGCTTCCGTCACCGTCCGCAGCACAGACACGAGTTGCTTGCGCCGCCTGGACTCGAAATACCGGAGGCCCGAGCTGACCGAAAACATCACCGCGCCCAGCACCACCAGGAATGTGATGACGATCAGAGCGATCATCTACTCGCCGACCTCCACAATCGTCTGGAACAGCGATGTCGGCAACATGATTCCGCTGGACCGCAGCTTTTCATAAAACCTCGGCCGCACGCCGGTAGCCCGGAACCGCCCTGTTACCTTGCCGCTTTCCGTCACGCCCGATTTCTCAAACAGGAAAATGTCCTGCATGGTCACCTGGTCGCCTTCGAGGCCCACCAGTTCGGTGATGTGTGTCAGCTTTCGGGAACCGTCGCTGAAACGCGATACCTGGACAATCAGATCGACCGCGCTCGCAACCTGCTGCCGCACCGCTCGCGGACTCATGTTGGCATTGCCCATTCCGACCATGACTTCGAGACGTGCCACGCCGTCGCGCGGCGTGTTGGAGTGAATTGTCGTCAGTGAACCGTCATGGCCCGTATTCATGGCCTGGAGCATATCCAGCGCTTCTTCACTTCGGACTTCACCCACGATGATGCGGTCGGGCCGCATTCGGAGTGCGTTGATAACCAGGTCGCGAATCTTAATCGCGCCGTTGCCTTCAATGTTTGCCGGCCTGGTTTCGAGGCGTGCCACGTGTGTCTGGCGCAGCCGCAGTTCGGCCGCGTCTTCGATGGTCACGATGCGCTCGTTTTCCGGGATATAGCTTGAAAGGACGTTCAGCAGCGTCGTCTTACCGCTGCCGGTACCACCGGAGATCACGATGTTCAGTCTGGCGCGAACACAGGCTTTCAGAAGCTCGAGCATGCCTTCAGTGAGCGCGAGCTTGGAAACCAGATCTTCACCCTGCAACAGATCGCGGCCGAAACGGCGGATCGAAAGCAGTGGACCATCCACAGCGACAGGCGGAATCGCCGCATTGACACGCGAGCCATCCGGAAGACGCGCATCCACCAGGGGAGACGATTCATCCACGCGGCGTCCCACGCGCGCCACCACCTTTTCAATGATGCGAAGCAGATGGTTGTTATCTTTGAATTCCACCGATGTGCGGTAGAGCTTGCCGCCACGCTCAACGTAAACAAGGCGAGGCGTAGTCACCAGAATGTCGGAAATGCTCGGATCGCGCAGCAGAGGTTCCAGCGGCCCCAGTCCGAATACTTCGTCGAGAACCTCCTCGATTACCCGCTCCTTCTCGGCAAGGCTAAGCGGTGTCTTTTCCTCTTCCACCAGCTTGGCGACGGCTGAGCGGATTTCGGCTCGCGCCCTTTCACCGGCGAGGGACGAAAGGGCTTCCAGATTGATCCGGTCGATCAGCTTGCGATGGATTGTGAACTTAAGTTCCTGAAACTCCGTGCCCGAGCCGTCCCGGTTGGACATGCGCGTAACCCAGCCGGCTTCCTGGCGGGTTCCGTTGACTGCTGAATCTGGTGTTACCGGTATGGTTGCCATATTTTTCGATCGGGACTATGCCCGGCTGCTCCGCATCAAGTTCAGTAAACGGCCGAAGCCCGCCGCTTCGGCGATTGCGGCCACGGAAGGAATTCTGATTCCCGCATTTTTTCCCGCCGGATTATTCCCGGCCGAATTACTTCCAGACGGCTTATTCGCCGCGGTCCGGGATTCGTTTTGCGACGTCTGCGGCGTCACGATGGATTTTGCCAGGGCGGCGAGTTGACGGCCCAGAACGGACTCGTTGCCCAGCAGTCGCCCTTCCGACCACGTTTCATAGAGCGCCTCGGAATCGTCGCTGTAAATACCTGCCGGGCGCATCCCGAGAAGGTTCTCTATGGCGGCCAGATCCGGTTTTTGCTTCGCCGGGACTTTGTTGAGAATGATCTGGATGCGCTCCGCACCTTTGGCGCGCGCCTGTACCGTCCGGAAGAACTCCGAGGCGTTTTCGAGGCCAAGCCTCTCCTGCGTGACCAGCACGAAGAGCGTCTCCAGTTCCGGCAGAGTGTCGAGCGCAACCTCACTATGGCAACGGCCGAAATCCAGTATGGTGATCGGATAAATTGTCCGGATAAAGCGCAGAAGCCGGCCCAGTTGCTTCGGATCCGGCAGATCGCGCTCCGTGAGTTCCTCCGGCGCCGCAATAAACTCCAGCTTCGCGTCATGCCGCGAAACCAGCGCGTTCCAGTAACTGGAATCCATCCGGTGCATGTTATCCACTGCGTCACGCAGCGAATATCGGGGCTTCGCCTTGAGAATGAAGCGAAGCAGACCGGCTTCAAAATCCAGATCGGCCAGCAGCAGCGGCTTGTCGGCTTGTTTGGCCGCCATAGTCGCCACATGACCCGCGAAGGTTGTGGCGCCGCAACCTCCTTTTGCCGAAATAAAACCTATGATCCTGCCCAGCTTTTTCGTCTGGGTATTTACCTGTTCGGTGCGTAGAGCGGAGAGACGCTCCAGCGCCTCCCTGAGTGCCTTGCCGAGTGGGGGACAGAGAAACTCTCTGGCTCCGGCCTGCATTGCTTCCAGAATGTTTTCCGCGACAGCCGTTGTTTGCAGAATAAAAATCACTGGCTCGGATGCGGTCATCTTCAGCCGCCTCGCGAATTCGTCAAGTGGCCCCCTGAGCAAGCCGCCTTCGAGCAGAACGACGTCCGTTCTCGACCGTTCCACCCGATCCAGCAGATCTTCCATGTCTTCAAGCGATCGCTGATCGCTTACGACCCGCACTGGCAGATTCTCGATACATCCCAGCGCTTCCTCGCGCAGAGTGCGCTCCGCCACTACCACGGCTACGCTCAGCGGATTCATATTCATTGGGTCGGCGCCGCGGTCGACCCGGCTGTGCCGACCGCACCCGCCCCGCCTCCGCCTGTCTGTTCGTCGTGCTGAATCTTCTCAAGCTCCTGGACCGAAATCTCAGTACGTTGCGGACGTTCGGGCAGCGGTCCGGTCTTGTCTGTTCCCGGAGTCCGCGGCGCAGTCGTTGCAACATCTTTTCCTTCGAGGAATGTGCGCGGCACAATGAGTTCGGGTGTCGGCTGATCTTTCGGGATCGGCGTGACCAGTTCGGGCGTCACGATGACTACGAGCTCCGAATTATTTCGGCTGATGGTTTTCGATGAAAAGAATTTGCCAAGCACGGGGATGTCGCCAAGCCCGGGGATCTTGCTCAAAGTCTCTGTCGTACTGCGGTCGAGCAGACCGGCAATCGCGAACGACTGGCCGTCTTCCAGTTCGACCTCGGTTTCGATCTTTCGTGTACTCAGGGCCGGGACCGTACCGCCAAGAACGGTCAGTGCATTGGCGAAATCGAGCGAACTCACTTCGGGCGCAAGATGCAGCCGTATGGTGCCGCGCGGAGTGATCGTCGGCGTGAATCTCAGCTTAATGCCGAACTCGCGAAAAGAAACCGTGACCTGCCCCACGCCGCCCGAACCGCCCTGAATCGTCGGAAACGGAAACTCGCCGCCCGCCAGGAACGTTGCCGTGTGGCCGTTCATGGCCAGCAGGTTGGGTTCGTCGAGAATCTGCAGCACATTGTTCCCCTGCAACGCCTTTAACGTCGCCAGAAGGTTAGCGTGCGGATCGAACATCATGATATTCAGGGCATCGGAGAGATTAAACTTACTGTCTGTTCCGGTCCTGGTGACATCTCCGAAGCGGGATGGACTGTCGGCTCCGGTCGTGACGTTAAACGGGAACCCAGCGGGAGCGCCCAGTATGTTGAATCCGAGCGCGGTGGATTTCGAGCGGTCCACATCGGCAAACTTCACCTTCAGCAGAATTTCCTGCTCCTGCGGCGGAATGTCCACATTGAGCAGATTGACGACCTTGCCCAGAGAGGATGCAATCGCCTGCGCGCGCTGTGAAGCGAAGATGTTTTTCACTTTGCCCGTGAGATAAACCGTACTGGCGTCACCGGTCAGTTGCACGGCATCGCCGAATTCTTTGGCCAGTTGCAGCTTCGCGGCGTCCATCCGTGTCGCGGCGTAGGAAACGTTGACGTCGTATTGCTTTCGCGTGCCATCGCTCAGCCACAGCATCGCGCTGGTTTCACCCGGCGCCTTGCCGTTGATCACAATGGTTCGATTGTTGATAGGCACAGACTCCGCTACCTCGGGCGAGGAAATCAGGATGCGCTCGATGTCGACGGCCGAATCGAGCACATAGGTTTTCCCTGTCCCGATCAGAATGCGCCCCACCTCTGGTACGGCTTGCGCCCGCAGCGCGCTCGCACACAACGCCAGCGCCAGCAGCACCGCGATATCCACAATCCGGCTTCTCATTTCGCAGCCTCCGCGCCGTCACCGGAAGGAAGCCGGCTGACGGTTACTTGTGTGCGCGTTCCGCCCGCCACAACTTCAATCGTCGACGTGCGAGGCACTACCGGGACTTGGGGGACCGGAACCGCAACTGGCGCTGTCACTTGTGCTGGTATTGACTCGACCTTCCTGCGCGGTTTGGCAGTTGCGCCGGATGACTCCATCGCGCTGCCAGGCGCGTCGGTGGAAAATGCCACGCGCGACGTGTGAATGGCGCTCCCTTCGAATAAGTTTGCCGTCGCTGCGCCCGGTGTTTGAGTGATCTCGTTATCCGCCGGATTCCTTAAAACCAGCTGTATTCGCTGGTCGGTCGCGAGATTCAGAATTTCGGCCTGAGCGGGGGTTACGAGAAGATTCACCACCTGCACCATGACCGGCTTTCCTTCCGCGTCTTTCTGATAGTTCTGACCAGCGGAGAGTACGCTGATGTTCTGAAGCAGAGTGCGGCTGATCGCTCCCGCGGTAGCGCTTCCCGGGGGCGTGCCCGCAACCAGCACATCCACGTGCATACCCGCTACCGCGAACCCCGCCACGCCTACCACTTCATTGACCTTAACGGTAAAGGCCCTCATCCCGGACGGAATAATTGTCGCGAACCCCGCGCCCTCGCCTTCTTTCGCCAGTGTTCCGGTGAAAAACGGCGCATCCCGGTGGATGGCGTTGACGACTCCGCGATTGAGAATCTCTTCCTTTTTTGTGATGGCGCCGTCCGGTACCTTCACGTATTCCTGTTTGGCGATGTCGTGTTCGGTAACCAGCGTTCCTGGCTGCAAATCCCTGGCCGCCACGAAAACAGTCTTAGTAGTTGACTGGTGATTCGAGGCCCCGGCCGTCACTTTCGTCGAAATCAACTGATAAAGCACGAACGCTGCCCCTGCCGAGACGGTCAGGGCAAATACAAACACGCTAATCAGTCTCTTTTTCATACGTTTCCGATTTCACACAATTTCCCCGGGGCGGACCCTTTCGGGTCTGCCCCGGAAGATTGTTTAGCTCGCAGCGGTCGAAAGCTGCGTGCTGGCTGAGCTCCAGATGTTGGCGACGCTGCCGCCCGCACCGATAAAGATTGCCGCCGATGCCAACGCGATGAACGCCATCAACAGCGTGTACTCGATCAGGTCCTGTCCCTGTTCGTCATTTAAGAAATTCGAAATAAAATTCTTCACTGATTCATCTCCTCTCAAACCGAAAAGCCATCCTTCCCCGGCGTAAACCGAGCCCGCATCGCGGGGCGCCGACGGCATCAGCCGGCGGCGAGTCCCGCGTTCACCTCGCTGACTAGGAGGCGGCAGTCGACAACTGAACGCTGGCGCTGCTCCAGATCTTCGACACGCTGGTACCTGCGCCGATAAAAATGGCCGCCGATGCCAGAGCGATGAACGCCATCAAAAGCGTGTACTCGATAAGATCCTGGCCCTGCTCGTCTCGTACGAAATTCTGAATCATGTTTTTCATTTGGTTTGTCCTCGTCCTTTTGTTTTGTCAGCTTGCTGGTTGGGTGTTAACTTTCGCAATCGCGCGATTGCGGTTACTACCTTCGCTATCGGAAGCGGAGGATCCTGGTGCGGGAGAATTCCGGCGGAAGACGATCGCGAAATGATCGTCGTAAACGACACGCCAGTCCCGGGAAATCTTTAATGTCGAGCTAAGAGCCAGTTTCGGAGAGAGGACGACGGTGTCGATCCCATACCGATCCAGCGTCTTGTCCCAACCCACCTGTACGTCGAGCAGGCGGAGATACTCTTCGCCGAAATCATCGCCGTAGAAATCACTGCGTCCATCAATGAAAACGTGCGTCGAGGGATAGAGCTTGTAAATCAGGTAATCGCCCCACTGATCCTGAGCGAAAATCCGATGCGTTTCTTTCGCGGCCAGCACGGGCAGCGCCTTCACTGGAAATACCTCGGGGTCGAAGGCCGGGACGAAACGCGCGCTCAGGGGCTGGGGCGAAAAGAGCAGCAGGCCAACCAGGGCGAACGCGCCGGCACTGACCAGGTGAACACGTCCGATGCGGTCCGTCTCTTCGACGCTGATACTGGCCCGTTGAAACCCACGAGCGATTCTGCCGATTTGGCCCGCGAGGGGCGAGGATGCAGCGGCGCGAAGCATAGCCGCCAGGCCGCCGGCAACTAAGGGAGCGGACGCGATGGAGAACAGGGGCAGATTGCGTTGAACAATCAGCCCGAGATGAAGCCAGCCAACGGCCAGCAGCGCTTCGGCAAACCGGCGCTGACGTACTGCCCACAAAGCGGCCGCAACCGTGGCAAGCATCAACGGTTCAAAATAAATCGCGCCGAGAGAATGGAAATTCGCACCCTGAAACTCCGAAATGTGGCGGAGAAGATAGGGGTCCGCTATGTAGGCGATGACGTGGCGGTGCAACTGCCATCCGTATGGATTGATGAATGTCACCGCGAGACACGCGGCGAACGCGCTCAGCCATGGCAGCGTCGCGCGGAGAAATCCGCGGCGGCAAATGGGATCGGGTTCAATGACCGCGTTCAACAAATTCGAGCCGATATAGCACGCCAGAATCAGGAATATTACGAAGAAGCCCCCGTGAATATTGGTCCAGACAAGGGTCAGCGGGACAAGCCAGCCCAGCAGCGCCGGACGGCCCATATCGGCACGATCCGTGATGTGAAGCGCCACGGCGAAGAACAGGAAAGTAAAAAGATGGGGCCGCGCCAGCCAATGGACCGCGCAGCCCCCGGTTGCCAATAGGGTGACGGCTATGGCGACCAAACCGTTATCGCACTTCCGCCGAACCAGACGAAAGAGAGCGACGGAGGTGAGACAGACCACCAGGGTGCTGGCCAGAACCACCGCCGCAAGTCCACCGGCTCGGGAGAGCAGAGCGAACATCACATCCCAGAGCCATTCCCAGGCGAACCATGGCGCTCCGGGACGGGAGAAGGAAAACATGTCGGCGACAGGTACCTGATGATGATTCAGAATCCATTCACCAGTCCGAATATGCCAGCCTGTATCGCCGTCGCCAAGAAGTGCCGGCGCTCCGCCCATTTTCAGAAATATGAAAAAGATGGGCATCAGGAACGCCAAATCGGTCAGCGACGGCAGAAACCGCGCGATTACAGGCACGCGTATTGCGGTAGCGTTGGCTGCAGGCGCCACCATGGCGACCGGCGCAGACGCGCGCTCCTGTTCGTTGGCGATTTCGTGTACCGGCATCAGCATGGAAGTCTCAGTTCACAAACCGGGGAACCACCGCGTCGGAGTTGCCGTGCCATAACCGGGCACGATCTTCCACGAAACGCATGCTGTTTACTTTCAGCGCCACTCGCGATTGCCCGTCTTCGCCGGCAATTACACGGACGACGGTCGATTCACACCGCATCACCCGTGGGGCAAAGGCGCCGTCGGAGGGTAACTCAACTTCGACGCGAATGGGAGAACCGGCGGCGGGGACAGGAGTAGCCCTCGTCCATCGAAGTAATAGCCCGTCTCTACTGATATTTTCCGTAGTTTCACAGGATTTTTCCGATAATCGGCCTCGCCCAATGATCCTGCAGCTCAGGCGAAGATCAATGCGCGACTTCCTTCGTCGATCCAGTTTGGAATTCATCTATGATCGAATCTATCGGGTCGGAGCCCTGGTCACAATACCCAATATGGGTTGCATTTGACTGTTATCTATGGTGGGATTGGCCTCCTTCCATGAAGGGGACATCACATCGTAAACATATGCATGTATTACCTTTGGGAGTATTCGACGCCAAATGAATCGGCGGTGCGGGGACCCGGATGGGCGAATGTTACGCCTTAAAGCAAAATGGTTTACTATCTTTAGTCAACATGAACGGGCAGCCAAAAATACTTTAGAAACAACTAAAAAAGTTGTAACAAGCAGTACTATCGCATGGTAAGATTTATCCTATGTCGAACGTGCTGCTGTGCGCTGACGAACCGATCTTGGCGGAGGGCCTTCGGCGCATCCTTGAGAATGCGCCGGGGCTGAATCTGGTGGGCTGCTGCCCCCGGCTGGAAGATCTTCGAGAACAGGTTGAAACACTTCAGCCGGATATTCTGCTGGTCGATCTGACGGCAGATGTCACTTTCTCCGTGCTGAGCGGACTTCGCGAGGCGGTCTCCACATCGCGCATCGTACTGTGGGTACACGCGATTTCAACGGAACTGGCTCTGCAGTCGATGAGCCTGGGGGTGCGAGGCATATTACGCCGAACCTTACCGGTGGAAACGCTGGTGCGTTGTTTGACGCGCGTAAACGAAGGTGAACTATGGTTCGAAAAGGCGCTGACCGACAGCATTATGACGGCGCACAGCTACTCTCTCACACGACGGGAAGGCCAGTTGGTCGCTTTGTTGTCGCAGGGACTGAAGAACAAAGAGATCGCCTACCAGCTCAGCATCTCGGAGGGAACCGTGAAGGTCTATATGTCCCGGTTGTTTCAGAAACTAGGGGTTAAAGATCGATTTGAACTGGCCTTGTATGGGCTTAGGAATCTTGCACCGGGGTCGAAAGTCACCGAAGCAGCCGATATGTCCGCAGCCAAACGACAGAACGCGCCGCTCTGGCAGCCGCCCCGATCCTTCTTTGTGGAACGTATGCCCGTCGCATCCCAACCGTTGGTAAACCGGCCGTTGAGCCAGGTAAAAATCTAGGGCAGCGGCAGTGGATGGGCGCTGCGCTCTGTCAGACGCTCAGACTGGTCGACTCGATGTTTTCGATCACCTGTTCGAGCAGTTCATCTGTCCGGGCAATCATCGTCCTCAGCGATTGAACAGACTGATTCTGTACGTCAAAGCGGCAGTCCAGATCGCTCGCCATACTGCCGGAAAGTTGTTCTATCGCGGCCTCCATTTCGGCACGCGAAACCCAATCAATGCCCGTTTCCAAATGAAGCAGTCTTTCCTCAATACGGCTCAGACGCGCGAGCACGTGCTGTGCGGAATCATCCCCAGCCGCATTGGTTTGTGAATTATCGCGCATATCGTCCATAGCGATGAGCACGCCATAGCCAACACCCGTGACAATCAGAAGCGATTTACCTAGCCCCGCCAGCGCTCGTTTTAACAAGTCTCGATTATAGGGACAGATACGGGGGAAGTACAGAGTCTGTAGTACTCCCCGGAGGGCACCGAAGTACTAGTCACAAAGTCTACAGAAAAACCCCGATATAATAGTGACATACTGATAGGATATTCCCTATGTACTCCCGGCCAAATTCCGCCAATAGTTATCCCGATTTCGGGGCATGGGCGGAAATGCTGGCGAAAATCAGCGAAAAAAAGGCGCGACTAAGCCATCTGGTGGCTGAGCGTTGGCCGCGCAGTTCCGGAATCAATCTGCTGACTGAGCTCGAGCGTGAGCGTTCCCGCATTGCGCGGGAGTTGCACGCCGGAGCGGGGCAACCGCTGGCCGGAATCAAGCTTCATCTCGAAATCCTCAGCGAAAGCACTGCTGCAAGCGGCGATGCCGCACGGTTGGATGAGACGAAAGCGACCATCGGAAGACTGCAGACCCTGGCCGATCAGGCACTTAGCCAGGTACGCGCGGTATCGCATCGCCTTCACCCGCCGGAATGGCAGGAAATGTCCATGGCTCATGCCATCGAATCACTTGTGGAATCGAGCGGGTTAGCCGGAGGCCTCCGCCTGACATTGGACTTATGCCCGCCGCCGGAAGAACCCTCGCATGCAGCCAAGGTGCAGTTGTACCGCTGCGCGCAGGAATGTATCTCGAATATCGTCAGGCATTCCGGAGCTACGGAGGCATCGATCTCCCTGCACTCCGAGGGAGATCAGCTCATCCTGACTGTCGCGGACAATGGCCATGGATTCGAGACGGCGTCGCGAAATACGGGAATCGGATTGAGGGCCATCGGCGAAAACGCCAGATCGCTGGGGGGCCATTCCAGCGTAGCGAGCGGCCCCCGCGGGACTAGAATAGTAGTCAGCGTTCCGTATGCGGCGGACTGAGCGCCGGAGTATTTAAAAACTATGGACGCGATCCCACTCACGCTGATACTTGCCGACGATCACGGCATTATACGGGAGGGTGTGGCGTCGTTTTGCAAAGCACGACCGGAAGTATCGCTGCTGGGGCAATGCAGTGACGGACAAGAAGCTCTCGACATGATTCTGGCGAGGAATCCGGATTTCGCGGTGCTGGATCTCGACATGCCGAAGCTGAGCGGACTCGAGGTGATCCGCCGGGTACGCGAGGCCGGATCCAAAACCCGTCTGATCGTCCTTTCCATTACCCGGGATCAAAGTACGATTCGGGAATTGTTCCGCAGCGGAGCTGACGCCTATGTCCTGAAAGACGGACCCTCCCGGCATATTTTCGACGCAATCAACTATGTCCGCGACGGCGGCCAGTATCTCACGCCGCTGCTGCGCCGCGAAAGCATCGAGGGCAAGGACGACCTCCAAAAAGCGGAACCCGACCCGCTGGCTACGCTGAGCAAGCGCGAGTTCGCGGTGTTTTCATTGCTGGTGGATGGCGTGCGGCCCAAAGACATAGCGGCGGCGCTCGGAATCAGCCCCAAAACCGTGGATACCTATCGCTCCAACGTCATGCGAAAGTTGAAAATAGACAGCGTCGCGGGACTGGTGCGTTTCGCGATCCAGCGCAATATTCACCAAACATCGGGAAAGGCGCCGAATTGACACGGCAGCAAGGCAGGCTGTAGCCGATATGGCAAAACTCCTTCACATTCTGGCTGCATCTGTTGGCGGAGGAATCGTCCTCGGCGCGAGCATCAGGCTGGGCGAGGGCCTGGGAGGGTCTTACCGGGCAACCATGAAGTCGCGCGGCGCCGGAAAAAAGCATGAAGACGCGCAGACAACGCGCGAGCCGCGAGTTTCCGAAAAAGATGCGGTAACCGATCGGCTGGAACGACTGGAGGAAAGACTGTCGCGGGCGCAACAATGTGAGCCCGCCCCAGCGACAGAGGCGACTTACCCCTCCCGGCAGCAAGCCGCAACAGTCACAAACACTCCCCAAAGCACCGGCGCGAATACTCGATCTGCCACATTCGCGCCTCGGGCTGCCAGGCCACCATCGGCGCCCATGGTGTCGCCCAAGGCTTTGGATTCCGAGTGGCGAAGCGCCCTCACAGAAGTAGTGGCGCGGATGGACCGGCAACAGAATGAGGTAGAGAAACTGCGGCAGCAGGTTGCGAGTTCGACATACGCGGTGGAATCCGTGGTAAATCTCGCCGACGATCTTCGGGACAGCCTGCACCGGCAAATCAGCGGCGACCTGGAACACCGGCTGGCCGCGATTGAAGAACAATTTCACCTGAGCATGAAGGCGGCAAACAAAGAAACCGTCAATACCATTGTGGCGTCGATCGAAACCCGTGTCTCGCCGCGAATCAGCCAACTCGAAAGCAACATGGGAGCACAGACAGCGGCAGTGGCAGAGCTGCGGGATTGTTCGATGCAAAGCGAACGGAACATCCTTCGGCTCCTGACAGCCCTGGAACGCTTATCCAATCCGCAGGGACAAAAGCCGGCAACCAGCGGAATTTCGGGTGAAGCGGAGGGGCAGGTTCCAGACGTTCCGAGGCTGTCTGTCATAAGCCGGACCAGTGCAGGCTAATGCTGTGGCACATCCGAAACAAGGGGCGAACAAGCTCCTGCAACGGCCGGCCTTCGGTTAGAATGTAATACGACCACGCCATGCCAGAGACCCCAAAAGTAACGGTGCTATTAGCCGACGGCGATTCGATGCGCCGCGATGGAATGGCGGCGGTGTTGCAGGCAACGGCGGAAGTTACTGTGGTGGGCGGCTGTTCCGACGGCAATGCGGCACTTCAGGAAATTCACAGTAAACGGCCGGATGTAGTCGTACTGGATCTGAATCTTCCGGGACTGCATGGAATCGAGCTGGTGAGAAGGGTCCGGGAAGAAGCGCTGGGCACAAAAACCATCATCCTCTCCGGAACAATTGACGACGATATTGTGCGCGAAGTAGTCCGGGCCGGAGCGGACGCTTACCTGCTGAAGAACAGCCCTGCGAGGCATCTGATCGATGCAATCCGCTATGTTCGGGACGGAGGCCAGTATTTCTCGCCGCAGCTTGGCCGCGATGGCAGAGACCGGCATTTGCTGGAAGAACCCGCAACCGGTCGATCAAGACGGTCCAGGGGTGCTTCCATGGACCGTTCGCATTTCCGGGAAAGAATTCGTGAACAGGCGCCGGCCGATCTGGACGACCGCGACTATGAAATCATGTCCCAAATGGCGGACGGAATCCGACCGATCCTCGATCGCCTGGATGAAATAGAAGGACGCGTAGTCGCAATGGAGGACGGGGAACAACCTGTTCCCGAAGATCCACGCGGCTGGCTGGACGCCGAGATTGCGGAAAGTCTGACGGATCCGGGCAACTTTCCACCGCGCGGGAGAGTAGATAAGGGTCGAGCCGTCAGCCGGGATCTGAAAGCGCGGCTGCCGCAGATGATCGAGGAAGCGGTAACAAAACGGTTCCAGTCCATGGCCGGCAAGTTACAGGCGGAGATTGAAGAACAGCATGTCCGGACGCTTGAGACTTTCGTCAAAAACATTCAGGTGAAGCTGGTGCAGAGGGTTTCCGCGCTGGAACATAATATGAGCCAGCAGGCGGAAGCGATGCACGAGTTGCGTGAGTATAACCAGCGTACGGAAGATAATCTTTCCCGGCTGATTTCCGGGGTGGATAAGCTGGCTCAGGAGTTGCCGAAGAGGCTGGCTGCGGCACGGGCACAGGAGAGCGCGGAGGCGCCGGCACAAAGTTCGCGTGCGAGCCGGGACCACGAGAATCCGAGGGAGAAGCGCGGCGGTCATTCGGCGGAGTCTTCGAAAATAAAGAATCTGGGCCCTAAGATCTTCTGGGCTGTGGTAGGAGTCGCCATCCTCATTGGCGGCACGTATGAGATTCGCAGGACGATGAGCGAGAGTGCGGCTGAAAAAGCGCCTCCGGCTGGCAAGGAAATTCAAACGGCAACGGAGAACGCAGCAAAACCGGCCAGGACCGCCGCCCCGCCTCCAGGAGCTGACACGAAAACCAACCTTGAGGCTGCCAAACAGGCTGTGGACCGCAAGGAATACACGATGGCTGAGGATATTTACAAGAAAGTAGTGCAGGCGGAGCCCAAGAATGAAGATGCGCTCAAAGGGCTGGCCAGCGTGCTCTACCGGGAAGACAAGATCGAGGAAAGCGCGGCGATTCTGGACCGTTTGCCCAAGAATTGAAGTTTTGTTGTGAGGGTTGGAAGTACGCTGTGCGGGCATTCGGGACGCCATGAAAGTGGCTGTGAGAAAATAACAATTTGCAGTGCCCATCGTGCGGATGTGGCGGAATTGGCAGACGCGCTAGATTCAGGTTCTAGTTTTCGCAAGGAAGTGGAGGTTCAAGTCCTCTCATCCGCACCATTAAAAACAAGGGCTCTACACAGGCTCTACACACTTAGTGGGGGCAAGCTTTGCCTCCGACCGATCTAAGAACACAATACCTTAACCCTGAGCCTGTAGTTGTTGAAGTTCCTGAATCCGTAAGCCTGCCGCTGCAAAACCTCCATTTTGGTATGAAAGCCTTCGGTGATTCCATTGTTTCTGGTGAATCGCCACATGGTGGC
>JAICJH010000113.1 GCA_025928545.1 Bryobacteraceae bacterium | reverse complement strand
CGGCGCGACCGGGGTTCCCGCGCTCATCGTTTGTCGAGAGTTTACCGCGTCCGGAACCCGCGAAACCGGCCAACCAGCAGAAGCCGTTCGGATTCTCGACACTTTAATGTTTTCTGTCGAGAGTTATTGACCAAGGGCGAATGTCGTGCAGACAATCGCGCAGGTAAGCGATATGGGCGCGAAGCGTTCCCAACAACTGGCGCGACCATAACGAATGCCGCCGGCACCGCGGACCTTATCGCGACTTTCGGGATGTCGAGCGATAGCAGAGCCTCGCACGAAGGCGTCGCAGCGGGGTTGGGAACGGCGAAGGCGAGGAGCGCCGCCGCGTATCGGATGCCTTGCATTGTCATGCATTATGACGAACGTAACATTCGGGATGGAAAGTAACTGAATTCCATCCTGTCGATGTCGAAGTTTATCCAGGCAAGTCACAAAATTTGTTTCCAACGCGCGGCTTTCGTTCCGAGTTCGTCTCCCGGGCGCCGCGGTCGAAGCCTGCCGGCATTCTGCCGAATTGCGGCCACAGCCTGGCCGGTTGCCGATTCTGAAATCCGGTTCGAGGTCTGGCTACCCTCGCCGGACGCCTGGAATCACAAGTTTATTGGAACCGGCAATGGCGGATATTCCGGCGCGCTCGGATATCGCGACATGGAAACGGCCCTCGAGCGCGGTTATGCGACCGCGGGATCGAATACCGGCCATGAAGGCGACGACCTGAAATTCCGCAGTTGGACATCCCGGGAAGATCGACGATTGGGCTTTTCGCGCCGTGCACGTGATGACCGATGCGGCGAACCTGATCCTCCGCGATTACTATGGTCGTTTCGCCGATTACGCTTACTTCATAGGCTGTTCGACGGGCGGTCACCCGGCGTTGTCGCAAGCTCAGCGCTATCCCGGCGATTACGACGGCATCGTAGCCGGCGATCCGGGCAATGATCGAATACGCCTGAACGTCGGGTTCCTGTGGTCGTGGCTGGCCTTGAACCAGAGCGCGGCGGCGCAGCTTCCGGCTTCAAAGGTTCCGATGATCCATCGCGCCGTGATGGCAGCGTGCGATTCGGTTGACAGAAGGACGGCTTGATATCGGACCGCGCCGCTGCAGATTCAATCCTGCGGCGCTGCTTTGCCACGATGCAGACGAGGCGACCTGCCTCACGCGACCGCAGGTGAAAGCGGTTCGCAAAATCTACTCTGGCGCGCGCGATGCGCGAACCGGCGAGCAGATCTTCCCCGGCTGGGTGCCTGGAGGCGAGACCGGGTGGGGCGCATACTTCGTGGGCAAACCCGAACCTGCGCGCCTGGACTTCTGGCGCTACTGGATCTTCGGCGATCCCGCATGGGACCCGCGGAGTTTCGATTTCGATCGCGATGTCAAATTCGCTGAATCACCGCTACCCCAGGTGAACGCGAACAAACGTGAAGCGAAGCGGCTCGGTTTGGTAGACACAACGGGCGGGATGCACTCGTTCGTCCGCGTCGTGAAAGCCGAGGATCTCGCGTTGCGCCGCCCGGGCCGCTTCTGGCCGAACCTGATTCTTACGCTGCTGCTCATCGGGGGAATGATCGGCCTAAAACTCGATCCCGTCGTGGTGTTTATGCTGGGCGTCGTGATTGCGCTGCAGATCAACTATCCCGATCTCGCCATGCAGCGCGAGCGCGCTGATGCGCACGCCCGTCCGGCGCTCATGATGGCGAGCATCCTATTTGCCGCCGGCGCGTTCGCGGGAATCATGAAGGAGTCGGGGATGCTTGCCGCAATGGCGAAACTCGTAGCGGCGGGTACACCGGCGGGCAGCGGGCCGCATCTGCCGCTGATCCTCGGGCTCGCCGCAATGCCGCTCAGCGTTCTGTTCGATCCCAATTCCTTCTACTTTGGCGTTCTCCCGTGCTCGCGGAAACGGGCAGGAGCTTTGGAGTCCCCCCAGTCCAGATCGCCCAGGCATCGCTGCTCGACATGCACACGACCGGCTTTCCGGTGGGTCCGCTCACTCCGGCCACGTTCCTGGTTGCGGGCTCGCGGGAATCGATCTGCGTGAACATCAGAAGTTTGCATTTCCATTCCTGTTCGCCGCTTCCGTACTGATGACTGGGTGCGCCGTCGCGTTCGGGATTATCCGCTAGCTGGCTGAGGCCGGCCTTTCCGCTTGCGCTCATCCGCATATGCTGCCTCACGGTTGTGGCATGCGCTCAACCGTCAGGATGCGATGCGCCTGATGCAGGGTTATCTGGGCCATCCCAACACTCACACACGGTCCGGTGCACTTCGAGCAATCCGTTTGAGGCAAGGCTCGTCGAATCGGGTTTATGCACGACCGCCGGTAATCATTTACCCGCACTGTAGTACTAGAGCCGAATAGCTGAAAACGTGGCATTAGTACCTTTCCTTTTTTATATACCCAGCCAGTAAACTGTTTCAAAGGCTACTTATGTCTTGGCCCATGAGAGGCGCTGGGAGTGGCCCGCAGCCTGTCTGCGTAAGTTCGAATTTGCCTGACATCATTAGAGGAGGAACGATGAAGTTTCGCGCCATATCGGTGTTACTGTTGATCGGGGTGCTGTGCGCCGCACCCGTGTGTGGGAAAGATTATCTCGTACCGAGTCCCACTTCCGCATCGCTCACGTTGGGTGGCGGAACCCAGCATGACGTGTCATTCACCTACAGCATTGCAAACGGGACGGGAAGCGCCACGAATTACGGCAACAGCCTGTTCGTGTCTTTTAGCATAGACCCGACCTCCACTGCGCCCGCCGAAATCACTTCGGGCGCAACCTGTACGCTGTCCAGCAACACAGTTACGTGCCCTGTCAACGTGCGAGTCACCGCACCAGCCGCAGATCCGGTCTCCGATAAACCATACACAGTCTATCTGACCTTTAAAGCAAATCCGGCCGGCGAACTGCGGGGAGTGAATAACTCCATTCCGATTACGATTACCGTTCCTAAGTCGGCGCCCTCGCCTGTTGAAACGACGCTGGACCTGTCGGATGCCTGCGGAGTGTTGCGCGGAGGGGATGTGGGCCTGACCGCTGTTTTGAAGGAAAAGATTTCAGGTAATTCCATATCGGAACAGTGGGTGCAGTTCTTCGTCGCTGGCGCCTCGGTAGGTTCGGCTGAGACAGACAGCACCGGCAAGGCCACGTTGAGCTACTACGTCGGATCGCTCCCAGTTGGCGACACGCCGATCAAAGCCATATTTACCGGAACCGACACATACATTGGATCGAGCGATGAAGCCAAACTTGGACTGACCTACATTTTCCAGGGATTCATGCCGCCTATGAACGCGGACGGCACGAGCGTGTTCAAAACTGGCCGCGTCATTCCGTTCAAAATTCGAATCCTCGATGGCCAGGGGAACGGTCTCATCACGGACGCCACTCCTGAAATCGGCGTATTCAAGTTATCTACAACCACTGCGGGCACAGATTCGGAAACGGCTGCGCAAGGGACTCCCGACGCCAGCTACTTCATGCGGTACACGAATACGACCGACGACCAGTACATCTACAACTGGGATCTCACCGCCCTAACTAACGGCAGCTATCAGGTCAAAGTGGATCTCCATGACAGTCAGGCGTGCGGGAAGGGGTGGACGCCGACACAATACGGCGCACTGCTCAGTGTGCAGAAGAACAAGTAAACCGCACATTGGATAAACTCAGCGCCGCCGCTCAGATGGTTTCGGGTCGGCGGCGCTGCTATTTCAGCCGCTCCGTCCAAGGACTCGCTCCCAGCGCTGTGGAAGAAGTAAGCCGTTGAACCGGCTTGCGTAGCGCGCGGCATGAATTACCCGGAAGCCGCAGCTTTCACGATTCGCCTTGAGCCGTTTCATCTCATCTTCAGCGTATGCTTGCTCCGTAAGCGTCCGGGCGAGGCCGTGTTGACAGATCAAGCGGCGCGGAGTTTCGCCATGCGTTTGTAGGGGTATTTGTCTCGGATGTGGGCGAGGAAGAAGCGGCCGTGAGACTCGGCATGGAGGAACGCCTGGTACTCAGCGGCTGGAAACTCGAGGTAGCGGTAGACATCGCCGGCCTTGCGGAAACGCAGGTGCAGGATCTGCTCTTCAGCAGCATAAGCAACCGAGGCCAGCATTTCCGATTCGAGCGGTAACCAAGTCATTGGTAGCGGGCTTATCTCATTTTGAATCGTGTCCACGAATCCTCGATTGTGGACACGTTCTGATTGAGTTGGATTTGAGTGTCACGCAGCCTCGGCCTTTTCTTCTGCCGCGGGAAACAGATTCCAGGGCAGGAGTTCCGCGATCCGGTTGATGGGATGATCGGCGATGCGGCGCAGCACCGCCCTCATGTACGCCTCCGGATCGATGCCGTTCAGCTTCGCCGACCCGAGCAGAGTGTAGATAGCCGCAGCACGTTCGCCGCCGGCATCGGAGCCAGCGAAAAGGTAATTCTTCCGGCCGACCGCAACAGTGCGCAGCGCACGCTCCGCGGCATTGTTATCCATTTCGACGCGGCCGTCATGGACGAACACCAGAAGCGCACTCCAGCGTTCCAGCGCATAATGGATCGCTTTGGCCAGTTCCGATTTCTTCGACAGCTTCGACATGGTTGCCTTCAGCCACCCGTGCATGGCTTCGAGCAGCGGCCGCGACCTCGTTTGCCGGATGTTCTTTCTTTCGTCTGGCGATCGGCCCCTGAGTTCCTTCTCGATCCCGTAGAACTGTGCGATACGTTCCAGTGCCTCTTTCGCCACCGGCGAAGCGTGCCCGTGGTGCAGGTCGAAGAACTTTCTTCGCACGTGAGCCCAGCAGGCGGCCTCCACGATGACGCCCGTGTCGTACAGCCTGTTGAAGCCCGCGAAGCCATCGGCCTGCAGGATGCCCCGGTAGTTCTTCAGGTGACCCGCCGGATGTTCGCCCTTGCGGTCCGGCGAGTAGGCGAACCACACTGCCGCGGCCGCATCGCTACCAGCCCGGCGGTCATCGCGAACATAGGTCCACAGGCGGCCGGTCTTCGTTTTGCCCTGTCCTGGTTCGAGCACCGGAACCGGCACATCGTCGCCATGCAGTTTCTCCGCGCTGAGCACGTAGTCTTTCAGCGCTTCCACCAGAGGCCGCAGCGTCCGGCTCGCGCCGCCCACCCAGTCGGCCATGGTGGAGCGTTCAAGTTCGACCCCTTCCCGCGCATAGATCTCCGACTGGCGGTAGAGCGGAAGATGATCCGCATACTTCGCCACCAACACATGCGCCAGCAGACCGGGGCCGGCGAGACCTTTGTCGATGGGTCGATTCGGCGCGGGCTCCTGTACGATGCGCGAGCAGCAGGCGCAACTCAGTTTCGGACGTACCGTGCGGATCACTTTGAAGCGCGCAGGTACGTATTCCAGCACTTCCGAAACGTCTTCACCGAGCGAGCGCAGCGTGCCGCCGCAGTCCGGACAGGCTTCCTGCTTCGGCGCGATCGTTTCGATTTCACGCGGCAACTCGGCGGGAAGCGGGCGGCGCGCCGGCTTCTTTGCCGCCTTCTCATTGACAACCATCGCCGCCCTCTGCGCGGGAAACGGATCGGCCGCGGCCTGATTTGTTTCGAGGTCTTCGAGCCGGAGTTCCAGTTGCCCGATTTCGGCATTCATCTTCTCCGAGCGCTGGCCGAAGTGCATGCGCTTGAGCTTGAGGACGAGCAGATTCAGGTTCTCGATCTCGGTCTGTTTGGCGAGCACGAGCGCCTTAAGCGACTCGTTGTCGAGCGCGTCCAGATCGGGCAGTTGATTTTTACGCTTTGTCCCGCTGCCCGCTGGGTCCATATCGAAACTATGTCACGCAAGCATGACAATCCGATGAAGATTTGCAAACATTTTCGAGAAGAGATGTTCTATACCGCCAGACTGGGCGAAGCCGTTCTGATCGGTCTTCGCCAGTCGATGCCTTCGAGCAGCATCGAGAGCTGCGCGCGGCTCAGCGAGACCACGCCTTTCTCCGCCTGTGGCCAGACGAAGCGTCCGCGCTCCAGACGCTTGGCGAACAAACACAGGCCGTCACCATCCCACCAGAGCACTTTGACCAGGTCGCCGCGCTTGCCGCGAAAGACGAACACATGGCCCGAGTATGGGTTCTGTTCGAGCACCGTCTGCGTGGCGGCGCTCAGGCCGGTGAAGCCTCGGCGCATATCGGTCACGCCGGCAGCGATCCAGATGTTCGTATTCGACGGCAGCGAGATCACCGGCCCAGTTGCTCCAGAATGATGCGGAGATTTTCGGGATCTACCGATCCGTCGATGCGAATACGGACTCGTCCGAGTTCGATGTGAATCGCGCCCGAAGCAACAGGGGCAATATCGGGCCGTTCCGCGCGGGGATATTCCTGGCGTGAAGTCTCTGAGATTCGGACGGGCAGCAACTCGGTTGCGGGGACCTTATCGTCGAGCCGCCCCGCGTGATAGAGCTTCCGCCAGTTGAAGACCTGATTGGCATTCACCCCATGGGCACGTGCGATGACTGCGACCGATGGCGCCCCCGGTCGCATCGTCTCTTCCACCACCTGCCGCCGCTCCAGTTTCGAGCGCATCCGACGCTTGCCACCGCGTTCCGCATTACCTGCAAGCCTGCCGTTCTGAACCATCGTTGCTCGACGGTCCTCTCGGCCGCCTCCTCAAGGATGATCTCTCTTACTCACCTTTTGAAGACGGCCTTCACCAGACGCTTACCTTGCTCCGTCTATCGCGGATGGCATTGGAGATGAGTGGGCCGCCTTCTGTTCCGATGGGATTAGGATCATCTCAAAACCAACGTCGGTGCGTCGATGAGTGGCGAGATCTGGAATGCGATCTTGCCCGATGTCGCGCGCTACTATCACGGCCGGTCGTCATCCCCATAACCCCGGAGTAAAAGTCCCCACCCCTGACGATGTTGTGAGCCGGCATAACTCTTGACAGACCGGCTGGATCCGCACGCGAATCCGCGCCTCCGTGCAGACAGGAGCACGTCGATTGGAGAAATCTGGGACGATCGCGATTGATGCCCGAGAGTGCACACCGGCGCACCGGAAGTGCATCACGGGCCTGAGCGAATCGCGACGCATGAAGCGCGCTCGGCGCAATCACAGCATCGTGACTCAGCCCGAGCACCATGGCGGCATTCGGGGGGAGCGGGTCGTCATCGTAAGCTGCTCATGCACCTCCAGGACACACCGCCGGTGGTCCAGATCCCGCCGCTCGCGGCGTATGAGCAGGCGGCATTAGGAGGCGCGCAATCACGCCGATCGAGCGGCTGTAGACTGCATTGAACGGGTTGGGCCTGAAAGCGATCGAAGCGCGTATCGAAAGCTTGCCCGAGCAGGCGTCGAAGCAGGAATCGCGCTGCGGCGAGTTTCTGGATGAGCTGTTGAGCTTTGAAGTGGATGCGCGTGGCACGCGGTATCTGCGGACGCGCCTGCAACTGGCCATCTGCCGTACGTGAACCCGAGGAGCCTCGGACGTGCTCTCTCGGCGGACCCCGCTGTCCACTGGTGGCGATTTCAACTGTCCCGCCTTCCTGCAGCCAGCGCAGGTCTGGAATACGTGCAGGTTGCCGGACATATTCCGGTACTCGTCATTTGGTCTATCCCTGTACTACGAGCAAGAGTTACCGATACCTTGGGGTCTGCGGGCACGTGGTCCATATGCAAGACGCAGGGATACGTCCTGCATGAGTTGACGAAGGAGATCAACGACGATGAGGAGATGGATAGCAGGAGCGGTACTGTTCCTTGGAGGCGCATTACCAAATGCGCATGCGAGCCTCATTCTGAGCTCGCTCGACCCGTCCACCGGTAATGGGATAGGAGCGGCAACTACACTCCTGACCGTGCAGTCGCCCGCTAGCAGCACGGCGGAAGCAGGTTGCGTCGGCGCTGCGCTTCCTGGCGGCGCGCAGACACTCAATGTGAACTGCGGCGCGCCTGTAGGAAGCAGCTCATTCACTTTCGGTCAGACGCAAACGGGCCAGAGTCAGACCGGTCTGCGAGCGCTGCCGACAGATATCACCAACGCGAGTCAGATCGGGATCTTGTTCAACCCTGCACAGCCTGCGGGCAGTTCAATCACCTTACAGGAGCTGAACGCGCAATTTTACAGC
Organism: Bryobacteraceae bacterium; assembly: GCA_025928545.1. Classification (GTDB taxonomy): domain Bacteria; phylum Acidobacteriota; class Terriglobia; order Bryobacterales; family Bryobacteraceae; genus BOG-234. Next base: position 801 of record JAICJH010000113.1, on the reverse strand, counting down.
GTTGTGAATGGGCAGTATACGCTGATCGACAATGCCGTCTACACAGGACCGACAACCCTGATGCAGACGCTGCAGGGCATTGGAAACGCGGGCTGGGTATTCACGCTCGATGCGAACGACCAGGCGCTCCTGAACGATGCCATCAACAGCGGGGCTTCGATTGTGGTCGGCGCGAGCCTGGAAGCGGGCTGCGGCGACAACGGCTTCGCCGCATGTGGCGCAAATAATCTGGGCGCCGCGGTTGGCGGGCATGACGTTGTCCAGATTGCGGCAATCAGCAGCAGCCACATCAATCAGGTCCCCGAGCCGGCATCACTCAGTATGATCGGCGGTGGTCTGCTCGCCCTGGCAGGCATATGCAGGCGACGCGCCACATCGCGTGCATAGTCGAGGTACCTGCTGCACGAGGAAGAAAGCACGGGTCTGGACGCCCAGGCCCGTGCTTATGACCAGCGCCAGGTCGATTCGCTGCATCGCTGAAGATACCCGTTATGAGCAAAAGCGGCGCTCAGTCGACGGCGCTTTTTAGCGGCGCAGTTCGATGCGCCAGTTCATGATTTCGTTTGCTCGTTACGATTACACGAGTTGCACCGGGTTTGCCGCTTCACGTGAATACCAATCAGGCCCAATCCGATCGCGATCAGCGCCCATGTTGCCGGTTCAGGAGCCAGTAAAGGCAATTGAGCGTTGCCGACAGGGACTCGCGGCGACGAAACATTCGGCACAATTACTGGACGTCCTATAAAAAGTCGCGCGGGCAATCGCGGAAGCAGAGCGCTCGAGTCGCGCAATTCTGGAGGG
>JAICJH010000022.1 GCA_025928545.1 Bryobacteraceae bacterium | reverse complement strand
TTTCGCTGTGGCTGGTAGTTATCCAAACTAGTCTGGAAAGTCCTCTCGTCGACACGGTCCCAAGGGCCGCTGCCGTGAGCCCTTAACAGGCACCCGAGAGTCCAGTTTCACCTCAGTCGACGTTTCCTGGCCAGGAAATAATTGTCAGGAGCGGCCGGCGAAGAACCACTCCCTGACTGGAAAGTAGCACACGGTGTCAAGAAATCGGGGTACTGACGGGGCGGTATTGGCGGGGCTGGACGGGTCAAGTTGCTTTGTACTCAGAGGGATGCGGGGATTTGCAATATTTTTAATTTCGTTGTGACCGGGAGGAAATGAGACACTCAAGATTCATGTTCCTGATTTCGCGCAAGACACTGGTATTCGGGATTTCGGCGTTGAGCGTTTTCGCCGCCACCGTCAGTATCCGCGGTTATGACGCGGCGGGCGAGCGGGAGGAAATCCAGTGGGAACAACAGGCTCGCGCGGTGCCCGATGCGGCGCGTATCCGGGCTGCGATGGAAAAACTTTCGGCCCAGCCACATCTTGCCGGCACGCGAGGTTCGAAAGAAGCGGCCGAGTGGATACAGGCGCAATTGCGCGAATATGGCCTCGACGCGACTATCGAACCGATGGAGGCGATGCTGCCGACGCCGCGCACGCGCTTGCTTGAACTCGCCGGGGCAGTTCCCTTTCGCGCGAAACTCACAGAGCCGGCTGTGGCTACGGATCCCGCGACTTCAAATCCGGACATTGTTCCTCCTTATAACGCGTACTCCGGCGACGGCGATGTGACGGCGCCTCTCGTTTACGCGAACTACGGCCTGCCCGCCGACTACGACAGGCTGAAGGAGAAAGGCGTGGATGTGAAAGGCAGGATCGTCATCGTGCGCTACGGGCAGAGCTTTCGCGGCGTGAAACCGCGAGTGGCTTACGAGCACGGCGCAGTGGGATGCATCATCTATTCCGATCCGCGAGACGATGGATTCTTTCAGGGCGATGTTTTCCCGAAGGGCCCGTACCGGCCAGGCAACGGGGTGCAGCGCGGCAGCGTGCTCGATCTGGGGGTTGAGCCGGGCGACCCGCTTTCGCCGGGATGGGCATCGGAACCGGGCGGTAAGCGGCTGAAGGTGGCGGAAGCAACTACTATCCAGCAGATTCCGGTGATGCCGATTTCCTACGACGATGCGATGCCGCTCATCGCCGCTCTCGAGGGGCCGGTGGCGCAGGAGACATGGCGGGGCGCGCTGCCATTGACCTATCATCTGGGACCGAGCGCGGCGAAGGTGCATCTTCAGATTGCGATGAACAATGAGACGCGGCCGCTCTATAACGTGATCGCGCGAATCCCCGGCAGCAGGTTTCCGGATGAATGGGTGATGTACGGCAACCATCACGATGCATGGGTGGACGGCGCGGACGATCCGCTATCGGGCGCCACCGCGCTGCTGGAGACCGCGCGCACGTTCGCAGAACTGATGCACAAAGGCTGGAAACCAAAGCGCACGATTCTGCTGGCGTTCTGGGATGGCGAAGAATTCGGACTGGTGGGCTCCACCGAATGGATGGAGAAACATGCGGAAGAACTCAACCGCAAGCTGGCGGTTTATCTGAATTCAGATTCGAGCGGGAAAGGCAAGCTGAGCCTGGGCGGGTCGGCGACGCTTGAAAGCACAATGCGCGAGGTGGTGCGGGAGGTGAAAGATCCGGTCAGCGGCAACAGTCTGCTGGACGAGTATTTGGCGAAGGCCGAGAAGACATCGGCCAAAACGACGACGGAGTTTCATCTGACTCCGTTGGGGTCGGGCTCAGACTATACACCATTTCTACAGCATCTGGGGATCGCTTCGCTCTCGCTCGGGTTCGATCACGTCAGCGGAAACGGCGTTTATCATTCGGCGTATGACGATTTTTACTGGTACAGCCACTTCGAAGATACGGACTTTGTTTATGGGCGCGCGCTGGCGCAAATGAACGCGAGCGTCACGATGCGGCTGGCCGACGCGCCCGTGCTGCCTTTCGAGTTCGGGCGCCTGGCAACGGCGGTGGGCGGGTATCTGGATGAAATCGGGCGGCTGGAGCAGGCGAAAGATAAGGTCAGTCTGGATGCGGTGCGCAAGGCGAACGGAAAACTTTCGCAGGCGGCGGATGAGTTCAACAAAGCGTTCGGCAGGGCTGGGGGGAAATTATCCGGGGCTGCTCCGGAGAAGATTGCGGCGATCAACCGGCTGGTGATAAACAGCGAGCGCGATTTGACGGTCGCAGCAGGCCTGCCGGGACGTCCCTGGTACAGGCACGTCATTTATGCTCCGGGAAGGTATACGGGATACGCGGTGAAGACTCTGCCTGGGATTCGGGAGGCGGTAGAGGCGGGCCGGCCCGAGGAGGCTTTGGAGCAGGCGAAAGCGGTGGCGCAGGCTTTGGATGGGCTCGCCGCTCACTTGCACGAGGCGGCTCGGTTGCTGGAGAAGCTGTAGCGCTGTTATGTTAATTGCGCCTGCGGGGTAATCCGCTCGGCGTTCAGGTAAGGCCGCAGTGGCTCGGGCACGAGGACGCTGCCATCCTTTTGCTGGTAGTTTTCCAGGATTGCGACCCAGGTTCGTCCCACGGCTAAGCCGCTACCGTTGATTGTGTGGGCTAACTCCGCCTTCTTCGCGCCTTTAAACCGGATATTCGCGCGCCGCGCCTGGAACGCTTCAAAGTTCGAACACGACGAAATTTCCTTAAAATTACTCTGGCCCGGGAGCCAGACTTCTATATCGAAAGTTTTGGCGGAACTGAAGCCCATGTCGCCGGTGCACAGCACCACGGTTCGGAAGGGCAGGCCCAGACGCCGGAGAATATCTTCGGCATCGGCAGTCAGCTTCTCGTGTTCTTCGTAACTTTGTTCCGGCCGCGTGAATTTCACCAATTCCACTTTCTGAAACTGATGTTGCCGGATGATGCCGCGCACGTCACGTCCATAGGAACCGGCTTCGCTGCGAAAACAGGGAGTATAGGCGCAGAGGCAGATGGGCAGCTTGTCGCCGCTCAGCACTTCGTCGCGGTAGAGATTGGTGACGGGCACCTCGGCGGTCGGAATGAGCCAGTAATCGGAATTTTCCAGCTTGAAGAGATCGGCTCCGAATTTCGGAAGATTGCCGGTGCCGTAGAGGCTGGCGGAATTCACGATGAAAGGCGGCAGCACTTCGGTATAGCCGTGTTTTTCGGTATGCACGTCCAGCATGAAATTGATGAGGGCGCGCTCCAGCCTGGCGCCGATTCCCATGTAGACGGCAAAACGCGCGCCGGTAATTTTGGCAGCCCGGTCGAAATCCAGAATCCCCAACTCCGGCCCCAGGTCCCAGTGCGCTTTGGGGAGGAAGTCCATCGGCGCAGGCTCGCCCACGCGGCGGACCTCCACGTTGTCATCCGCCGATTTCCCCACCGGAACAGATTCATGGGGCACGTTGGGAATCCCGGCGAGCATTTCTTTGAAGCTGGTATCGGAAGCTTCCACGTCCTTCGCGAGTTCCGCAATGCGGTCGCTCATGGCGCGGGAGCGTTGCTGAGCGTCCGTTGTATCCACGCCGTCTTTGCGGAGACGTGCGATCTCACGGGACATTGCATTCTGCTCGGCGCGCAACTGCTCGGATTCGGTAATCGCGGCACGGCGGCGCTGGTCTAAGCTGTGGAATTCATCGAGCGGCAGCGTCAGCCCGCGTGTAGCAAGGCGTGCGGCGAACGCGTCCAGATTGGCGCGAAACACGCCGAGATCATGCATATAGTGGTTATCCTAACAGGCGGCGATTTCTGTGCGAAGGTTTGATTCATTGCGAACACACGGGGTCAAACGAATCTGAGTCCGTCAGCGCTGCGTCAAAAATGTGGGATGGGAAGTAGCGGAGGGACTATTCTTCGTCTGCCTCGGCGGCAACTGGTTCCAGATCTTCGGCTTCGAAGATCTGCTTGCAATCGAGGCATTCCATATAGTCCACACCGTCGCGGCGGGCGATGATTACTGTTTTCTTGTGCTCGCAGGGTGTCTGCATACTAAAGGCCTGAGATACGAATTATTTTAACCCGTCGGGGGCTACTGTCAAGGGGGGTGGGTCTGACGGGGCGAGTTGTTTTGGGGTTTGGGGCCTGGGAGGGGGCTCGGAGACCGCTCCCTTGCGGTCACGGGCTCAGTATTTTCACGCTCGGTATTTGACGACGTCGCGACTCGGCAAGTGTAGCGGATTCGGCAGGGAGTGAGTATTTACGCAGCCTGCTAGAATTCACTTCAGATGCCATTCCCGATACAGCGACCCCGGCGCCTGCGGAGTTCGGAGGCCATGCGCAGCCTGGTCCGCGAAACCCGGCTGGATCCGGCCAATTTTATCCTCCCTCTGTTTATCGTTCCGGGTGAAGGAATCCGCAAGCCGATCAGTTCCATGCCGCCGCACTGTCAGCTCTCGATTGATTCGGCCATCGAAGAATGCCGCGAGATCAAGGCACTGGGCATTAGTGGAGTGATTCTATTTGGACTGCCGGAATCGAAAGATGAAGAAGCTTCCGGCGGGTATGACGACGAGGGAATCGTGCAGCGGGCGATCCGGGCCATCAAACGCGAAGTCCCGGGGATTCTGGTCATCACCGATGTCTGCAACTGCGAGTACACGAGCCACGGCCACTGCGGCAAGATCGTGGACGGCGATGTGGACAACGATCAGACGCTGGACTGGCTGTCGCGTTCCGCGGTTTCGCATGCGCGCGCCGGCGCCGATATCGTAGCGCCTTCCGACATGATGGATGGCCGCGTGGCTGCGATCCGCGGCGCGCTCGATGCGGATGGTTTTTCGAAAATTCCGATCCTTTCGTATGCGGCGAAATTCGCCTCCGTATTCTATGGCCCCTTCCGGGAAGCGGCGGATTCCGCGCCACAGTTTGGCGACCGCCGCAGCTACCAGATGGACCCTGCAAATGCGCGTGAAGCCATGAAGGAAATCGCGCTCGATCTGGAAGAAGGCGCCGATATGATCATGGTGAAGCCGGCCATGCCGTATCTGGATCTGATCCGGCAGGCGCGCGACCGATTCACCGATATTCCGATGGCCGCGTATCAGGTCAGCGGCGAGTATTCGATGATCATGGCCGCGGCAGCCAACGACTGGATCGATCACGACCGCGCCATGATGGAGAGCCTGACCTCAATCAAGCGCGCCGGGGCCGATTTCATCCTGACCTATTTTTCAAAGCCTGCCGCGAAAATGCTGGCGTAAGCGGGCAAATGCGCCACGCGATAATAAGACGTCGCTATGCAATTCCTTCATAACAGCCTGGTCGAGCTGATTACCCAGACCTCTACAAATCTTCCGCCGGACGTGCGGGCCGCAATGGCCGCCGCCAATGCCGCTGAGACGCCGTCGACGCAGGCTTCTCAGGCGCTGAACATTATTCTTTCCAATATCGACATGGCGGCCGAGGATTCCGGCGCGATCTGCCAGGACACCGGCATGCCGACCTTTTATGTCCACACTCCCGTGGGCGTGAATCAGATGGAGATTCGCAAGACGATCAAGGCCGCGGTGGCGGAAGCGACGAAGCGGGGCAAGCTGCGTCCGAATTCGGTGGACTCGATTACGGGGCATAACAGCGGGGACAATCTCGGGATCGACACTCCGGTGATCCACTTCGACCAGTGGGAGCAGGATGAGATTGAGGTGAAGCTCGTGCTGAAGGGTGGCGGCTGCGAGAACAAGAACATTCAGTATTCCCTGCCCGCGACGCTGGAAAATCTGGGGCGCGCGGACCGCAATCTGGAAGGCGTCCGCAAATGCCTGCTGCATGCGGTTTGGCAGGCACAGGGTCAGGGTTGTGCGCCGGGAGCGCTCGGCGTCTGCATCGGCAGCGATCGGGCGCATGGGTACGAGCTTGCCAAGGGCCAACTGTTCCGCACGCTGGACGACGTGAATCCCGACGCGCGGCTGGCGGAGCTAGAGGCGCGCATTATGCGCGAAGCCAACGAACTCGGTGTCGGGGCGATGGGATTCGGGGGGCGCGTTTCGCTGATCGGCTGCAAGATCACGGCGGCCAATCGATTGCCGGCCAGTTTTTTTGTGTCGGTTGCGTATGAATGCTGGGCGTTCCGGCGGCTTGGGGTGAGGCTCGACGCGAAGGACGGGGCCATTACTCACTGGCTGTATCGCGATCCGGAGCGGAAGATCGAAAAAATGGCGCAGGGTGAAGGGCTGCCGCTCACCGGCCGCGAAGTGGTACTGCAAGCTCCGGTCAGCGAGGCGGCTGTGCGCGCGCTGAAGGTCGGCGACGTGGTGCTGATCAAGGGCGACATGTTTACGGGACGCGATGCGGTGCACGCGCATCTGATGAAGAATCCGCCGCCGGTGGACCTGAACGGCGCGGTGCTTTATCACTGCGGGCCGGTGATGTTGCAGGATGGCGGCAAATGGCACGTGAAGGCGGCGGGCCCGACTACCAGTATTCGCGAGGAGCCTTATCAGGCGGATGTGATCCGGCGTTACGGTGTGCGCGTTGTGATCGGTAAAGGCGGGATGGGCCCGAAGACTCTGGCAGCGCTGAAGGAGTGCGGGGCGGTTTATCTCAATGGGATTGGCGGGGCGGCGCAGTATTATGCGCGGACGGTGCGATCGGTGGAGGATGTTCACCTGCTCGATTTCGGCGTGCCCGAGGCGATGTGGCATTTGAGGGTGGATGGCTTCCCGGCGATCGTGACGATGGATGCGCATGGGAACAGTCTGCATGCGGATGTCGAAAAGGCGACGGCGAAGGAATTGGAAGAGGCGGGTAAACTTCAGCCGGCATAGAACGCTTGATATGATGGTATTTCTCTGCCGGGAAATTCCTTTCCACCCAAAGTGGCCAGATAGCTCAGTTGGTAGAGCGCAGCCCTGAAAAGGCTGGCGTCGGGGGTTCAAGTCCCTCTCTGGCCACCACATTCCAATAACATACGAAACCCCAACCTAAGAGTTCCGTTCTATTCCGTTCCACAAAAAGCAAAGCCAACGCCCAAAAAATCAACTTGGCTCGCGACCGGGATCGCCACCGCAACCGCGGAACGACGAACAACCAGAACCCACGCCCTTACACACCCAATAGAACAAATCGCTATACTTATGTTTTAGGGTGGCACCATGTATCACTACGATTTTGACGACTTCATTCGCCGCGTAAAGGATCTCGAGTACCACGAGATGATCCGAGTAGCTGATCGGGAGGCAGCGGCAGTCGAGTACCGCCTTCACGGTCGCGGAAAGACCGCGCAAGCCAAACAGGCAGCTGGTGGGAGAGACTATCGGCGGTTACTAGGTGGATTTCTCTACCTGCTCTCCCAAGGCACCAAGCCGGATGGCGTGGACGATTGGGACTTTCCCCGTATGCGCCCCGCAATTGAAAGTTTGGTGCAGAGACAAATTCTACGCGCTGAAGCGCTCAACGTGTTCAGCCGCCTTGCCGCCGCTGGCCGGTAGACATACCCAATAGCGGGGTGCGGCTCCGCCACCATGAGACTCAATCAATGAACGAGCAGCGCATGGCGCGAAGTGATGTGTGGCGGCATCATTACCGAGCTGATAGGTACGCGCGCTTACTTTCACAACCCGAGCTCGACCAACGTCTGCAGGATGTACTCTTCAATCTCCTCTGTCTTGGTCGGGGTGGAATCGAATTCGCAGCCATGACCATCGGTCCTGACGAAGTATCCAACACCTCGACGGTCTGGCCTGAAAAGTGGACACACATGCTGGAGGAAATGGTGCTACGGTACGGCCCGTATCCTGCTGGCTTCACTCCGCATACGATATCCAGGGAATCGTTACCCGACTTCACTTCTGATCTCGCCCGCAAGGCGGCGGGACGCCTCGCAGCTCTGGCAGCCCAGGCCAGCGATGTATTCATCAGGTACGGAAAACGCGACATCATGGATGCGTTGTATCGCTCGGGTGCGCTACGCATTCAACCGGCCACGTCCTTTGCAAGAACCTCCCACAATCGAGCAAGGCAGGACGACGAGCTCAAAATACCGCTATCCATTATCGCAACGCGCGACGATCTGCTAACGGTGTTGAGCAATCCCGATGACGTCCCACCAGACATGGAGCATGCCCGTGTCGACGTCACAATGCAATTGCCCTCCGACTACTGGCTCTATTGTGTGAGTAGCGCGCTGATACCACGGCTCTTTGTTGACTACGAAGCCGAGGCCTGTGTCATCATTCGTGACCGCGATCGCTTCACCCGAATGCTGCAGGAGACCAGCATGCAAAAGCTCAGCGGCACGACCCTCCGTGCGGGTGTCGTCGAATATGTCGATCCACTTTTGCCGACCTCATTGGTAACAGCAGTTGCGTTTACGAAGCACTTTCGCTACTCCTACCAGCAAGAGTTTCGGTTTTGTTGGCTACCGCCCCACAACATCGATCGCGCCAAACATTGCGACATCGAAATCGGCAGTATCGCGGAGTTCAGCGATCTGATCGTCCTTTAGGACAATGCACATCCGACGGCCAGCAGGCCATGCTGCACGAGCACTGTGCGCACCTGCTCGTCTGTGATCGCGTAGCCGTTGATCGGGGGTTCAACGTTATTGGCCTAAGTTATTGATTCTAAAAATTCTGGCCAGCGACGGAAACGCTCATCACTACACCACCCCGCTCCAGCTACCCCTTGAAAGTATCATCCTCCGCCCGGCAGCCTAGGAAAATTTTCCTGCTCTACTGCCTTGCGCCATCCGACGATTCCGGTCGCCGACCCTGCAATGACACCCCAAAAGAGCCCGACGAACCATCCGCCGGGATCATAATGCTCTCCCAAATACGAGTGGTAGGCGACTTGGTAGCCGAGGAAAAGGGAGGTGGCAATGCCGACGGCTAAGCCCGTCACAACGGCACCAGCGGAGCGTACACGCCGACGTCGCGCACGTTCCGGCGCAGTTCGTTCCCACTCGGCACGGGCAGCGGCTTCCTTTTCGGCAGCGGCCCGTTGTGCAGCAACTCGTCGTTCGGCAGCGACTTGCAAGGCAGCCGCTTCTTCTTCCGCCTGCGCGAGTTTGTGTGCTCGAATCGGAACCCAGTAGTCATATCCAACTTCCCCGTGACACTGCGAACAACGCCATGCCTCATACCGGAGCGTAATATACAAGCAATGAGGGCACTTGTATTCGCCGGGGTTCGCCCGTCGATGATCCGACTCCCGCATCGCTCGAACTGTCTCCGCCATGCTTTCTTCAGTCGCGCTCAGAAGTTCTCGATGGCGATCTTCGGCCTCACACCGCAGGCAACGACTACCTGCGTAATGCACGGAGTGTCTGCTGCAATATTCCCTATTCGGCATAACACTCGGCGTTCACATCGCCAAGATTTCCTGCTTCCGGCTCATGCAACTGCCGGCAGCCCATGAGTGGTGAGCACAGCTCGAACTTGTTCCCCGGCGATCCCATAGCTCTCCTACAGCGACGTACGACGGCCTGCAGTTGCTCCGGGGTCTTTCGCCCCTTCGCGTAGCTCGGCACGAGACCGGTCAGCCAATTGACCGCCCATTCCTGCATGGTGAACATGCAAGGGAGCATACCATGATTCCGCCCGAGGTTAGTCATATCTAACGCGACGGCCGCACCCCAAACCTTAGGGAGCGCCAAACAGCTCTTCGTGAAATGCTTATGTCGCGGTCACTGGACTGGCCCCCTGTTTTGAGACAAACCGTTAAGACTCAAAACAGGGGGCCAGTCCAATAACGACAAAGGGGTGCGAAATCCAGAACGCGACGATGAGCCTACTTGCACTGGTGTGACCTGGTCAGGTCGATCGCCGATCTCCGACTCTAATTCAGGGAGATCTGATGTCCGGCCGAATTGGGCAATTGGATTTACACTTCACAATTGCGACGGTGTGACCTGACGTGCACACCTGAACCGGCAATGTGCGCGGTCGGGTACGACGAACTTCGACACGGCCACTCAAAATGACTGCAAGTCCCTGGATCTCCTGAAGTTCCCCCACAGCCAACAGCGGCGACGGAACTGCCTGTTCAGGGCGGGAGTAACAGCCGCTATGGGAACTTCGGGACATCGAAAAGCGACACTGCACGTGGGCCATAAAGTAAGGACAGCGTCGAAATCAACGCTCGCCATCCTGCCGCGGGGCCTCGAGAAGACGCCGAGTGGCGTCCGCGGCCTCGATGAAGTCACAGGCGGCGGGCTACCCAAAGCGAGGGCGACCCTGGTGTGCGGCAGCGCGGGCTGTGGCAAGACAATGCTCGGTATCGAATTCCTCGCGCATGGCGCCGAGGACTATAACGAGCCGGGCGTCTTCATGGCGTTCGAAGAACGCGAAGAGGACCTCGCCACCAATGTTGCCTCCCTCGGCATCGATCTGAAACGCCTGATCGCACAAAAAAAATTGCGTATCGATGCCGTGCAGATTGAGCGCAGCGAAATCGAGGAGACGGGCGAATACGATCTGGCGGGCCTGTTTATCCGCCTTGGTGAAGCCATCGATTCGATCGGAGCGAAGCGGGTCGTGCTGGACACGATTGAAGTACTGTTTGCCGGGCTGACGAACCATGGCATCGTCCGAGCGGAATTGCGGCGTCTTTTCCGCTGGCTGAAAGACAAGGGAGTAACCGCCATCATCACGGGCGAACACGGCGAGAGCTCATTGACCCGTTATGGCCTCGAAGAGTACGTGGCGGACTGTGTCATCCTGCTCGACCAGCGCGTCAGCGATCAGATCTCGACGAGGCGCCTGCGAATCGTGAAGTTTCGCGGGTCCTCCCATGGCACCAACGAGTATCCATTCCTGATCACGAAGCGGGGGTTGTCCGTCCTGCCGGTCACGTCAATGGGGCTGAACCATGAAGTTTCCAACGAGCGTATCGCTACCGGTGTGCCGAGGCTCGACACGCTGCTGGGCGGTCAGGGATACTTTCGCGGCAGCACCGTGCTGGTCTCCGGAGGAGCCGGGACCGGCAAGAGCAGCGTGGCTGCGGCGTTCGCCGCGGCAACCTGCCGAGGCGGGGGGAGATGCCTGTATATCGCGTTCGAAGAATCCTCCAGCCAGATTCTGCGCAATATGCGCTCGATAGGAATCGATCTCGAGCCATTTGTGAAAAAAGGCCTGCTGCAGTTCCACACAACGCGCCCGTCGTCCCAGGGTCTGGAGTCGCATCTCGCGACGATTCACGAATTGGTTGAGACCTTCCGGCCGACTGCAGTTGTGGCGGACCCGGTAACGAATCTAGCGACCGTGGGGAGTCTGGAGGATGTGAAGGCGACCCTCTCCAGGCTGATCGATTTCCTGAAACTAAACCGAATTACGATGCTATGTACGAGTCTCACGGCCGGTGGCGATCACGAACAGCAGTCGGAAATCGGGATCTCTTCATTGATGGATACCTGGCTGCTCCTCCGGACTATAGAAACCAATGGGGAGCGCAACCGCTGCCTCTACATCCTGAAGTCGCGCGGCATGGCGCACTCTAACCAGGTCCGTGAGTTCGTCCTGACCGGCGGCGGCATTCATTTGATCGACGTGTATACCGGCTCAGGAACTGTGCTGACCGGCTCGGCAAGAATCGCCCAGATAGAGCGGGAGCGCATAGAAGAGGCGCTTCAGTTACGTGACCAGCAGGCGAAGCGCGCCGTCATCGAGCACCAACGGGCCGCGGCCATTGCCCAAATAAAGGCCCTGAAGGCCGACGTGATCGCGGCCGAAAGCGAACTGAAGCGGTTCGACACAGGGGGGCAGTTGCGTTTGGACGAAATCGAAAATGCGCGCGCGACAGCTTCCCGGAATCGCATGGCAGATGCTTCACCAGAACCCGAGGCGCGAAATGGAAAGTAGCAGCGGAACTGGCCCGCCGAATCGGACACACGTCGTCAATTCGGACGCGGGGAACCAGGACCGGAGTGGGCGGCTACCCGAGAGGTGACGATATGAAGAAAAACGCGACAGCGGAAATCGGGACGAAAAGCACGCCGCGCCGGGCGAAAAAGGATTTTTGGGATCTGCGCCTCTATGTCGCGGGTCAAACGCAAAACTGCATCAGCGCGTTCTCGAATCTCAAGAATATCTGCGAGACGTATCTGAACGGCAAATACCATATCGAGGTCATCGACCTGTTGGAAAATCCGCAGCTCTCGCGCGGTGACCAAATTCTGGCGGTCCCCACACTCGTGCGGAGATTGCCTCAGCCGGTGCGAAAAATCATTGGCAACCTTTCCAACACGGAGCGGACGCTCGTGGGTCTGGATATCCGCCTGAGGAGCCTGTGATGGCACAGAAAGAGACTACAACGGAGCTTTACGAACGCGAGCTCGAAAAGATCGGCAGCGAACTTTATGTGTTGCGGCTCTACATCACCGGCGCCACACCTGCATCTTCACGGGCCATCGCCAATTTGAAGGCGCTCTGCGACGGAAGGCTCAAGGGCCGGTATCAACTCGAGGTAGTGGATATTTTCCAGCACCCGCAATTGGCCCAGAACGCGGAGATCATCGCTGCACCCACTCTGGTGAAGCAGCTGCCGCCGCCGTTGCGAAGGTTTGTTGGCGACTTGTCGGATCTCGAAGACAAATTGCTCGGCCTCGAAGTCGTTCCCGCGCGGTTGCCTTCCGCAAAGGTTGCGGGGAAGGATCGAAATGACGCTGGCTGAACCTCAACTGGATGTCGAAAAACTCCAGAGCCGTCTGAGTGAGGCGGAAGAAACGCTGCGCGCGATCCGCGGGGGGCAGGTGGATGCCGTCGTCGTATCGGGGGCCAAAGGAGACCAGGTTTTTGTCCTGAAGGGCGCAGAGCAGCCATACCGGGTCTTCCTCGAGACGATGAAAGAAGGCGCGCTGACACTGCTGGCTGACGCGACGATCGCGTATTCCAACAGGCGTTTTGCGGAAATGCTCCGGGTGCCGCTTGAACAGGTCATCGGCGCCTCCCTCGCGCAGTTCGCTGAACCGGCCCAGAAACCCCGATTGGATTCGCTGTTTCGCCAGGCGATGGCTGGCGACGCGGAAGGAGTAATCCAGTTCACTCCGCCCGGCGGACCCGCAAGATGGATCGAATTGTCGATGTGTTCGGTGAAGCTGGACGTTGCGGCCGGGGTGTGTGTGCTCGCGAACGACATCACGGAGCGCAGAAAAAACGCGGAATTGCGTTCGTACCTCGCGGCAATCGTGGATTCTTCCGACGATGCGATCGTGGGTAAGGATCTCGATGGCACGATTCTGAGCTGGAATCGCGGCGCCGAGATTCTCTACGGCTATACGGCCAAAGAGGCGCTTGGGAAACCGATTACAATTCTGGAACCATCCGATGCCCCTTCCGAAATCGGCCACCTTCTGGATCGCATCCGTCGCGGGGAACGGGTCGATCATTTTCAAACGTTGCGGATCCGAAAAGACGGCGCCCGTGTCCCCGTCACCCTCGCGATTTCGCCCATTCTCAGCAATGATGGTCAGATTATCGGCGCGTCCTCTATTGCCCGGGATATTTCGGAACTCAAACAAGCGGAAGCAGCGCTGCGCCGCGCGAGTGCCTACAATCGCAGCCTGATCGAGGCCAGCCTGGATCCCCTGGTCACCATCTCGCCGGACGGAATCATCACCGACGTCAATCAGGCGACGGAGCGAGTGACAGGGCGACCGAGAAAGGAACTGATCGGCTCGGATTTCTCGACCTACTTCACAGACCCCGACAAGGCGCGTCAGGGTTACCTTAAGGCATTCCGCGATGGCTCGGTACGGAACTACGAACTTGAGATCACCGATGGCACTGTTACCCCGGTTATCTATAACGCCAGCATCTATCGCGATGAAGATGGAAAGGTTGCCGGCGTTTTTGCCGCGGCGCGGGACATCACGGAGCGAAAGATCGCGGAGGCGGCCAGACAGGAAAGTGAAACGGCGTTCCGCACGCTCGTGGACGCGGTTCCCCAGATGGTCTGGATGTGTACGCCCGACGGACTGAACACTTACTTCAGCCAGCAATGGGCAGATTACACGGGGCTGACGCTGCAGGAGAGTTACGGCAAAGGCTGGTATACGCCTTTTCACCCGGACGACAAACAAGCCGCGTGGGATGGCTGGAACCACTCGACGCAAACCGGCGAGATCTATCGCATTGAAAGCCGGCTGCGCGCGGCCGATGGCAGCTATCGCTGGTTTTTGATGCGCGGCGTTCCCATGCGCAATCCGGAGGGACACATCGTCAAATGGTTCGGGACCTGCACCGACATCGACGATCTGAAGCAGGCGGAGGAGAAGCTCAACAGACTCAACCGCGAACTCAGGACGGTTAGCGCCTATACCCGCAGCCTGATCGAAGCCAGCCTGGACCCGCTCGTCACCATATCTCCCGAGGGCAAAATTACGGATGTTAACGAGGCGACCGAAACGGCGACGGGACTTTCACGTCACGCTCTGTTCGGCACTGATTTCTGCGACTATTTCACCGATCCGGAAAAGGCGCGCGACGGCTACAAACACGTATTCAAAGAAGGGTGGACGAGGGACTACGAGTTGGAAATCCGCCATCGCGGTGGAAGCACGATGCCGGTTCTATATAACGCGTCGATCTATCGCGACGAAAGCGGCAAAACGGTGGGTATCTTCGCCGCCGCGCGGAATGTCACCGAGCTGAAAAGGGCGGAGAAACAAATCACGGAACTCAACGCCGACCTGGAACGACGCGTCGAAGAGCGAACTTCGGAGTTGGTGGCTGCGAATAAAGAGCTGGAGGCGTTCTCCTATTCCGTCTCGCACGATCTGCGGGCGCCGCTGCGGTCGATGGATGGCTTCTGCCAGGCGCTGGTGGAAGACTATTCCGACAAGCTCGACTTTACCGGCAAGGACTATCTACAGCGCGTGCGCGCCGCCAGCCAGCGCATGGATAAGCTGATCGACGGCATGCTAATGCTCTCGCGCACGTCGCGCGCCGAGATGCGCCGGGTGCCGGTGGACATGAGCAATTTAGCGCAGACCGTCGCGCTGGAACTGCAAAAGACAAGCGCTACGCGTCATGTGGAGTTCGTCATCGCTTCGGGCCTCTCCGTGAACGCCGACGCGACTTTGCTGCGGACGGTGCTCGAAAACCTGCTGGGGAACGCCTGGAAGTTCAGCGCCAAACACCCGCAGGCGCGAATCGAGTTGGGCCAGTTCGAGCGCGATGGCGAAACTGTCTACTTCGTGCGCGACGATGGCGCCGGTTACGACATCGCCTATGCAAAGAAGTTGTTCGGCGTGTTTCAGCGTTTGCATACGTCGGAAGAGTTTGAGGGTACGGGAGTCGGTCTTGCCAACGTGCAGCGCATCATTCGCCGCCATGGCGGCATAATCTGGGCTGAAGGACAAGTGGAAAAAGGCGCCACGTTCTATTTCACTATTCCTTCGTCTCCTACAGAACATGAAACGAGGTAAAAAACAATGACGAAAGCCATTCTCCTTGTAGAGGACAATCCCGACGACGAGGCCCTTACAATCAGGGCATTTCACAAAGCGCACATCGCCAATGACGTGGTTGTGGCGCGTGACGGTCTGGAGGCGCTCGATTACCTCTTCGCCTCCGGCAAGTTCGCGGGCCGCGATGTACGCAATAACCCCGCTATAATCCTGCTGGATCTTAAGCTGCCAAAGCTCGACGGCATAGAGGTTCTGCGCCGATTGCGTGGGAACGAGCACACGCGGCTTACACCGGTCGTCATCCTGACCTCTTCGCGCGAGGAACAGGACGTGATCAACGGATACAAACTCGGCGCCAACAGCTACATTCGCAAGCCGGTAAATTTCGACCAGTTCGCCGAGGTCGTACAGAATATCGGGCTGTATTGGCTCGTTCTGAATGAGCCGATACCGCAAGGAGTGGGCCATGCCGAGGTTGCTTAACGCCCTGATTGTCGAAGATTCGGAGGACGATGCCGTTCTGGTTGTCCGCGTACTCCGGCAAGGCGGCTTTGACGTCCGCGGAGAGCGGGTAGAAAACGCCACCGCCATGCGGGCCGCCCTGACGGGAGGACCGTGGGACATCGTGATCTCCGACTATGCCATGCCCCATTTCAACGGGCTTAGCGCGCTGAAGGTGCTGCACGAGAGTGGGCTCGATCTGCCGTTTATCCTCGTCTCGGGAGTCGTGGGCGAGGAGCAGGGCGTTGAAGCGATGCGACTGGGCGCACACGATTACGTGATGAAGAAGAATCTGCCTCGCCTCGCGCCGGCTGTCGAGCGCGAACTGCGCGAAGCCGAAATTCGGCGCCAGCGCAGGCGTATGAATGACGAAGTGCACCGTCTGAACCAGGATCTGGAGCAGCGCGTCGCCAAACGTACCGCGGAACTCGCCGCCAAAAACGCGGAGCTGGAAGACTTCGCTTTCTCGATCGCGAACGAGCTGCACGCCCCGCTCCGTCAGATTGAGAGCGCCTGCGGAATGCTTGCGCAATCGCTGAACGACCCCGGCGCGCAGAAATCTCTGAGGGACCTCGCACGGAAGAGCCGGCGTATGGCGGATTTGATTGGCAATCTGCAGACGCTGTTCCAGATTGGGCGTCAACCGCTAAAATTGCAGGCAACCGGCCTCGGCACAGTGGTGGAAGGAGCTCTGCTGGAACTGCAGGCTGAAATCTCGGGACGAGACATTCAGTGGCAGATCGAAGACTTGCCCGTATCCACCTGCGACGGCAATCTCGTGCGCCGGGTGCTGGAGAATCTTCTTTCGAATGCGGTGAAGAGCACCGCATCGAGAAAGCCGGCGGTGATTCAGGTCGGCAAGAAGACCGTGAATGACGAAATGGCGATTTTCGTCAGAGATAACGGCCTCGGCTTCGATATGGACTATGCCGACAGACTGTTTGGCGCTTTCCAGCACCTTCACGGAGCCGATGAGAATGAAGGCACAGGCCTGGGATTAGCCATCGCGAAGCGAATCGTCCAGAAACACGGCGGGCGTATCTGGGCGGAAACCGAAACCGGCCGTGGCGCGACCTTCTATTTCACTCTGGGAGCGGCAGCCCAGCCAGTACGGGAACCCGAACTCGTCGGGCATGCTTCCTGACTGACAAAACCTCGGCTCACGCCCTGGACTCGGCTTCGATGATTCGTTGGCGAATGTCCCGATGAAAAAGTATCACGGCGCGTCATTACCGGATTCGGACTGTGCCCGGCGGAAGACCGCGCTCACAGAGGGAGATAGCTACTGTGCTGATCTGCGCGCGATCAGCGCCTCGGAATCGCTGACAGCGCGTATATACAACGAGCGGTGGCGAGCGACTCTCCGGCAGATCGCTTGCTTGCCTCTTCACCGGGACGCACAGAAAGGATTGCTATGAGCACGCTGCTGTCGCGCAATGCGGCCGGTGAGACCGTGCCAGTACGCCCCGGGAGAAGGATGCCATGACGCCGATGCCCGCAGAGCAAAGCAATTCACCCTTGTGCGAGGCGAATCTCCGCGCCGTGGCACCTCCAAAGGATCTGATGGCAATTGTGGTCGGATCTTTGGTGGCGGCAATCGGTCTGGTGGTCATGGCCGGATGGCATCTCGGAATCGAAGGGGTAACGCAGATCAGACCTGGATTTACGCCAATGGCCTATGTCACCGCGACCTGCTTTACCGGCCTGGGCGCCGCGCTCGCCGCGATGGGATTCCGGCAAGATCGTCTGGCGCAGGTAATGGCGGGAATGTGCGGGCTGATCGTTGTGGCTACGTTGCTCCACGTAACGGCGGGTGTGCCTCTCGACCTGCAGGACTGGCTGGCTGTAGATAATGTCGATTCCCTGCACGCGAAGCATATGGCGATCAATACAGCGATCGCACTCCTCGCCGTCAGTGTGGGAATCTGCGTTCACGATCGGGATTTTACCGGCTGGCGCACGATGACCATGGCCTTCGGCGGCTTCATCTGTGTCGCAATCGGGCTAAATTCCTTGCTCGGTTACCTTTCCGGGGTCCAGACTTTTGCGTGGAGCGCGGCCCAGCCTATGGCGGTGCATACCGCAATGGGAACGATCCTGCTGGGCAGCGGCGTCGCGATGCATTGCGGACGCAGGCGCGGCCCAAAGGGAACGGTCCGTCCGTCATGGGCCGTCACAATCACGTGGATTTCCGGGGTAGTTACTTCTATTTCACTTTGGCGGGCTTTGCTGATCGGCAACCTGGAACGCGGCCTACCCGTCGCGGTGCTGGTGGCCGGCATCTCGGTGACGAGTTTGCTGGCCATGTCGATCCACTGGGCGCGAACCGCTTCAGCGCGTGCAAAAGCGGCCGAAGACGCACGCCGGCAACTGGAAAGAGAAGTAACGGAGCGCACCCGCGCAGAGGCGGAGTTGCGGCACCGTCAGGCGGAACTGAACTACACGCAGCACCTGGCGCACCTGGGCCGCTGGTTCCTTGACTCGCGTTCGCTTCCGCCAAAGTGGTCCGACGAAGTCAGCCAAATGCTCGGACTGGATCCGGCAGCGCCGGTGCCATGCTGGCCTGACCTGAGAAGTATCTGTGAACCCGGCAGTTGGGAGCAGCTCGATGCGGCGCTGGAGCATGCTTTCACGGCAGGCGCCCCATTCGATCTGGACGTTGAGGTCCGTCGGGCCAGGGCGCCGAACGGATGGATCCGTTTTCATGGAGAAGTGGTACACGGCTCTACCGGCATCATTTCCGGAGTCCAGGGTTTTGTCCAGGATGTTACTCCGATGAAACGGGCCGAATTGGCCCGCCAGGAGAGCGAGCGCGCCTTCAGCACCCTGGTGGACGTTGTTCCTCAAATGATCTGGATTTGCACGCCGGACGGTCTGAGCGCATACTTCAACCAGCGGTGGATCGACTACACGGGGCTGACGGTGAACGAGAGTTCGGGAAGAAACTGGTTTACTCCATTTCATCCGGATGATCAGGCAGCCGCAAAGGCCGCATGGGAGCGCGCTACCGAAACCGGCGATCCCTACGGTATCGAAAGCAGGGTTCGAGCCGCCAATGGCCGCTACCGGTGGTTTCTGGTTCGGAGTCTGCCATTACGCGATGCAAAAGGACGGATTGCGAAGTGGTTTGGCACCTGTACCGATATAGAAGATCTCAAGGACGCGGAGGAAAAGCTGCGAAGCACTAATGACGCCCTCAAGCAGGCAGGTGCGTATAACCGCAGTCTGATCGAGGCCAGTCTCGATCCTCTGGTAACCATCTCCCCCGACGGACGAATAACCGATGTCAATCACGCCACTGAGCAGATTACAGGCTACACGCGTGAGGAACTGATCGGAAGCGATTTTTCAAACTATTTCACGGATCCGGCCAGGGCGCGCGGCGGATACGAGAAAGCCTATCGGGACGGCTTTGTACACGACTACGAACTGGAAATACGCAGCGACAAAGGCATCACCACGCCGGTAATCTACAACGCGTCCATCTATCGGGACGATCGAGGCAACGTTACAGGGGTTTTCGCGGCCGCCCGGGATATAACCGAGCGCAAACGGGCCGAGGCCGAGGTTGCGGCGATGAATGCAACGCTCGAGACGCGGGTCGCCCGCCGAACGGCCGAACTCGGATCTGCGATCCAGGAACTGGAATCATTTTCTTATTCGGCTTCGCACGATCTGCGAGCTCCTCTTCGAGCTGTGGACGGCTTCGCGAGGATCCTGCTCGAAGACTACTGCGACAAGCTCGACGGTAAAGCCCAGGAGATGTTGCGGCGGGTGCGCACCGCCGGCCAGCGCATGGACGGCATCATCGATGGAATGATGGAGCTGTCGCGGACAGTCCGGGCGGCTATACGGCGTGTGCCGGTCGACATGACTACCGTCGCAAGGTCGGTTGGGCAGGAACTCGAGACGACGAACCCCGGACGCGACATCGATTTTGTCGTCGCGCCCGGTCTTACTGTCAACGCCGATCCGAATTTACTGCGCATTGCGCTTCAGAACCTGCTGGAGAACGCATGGAAGTTTACGAGCAAACATCCGAAGGCCCGGATAGAAGTCGGTACCGCGGAACTGGACAATGAAATTGTATACTTCGTGCGGGATGACGGAGCGGGATACGACATGGCCTATGCCGGAAAGCTTTTTGGAGCCTTTCAGCGGATGCACAAGCCCGACGAATTTGAAGGTACCGGAATTGGTTTGGCAATCGTCCAGCGAATTGTTCATCGCCATGGCGGACGGATCTGGGCTCACAGTGAAGTGGAGAACGGCGCCACCTTCTATTTCACGTTCGGACGCGACGAAGGGGTGGGTAAATAAGTAATAGATTTTGCGCGTTGAAGACAATGGCGAAGACGTGTGTCAGGATCCGCTTCCGCCTTCGATTAAGCGAGCCAATTTCTCGGCACCATCCGCTGGTCTAAGGACAGCTGATAGTTTGGACAACTCCTGGCGGGCCCCCATGACTTGGGGACGCCAAGATCGCTCGCGGTCTTGAGTTGATCACCCGCGACATTTCCGAGACCGCCGGAATAGATCGGCAGAGCATCGCTGAGCCTGTATTCCATGCTGAAGTAAGCGATCGCATGCAGGCTGGTGTCAGGCCAGGCATCCTGAAACCATCGCGTGCGCCGGGCGCCCACCCTCCGGTCTTCGATGACTTCGGTGAGCCGTTGGCGAAATCGGTCATCCTCGAGGGCCGCCTGAAGTCTCGCGCGGGACACCGTCTGCAGGACGACCCATGCGTTGTGGGTGAGTTCCCAAAGCTCCGGGTCGAGCGTGCTCCACAGCTGATCGGTTGCGTGGCTCCACGACCATCCCAGATCCAATGCCTGTTCGGAGAGTGCATCGGCGAGAGCTGCTGTGTCCATTCAGAATCCAACTCGGCCAGGGAGTGTGCAATCGAGACTTCGAGGGGGCATGCGTGGAATCAGTCTCACGTGGCGCCGGATCGGCCGGTGTGTCCCTGGATGTGAACACGCTTTCGAGAAGTGTTCACCGCGGCGCACCACTGCAACCGTCGAGCAACGTGGCGAAACCCTTAAGCGATTGAATCAACGCCGATTCGCAGCATTGACATTCCGGCCACCGGCTTGCGCAATACAGGTCGAAAGGAGTACCAAAATGCAGAACACAACCTTGAAACTCTATACGAGAGCGCAGATGCTCCGGGACAGTCTGCTGAGTGAGGAAGGCCAGGACCTGATCGAGTACGCTTTGGTCGTGGCGCTCATTGCATTGGCCGCGACGGCAGGTATGAGTACGGTGGCAACCAAAATCAGTGCCGCATTCACCAGCATCGGAACCAAGCTCGCCTCGTATACGAGCTGAGCGTGGCGAGCGGCTATGGACTCGATTGCGTGGTGGCCCACGATTTTGCTGGTTGTGATGGCCTCGATTGCCGACCTTCACAACCGACGCATTCCAAACTGGCTGGTCGTCCCCGGTCTGGCGGCGGGACTGGTAGTCTCCGCCGCCAGATACGGTTTGCATGGCTTCGGGCAAAGTCTGAGTGGAGCTGCGCTGGCAGTGCTGGCAACGGGCGTTTTTGTCTGGCTGAAAGGGATGGGCATGGGCGATCTGAAGTTGTTGGCGGCGGTCGGGGCGTGGATCGGTCCATCGCAACTGGTGATCGCGCTGGTGGTGACCGGGCTCGCGGGTGGCGCGATGGCCTTGCTGTGGGCAGTATGCCGCGGGTCGTTGGGCAAGTCACTGGACAGTGTCACAGACCTTGTCACCGGCGTGTGGCGGCGGGATGGTTTTCACAGGCCCGAGATAACGTCTGGTAGTGCGACAGCTCTGAAAATCCCGTACGCGCCCGCCATTGCCATCGGGAGCGTATTTTCGTTCTTTACCCGCTGAGAACGTAAAGGGCGGAGGTTTTCATACGGCCTCGCGGAGCGGGATTCGAAATGAAGTCGTGGTAAAAAACGATGTCTACTTATCCAGCAGTTACACATCTCGAGGACATCACCGCGGTTTCGGTGGCCTTGATCGTCCCGGATGCCGTGCATCGACAAGTCCTGGCAAGACTCTTTGCCGGATTGAATGTGCCCGTCCGTGAGTACGTGCAGTATCCCCGGCCGGAGAGTCTCGACGAACTGATCGGCGCAGGCACCGACGTTTTTGTGATCGATCTGGATGCAAGTCCGGAGCAGGGCTTGTCGTTGATCGAGAACATTTGCGCGCGCACCTCTTCCGGGACAGTAATGGCATATTCCTCGAGTGCTGAATCCGATTTACTGATGCGGTCGATGCAGGCGGGAGCCAGGGAATTCCTCGGCGGGCCGCTACTCCCCTCGGCCATTTCCGAGGCGCTGGGTCGGGCGCTGGCGCGCCGCGAGAAAAGCCGGCGGCAAAAAACGATCGGCAAGGTCTGCGTGTTCACCGGGGCCAAGGGGGGCGCGGGAACCACCATGATCGCCACAAACTTTGCAATCGCCCTTTCAGAGGAGAACGTGGGCAAGGTAGTCGTTGTTGACCTCGACCTTCGTTTCGGGGAAGTGGCGCTGGCGCTGGGGCTGACCCCGAAATTTTCAATTCTGGACGCCTTACAGAATGTGGACCGCCTGGATTCGGTATTCGTGCTGAGTCTGCTGGTGAAACATACGTCGGGGCTGTGGGTACTTTCGGCTCCCGAGCAGTACACGTCTTTTGACAACATTCCGGGCGCCGTCAGTAGCCTCGTTCGCATCCTGCGCGAAGAATTTGCGTATGTAGTCGTGGATGCTGGTCCCAGCTGCGGAGCCGTCGAGGCAGCACTGTTTGACCTTGCCGATACCGTCTATCTCGTCACCGAGATAAGCATCCCGGCGCTGCGCAACGCCCGGCGTCTTCTCGGATTCATTGCCGGACAGGATCATAACGCCCATCAGGAGGTCGTGCTGAACCGATTTAACGCGCGGGAAGTCGACATCGACGAGAACAGCGTCGTGAAAGCGCTCGCTCGCCCGTTGGACTGGAGAATACCGAATGAATTCTCGGCCGTCCGCAGTGCAGAAAACGCCGGCATCCCGCTGGCGATGAAGAATTCAGCCATCACAAAGGTACTGCGTCAAATGGCTAAAACCGCCTGTGGCAAGGGCGCGCCACAGGAGAAGAAAGCGTCGCTGCTGGGGTTGTTCCAATGACAAGCGCCGTTTTGATGCAGGACATTCAGGCACGGCCACCGGCCGAGGGGGTAAACCTAGAGCAACTCAAGACAGAGGTTCATCAGATCCTTTTGTCCAAGCTCGACCTGGAAAAACTCGCTGCGGTGGGAAATGCGAGAGCCCGCCTGGCCGTAGCCACAATGGTGCAGGACATCCTCGCCGCGCGAAATGTTCCACTCAATGCCGTCGAAAAAGGCAGAATCGAAACCGACATCCTGAACGAGGTGTTTGGTCTTGGTCCACTCGAGCCGTTACTCAAAGACCCTTCGGTCTCCGATATCCTGGTCAATCGCGCCAATCTGGTCTATGTGGAAAGGCGGGGCATTCTCGAAAAAACTGACATACAGTTTCGAGACGACCGGCACCTTCTGCTGGTCATCGACCGCATCGTCTCGCGAGTGGGACGCAGAGTCGATGAAGCTTCTCCGATGGTGGACGCCCGGTTGCTGGACGGCTCGCGTGTGAACGCCATCATTCCGCCGCTGGCACTCGATGGCCCATGCCTCTCAATCCGTAGATTCGGCAGCGGCCCTGTTTCATCAGACCGGCTGGTAAAGCTCCAGACCCTTTCGCCGGAAATGCTGCAGGTACTCTCCGCGGCGGTCAAGGCTCGCATGAGCCTGCTGATCTCGGGCGGTACTGGTGCCGGCAAGACCACATTTCTGAATATCCTTTCGGGTTTCATTCCTCACAAAGAACGCATCGTCACGATTGAGGACGCCGCAGAACTGCAACTGCAACAGGAGAACGTCGTGCGGCTTGAAACAAGGCCTCCTAATGTGGAAGGCGTCGGAGGCGTTCGACAGCGACAGTTATTGGTCAACTCTCTCCGCATGCGTCCGGACCGCATCATTATCGGCGAGATTCGCGGAGAGGAGGCGTTCGACATGCTGCAGGCGATGAACACGGGCCACGAGGGTTCGATGACCACCATTCACGCCAATACATCCCGCGATGCGCTGTCGCGGCTGGAATCCATGGTCGCGATGGCGAATGTGAATCTGCCCGAGCGATCGATACGGCAGCAGATTGCCTCGGCTATATCGATCATTGTTCAGGTAAGCCGCATGAGCGATGGGACCCGCAAGGTAACCAATGTCTCCGAAATTACCGGACAGGAAGAGAACGTCATCAGCATGCAGGACATCTTCAACTTCACAAGAAAGGGAATTGGCCCTGACGGCCGTGTGATGGGCGCCTTTACCCCCAGTGGTATCCGTCCCAAATTCCTCGAGCGACTGCGCGTCGCTGGTATCACCCTGCCGGTCGAAACATTCGAGCGCGTGGTGGACCTGGGTTAGCCCGAAAGGAGACGTCATGGTGCTGCTGCTCGTTGTTGCAATGCTCGGTGTTGCTGCCGCATCGACCGCATTCCTTTTACTCAGGCGAAGCGGCCCGAACTCTGCCGAAGTGCTGCGCCGGCTGCACATTGTGGCTTGGGGAGGGCCACCGGATGCGCCCGAGCCGAACACTGCGGACGTCAGCAAAACAGAAGTCCTGAGCAAAATTCCGTGGCTGAACCGATGGCTGGCAGGAATCGACATTGCTTCCAGAATTCGCGTCCTGATCGCGCAGGCCGACCTGGACTGGTCAGTAGGGGGATTGCTCATTACGACCGTTTTCGGCTGGATCGGCTCGGCATGCCTTCTGTATCTCAGACTCAGAGCCATCGCCCCGACCGCTTTGCTTTCTCTTCTCTACGTTCCGCTGCCGACAATGTATATACTGCGTTGCCGAAAGAAACGCTTCGCGCAATTCGAAACGCAACTCCCCGAAGCTCTGGATCTGCTCGTGAGCTCCATACGAGTCGGCCACAGTTTTATGACGGCGATCGGCTTCCTGAGCCAGGAGAGCCGGGATCCATTAAAGGCCGAATTCGTGAAGTGCTTTGAGGAACAAAACTACGGCGTTGATCTGCGTACGGCCCTGCTCAACCTCGGGGTCAGAATGCCTGTACAGGACCTTCATATCTTCGTTGCGGCTGTGCTTATTCAGAAGGAAAGCGGGGGGAACCTTGCTGAAGTGCTGGAAGGTTTGTCCCAGACAATTCGCGATCGCGTCCGATTAAAAAAACAGGTGAGTGTCCACACGGCCCAGGGCAGAGCGACGGGGTGGGTTCTGGCGCTGCTGCCCGTTATCCTCGGCGTTGCAATGTACATGGTGCATCCAGAGGGAATCAGCATTCTTTGGAAACGGCCCATCGGGCTGAAACTTCTTTACACCGCCGGCGGAATGAATGTTGTCGGCGGTTTGCTCATTCGGCAAATCGTGAAGATTCAGGTATAGTCATGTGGATCGCGGTTTCAATATTCTTCGCAGCTTTCTTTCTGATTTTCAGCGCCGCCCTGATGGTCCTGTACAGCCTGCAGCGATCGCGGAGAATTGCGCGAATCGGCCCCGCGCCGCAGGGAGCCGCCATGCTGACGGGAGCGCCTGCAGAACCGACGAGGGTAAAAATCGAAAAACTGGTGGCCCCGTTTCAAAAGGTTCTGCCCCGAACCGAGAAGGAAGTCTCGGCGGTGGAACGAAGACTGACACAGGCCGGTTATCGCGAATCGAAATACCTGAACGTGTTTTATGGGGCGAAAGTCGCCGTCCCCTGCCTGCTATGTCTCGTAGCCACGATTTCGGGTGCTTTCCGGATAAGCCCGTTGTTCGTCTACACAACCGCCGCCGCGCTCGGATATTTAGTGCCGGATTTCTGGCTGGGCCAGCGGATCGGGCGGCGCCAACTGCAGATCGGCCTCGGTCTGCCGGAAGCACTGGACCTTCTCGTCATTTGCGTGGAGGCCGGCCTAAGCATCGACAGAGCGACGCTCCGCACGGCCGACGAACTGCGCACCAGCCAGCCGGCGATCGCCGAGGAGATGGCTCTGGTGAGTCTAGAGCAACGCGCCGGATGTCCGCGTGGCGAAGCATGGAAACACTGTGCCGAAAGGACTGGCGTCGAATCGGTACGTGCACTGACGGCGCTGTTGATTCAGGCCGACCGTTTTGGGACGAGTGTGGGTAAGTCCCTGAGAGCCCATTCCGAAGCGATGCGTACCCGGCGCCGGCAGGATGCCGAAGAGCAGGCTGCGAAAACCACGGTCAAACTGGTTTTCCCCCTCGTCCTGTTCATTTTTCCATCGATCTTTGTCGTGACGCTGGGACCGTCAATGATCATCATGTTTGAGGCATTCCAGCAATTTTTCAGCTGAGAAGGGCTATCGCTGCTCGCTCTAGAGAAAGGAGAGTCTTATGGATAACGTAACGCTGATTCGATTGATCGCCGGTGTTTGCTTTCTTGTCGTACTGGTTTTTCTGGTCCGGCATCATCGGAACAAGAACGTGACTTAGCAATGAATACCTGCGCATGACGACCCCAGCTACATCCCTCCAGATTCGGCCATCCGGGCATGCCCCCGGATGGCCGCCTCCATCAAAATTCTTTACGTTCGTTCATGCTCGTCTGATCCGGCATCAACCTATCATTGATCGACCAGCGTTTCAGCGGGACTTCTTGTGCAGTGTTCACGCAGGCAAACAACAGGTGCCCTGTGTAACCCCGGGTGAACAACCCATGCATAACTCAGCTCACAAATCATTGATTTCACACGAAACCCGGCAGGTCGGATAAGGTGCACCACTTGCGCTGTAGAAAGGCAGGAACCGGAAGATGGACCCCGAGCGACGACTTCTGAACGGGTTCACCAGGAAAGGAGAATGGTATGGACAACGTAACGATGATTCGGGCAATTGCAGCTGCATGCTTCTTTATCGTGCTGGTCTTTCTCGTCCAGCGCCGCCGCAGAAAGATCACCTGATCAGGAGAACCTCTGTGTCCAGACGCCGGAGTTCGCCGCTGACGAACTCCGGTTGCCCTGATAACCGAAAACCACGAAAACAGCGGCGACGAAACCATCGACCTCGATTTCCTTTCGGAGTATGTAGATGAGGCGGACCTTCTGCGTTTTCAATCGGACCCGCGAATCCTTTCTCGGGTTAAATGTAGCCCCGGCAAACACGACGATTACGCGTCTGAAAGGCCTTCTGGGACGAGTCAAATTCGCCCCGGAAGATGGCCTTTGGATTGTTCCTTCGCGCGGCGTCCACACGTTCGGTATGCTTTTCCCGGTCGATCTGGTCTATCTCGACGAAGCAAACCGCGTGATCCACCTGGTGGAGCACCTTGGCCCATTCCGCATCTCGCCCATTCGGTCTGGTTGCGCCAGTGTATTGGAGTTGCGGACCCGAACTATCTACTCATCCCATACCAGGATTGGAGATCAGTTAGTGATTTGCCAGCCCCGGGAAATCCACTTGTGGCTGGGAGGAACCACCCAACATTCCGGGTGCACCGAAGATGCAATGTCTTCAGTCGTCGGCATCCGAACCGAAACTACGCCTCCAAATGCGCGCCTGCGATAGCCGCTAATCACGGAACTCTCCGCCAATTGCCCCGCTGAACAATTGAACGCTCCCCGATACATCAGAATCAGCTGGAGTCGAAAGATCCCGGAAACGGCTGCTCGACTTCAAACGCTGCAATTCACCGTTAAACCCCAGCTAAATCTAAGGTCTGCACCCAATGTCCGCGCGGGCGTACTTTCGCGCCGCCAATGTCTCTGACGGTGTACACCTCCGCTCCACGCTGCCTTGCAAGATGATGATTCCACGCGGACTTCGGGTCGCAGTTCCCGGTGTGTGAAATGCGCTGCGTCACTGCGGGTAGGCAAGATGAATCGAAAACTTTTCGTGGTTTTTGTTTGCGCACTGGTGGTAGCCGCCTGCATCGGGTACCTTGCTTATCGAGCTCTGGGCGCACGCGGCCGACCAACCGCGACAGCGCCAATGGCCGACATTGTAGTCGCTGCACGGAACCTCGGCGCGGGCGCGCTCATCGCAGCCCCGGACGTGAAGATGGCGAAATGGTTTGGAGCGGTACCTAAAGGCGTGCTGACCAGATCGGATGGTGCGCTGAACCGCGGCGTGGTCTCGCCGATATACGAAGGCGAACCCATTCTCTCAAACCGTCTTGCGGCGGCTGGCTCTGGCGCCGGACTCGCCGCGCTCATCTCGCCCGGTATGAGGGCCTTCGCCGTAAAGGTCGATGAGGTTGTCGGAGTATCGGGATTCGTGACGCCCGGAATGCGCGTTGACGTTCTCATGAGTGGCATTCCTCCTGGAGAAAGCGGGACCGGGGGGCCCAGATCAAAGACGCTGATGCAAAATATCCAGGTTCTGTCCGCCGGTCCGAATCTGCAGAAAGACAGCGAAGGCAAGCCTCAGGTGGTCCCGGTGGTGAACTTGCTCGTCACCCCGCAGCAGGCAGAAGCCCTGAGCCTTGCCAGCAACCAGGCGCATATTCAGCTCGTGTTGCGTAATCCGATGGATTCACATGTGGCCACAACGCCCGGTGCCGCCATGTCCGAACTGTTCGGCGTGCCAGCGCCTCTTTCCGTCGAGAGCCACGAACACGCACCAAAGGCAGGAGCAGAAGTGCCGAGGGTCGAAATACCCAGGTTGCAGGCACCTCGGTCTGGTTTGCCCGGTCCCGTCATTTCGCCGATGCCCGCGCCTTCTTCGCCGCCGTTGCCAGTCTCGACACCGCCTCCGGCGCCCCGGATTCGAATCGTTGAGGTGCTCAACGGCACCGCTCGCACCGAGGCGCACTTCGAATTCAAGGAGAAACTTCCGTGAAACCGCGATTATTCGTGACGACCTGCATTACAGCCGTCTACCTGGTGGTGCTGCTCCTCGCCGGCGCTGAAGCGCAGAACCATTCATCCCAGATCCAGGAGTCGTCGCCATCCATGGCGGCTGAAACGCCGCCGCGTACCATCACGGCTGAACCGCGAAAGGTATCGCTTTTAGTGGGCAAATCGATTCTCGTCGATAGCCCGGTTCCGATAGAGCGCGTGGCGCTGGGTCTCGGCGACTTCGCAGTTGCATCCGCCGTCAGCCCCTTTGAGGTACTGCTGGATGGCAAGGCCCCCGGAGTCACCAGCATGATTATCTGGCAGCAGGATGGGAACAGAGTTCTCTACGATGTTGAGGTTCTCTCCAGCAGGCTCGAAGAAATAGAGCGACAAATTCAGCTCGAACTACCGGGACAGGACCTGCATTTGACGGCCGAAGGAGACGTCACCTTCCTGCGGGGAAGGGTAAAGGATGTGACGTCCGCCGACCGAGCCGTCTCTATCGCATCGACCCTCGGAAAAGCTGTGAATCTTCTCTATGTCGACGTTCCCGCGCAGGAGCCACAAATACTGCTCAGGGTCAAATTCGCCAGCGTCGACCGCAATTTGAGCAGCCAGCTCGGTGTGAACCTCTTCAGCACTGGCGCGACCAACACGATCGGCGCCACCGCGACGGGACAGTTCGCTCCGCCCGCATTCGGATCGTCCAGTTCGGGTCCGGCCCCGGGGATCACGCTCTCCGATGCGCTCAACGTGTTTCTCTTCCGGTCGGATTTGAATCTCGGGGCGACGATTCAGGCGCTTCAAACCCGGGGCCTTCTGGAGATCCTCTCGGAGCCAAACATGCTCGCACAAAATGGCAAGCAGGCCAGCTTCCTGGCGGGCGGCGAATTCCCCTTCCCGGTCGTGCAAGGTTCCACAGGTGGCGGCTCGGCCGCTGTGACGATCCAGTTCAGGGAGTTCGGAGTCCGTCTGATTTTCCTGCCAACCATAACGCCCAGAGGAAATATATTGCTTCGCGTTTCGCCCGAAGTGAGCGCACTGGATTTCACTCACGGGCTGACCGTCAATGGCTTCGCCGTTCCCGCGTTGACGGTTCGCAAGCTCAATACGGTAGTCGAATTACATGGTGGCCAAAGCTTCGCGATCGGCGGGCTGCTGGATAATCGCGTTACAGATACATTTGAAAAAATTCCGTTCCTTGGAGATATACCGGTTCTCGGCAAGTTTTTTCAATCGCGAAACCGCAATAAAGAGAGTACGGAGTTGATGGTCATAGTAACTCCAGAAATCGTGCAGCCGGTGCCACAGGGTCAAACAATTCCGGACTTGCATCTGCCGATTCCGCTGCTGCCTGAAAACACGAGCCGGAGTGTGCTGTCATCCGGCGATCTCGCCGTGTCAGCCACTTCAGTCGCCCCGCCTGGCCCGGCGTTGCCGATTGAGAAGTTATTAAAAGCCATCCAAATGGAACAGCCTGACGCGAAACAGATGCAGCAGACCGCGTCGCCGACCTCAATCGTTGAACCCGCAGGATTTTCGACAGGGGCGGCTGTGTCGAAACCATAGATCGAGTTCGCCGCCGAACATAGCGGGATAGATCTCCCGTTTTGCGGCCCTGTATTCACATCGGATCTACACGCCGCGCATCCCGAAGCAGCGGTTCGGAGCTCCGCCACAAGTTACGAATCATGATGCGCGTCGTGCGCCGTCAATTCCGGTGAGCGGGGTTCGATCAGTTGCATTCCCATAGCCAGACGCAGCAGATCGCCATATGAATGGACTTCGAGCTTATGCATAATCCGCGCCCGGTGGTTCTCGATTGTCCTTACGCTGAGTTGCAGTCGCACCGCAGCCTGCTTGTTGGTGCAGCCACTCGCCAGCAACTTCAGGATTTCGTTCTCACGGACACTCAAAAGCTCCGTTACCTGCCTGCCCGCATCCAGTTTGTGCTCGCCGCACAGGCGATGGTAGACGGCGCATGCCGTGGGCGAGTTGAAATATGTCTGGCCATTCAGCAGGGCCGTGACCCCGTTGATCAGTTCCTGCTCGAGATCGGATTTCAGGACGTAGCCACACGCACCCGCACGAATCGCATCCTCAATAAGGTTTTCCGAGTCGTGCATTGTCAGAACAATTACTCGAGTTCCCCCGGCAGCTTCGCGGATCGGCCGAATCGCCGCCACGCCGTTCATTTCCGGCAGGCTGAGGTCAAGAACAACAACGTCGGGCTGCAGTTCTTCAACGAGGCCGATTCCCGCCTGGCCACTGGCGGCTTCTCCGACGACCTTCCAGCCGGACTGTAATTGCAGCAGGTTGCGCAACGCCCAGCGCACGATCGCATGGTCATCCACGACGACGATCGAAGCGGGCATGTGAATCACCGTCGTCATAACGGCAAACGAGCTTTCACAACAGTGCCACGCGATCCAAATTCGACCCGCAAATCACCTCCCAACAGACGCATCCGGTCACGCATGGCAGGGATGCCCAGACCGGATAACCCCGCTACCCCGGGCCGATCCGGATGTGGCCGGTTCCCCCGGCCAAAATCCCGGATCCCGAGAAGAATTTGGTTGCGGGGCGCCGTTAGAGAGATCGTTACTTTGTGGCTGCCAGAGTGTCGCCACGCATTATTCAGGCTTTCAAGGACCACGTGGAACAAGGCGTCCGCGCCCTCGCGGGCGACAGGGGGCAACTTCTTCGGCATCTTCAATAAAACATCGATTCCACTCCGCGTGCTGAATCCGTCAACATATTGCCTGAGCGCGGTCGCCAGATCGAGACTGCTTAACTCCGGTGGGTAGAGGAGGAAAGATAAGGTCCGGATTTCCCGCGCGGCTTGTTTCGCGAGTTCAATACTGTCATCAACGATTTCGCTCGGAGCCGTATCAGCCCGTGAATCCCGCAACTGCCCCAGAGTTGCCACCAGAGCAGCAAGACTCTGTCCCGTCGTATCGTGTAACTCTCGGGCGATGCGCCGCCGCTCGGTCTGCTCAACCTGTTTTCGATCGGTTATATCCGTCAGCACCAGGATGAACCCGGGCTTCTGATTGGCCTCGCGGGCCATCCGGCGCGCTGCGCCGCACACCCACAACGTCTGACCTTTATTCCTGCCGATGGAAAATTCTGTTGGTTTGCCGGCAAACATGTGCCGGGTTGATTCCCGCTCAAGTGCCGGGCTCGCAGCGTGTGCGACCGATGCCCACGTAAGCGACCGCAAGTCTCCCGCCCTATAGCCGGTCATCCGGCAGAAGGTCCTGCTGGCCCACTTGAACTTACCATCGGCGCCAGTGACCGCGGCGCCGATTCCGCAACGGTCGAGGGCCGCCAGCAGGTCGCGGCTATCGAATTGACCGTGCGCACCACGGGGATGATTGCCATCTTCCTCACCGGATTTAGCAGAGATACGTCTCACGCGCTCTCGCCCTGCCCCTCCAAAGTGCCCAATGGACCAAGCGGCTTGCATTTCTCTGATATATCACTGTAGCCCTATTGTTACGCCGAGTCCAGGGGTAGTCAATTACAACCGGTGCCCATGTACCCCGCAATCGGTCCAACACGCTAATCCGCCTGACCTTCCACTGAACGCAGATCCGCCGGAAACCCGTTGTCAGGAAGTAAGTCATGCCTGTTGGCTGAGTATTCATACTCTATTAGACTGGCCGCGAGTGCGGTTTACCGAATCGCGATAGTATTTTTACGTCTCGGACGCAGGCGGTGACGCAGCATTTCGCGAGGCGATTCGGCGCTATGGTGAGGAGCGGGATGGGTACTATCGCGGTCCCTGATAAGGAGCCTTGTCCCACCGAGCGTCGATTCCTGGGCGCGAACGGCATCCTGTGCTGTACAATCGCGGTCTCGCGACATTGCAGAGAGGGGAACGTGGCGCGGATCACGGCAAGAATGACAGCGGCGAACGTAGTCAATTCCCCGACTGTGCCAAATAGCGTATCCACGCCCGGCAACCGTGCGTAGAAGCCCAAAAATCTCCCGACTGGCCGAAGTCGTCTGGTTTCGGGAAAATGCAGCGGTGTAGTGGATCTAGGTATATTCACTTTGGTTGCTCAGGTTATAAAGTGATTATTTACATAGTTTAGCTTTTTTTGATGTCCTCAGTAAATAAGTATTATTACTTAACCAAAAAGGCATAAATCGATTTATCCCACAAGTCGACTCACAAGAGGTAGTTTGGACACGCTCGTGCGTGCATACTGTGTACGTTAATACGCATGATCAGCGTTTTATGTGGCCGAAGGGATTATGATTCGAATTCTGCTGTACTCGAAAGACACAGGTCTTCAACTCATGCTGCAGCCCACCTTGGGCGCGGATTTTCAGCTTTCAGTTGAAGCGGAGCCCGATACTGCCATGGGGTTGGTGCTCAATCGCAAATGTGATGTCCTCATTATGGATCTCGCAGGTGGCGATGCAGAAGAACAATTAGACTTTTTCGACCGTATCCGTGTTTCCCGCGTGCCGGTTGTGATCATGCTGGATGACGAAAGCCGCGAGACCGCGCAGGAACTGGTCGAACGAGGTGCCCATAACTGTTTCCGGAAGCCGCCGGCTCTTTCGGAGCTTCGAGTGGCTGTGCGACGCGCTCATGAGTATGGCAGCCTCCGGAGAGATCTGGAAAATATCAACAGCCAGCTCAGGGAAAAGACCGCCGGATGCGATCAGATGATCGGATCGAGCGCGCGCCTCTGCCACGTCTACGACATGATCCGCCGAGTGGCGCCCCTTGAGGTATCCGTGCTCATAACGGGTGAGAGCGGGACTGGAAAAGAATTAATCGCCAGGGCGCTCCACAATCTGAGCGAGCGAAGGCAGCATCCCCTTGTCCCGATATCCTGCGGAGCGATTCCCGACACTTTAATCGAAGGGGAACTGTTCGGCAGCGAGAAGGGTGCCTACACCGGATCATCTGTAAGCCGTCGGGGATATCTCGAGCAGGCAGGACGCGGAACGTTGTTTCTCGATGAGATCGGCGAACTGAGCGCAAGGACTCAGGTGAAATTGCTTCGCGTTCTTCAGGAAAGACAATTCTGTCGGCTGGGCAGCAACGCCCCTATACCGCTGAACGCGCGCGTGGTGTTCGCGACCCACAGAAATCTGAAGGCGATGGTGGAAGACGGATACTTCCGGCTTGACCTCTACTACCGGATCAATGTCATGGGAATCAAGGCCCCTCCGCTTCGCGACCACACGGAAGATATCCCGTTGCTAGCGCGCCATTTTGTTAAGAAATATGCGGAAGTCTACCGAAAACATGTGACGACGATTGCGCCTAATGCCATGGCCCTGCTGGTGGATCATGCCTGGCCGGGGAATGTCCGCGAACTGGAGAACATAATCCAGAAGGCAATCGTTTTGACAGATGACGATACCATTCGTCCCGAGCAACTGCCGGAAGATATGCAGCAGCCCGATCTGCTCGGAGTCGGGGATTCACTACCGTCCGGCTTTTTTGAGGATCAGTTGAATGGATATAAGGTCAAAATCGCCCAAAAAGCCATCCAGGACTGTCATGGCAACAAAACGCTGGCGGCACGAAACCTCCACATTTCGCGAACGTACCTTCATCGCCTGATCCGGGAGCCTCTGGATGAAGTGGATCATGCGGTGGCATGAAAGAGGTGTCAGGCAAGAGCGATAATCGCGAGATTCCAGCAGATCACGGCGAGGTAAAAAAACTGGATCTTTAGAACGCCGCGCGGTCGGTGCTCGTTCAGAAAAAGGAAGACCACAAATGCGATCAACTTCCCCAGCGCGAGCCCGGCGAACGGGCCGGCTTTGGCAAGCCCATCAGCGGATTGGCTTCATATCCGCCAAGCGAAATGATGACTCGCGCAAAGTAAAGGTCAAGAATCTGTAAGGCGGCAAAAAGAAACATGAGGGTAAGACCGGCTGACACAGCGTCCGCCGAATAGCTTTCCCACGTATATCGCATGAAGCCCTTCCGAGCCGCCGACGTTCCCTCCGATCGATTTTGCATTCTTTTATTCCACGAGCCCGACGGCAACGACGTTCAGGCCGGTTGTGATGCCTGTCGGATCGTAGAGGATTCTCGATCCACCGGTGAATGTAATGTTTTTCGCGACCATCGCAATCACGTTAGAGACAGCGCCGCCCGCATATTTGATGGTGGTAGTCGGAAAGTAGAGCCCACCGCTCAACTGCATGGTAGTCCCACCCGAAAAGTCAGCTGTGACGCCTGGCGTAAGCGAACGGTCCTGGAAAAAAAGCAGGCCGATATATGTGCCGGACGACGGAGCCGTGAAGTTGAGGTTGGCGCCGCCCCCCACGCTGACGCCGCCATAGCTCGCGTCCGTTCCGGTGAGATAAAACAGGACATGGCTGCCCGCCCCTGACGAACCGCCGGCGAAACTCAGGCTCCCTCCCTTGATCACATAAATTCCGGGATTGAATGTGAGGCTGCCGCCGGCTGTCACGCCAATCCCTCCACAATATGTGCCGGGAGAGA
The DNA here is from genome assembly GCA_025928545.1 of Bryobacteraceae bacterium. GTDB lineage: Bacteria > Acidobacteriota > Terriglobia > Bryobacterales > Bryobacteraceae > BOG-234. The sequence continues at coordinate 53,921 of JAICJH010000022.1, read as the reverse complement.
TCGTCGCATAGCCGCTCCCGAGGCGATAGTTGGTGTGTGCGGGGTTACACGACGAGGCAACCGGCGGCGCTGGAATATTGAGGTAGGGATCGGTGACTGGTTGCGGCAACGAAGTCGGCTCAGGCATGATCGTACTTCCGCCGGACGTTTCAAAGCGTCCCTGCACCGCCGTGGCCGTCAGAGTGGATCCTCCGGTGAGACTTCCTGCATCTGCCGCCGTGGAATTCACACTTACCGCACAATTGACAGTGACATTCGAACCACCGTTGATCTGAAAAACTTTGGATCCGGAGGGGTCGAGCGTATATAGGCAAGTTTCCGGGACAGTCCCCACAATCGACGCGGTAGCCTTGGCGCTGACCGTCGTCGCAGCTATCCCAAGCATCTGGATGAGCGAGCCCTTCACCGTCCGCTGAATTGTGACGGTGATAGCCGGAACCGCTTGCGCGGGGTTGAGTGTCACACCGGCGACCGCAGTGGGAAATGAGACGGTCACCGTGTCACTGGAACCGCCAAAGCCATTCATGGCGGCATAGACGCAGGGCGTTCGGCCATCTGTCGTGGAACAGATGAAGGAATTTGGAGGACTTCCGATGGCAAAGGGGTTCGCACCTGTGGCGTTGGTTCCGGCGAAAATGCTCATGGCGCCGGCTTGCGCAGCGGCATCCGCGGCGGTCTGCGCCATCTGCCGGTGTGCGTAGAGTTGTGCCCCATCTATAGCCAGCCCAAGCGCGCCCAGAACAAAAAGGCTCAAACCTACAATGACGAGCAGGAGGGCCTGACCGGATTCCATCGGCCTTGATCCTGTTGCCGGCCTCAAAACGCGATCACCCCCTGACTGACACTGCCAAGCCGTGGTCGCACCGGAAAGTAAGTAACCCAGGGATCATAGGGATACACGACCCTGACGATGACTTGCTGGCCGGGCGAATTGGACGCGCCTGGATATATTACGGTGATACTCAGTTTCGTGTTGTCCAGCGGTGCCATGCCGGCAAAATTGGTAACGACCCTGACGACCTCCGCAGGGTTGTCGGCCGGCCCGCTGGGTCCGGCAACTCCGGTTCCCGTGCGGGTGGCGCCGTGAAGACATGCGTATCGAACTCCCTCGCGCGCGGCGTTGGCGATCGTCGTCGAGACAAGCACCATGCGGCAGACCTCAATCACGGTCAACAGCAGGAACAACGTCACGAGGCTGACCACGCTGAATTCCACGATTCCCTGACCGTTCCTGCCGGAAAGGCGATGCCGGGTGTTCATTCGTTGACTCTCATCACGGCCCGTCTATGGATCGTTGTCGCCGGCAAAGTAAGATGGATCCCCAACCGGCTGAAATCCCACGCCACCAGAAAAGGCTGGTAGGTGTAGGTCACGTCGACCGAAGCGAGCGTGAAACTATCCGGCTCCGGATCTAATGGCGGCGTCTGGGTTCCGCTGCCGGTGCAGATTATCGTTCCGTTGTTATTGGTGCAGACCCGAACCTGTAGACTGGCGCGGTTGAGCAGGGACGAAGTGTCATTCGTAACCAGAGTCGTTACCTGAGCGGCCGTCGGCGTCGACGGCTTGCCCAACGATGCGGTGCCCCTGACCAGGTACTCAGCACCTACGCGGGCACCGTTTGCGACGGTGATCCAGGCAAAGAGAAATCCCCCGAAATTAACGACATTCAGAATCAACAGGAAAATCAGGGGAAGGATCAGGGCGAATTCGACCAGGGACTGTCCGCTGGATCCAGTCGTGGGTCGCACAGCGGCTCCGTCATTTCGATACGTCGGTTTCAGAGGCATTGCGAACCCCGGAAGAACCCGTTCTTCGCGGATATTTCAAGTCGTGCAGGTGCTCAGCTTCGTTCCGACGCTGGTAATGCGTTGCCGACTTGCGTGGCAACGCCGGTGATACCCGCAGTCGCGGCAAGAGCGATCAGAGCCCGCAAGAGTGAATACTCGATCAAGTCCTGACCGTCGTCGTCAGCCAGTGACGCCGTGAATTTCCTCAGTCTTCTGTAAAGCTTCAAGGCGGAACTTTTCATTTGGCCCTGCTCCTTTCCGCCCTTACCCGTCGCATTCAGACGACCACACCGGGATTGCGTAATCCACCGTTGTTTGCATGACACACACGGCCAGCTTCTGCGCACCTCGACAGGAGTCATCGTCCGCCCCGGGATACACATGTCAGCGACGGTGCACGGTACGCGGGATCCCGTATTCCGGGGGCACGCAGAATCAGTAACATTCGTGGCCGTCCGCATGCGAACCACCCGTGGGTGACTAGACAAGGACCCGTTCGTATGAACATCTTCAAAGGCCTTAGAAACACATCGATTGGGCTGAAACTATCGCTCCTGATTGTTTTGAGTTGCAGTCTTGCGCTGGTTCTCGCCGGTACTGGCTTCGTCGCTTACGAGGCTGTGCAGCAACGAAGGACAGCCAGTCGCGAAATAGTCGGCCTCGCTGAGATCATCGCCTCCAGCAGCACTGCGGCACTGCGCTTCGGCGACGAGCGAGCGGAGAACGAGACACTTTTGGCTTTGGCCAGCGATCGCAACCAGATGCAGGCCGCTGTCTACAACGACGTAAATCACCTGTTCAGCAGCTATCAAAGAGCAGATACTGCCGGTTTGCCAGCTCCCGAACGGCCGCGCCCGGACGGTACCTATTTCGAAGGCGCCACTCTGACCTTGTTTCACCCGATCCTCGACGGGGGCCAACGCATCGGTACACTCCTGCTGAAGACGAGTCTGAAGGACGACTACGCACGTCTTTGGGACTCCGTCGGCCTGGTTTGCCTCATGCTGATGGCCTCGCTCTCCGGCGCTCTGGCCGTAGTCACCCGGCTGCAGCGCACAATCACGTTGCCCCTGGCAGGATTATCAAACGTTGCCCGGCACGTTTCAGCGGACAAGGATTACTCGATCCGCGCGACAAAATTAGGCAATGACGAAATCGGAACCCTGATCGACGCCTTCAATGAAATGTTGTCACAGATTCAGTCGCGGGAATTGGCGCGTCAGACGGCGGAAACGGCTCTTCGCGACAGCGAAGAACGTTATGCCCTGGCGGCACGCGGAGCAAACGACGGCCTGTGGGACTGGAAGGTCGCATCCAACGAAATCTATTATTCCCCGCGCTGGGTGCAGATGCTTGGCTACGCTCCAGGTGAGATCCGGCCAGCGTTCGAAGAGTGGGCCGACCGCATTCATCCCAGTGACAGGGATCATGTGCGAGCGGAGATTTTCGAGCGCGGGAATGACGCTCCGGAAGCCTTCGCCTGTGAGTACCGTATGAGCCAGAAAAGCGGTCTTCACATGTGGGTGCTTTGCCGAGGTATTTCGGTCCGTAACGGAAATGGACAAATTGTGCGCATGGCGGGCTCGCAAACCGACATTACCGAGGGGAAGGTGGTCGATCCTCTGACAGGGCTTCGCAACAGGCTCTATTTCATCGACAAGCTCGAGTCGTGCCTCAGCAGCTCTGAGACGCGAACGAGCTCGTTCGCTGTTCTGTTTCTGGATCTGGATCGATTTAAAGTGGTCAATGACAGCCTGGGGCACGATGCCGGTGATCGTCTGCTGATGGAAGTTGGGGTGAGGCTCCAGAGCAGCCTGCGGGGATCGGACATCGTGACAAGAGTCTCCGATCCATCCATTGTGGCCCGCTTCGGGGGAGACGAATTTGCGATTCTCTTGTTCGACGTTCGGAATGCCCAAAGCGTTGTCGCGGTGGCGGAACGGATCCTCAGGGAACTGGATCCGCCGGTCTACATCGAGACCCATCCCGTATTCGTGACCGTGAGCATTGGCATCGCGCTTGGCGACTCGGGCAAAACGCCTGAAGATCTTCTGCGCAATGCCGATGCCGCTATGTATCAGGCGAAAACCAAAGGCAAGGCCCGATTCGAGATATTCAATGAAGGAATCCGTGACCGCGCGGTCGCGCGTATGGAATTGGAAACCGATCTCCGCAAGGCTCTCGATGGCTCCCAATTCGTCATCTTCTACCAGCCGGAAGTCTCGTTGCAAACGGGCAGAATTGTTGGATATGAGGCTCTCATACGATGGAACCATCCGGAAAGGGGCCTGCTTCCGCCAAGTGAATTTATTCCGATCGCGGAAGAAACAGGGCTGATTGTTCCGATTGGAAGGTGGGTCCTGAGAGAAGCCTGCCGTCAGATGGCGCAATGGCACCACTCACTTCAAATTGAACTGCGGCCCAGTGTCAGCGTCAACATGTCGCTCAAACAACTCGCCGACCCTGCATTCGTTCATGACGTGGCCGATGCGCTTGACGAAACCGGATTGAATCCCCCATCTTTGAGGCTCGAACTGACCGAAAGCTCCATCATGGAGAACAGCCAGTTGAGTCTTTCCGTCCTGCGGCGTCTCAAAAAGTTAGGGGTTGGCCTCGAACTGGATGATTTCGGCACGGGCTATTCTTCGCTGAGCTATCTGCATCAGCTTCCCTTCGACGCCCTAAAGATCGACAGATCGTTTGTCGGTGGTATCCCCGACAGAGAGGGTAGTGGCCACATGGTAGAGACGATTCTCGGGATGGCCCGTTCTCTGAAACTTGACGTGGTTGCCGAGGGTGTCGAAACCAAAGAGCAACGCGACCAGCTTATTGCTCTGGGCTGTCCGTTCGCACAGGGCTATTACTTCTCGAAGCCAGTTGACAAGGAGTCTACCAGCAGGGTGCTCCATGAAGAGGCGAATGAGGCACATCAACCACAAGAAATCGCGATGGTTGGATAATACCCGCGCTACGCCGGTTGTCGACCCGCGAGTGAATCGAAAGGTGAGAAGGCGACACCGCGCAAGGCCACTTTCTATCGGCCGCGGCATATCTTTCATGGAGAGTTGATTCAATGGGACACCAGCATGCACGCACGTCTGCGAGAGGGCAGGCCGGAAAAGATATTCCTGATTGCCCGCATTGACAAAGCCACCCTCTTCGTACGCTTTGTGCGCGCCTCTTTGACCGATCATCTACATGCGCGTTTTGTTGCCTCATCCGGATTCGTTGGGCAGGTGCACGGGGATTACAGTTCCGCAACGAAGACTACCTCGAAATACCGCATTTTGGCTCACGCAGAACATAGGTCACCAACGACTACACGAGAGGCATGGCGAGGGCCGCGCCGGGCCGATACCGAAGGATGCCGTGCAACCGCGCCGGCGCGACCCGCGCGACGCGAGGCGCCACCGCCGCTTCAGAGCCTCTGGATGGGACCACAGCAGCTTGAAACGAAATGCCGCTGGAAATCTGCCCGGCACAGCCCGCAGTTGTTTCAGCCTCCTCCCTCTCTGGGCCGGCCAGCAGGCTGCTGAAAAATGCCGTTTGACATAGCAATTGTCTTTTTCCCGGCGGTTTCCCTGGGCTCGACGGCTCCCCAGCGGAAGCGCGTCGGGGGATATGTCAAGCAGCGTGATTCTCTCTACCGCGATTTACGAAAGTCAGTCGGCTAATATTCTTGCCTCGTCGGAGGAATTGGTGGGTTACCGGATATCCAATCGCCGCCGGAGGGTCCGGCCCGCAGCCCGCCGAACCGAAGGCGAGATAGCGCGGCTTCGGCTGTTTCTGTTCGCCGCCATTCGCCTTTCGAACTATAAACACCGTAAGTGGACACCGTTCTCAATCAGACACAGTTGTATTTGCCCGATTGTGCTCCCATGTCCACTAACTATGACAAACAGTGGACAAAGGTCAAATGAAAAGGCGTTCCGATAAGTGGTAGTGAAATTGCCCTTAGTCTCGCGAAGACGAACTGGCTTTGGGAAAGACGCCAAAACACGAAGAGGAGAAAAAGACGCAATGATCACTTTGTTGCAAGACGTTTATCGATGACTAACTCGGTTATAGGTGCGTGTAGCCGCATCAGCGGCATCTCGACGTCGACAACCTACCGCCGGGCGACGGCGAATAACTCCGCCAGTTAGTCTTCGGAAAGCACGTCGATGAATCTGTCTTTCGAATACCCCCCGGTACAAGCGGTGGCGTTTCATTCTCTGACACCGCATAGGCGACCGGCCCCACGCTTGTGGCCAGGGTGCAGTCACCCAAAACAACGAATTTCTGAAATAACAAAAGGAGTATCACTATGAGACGCGTTCGCTTTGTTTCGGCTCTTGTTTTCATTGCCCTCGGCTCCGCCTTGGGGCAAACCGCCAAGTCCAATGGTGTTTCCGTGCAGAAGGGACCTGGTTTCATCTATCAGTCGACAACCGTTTGCGATGGCGCCTGCATTGGGTCGCTATACACTACTCCAATGATCCTGGTGCCAGCCTGCGGCCCCGGTTGCGTTGTCGTTCCGCTATCATTCGCGGTACATCTCAGCGCGGGAACCATGCCGTTCCGAGCCGACCCCGGTTTTCTCTTCGATCCGGCGGGCAGTAACACCAGCTTGTGGTTGGGGGGAAGCTTTTCCATGGGCTTGATGAGCCCGAAGAGCCTGATGAACTACATACCCGTATCCGCTGCAATTGTTTCCAATGCTGCTTTTCCCAACGCGGCATTGCAGGTGAGGCTCAGCGATCCTTGTGGTTATGGAAACAGCTCGCTGACTATCGTAACCACCTATTTTCCGCTGCTGCTCGATCAATAAGTGGCGCGCTGGCCGGCTGTGGGCGGGCTTCCCCAGTTCATGGATCTGATGAAAGGTCGTCAGTCGAGTTTATCGAACAGCCTTGATAAATTTTGCCAGGGGCGCCGGAGCAGCATTCTGATGAGCCATTGCTTCCATGGTTCTGGGCGGGCAAGTCTGGCGAGTTCCCATTCGGACTCCAGCAGCCATCCATTGACTACGGGACCGAGGTTGTGTTCCCGGATGGAACCCATGAACAAGATCGCTCGCCCCTGCCTGGTTCTGTATGCTTGGCAAAGACATACAGCAGAGCGAGCTTGTCAGTTACGGAAGTCTGGAGGAATTCATAGCCGCTGTCCATCCGCTGAGACCGATCCGGACTATGGTGGACCAAGCGCTGAAGCAGACGAGCACACGCTTCGACGAAATCTACGGCGAAGAGGGTCGGCGTTCGAGTCCGCCGGAACGTCTGTTGCGTGCTTCACTGCTTCAGATGCTCTATTCAGTGCGGAGCGGACGCATGCTGATGGAGCAGATAGAATGCAACCTGCTGTTCCGCGGGTTTGTAGTTCTCTCGGTCACTGAGCCGCTCTGGCGTCCCGACAGTTTTCACCAGGAATCGGGACCGTTTATTGCAAGGTGCCGTGGCTGAGGAGTTCTTCTCACTGATTGAGGGACAGGCCGGTGATCGGAGTCTGCTGTCGGACGAACGCTTCGGTTGATGGAACGGTGATTGAGGTATGGGCTGGACAGAAGAGCTTTCAGCGCAAAGACAAGGACATAGACTACGATCAGCTTAACCCGCCTCCGGCGAATCCCGGCAGCAGCCCCACGGTGAACTGGCACAAAGAGAAGCGCTCAATCGAAACGCACGAATCGCTGACCGATCCAATTGCGTGCCTCTATAAGAAGACGCGCGGCGCTGAATCGCGATTAAGCTATCTGGGACATGTAGTGACTGAGAACCGCAACGGGCTGGTGGTTGACGTGCGGACGACGCAGGCCACCGGCACTGCGGAGCGGACAGCGGCGCCCCAGATGGTGGGCAACAAACCGGAGTCGAAGCAGCGAGTCACGCTGGGCGGGGACCGCGGCTATGACGCAGAAGGTTTTGTGGCGGCGTCCCGCGAAAATAAGAATACGCCAACACGTCGTTCAGAGCAATACGAATCGTCGTAGCGCCATTGATGGACGTACGACACATCATGACGGCTATAGCGTCAGTCATAGAAAACGCAAGCGCGTCGAGGAGGTCTTCGGGTGGATAAAACTGTGGCGCAACAACGCAAGACGCCGTTTCGGGGACTGGACCGGGTGGGCTGGATGTTTACATTCGCTGCGGCGGCATACAATCTGGTCCGGATGCGGAACCTGTCGATTCAGGCCGCGTAGGTCAGGGGAGAAGTGTGCCTCAGGGCGCAAAAAGGGCCATTTGGCCGCATATCGCCGCACGTGCCCCGTTTCCCGGATTCGCAGAACTCGCGGTAACCGCCGAGAAAACGAAATGTTGCTAAGTCAAAGGCGTTTTTCAGCAGCCTGCCAGGCGAGCGAACAGGGTCGGACACGACGCTCCAACCGGCTGATCGAGCCACAGTTTGATCGTTGGAGGATGTGCGCACACATCCCTCGGCCTGCGGCAAGTGGCTGTCCTCCTGCGCCACATCGTGGCCCACTCCCGGGCCGAGCTATTTATCCACGATCTGCGCAAGATTCAACAATTTCGAGCTTATCTGCAAATGCGCGCGTTCCGCCGCCTGACGATTGATCTGAAATCGGACGCGGCCATCTTCGAGGATAAAGTTCACAATTCCCCCGTGGGTTGCAAATCCATCGCTCTCACCAACCGTGAGGACACCCACAGACGGCACCGCCGAAAGGATAGCGGGTATTCGCTTTTGCTCAGAAGAACTTATAAAGAGAATCTGGCATCCCGTGATCTGGCTGGCGTCCGCGACATTCGACACCGCAAAGGATTTGCTTCCCAGTGTCCTGCCTTTCACTGTTTCCGGAAGCCCACTGCCAAACGGATCCCGACCGAGCACGCAGATCCGGACCGGGTCTTTGTCGCTCCGGAAAGTCACCGCCGGCCAGTCGATATATCGCGCAAAATTATAGAGGAACGCCGCTTTTACCTGATACTCATCGATTGGCTGCGCATTCGCATGGAAGGCGATCGCGAGGCCGCAAACCAGCCAGCATTGAAATCGGAGTTCGTGATTCCTGGTCGTCATGTCGACCTCTTTCAATAGTGCCAGGTGACTCTGGCAACGACGGCGCGCGCGGCTTCCGTCGGATTCACCTGCACTGCATCGAGAAACTCGAACCGCCGCGGCGCCAGCAGATTTTGACCGGCCACCGAAAACTCGATCACTCGACCCAGCTTCCAGCCGAATCTTGTATCCAGACGTAAATAGTCGGGAACCGGCCCGGTTGCCTGCGGGCCGCCCGACAAAGCCCCGACATAGTATGCCGATACATCCCATTCGGTCTGACGGGGAAAGTTGATATTCGATCGCAACTGGACCTGATGCCGGGGAGAATCGCCCGCGGTTGCCACAAATCCCAAATCGGTGCTTCGAGCGTCCGTCGAAAGCTTCATTTGCAGGAAGCTGTACCCGGCGGTAAGTCTCCATCGTTTCGTCACATCCCAGCTAGTTGAGAACTCCACCCCGTAATTCCTTGCCTTACCCAGACTCCCGAAGGAATTCGGCAGAACGACGTGAGCAGGCGGAGGCTCCGCCGCGATATAGGGCGGCAACGCTTCGGCCGTCTGAAGGCGATGATAATCGCTCAGAAATACCGTCGAATCGAGCGTCAGGCTTTTTGACACTTCCCTTCGATACCCCAGCTCGTAATTGAGAAGCCACGGAGCGGTACTGCGGGGATTTCCCGCGATCTGGAAGATAACATCACCGGTGCCGGGGACAGTAATGCCGTAATTGACCTGCCCCTCCGCGAAAAGCCAGGATGGTTGCTGAATCGCTCGCGAGACCGATGCCCAAAGCGTCTGATGGACGCTCGGCAACCATGCTATTTGCACGCCGGGCTCGAACTCGTATCCGGTATAAGGGTTGTGCTCGAGCTTGGTCCCCAGCGTGAGCGAGAGGACCTCCGTCAGTTTGATTTCGTCCTGAAGAAAACTGGTGAACAGATTGTCACGCTTTTGACCGGTCCCGATCGACACTTCATAGCCATCCTGCCAAATCTGATCCGTGACTCGGAATCCCAGCCCCGCAACAATGTCGTTCCATCCCGCGAAACGGAAACGATATTGAAGATCGACATCGCCGGTATTTTCGATATTTAATCCCTGGTCGAATCTCCGGAATCGATCGTAGTAGACCTGCGCCGTGGCTTCGGAACCGTTGCCGAACACGTGGTTCCACCGCCCCATGATGTTCCCGGCGCCAACCTCGATGCGGTCGTCGAGTGTGCGGGGCACCGCGGTTCCGCCCGGAAGCAGCGTGGTGATGGTCTGACTTTCGGAGAGACCCGTCAAATCGCCCTGAACGGTCACCTTGTCGTTCGGCGAGAGATCTGAGTCGAACCGAAAGCCTGCCAGCACCTGGTGGGCCTCGTCCGTGGCCGGCTTGGCAACCTCGGAGGGCGAATTCTCATTGGTGGCGTAACGGCTGTAGACTCGATACGAGCCATTCACCCCGGCCGCGCCTCCGAAGCGTACAAATCCCTGTATGCGATCCTGTGTGCCTGTCTGGGCGCGGACAAGAGTCCCGCGCGTATAGCGTGCGCTCTTGGTGATGATGTTGATGACTCCGTTCATCGCGTTGGCGCCCCAGACGGTTCCGCCGGGGCCGCGTATGACTTCGATACGGTCGATATTTTCGAGCGGTATTGCGACCTGGTCCCAGAAGACGCCGGACAAGATTGGAGTGTAGACGGTGCGTCCGTCCACAAGCACCAGCACCTGACCGGAATAACGGAAATTGAAGCCCCGGATACTGATTGCCCAGGTACTGGCGTTAATACGCGCCACGTCGAGCCCTGGCGCCATTCGAAGCAGGTCCGGGATGTTCGTTGCTCCAGAGTGGCGAATGTCCTCCTGGGTGATGACGTAGACGGCACTGGGCGTCTTCGAAAGCACTTGTTGTTTTCGCGACACGGACGTAACCTCAATGTTCAGCAGATCTTCGAGGCTGGCATCTGTGAGCGCCTGGGAGTTCGTCTGTCCGGACGGGCTTTGTGCCAACGCGGTCGGGACGCGTACAACGCCGGCCAACACGGCGAAACCCACTATGATTGCCGGAAGCCGGACGGAGCGGAGTGGGAAACGACTAGTTGTCCACCTGTGTTCACAGCCCGTACGCGCTGGTTCCCGCCTGTCCTTTCCCTGGTAAGCCATCGGGGGTAAAGTCGGGTTTTCCTCGGTGCGCATTTTCATTTAGTTGCCTCCTGTCTCTTTCCGTTCCGGCCAAACCGAAAGTGAGTGTTAGCTTTCTCATCGCTCTCTCCAACGCAAGTCAGACCCCATCACCGCAACGCTGATGGTTTCGGTGACAGCTTGCGTCGGAGTCGCTGCGAGACGGATCGGTCCCCGACCTGCACTGGTTACCCACGAGGTTCGGGATTGGCCAGGTTGATTACAGACGTGACGCGCCTCGCAACACGTGGCTTGTCATGCCAGGCCCGGCGCGCCGTCGCAATGCAGGCTTCCGGCGGGCGGGGCGGACTTATCGACCTCGCTCTCCTGAATGCCGCAGTGCTGCTTACACGGATTATTTTCAGGAGCCGGTACCTTTACGACATCGACTCAGTCAACTTCGCGCTCGCGCTGCACCGTTTCGATCCGCTGGCGCACCAGCCGCATCCGCCTGGCTATTTCCTCTACATATGCCTCGGCCGGGCGGTAAACCTGGTCGCCCACGACGCCAACCTTGCGTTCGTCGCGATCAGTGTCACCGCCAGTTGTGGAGCTATGTCCGCTATGTATGTACTGGCGCGCAACTGGTGGAACCGATCGGCTGCCTTCTTTACGGGCCTGATCTTCGTTTTTTCGCCGCTGGTATGGTTTCACGGGACGGTCGCGCTGACTTACACTGTCGAGCTGTTCTTTTCCAGCGTCACGGGCTACCTCTGCTGGCGTGTCTTTGAAGGGAGCCGATCGCTCGTCATCCCTGCCGCGATCGCGGCCGGTTTGGCTGCCGGGTTTCGCCCGTCGTTTCTCCTTTTTATCGGCCCGCTGTTGGTGTTCTCGTGGTTCTTTTCACCAGGACGTGCTCGCGCGCCAGCCGGACTCATTGCCCTCTCGCTCACATTTGCGGCGTGGTTCATCCCAATGGTCCGGCAGAGCGGAGGCTTCAACGCCTGGTGGTCGGCTTTGTTGTCGCTTTGGCGGAACGCCCCTGCGAGACAGACGTCACTCAATTCCTTCGCCGCGATTTCCCTGGCGCGTGCCCTGACCGTTGCCGGAATCTGCGTGCTTTGCTTCGGCACCGCAGCCTTGCTCATTTTTCGCGGGGCACGCCGCAACCCTCCGGTTGATCGCCGCAAGACGTTGTTTACATGGATCTGGATCGGCCCCGGGTTGCTGTTCTTCACCCTGATTTTCCTGCGGTTCGTTAACAGCGGCTATCTGTTGGTCATTTCGCCGCCGATCTTTGCCTGGATGGGATTACGCCTCTCAAAGTGGTATGAAGAAGTCGGTCTGGAGGCGACGGCGCGAGTGGCCGTAATCGCCGCGTGCGCCGCCACCAACGTCTTCGTCTTCCTGTACGCGCCGATCTACTGTTCGTGGGCGTCGGTCCGGCACTTTGAAGCCGACTTGGAACTCGTCGTGAGCTCGCTTCCCCGAATCGCCTCGCCCACCGATACGATGATCGTGGGTCTCGATTCGCACTTCCTGGGTTACCGCCATGCCGGCTACTACCTGCCGGATTGGTATGTCGCGCAATATCCGGAGGTTCGGCTTTCTTCCGGCACGCGTGTTTTCGCAATGGAGAACCGTGACACCAGGCTTGTGGGTAAACTTCCGGCGGCCGGGTTCAGGAATTTCATAATCTTCCCTTTGCCAACGAACGATCCGGACTACGCGAAATACATGACAGCTCTCAGTGCCCGTTTTCCGAACGGCGCAATTCGACGAGTTACTGCCGGGGGACGCGAGGTTCTTGAAGGCAGCACGGCAGACCTCGGGTTTCTGTTCCCTTCCGCCGCTAATACTGGATTCACGGCGGATCATGCTGTTGCCGACAGATGAATCGAAAGCTTCTTTTTCGGCGGGTGATAAGGCCCCGCGGCTGCTTCACCTTTTAGTCGAATGGTCTCGAATATGGCGCAGGCACCATCGATGCTGATCATTGAAACTGGCGTGACCGCGATCGCGATCACCTTCGCGTGCGCGTGGCCGAGGGCGGCGGCGCCATGGTTCTCCGTCATCGAACGATGGCTCGGGCGTCTTGCCGCATGCCCTCGCCTGGCCGTTTTCACTGTCGGACTGGCAGGCCTTTTGATACGCCTGAGTATTCTTCCTCTCGTCGGCATACCTCAACCATTCATCCACGACGAATTTAGCTTCCTTCTGGCCGGAGATACTTTTGCATCCGGGAGACTGACAAATCCGACTCACCCCATGTGGCAGCACATGGAGAGCTTTCATATCACCTGGCTGCCGACCTACATGTCGATGTATTTCCCCGCGCAAGGCTTAATTCTGGCCGCCGGAAAGGTCGTGGCAGGCAATCCGTGGTATGGTGTCTGCGCCAGCGCCGCTCTTATGTGTGCGGCAATCTGCTGGATGCTGCAAGGCTGGCTACCCGCGAGTTGGGCGTTTCTCGGTGGCATGCTTGCCGTTCTCCGGCTGGCCCTCTTCAGCTATTGGGTAAACGGATACTATGGCGGGGCCGCTGCTGCGATCGGCGGGTCTCTCGTGCTGGGTGCCCTTCCTCGCATCAGGCATTCGGCGCGCATACGCGACGGCCTGGTCATGGCTTTCGGAATCGTGATCCTCGCGAACTCGAGGGCCTGGGAAGGAATGTTATTGTGCGTTCCCGTGACGATTGCCTTGTTTCGGTGGCTTGCGAGAGGATCGCATCCTCCGGCGCGGGTGATCGCCCGGCGCGCCGCAGGCCCCGCGGCGCTTTTGGGTGTTGCCGCGGTACTGATGGGTTATTACAATGACCGCGTCTTCGGCAACCCGATGACTCTGCCCTATCAGGTGAACCGGGCAACCTACGCATCCGCCCCGGTCTTCCTGTGGGAAACTCCTCGTCCCGAGCCGACTTACCGCCATCCGGTAATGCGCGAGTTTTACTCCAAAGCGGAACTGGGCGATTTCCGCTATGCAAGAACCGTGGGTGGTTTTCTGTCGCGAACTATGCAGAAGGCCGGAATCGTCTTATTTTTCTTTTTGGGCCCTGCTCTGTTCGCTCCACTTCTCATGGCGCCCCGGGTAGTGCGGGACGGCCGTATGCGCTTCCTGGTCGTCACGGGCTGTGTGTTTGCGGCCGGTCTTTCGTTGAACGCGTGGCTCTCCGCGCATTATGTCGCGCCGCTGGTCGGAGGGATTTACGCACTACTCATGCTCGCGATGCTGCATCTGCGGGCAGCGGGCCCGCGTGGCCTTGCGATCGTCCGATTCCTGCCTCTGGTCTGCCTGCTGCTGGCCGGCGTGCGCATAGCCGCCATGCCACTCGGTATTTCCATCGATCGCTGGCCCACAATGTGGTATGGCACTGAGCCACTCGGTCTCCCGCGCGCAAGTGTCGCGGCTCGCTTGGAGCGCCTCCCCGGAAAGCAATTGGCGATCGTTCGATATGCCGCCAACCACAGCGTCTTTGACGACTGGGTATACAATTCGGCCGACGTCGACGGGGCCAAAGTCGTCTGGGCCAGAGAGATGGACCGCCGGCGCGCTGCTGAGCTTTTGAAGTATTTCAGCGACCGCACCGCATGGCTGATTGAACCGGACTTCTCTCCCCCGAAGATCTCTTTTTATGAAAGCGCCGCACGCGGGTGCGAGACGAAAGCGGGTTGCCTCCATTGAAACATAGCGGAATTTGAAAACGCCGGATAGTCATAGGGCCGACGATTCTGCTGCCGCCGCCTGAACCAGCCATCCCGAATCGTGTCCAGTCTTGAATGAGGGATTTTGCTTCTCTATCGCTGAATTTGCCACCTGCGCAGGATGCGGAGGCTGCGCCACCGGTGGCGACTTCCATCGGTCCGGTCCAACGGAGCGTTGCTGCCAGCACAGCGCTCATCGGGCCGCTCAGCTTCGTCGGTTGCGCCCCATGAGTTCAATCTGCTGGTTGGGCGGTGCGCGCACCCAGGACGTGACTGTAACCGGAGAACTCAGTGCAATCTGACCGGGATTGACCACTTTAAACGCATTGACGTGACTTTATGGTCGCGAGGCTCCGATGGTAACCGCGTGCGATTGGTTAACCGGACGGACAGAACGCCAATGATGACGCACAGCTCGCATATTCGGCCCATTGACTATTCGCGAAGGTCACAGTCTGCCGACATTCCGCGCAGGGGATATGTTCCCTCGCTACAGGCAATGCATTTCATTGACCGTGGGATGCCGCGCGAAGTCTACAAAACACACTTCAATGACTTCATGGTCGCTGTTAGACCAGACTGCCCCAACTAAATCGATATCCTCCAATACTGAATAGAAATTCAGAAGCTGTTGCGAAAATGTAAAAGACGAAACAGGCATCGTGGATAGAACGCTTACCGGGCAGTTCAAGTCTGGTGTCAAAAACGGCGAATGGGGACTTCGCTGGATACACGGTCACAATCGCCAAAGGGAGCTCGCTGCGGGCGTGCTCAGATGCACGAACTTCTTAGACAGAAAAGCATGCGGGGCAAAGGAGCCAGCTGGTTGCAACACGTCGGCTCCAATAGTTCTTGACAAAGGCCGTACCTCAAAACCATGTGCGTGTGTCCTCCGAAGTGGACAACGGTGTGCACCACTGCGGACAGCGGACGTGCTAGGGACAGTTGATCGATGTCCTCAAGCTGTTGAGTCGACTAAGACTGCGCATGTCGTGCCGGGCGGTCTAACAAATGCATCGGCTGGAGCGGCGAACTCGAAATTCCCATGGAGTCGGAGCCACCTCCGACCAAGTAGCTTGTATCCCAGTTTAGGAGGAAAACGAAACGGAATTCTAACCTACGGTGGCCGTGACATCGTACCGTGCTGCGGCAAGGTCAGCGCTGGCAAGATCAGGGTGAGTCGGGCGGCTCATCGGCTGCGTATCTCCAAGTCTTATCTTTATCGCTTAGTTTTGGATCCGAGGTCCATGTCGCATGCGGGAACCGAGGCGGCAGGATACTGCCGACAGGTTCTTGGCAGGGCAACCGACGCGGGAGAATCTGTGGCATGAGAGGCGAGACGCTTGTGTTGTAAAACGGTAGGAGCAAAAGTATGAATGGCAGACCGGCGGGTAAACGTCCGTGCGAAAATACCGTTCAATGTCCAAAATGCAACTCAGGGATATTGAAAATCCGGCGGATCACTGGAATGGAGCGCTTTGTTCATGACTTTACGAGCTCCAGAAAATACTATTGCATGGATTGCGGCTGCTCGTTCCGTGCCGTGGACCGGCGCAGGCTTGCGCGCGAGCCAGATCGCGTTTGGTTTCCAGGCGGAATACTCCGTTTCCTGCGTTGATACCTGCGTTCCCATGCGGCGTCACGCTACCATCGCGGCGGTAATGGCGATCAGGTTCCAGCCCACCACCAGGCAGTAGCCGATGTTAGCGCGTCGAAGAAGAGTCGTTCGCCCCTTGCGATAGCAGTAATGACCGACCATCGCGGCCATTCCTTTCGTCGCAATCAAGGCAATCCACGGCGCAAGAGCATGAGCCAGCGCCCAATGGATTAACGGGTTTCCCTCAGGTGTGCCCTGTCGCAGGAAGGTCAGCGTGGTGATAAGGTCCACGCACTGAAGCGCAACGAATAATTGCAAGGCCTTTCGCTGCGCCGGAACCGGGGTGATCAACTCCCATTATCGCCCGCAAAAGCCTTTTGTAAAATAGCCTGCCTTGGGATTGCGCAGTTAGCCGTACCGGTACCCGGTCAGTCCGTGACCGAACGCTGCGCCGGAAAGGCCGGACACCAAGTCCATGGAAACATTCAAATTGCTGGTAAAGTGTACGCGTGGGGGGACGAAACGCTCGAATTGTCCGCGTGTGAGGACATTTCCCCGCTTGCGTGGCATGGATCGGCGGCATTCATCGCAGCGGATCGTAGCGCGTACGACCCGCAGAACAGGAATCCCACTCCACCTGGGCCGGGATGAGTAGCGTCATATGCTAACCATCGGTCTTGAATCCTGATGATATGTGCCAGATGCCGCTCGTCATCGCAGAGGGCACAAATGTATTCGGAAATCCGCCATTTCGGCGCTTGAGTCTGCATGAACTTCCAAGCGGCAATTGGCGGGCCAGAACAGCAAGACGCGTTGGCTCTGAAGATCTGGCCGAGGGCATCAGTCGCTTTGGCAATGGCATTGCGGTTTCACAGCTCAAGCGAAGAACAACCGTTTGGCAACGACCCGGGGTTTGGCTACGGAACACTCCGTTGGCCACAGATAGATATCCCACCCGCTGGGCCTGATCCTGCCTACACCAAGTGGAATAGTGAAGTAAAGAACAGGGTGGCGAAACTCGCCGTCGGGACTAATCCCGAAAATAAGAAGGCCACCTTTGACAATGCCGTTGACGATTCCGGCACAATCGACGGTTTCTATATCGTCGAAGCCGCCAATGGTCGCGCTCACCGTTGCCGCCACTATCTACCTGACAAACCCGCGCTGGCGATAGTACTTCATCGCTCCGGGATGCATCGGTATCACCTTGCTCACGGCAACGGTTTGAGGATCGTAATACCACGGCTCCAGTTGAACCTGAAACAACTGCCGGTGTTCATCGAGCGCTTTGGCCACCAGGTACGCGAAGTCATCCGGCGCGTCGTCGCGAACATAGATGAAGTGGTTGGGCCGCATCACGGTCGGAATCGGGCGGTCCACGCCGCGGAAAAGCGCCAGAGGCATAGTGGCGCGTTCATAGCCGGGCTCCTGTGCCAGTTTTTGCAGCAGAGGTTCGTCCATGTCCAGAAATACGAGGTCATTGAGCTGGCTTGCCTCGTACCACGACCTTTGTTCGGGCGTATTGGCGAGCAGACCCGTGCCGATGAACACGTCGCCCGATGCCCGCTTCTCGCGGGTGACCATGTTCGGCCCCAGCCCCTGCTGCGGCATGAGGCCTCCGCCTTTGGCCTGCAGATCTTCGGTCTTAATGCCGTAATAATCGAAAATAGTCTGATTCGTGCCAACGATCCAGGTCGGCTGCGTGCGGTTCTTAATCTGGCTGAGGCTTGTGATTCCGGACTTCCTGCTGGCCGCCGCAATCATATAGGTGGATGTCCGGACCACGGCGATCACGCGGTAATTATGCCTCTGCTTGTTATCGCGGGCGTAAGCGCCGGTTCCATTCCACGCATCGATCAGATTGGATTCGCTCGTGGCACTGATGTCGGGCACCGCGTCCGGCGGCGGTTCGATGTATTCGGCGTTGGTGAGTTCAGCCCCAGGAGGCATGACGGGCTTGGTTTTGTCGGCCATTTCGCGCGGACCGAAGTTCGACCAGC
The DNA here is from genome assembly GCA_025928545.1 of Bryobacteraceae bacterium. Classification (GTDB taxonomy): domain Bacteria; phylum Acidobacteriota; class Terriglobia; order Bryobacterales; family Bryobacteraceae; genus BOG-234. Next base: position 35,729 of record JAICJH010000022.1, on the reverse strand, counting down.
AGACCCAGCAAATCGTCGTGTCATATCCGTAAAATTTGAGCGCATCAGCGGTGACGCGCGCGAGCACTCCCCAGGGGCACGCTTTGCAGGCGCCGGCAAATACGGGTTTCTTTGCGGCAATGGTGGCGGATACGGAGGCCTGGCCAGGCGCGCGCTTATTCTGCGCTCTTCCCGGACTCAGACAAAACACCAGCAGAAAAAGTACAAGAACGGCCTGAATTCGAACCAACATAGGAACCTCTCCTTGAGTGAATGTCGCGAAGCACGTCAGCGCGCGCGCCGAAGTTCTTCCTGCACAGCCGCGATCAGATCCAGACCGGCCGAATTGAACCTTTCCACGCGAACCGGATCTCCGATATTCAGCCAGTATTCGTCCTTCGGGTTATACACCGGCCAGTTTGTAAGGCCCGCGCCGTTCGGATTGAGATTCTTCGCGAAGTTCGTCCAGTACGTTGCCATTGTGTCGGCGACCTCACGATCGCGATCCGTCCACGGATTGTCCTTCATCCGCAGATTATTGAAAACGTAGATCACTTCGGAGAAGTGCACCGCGCGGTGCGCCGGGCCCTGAGTATTTCCATCGGGGCCGGGCGGGTTGTGGCTGAACACGTAAATGTACGCCGCGGCTTTGCCAGTGGTGGTCTGCAGGCGAGCCCATGTTCGATGGCCCGCGTAATTGATATCCCGGTTCACATCGTGATATGCCGCAACCGCGCCGGCATCGTCTTTCGCGGGATAGAGCTTCAGCAATTCATCGGCATGCTTGCCGAACGATGTCCTGGCCCATTCGGTATATTTCGCCAGCGTGTCGGGTGTTCCGCCGCGCCCGCGTCCACCACCGCCCGCGGCGGCCGCGGCCGGAGCACCGATCGCGGTTATCGTCCCGCCCTCGTCATTCGTGCCGCCGGTGAGCAGCACCAAATCGTTCTGCTTCCCCTGCGAGTAAATCGTATAAATGTCCTGCGGCATGAACCATCCATCCACGATTGCCGCATTGAGCCCCGCCGGATGCTTATCGAACGCCTCCATAATCTGGGCGGACGACATACTCCGAAGCTCGGCCAGCGTAGACTTGCCTGCCGCTTTCATGAACTCCGTGCCGTTGGCTTCGGCTTCCGCCAACGTCGACATGCGGCCGAAAGCGGTGTGTGATTCCGCGATAGCCGCTCTCGCAAGTCCCTGCATCAGCGGCGATGCGGCCAGGAAATTGACGCTGCGGCTTCCGCCCGATTCACCCCAGATGGTGACCTTGGCGGGATCTCCCCCGAATGCGGCGACGTTCGCCCGAACCCACCGGATAGCGGCCAACTGATCCAGCGATCCGTAATTTCCCGACGCATGATGTTCCGATTCCTTCGTCAGTTCCGGATGCGCCATCCAGCCGAACACATTCACCCGATAATTCATGCTGACCACGACCACGCCTTTTTTCGCGATGGCGTTGCCGTCGTAGATGGGTTCGGCGGACGAGCCGTTCGTGCCGCCGCCACCATAAATCCAGACGAGCACGGGCAGTTTTTCGTCGGCCGAGGTGGCCGGCGTCCAGACGTTCAGATAAAGACAGTCCTCGCTCGTGTTGATCAGGCCGCGATTCCAGGAACTGCTGTCCACAGCGTATTGTTTCTGCATACACGCCGGAGAAAACCGATCCGCCGCACGTACGCCCTGCCAGGCAACGAGGGGCTGCGGGGGACGCCAGCGCAGGTTTCCTGTCGGAGGCGCGGCAAACGGGATGCCGAGATATTCGCGTACACCGCGGGCCCAGCCCGGCGCGCCGGTGATTTGTCCCCCATCTACCCTGATCGGCTCTTTGATACCGCCTATAAGCGGAACGCAGACCAGTATGGCCAGACTCAATCCTTTGATGCGCATTGCGACTCCTTTCGGCATCGGGAAACGAGTCCGGATGCCGGAGAACGTTCGTCTCGACAGGAAGTATATCAATGGGGTTGCCAGGTTATGGCGATGCCCGGGTGGGACGAAATGTAACTGCATCCAGGACGAAACAAATGCATCCGTCCTGTTTTCTTGTCATGATGGGCTATATACTGCGGAATGAATTACAAAAAAACGATTCCGGTCACTGCCTGCCTCGCCCTGCTCCCCGCGATCTCCTTCAGCCAAAGGCAGGCCGATAAGCCGCAGTTCGAAGCCGCATCCGTCAAAGTCAACCAGTCGTCCGACCGGCCGTCCACGCGCTACGATACGGCACGCGTCATCCTTCAGAAGGCCAGCGTGAAACATCTGGTGCGCCGAGCCTGGGGATTACCCGATTACCAGGTGGTCTGGCCGGACTGGGTCGCCGGTGACCGCGGCTTTATCGGATATGACGTTTCAGTCACCTTCGCTCCAGGAACGAGCCCTGAGCAACTGCAGCTCATGTTTCAGGACCTGCTCGCCACTCGCTTCGCCTTCGCAGCACACTGGGAAACGCGCGACATGCGGGCGTTCGAAGTGCGTGCTTCCGAGCGCGGAGCCAAACTTCGCACCGCCGTCAATCCGGCTCAGCCGACCGATTTCCCGAAATACTCCACTAAAACGGAGGCGGGCGTATGGCATGTGAGCAGTCAACTGGGCGGCGCACAATCCGGCCTTACAGTTGCCGGTTTTCTCGATGCGCTGAACAGCATGAATATTCTCGATCGTCCGCTGGTGGATGCGACGGGGATCCAGGGGAATTACGATATCGACCTGACCGCGCCCGCGGACCCCAATAGACCGGGTCCGAGTGAACTGCTGGCAGCACTGGATAAGCAACTGGGCCTGAAAGCAACGCTCAAGACTCTTTCGCTTCGCGTGCTTGTCATCGATCACATGGAACGTATGCCCACCGCAAATTAATTCAGGGTCTTCAGCCACAGATTGCGGTATGAAATGGTAACGCCGCCGTTGCCTTCAATCTGTAACGCGAGCAGGCCTTTCAGCGCACGCAATTTCGTGTCGTTGTCGATAGTGATGCTCATGACATGGCCGTTGACGATGTGGGTCATCGTGTTGCCCTTAGCGATGACTTCGTACTGATTCCAGTCGTTGATTCTGACATAACCCGCCAGTTCGTTCGTATTGCCCAGATAAGCCAGAGTTTTTGCAGGCTGCCCATCTTCCGAAACGACGACCGTGCCGCGAGGCGTCAGAATAAAACGCGCATTTGACGAATCCATCAACTGACCGCTGTACCGGTTCACGAAATCGAAATCCGCCTGGTAACCGGCAATCTGCCAGCGTGGATCGGGCGGTGTGCCACGACCACCGGCGCGACCCGAAGCGCCTGCGGCACCGGCCTGTCCACCGGCAAATGCCGTACCGCCACCGGAACCGCCGCGAGCGCCGGCGCCAGGTCCACGGCCGAAAGTAGGAACTTCATTTCGGCTGCGGTACTGGATGCCGGTGTTGGCGCCCGTTCCTTCAGCTTTCACTTCGGCCTTGAGATCGAAATCGGCAGGCTCGCCGCCGCGCCAGATGATGAAGGTGGTGCCGACAGGCTTGTCAGCGGGCGAATACCCCACAATCGCCCCATTCACGACCTTCCATACATTCGGGTCGCCATCCCAGCCCTTGAGACTGACGCCATCGAAGATTTGCGTGAATCCGGTGTGATCGTTGAAATCCGCCATGGGAGGCGGAGCGGGAGCGAACGCGCCACCACCACGCCCGCCGCGTCCGGATCCGCCGGCTGCTCCGCCCGGTGCGCCGGCTGGGAACTGCCCGAAAAATGCGAACGGCGCGGCCAGGAACAATGCGCCCAGCCAAATCTTCTTCGATGCCATGAACTTCCTCCGCTGACGGGTATCAATGCCCCTGAGGGGCGGTCTCCCCGATGATACCCACTGCGCGAGGACAGCGCGATCCAACCTTCGAATCGATGGCGTCGTTACATTTCCGGATTGATGTGCACTGTCTTACCGGCAGTCACGTAAACGTTCTCATTGAACATGGTTTGTCCACCCCGGCGTATTTCAATGCGGTAGTTGCCCTGGCGGAAATGCATTGTCTTATCGTCTTTCACGGTGCCTGCATATGCGCCGTTCACAAACACTTCGCCTTCCTTCGACTTGGTGCCGATCTTTACCGTACCGGTGTCGTCGTAACGATAGGCGGGATAGTAGCCAGGATAGTATCCGGAGCCCCAGTATGGATTGTAAAAACCGTAACCGTAGCCGATTCGCGGTCCTGCATAGAAACGCGGACGGACGAACACGCGTACCGCGGACGAAGCTCCGATCGGAGCCAGCATCATCAGCGCGCCCGCCAACATCAGACTCAGTTTTTTCATGGTCTCAAATTCTCCCGCGTAAGAGTATGCAGCGGGAGTGCCATTTTAAGCGGCTTTATTTTCAATCGAAAACCGCGGATGCGGGTGGTGGAGTCACCACCAGCCCCGGTGGAAGACAGCCACCGGGGCTTTGTTTTTGAGAGAATCTTCACAAGAGGCTGCTTCTGCGCGTAAACGACGAATTTGTAGACGATGAATGGATCCGCGCCGAGACTGCGGCCATCTCTAAGAAGATGCGTCAGGAATTCCCCGAGGCAGATGGATTGGAGATTGCGATTCAGGCGCGCGAGCGTGCGCGGGAGCAGGTGATTACCCGCGTTCTTTTATCCCAGGCCGCACGCCTGAATTCGGCCCGCCTGGATCCGGTATCGCTTGCCGATGACGCGACCGCCGACCTGGCGATCGAGCGTTTGCTCGCCGACATCACGGCAGTTGTAGCGCGGCCTGGCAAGAGCGAGACCGAGGCATTCTACCGGCGTAATCGGGAAAGTTTTTTTCGGCCCGAAGGCGTGCATGCGTTCCACATCGTGAAGAACGTGGATGAAACTTCCGGTGAGGACGAGGCACTGGCCGCAATCAACGACGTCGACCGATTACTGCGGGCCGGCGGGAGTTTCGAGGAACTCGCCGACCAATATTCCGACTGCCCTGGACGTGGTGGCGATCTTGGTTTTTTCCACCGCGGTGAGATGGTGGAAGAGTTCGAAGCAATCGTATTCGGCCTTCGCGTGGGGGAGATCAGCGGCGTGTTTCGCACCTGCTTCGGATATCACATTGCCAGACTGCATGCCCGGAAACCGGCCGGAATCAGGCCTTTCAGCGAAGTGCGGCCCCAGCTTGAAGCGGAACTGTGGCAACGGCGCAGGGACGAAGCAGTCCGGATTTATGTTCGCGGTTTACGCGAGAAGGCGGAGATCAGCCGGGCATGAACAATGAATTCAAAGCGTTCGCCGAAGCCGGCCTTGTGCACCCGTGCTGCGCTCCCAGCGCACGCCGCGCGGTGGCGCTGGAGGAATCGCGGGGTGTTTCGGCCAATCGTCGGCGGATTACGAGCGGATCCTTTGAAGGGATGACGAAGCTCGACGGCGGCATCTTCCTCATGGGGAACGAGTCGGACGACGCCAACCCGGGAGATGGTGAAGGTCCTGTGCGCAAGGTGCTGGTCGACGGGTTCTATATCGACACCAACGCGGTGACGAACCGCCAGTTCACAGAGTTCGCAGACAAGACAGGTTATGTGACTGAATCGGAGAGATTCGGCTGGTCGTTTGTTTTTCGCGGGCATATTCCGGCCGAACGATACGCCGAGCTGTGTGTCGCCACGGTTGGCGCGGCACCCTGGTGGTGCAAGGTGAATGGCGCCAGTTGGCGGCATCCGGAAGGTCCGGATTCGGGGTTCGACCAGCGGCAGAATTACCCTGTCACGCACGTTTCGTGGAATGACGCGCAGGCATATTGCGACTGGGCCGGTAAACGCCTCCCGACAGAGGCCGAGTGGGAATTTGCTTCCCGGGGCGGACTGGAGCAAAAGACATTTCCCTGGGGCGACGAGTTGACGCCTGGAGGCCTGCATCTGTCCAACGTATGGCAGGGCGATTTCCCGGATCTCGATTTAGCCGAGGACGGATACGCGGGCACTGCCCCGGTGGACGCATTCCCGCCGAACGGCTACGGGCTCCATAACATGACCGGGAATGCATGGGAATGGTGCAGCGACTGGTTTGACCGGACTTATCACCTCACAGCGACACGAGCCAATCCCACCGGGCCGCTGCGTGGAGCGGCAAAAGTGATGAAGGGCGGATCGTATTTGTGTCATCGCTCTTACTGCAATCGTTACCGGGTTGCGGCGCGCACGTCGAACACCCCGGACAGCGGCACGGGAAACATCGGATTTCGCTGCGTACGGGATATCTGATCGGCGGCGAATCCAAAGGGCGGCGATATAATTGCCTTGGAATCCATATGAGTATGCGCCTTAATTCACTCCGTAATTTCAGCCTGCTAAGCTGCCTCGCACTCCTGTGTCTCGGGACCGCGTATGGCCAGACCAGCGTGAAAGGCAAAGCCGTTTTCAAAGGCGTGGCGCCGAAGCCCAAACCCATTTCGATGGACGCCGATGCGGTTTGCGCGTCCAAACACTCCGGTCCGGTGTTTCCGGAGAAAATCGTCATTAAAGCCGACGGCTCGATCAAGAACGTTTTTGTCTACGTCAGCAAGGGACTGGAAGGCAAGACATTTCCGGCTCCGGCGGAGGCCGTCGCTCTCGATCAGAACGGTTGTACCTATAGTCCGCACGTGTTCGGTATTATGCCCGGTCAGCAATTGAAGGTCACCAACAGCGATGCCACCACGCACAATGTCCATGCACTCGCGGAAGTGAATGAGGACTTCAACGTGGGCCAGCGTGCCGGTCAACCCCCGATCGTCAAGACTTTTGCCAAACCGGAAGTGACGGTAGCGATCCTCTGCAATCAGCATCCCTGGATGAGAGCCGTGGCGCACGTTATTTCGAATCCCTACTTTGCAGTTTCGGATGCGGACGGAGCATTCGAAGTGAAAGGCCTGCCACCGGGGACTTACACGCTGACGGCGATTCACGAACAGTTCGGTTCCAGCAGTCAGACAATCACCGTGGCCGCAGGGAAACCCGTGGCGCCTGTCACATTTACGTTCAGCGCAGGTCAGGGCATGAAGGCCAGTCCGCTTAAGACCCTGCCGGCGTTGATTATTCCGTAGCCTGCGGGGAGCTTCAACCGCGCACCGCTATCGCTTATTGAGTGCGGCGAGGACCTGATCCAGTTCTTCTTTTGCAGCAGGCCGAACCTCCGGCGCCGCGAGCTTTTCGATTTTGAAGGGCGCGGTCATGACCATGAGACCGGTCTGCTTCGAATAGAGAATCAGATCCGCCTGCACCTTGCTGAGTGGCGCGGAATAAACCTTGTTGAATGCCGTACCCGTTTCAACGCCGGTCGCCAGTGTCCGCATAAACTCGCCGAATTTCGGGCGATACTCCTGCTGGAAGATCAACATGTGAACCAGCATCCACGACGCGCGCGCGAAATCCTGCGATTGCGCCAGCGTGCTCTGGATTGAGGACAAGGCTGCGGCGGAAGATCCACCTGGGTCTCGCGATCCGGCTGTCGCCAGGGCTCCGTTGTTGGAGCCGGTGCTGATTGTAGTGGTGTTGAAATCCACGGCCGCCTTGTCCCGGGAAGCAAGAAGAGCGTCGCGGCCGGCGCCGAAAAGCAGATTGAGATCGACGTCGGCAACCTCGCCATTACGAAAGCTACTGCGCGGCGCGGCCCCGAGATTCATCCCGTTGTCGGCCGGTTTGAGCGTGGAGTAGACGGTCGAAAGACCTGCGCGAAACCAATACGGCAGCGGGGGCGCGGAGTCGTCGAGCGCGAGTTGAGTGTACTCGCGGAATACCTGGTCGAGCATGTCCGGCTTCAACCCAAGTGAAGCGATGGTTCGCTGGCCCGAAGCTCCGGTCGCCACGCCGTAGGCCTTCGCCGAGCGTACTTCGGCCGGCTTATACTTCGCGTAATCGCCTTCCGTGTGAAAAGCAACGATCCGAACGGACTGGCCGCCGGGGTCGTGAGAATGGGTCGCCGCCAGAAAAAAAGCGCGGGTAGCTTCCAGATGAGAAAGGGCGGATTTCGCATCGCCCTCGCTCTCCGAGGTATAGAGTTCGAAGTGCGGCGAAGTCATATGAATCCACTTTGCATCCGCTGCAAATGAACGAGAGGCTGGAAGAAAAACAGATAAGACAACAAGCGCGAAACGGGCGATGGACATTCAGTATGGAGGCTCCCGATATGAAGATTCCCCGCTATTCTACATGAAAACCGGATCGCGAAAACCATGTGTTTCATGAGAGAATTTACCCATGTCCGGAGCCGGGTCGCTGTGGAATTACCGCGTGCTTTTTTCGGCCCTGGCGATAGCGGGCACTGCCGCACTGGCCCAGCGACAACCTGTGCGGAAGCCGGTTGCGCCCGCTTCGAGCCCCAATAGTTACGTGGATTCCGCGCTCTGCGCCACCTGTCATCCAGCCATTGCGGAGAGCTTCGGCAAAACGGGGATGGGGCGTTCCTTTTACCGTCTTCAGCGGCAAAACGCGGTTGAGACCTTCGGGAAGCCTTACTATCACGAGTCGTCCGACACTTATCTGGAAATGACTGAACGCGGCGGCAAGTACTATCAGCGCCGCTGGCAAATTGGTTTCGACGGGCGCGAAACCAATGTCGACGAAAAGCAGGTGGATTATGTCATCGGTTCCGGCAATCACAACCGGAGCTATGTTCACAGGACCGAGCAGAACACTTTGCAGCAGTTGCCGCTCGCCTGGTATTCGGAACGCGGAGGCTATTGGGCAATGTCGCCGGGTTACGACAGGCCGGACTATCCGGGATCCACCCGGCTGGTGAACTATCCCTGCATGTTCTGCCACAATGCTTATCCGACGCTTGCGAAGCGTGATGAAGAACCCGATGCGGTACCGGAGTTTCCGCAGTCGCTGCCGGAGGGGATCGATTGCCAGCGATGCCACGGACCGGGCCGGAAACACGTGGAAGCGGCGGGCAGGCCTGGCGCGAAGGCGGAGGAAATCCGCGCCGCGATCGTGAATCCGAAGCGCCTCACCGCGGACCGTGAACTGGAAGTCTGTATGCAGTGCCACCTCCAGACCAGCGCGCAGTCCCTGCCGCATTCGCTTCTGCGGTTCGGCCGCGGCCCGTTTTCGTACGTGCCCGGGCAGCCGATGGGCGACTTTCGCCTCACGTTCGACCGCGCGGGTGGCATGGGGGGCAGATTCGAGATTGCGCATACCGCCTACCGGCTGCGGGAATCGCAATGCTTTCTGAAAAGTGCGGGCAAGCTGCGCTGCACAACGTGCCACGACCCGCACACCGCGCCCGCGCCGGAAACCGCGGCGGCGCGCTACAACGGGATTTGCCGCAATTGCCACGTAGGCGCGATCGCTCAGGCGACTGCGGCCGCCGCATCGCATAACGCGGACGCCGACTGCATCCGTTGCCACATGCCAAAGCGGCGCACCGACGATGTCGTACATGTCGTCATGACAGATCACCTGATTCAGCGCCGTCCGCCGGCCGGGAACTTGCTGGCGGAAAAACAGGAGCTCGGCGAGAACTCCGCTACCGCTTATCGCGGCGAGGTAGTTCCGTACTACCCGGCGGTACCCGGGGCAAATGCGCAGGAGGCCGCACTCTATACGGCGGTCGCCCAGATCCATGACGGCAGCAATCTTGAGAAAGGCTTGCCGCGTCTGGAAAGTCTGCTCAAAACAAACCCTTCGCCGGAGCCGGGATTCTATACGGCATTGGGCAACGGATTTCGCAGTGCCGGGCAAGTCTCCAAAGGGCTTCCTTATTTGGAAGAGGCGGTGAGACGCGCACCAGGCTCGATGATTATCCTGCGAAATCTGGGCAGCGCGCAGATGGAAGCGGGCCAACTCACCCGGGCGGAATCAACTTTGCGCCGCGTGACGGCGCAGGCGCCAGGCGACTCACAGGCATGGGGAATGCTTGCCCAGGTATTGTATATGTCGGGCAGGAACGTGGAGGGGAAGGCGGCGTTTACAAAAGCGATCGCACTCGATCCCGAGGAAGCGGATGTTCGGAGTTCGCTGGCTACGTTCCTTTTGAAGGAGGGCGACGCTCCGGGAGCGGAACGCGAGGTCCGCGAAGCCATGCGGATTCGGCCAGGCAGCGCGCCCCTTCACGCGAATCTGGCGGGGCTGCTGGCATCGCGCGGACAGACCGTGGAGGCGCAGTATCACTTCCGGCAGAGTATCCGGCTGGATCCGTCCTTCGCGCAGGCCCGGCTCGATTACGCCCGAATGCTGGCGAGCCTCAACGAAGCGGCGGAAGCGCAGAGCCAACTGGAGGCCGCCCTTGCCGTGGATGGAAAGCTCGCCGGTGCCCACCAGTTGTTGGGTTCTCTGCTGGGCAGCAAAGGCGATGTGGATGGAGCGCTTCGTGAATTGCAGATTGCGGTGCAGCTGCGGCCGGATTCGGGCCGGGCTCAGTATGAGCTCGCGGTGGCGCTCGGCCTCAAGCGCGATCGGGCCGGCGCGATCGAACATTTGAAACTGGCGGCCAACGGGACCGATGCCGAGGCGAAGGCGGATGCGCTCCAACTGCTGCAGAAACTGGGAGAGTAACGGACAATCCTTTCGGCGACATCCCTGAAATGGAAAGAGCCGCCCGCGTTTATCGCGGGCGGCTCTCTCCTTATCGGCGTGAATCGGCGGCTATTTTGGGTTCTTCCGCATCCTGTTAGAACTGGATGCGGATTTCGCTCGCCAGAATGCGCGCACCGCGTTCGCCGGTCAGGGCGCCGATGTTTGCATTCGTGTTCAGGTTTGTCACAGCACTAAAGTTGAAGGTGCTGTTTACTCCCGTAAACTGCACGTGGTTAAAGACGTTGAAAGCCTCAACTTTGAGCTGGAGCTGACGTTTTTCACTGTGCAGATTGATCTTCCGGTCGAGCGTCATATCGAAGTTGGCATAGCCGGGACCCTGCATGATGTTGACGCCGGCATTACCAATCGATGCATATCCGGCAATCGGATATGCCAGCGGTGAAGCGAACGCCGCAGGGTTGAAGTTAATCACTCCGTGGGGAAGACCGGGAGTTCCCTGCGGAACGTTTGCGTGAGGATCGCCAATTACATTAATACGGGCGCCTTCATTGCTGGAACCCGTGATGTCACGATTATCCGTCCAGTTAAAGCCAGGCGTGAAGGGCGAACCCGTCGAGAACGAAGCAATACCGGACAGGTTCCAGCCATCGGTAAGGGCGCCAAGCGGCTTGCTTCGCAGCATCTTCCCAACTTTCGGAAGGTCATATGCATAACTGATCTGCAGAATGTGCCTGCGATCCGAATTCTGCGGTCCCCAGTTGCGCGCGCGCGCATCGGTGACCAGAGGATCGAATGCGGCAAGGGAGAAACTGTGCGAGTAGGTGTAGGCGGCAGTCCAGAGAAGGCCCTTTGACATACGCCGCTTGATGTTCACCTGAAGTCCCTCGTAGTCCGACCTGCCATTAAAAGTACGTACACTGATGGCGCCGGATCCCGGATAATTCGTGCGCAGCAGTGACGTCGTCAGGAATGCCTGCTGTCCGGTGTTCGCATTATTCGCTGAGGTGGGATCGTGGAAAGCCGGATCGTAATCCCGGCCCAGAGGAATCGAATTAATGTTGGCCGTAAGGTTCCTGTTCAATCCCCAGGTTCCCTGGTAGGAAACATCAACAAGCGTGCCCCAGAAATTGTGCTGGATACCCAGACTGGCGCTGCGGCTCTGCGGAACGGGCGTGTAGCCAGTCCATTGAGTAAAGTTGCTGGGTCCAAACAATCCCTGCGTCGTCGCCAGGCTGGCTATCGTCCCGTACAGGGCGGTGGGCTGGTAACCGAGCGGCGGTAGTCCGGACATGCTGTAAACCTGGTTGCCATCCAGCCGGTCGTAGAAGGTGCCGAAACCGCCGCGGAGAGCTGTCTTGCCGTCGCCGAAAACATCGTATGCAAAACCGATGCGGGGCGAAACGACGATATAAGCGTTGGTGTAAGTATCGAGCGGCACGCCGTTCACGCCTGCCACGACCATGCCGTTGGCGTAGTCGCCCGAGTTAGGCACAAACAATCCGATCTGTGCGGCTGGAACCGTAGCGCCGGTCGCCGGATCGACACCAACGCGATTTGCCCCGCTGCACGGATTCGTGGTGAGGCATTTCGGTGTGTAAATTCGGGGTGCCGCGGATGCTTTGTACCGTGCCGGATCGAAATATCCGAATTCCTTATTCAAATCGATCTGCGGTGACAGGTGATAGAAGCGGACGCCGTAATTCAGGGTTAGGCGCTTGCCGACGCGCCAGTCGTCCTGAAGAAAGAACTCCGTGTTCCAGTAGAAGACGTTGTAGACGAAGTGGGCGCTGTTTTCGTTATAGCTGTCGTAGTTTCCGAGGAGGGCATTGGCGTATGCGTCGCCCGAATCCAGAGGATTATTGTTGTCCTGGGAGAAGCTGTAATTACCCAGATAGCTGGGGCCGCCTGGCTGAAGCTTGCGGTTGTATTCGACGTAGATACCAGCTTTGATACTGTGATTACCCCAGATCTTGCTGAGGTTATCGCTGAACTGTTTGATGCGGTTGGTGTTGACGTAATCGATCTGATTGGCCTGCCCGTTCCCGCTGGCGGCGTTCGGCGGAGTGCTGCCGCCAAAGCTGAAGTTCGGAATGTAGTTGCAGTATCCATTCGAGCAATTGCCGGGACCTTCCAGCAACTCGCCTCCGACTCCTGGTCCGATCGGATGAAGCGGGAAGAGGCTGGGCAGCGGTTGCCCCGCCTGCGGAGTTCCGGCGGCGCCATTCAGCAGGGTTCTTGCGATCTGCGCAGGATTGTCTTCGTAGTACGAGAAGTAGTTGTAGCTGAAGTTGTAGGTGGCCTGATTCACCAGCGTCGGGCTGAAGGTATAGTTCACTGTCGTGACCATGCCGGTACCGGGATTCGGATGTTTGATATTGCCGGTGTTGAACTGAGAAATCGCGAACAGGGTGTCGGAGGTATCGAAATCGTGGCCATACCGGAAATACCCATTCAGTTTTGAGGTGGCGACCACATCCACGCGCAGAATATCGTTGCGCCTTGGGTGTGTACCGGAGGCCGTCTCCTGGTAATTGTCCTGGCCGAACTGCGCCGTGCCGGGATTGAATTGAGCATTCGGCAGCGGGAAGAAGTTCAGCATGGAAAGTCCCCAGCCGTTGAATCGATTTGCCGGAATAACATTGCCGGGGAACTGAGTTTTGTTATTGAGCGGATCCTTGACCACAATCAGACTGCCTGTTTGTCCGGCAGCGGCCTGCGCCGTTGTGGGCGCAAGGAAGCTCTGCGAAAAGTCTCCCGCGCGCTCCAGTTTAGTCGGCATCGACCGGTACTGGGTATTTACCGGGAGAAACTGTCTCGTGTACTCCTGCGAGCCGAAAGCAAAGAGTTTGGTTTTGTTTTTATTGAAGTGACCAGGAATGTAGACCGGACCGCCGAAACTCCAGCCCGGAATGTTGTAGCGGTAGCGGGGACGCCCAACGCCCGTCTGGTTGTTGAAGAACGTATTGGCGTTGAATTCTTCATGGCGATGTGTCCACCATGCGGACCCGTGGAATTGCTGCGTGCCGCTCTTCGTCGTGACGCTGATCGTCGCGCCGGAATTGCGGCCGTATTCTGCGGCGAAATTCGAGGTCAGCACTTTCACTTCTGAGATGGCGTCGATATTCGGCTCGAAGTGCGCAAAACAGCTGGCGCACCCTGTGTCCATATCGGTGGCGCCGTCCACCGAATAGCCCACAATGCCAGTGTTGCCGCTGAACGTCAGGCTGCCCAGGATGGATCCGCCCGAGGCATCGCGTCCGTTATTTGTGTCGACAACGCCCGGCAGCAGTTTCATGTAGCTCATCATGTCGCGTCCCTTGATGGCGACGACATTCAGATCGTCCGCCGTATCGATCAGAGGCGCCCGTTCGCTGCTGGCGGTTTGAACTGCCGCCATTTCCGCGGTTACGGAGATCGATTCGGCAGCGCTGCCCAAGGCGAGAGAGAGCTTACCTAAATCGCGGGTATCGCCGGCTCCGATCGCGATGTCACTGACAGTAAATGTCTTGAAACCTTTAGCTTCGATCTTGACAGAATAATTTCCCGTCAAAATGTTCGTGATGCGGAAGAGTCCGCCGCTGTCGGTGGTCGCTCGGTTGACGGCGGAAGTACCCGTGTTCGTCAACGTAACCGAGGCTGAAGGAACACTGGCGCCTGCCGGATCGATGACGGTTCCAAGTACGGAACTACTCTGAGTTTGGGCAAAAACGGATGCGCTCATCAGTATCGCTGCTGACACGGAAAACGCGACTTTTTGAAATAACACCTTGGGTCCCCCTTCTAAAATGCGGCCCGCCTGGACAAGCGGAACCGGTTCCACTACTTGCAGAAAGAATATCCCAAGTCAATTCGGGAAACAATGGGAGACACTACGATTGTGTGATAATTCGCACAAAATTCGGGATGGATTTATTTCTGGTCTGGTGATTGGGAAAATCGCTGTGTTCTGACCTGCCCGAAGCCTTCCCGAATCACCAAAAACTGATCGGCAGCGACACCCTTAACAGTCTCTGAATCACCGTTGGGCCAACGTATTTCAATGCTGGCGGTCGCTTCTTTGCCGAGTCCGAAATGCAGCCGCCGATCGTTGACGGACAGGTATGACGACTGCGCCAGAACTGCCTGTGCTTGCTTACGTTCTCCATACTGCACGATGACCTGGGCGCCGATCGCACTCTTGTTCGAAACCGTGCCTTCCAGCAAAATCTTGAGCCAGTGTCCTTCTCCACTGACGTCGTTTCGCAGCAGTGAAGGCGGCTCGTTCATATTCATGATCAGAATGTCGACATCGCCGTCATTGTCGAAATCTCCGAACGCGGCGCCGCGGCCGGAGTGCGATTCCTTCATCGCAGGGCCTGCCTGATCCAGCAATTCCTCGAAGCGGCCGTTTCCGAGATTTCGAAACAGAATGTTCGGGGTCTTGTAGGGCGTATCCGGGAGTTCGCGTTCCACTTCCGGCGACACCATGCCTGTAACGTAAAACAGATCCGGCAGACCGTCGTTGTCGAAGTCGACCATTGCCGCGCCCCACCCGACAAAACGCGTTTCGACGCCCAATCCGGCGACATTCGTGACATCGCGAAACACGCCTCTTCCCGTGTTTTTATAGAGCGCATTCGTGTCGGCGGCGAAGTGGGTTTTGAAAATATCCAGGCGTCCGTCGGTATCGTAATCGCCGATGCCGAGACCCATGCCCGCCTGTTCTTTCCCGTCTTCGTTCACCGCAATCCCGTTCTGAAGAGCCTTTTCGCTGAAGGTTCCGTCCTGGTTATTTACGAACAACAAACTTGGTGAACTATCGCAGGCAACATAAATATCGGGCCAGCCGTCACCGGTGAAATCGGCCGCCACCGCGGTCAATGCGTAACTGCCGCTGGCTTTCAGGATTCCGGCTTTCTCGCTGACGTCGGTGAAAGTGCCGTCGCCATTGTTGTGATAAAGCCGGCATTTTTCGCTTGGCAGTCCCATGGGACCGCAATAAACGCGGACACCCCGCCAGGAACAGGTGGGATCGCCTCCGCGGGGACGAATTTTTTCCTTATCGAATACCACGTAATGGCCGACAAATAGGTCCAGCAATCCATCGCGGTCGTAATCGACCCATGTGCAGCCGGAGCCAAAGTGAACCCCTTCCGCCACCAGGCCCGCCTTCTTCGTGACATCCGAGAACACGCCTTTGCCATCGTTGTGGAACAGGATGTTCTGGCCGTAGCACGTAATAAAAATATCGTCGAATCCGTCGTTGTCGTAATCGGCGACCGTGATTCCTGTCGCCCACACCGAGCGGCCCAGACCCGATTGCGCGGTCACATCTTTGAACGTGCCGTCGCGATTATTTTTATACAGGCGAATCGTAGCTTCCGCGGGAGTTGGTTCGGTGCGGCGGCGGCCCGTGAGCACCACGATATCCTGCCAGCCGTCGTTATCGTAATCGATGAAAGCCACTCCGCAACCAATGGATTCCTGAATATAATCGGCGCGGCCTTCATCGCCGTAAATCACCGGAGTGTGCAGCCCCGCCTCTTTAGCGACGTTGACAAAACTCGCGTTGAACGGGATTCCCGATGGAGCACTTCGCGGCGCGGGCCGCACGTTGCGCGACGCCAT
The DNA here is from genome assembly GCA_025928545.1 of Bryobacteraceae bacterium. Classification (GTDB taxonomy): domain Bacteria; phylum Acidobacteriota; class Terriglobia; order Bryobacterales; family Bryobacteraceae; genus BOG-234. The sequence goes on along the minus strand of JAICJH010000022.1, from coordinate 19,677 downwards.
GCCGCGGGAGGGTGTGCCCGATTGAGCGCCCGCTGGCGCGGAAGCAAACGGAGCCAGCGCGGCGAGCGACAGTATTTCCCGGCGCGTCATTTCTTCTGTTCCGGCTGCGTCGGCTTGCGCGCGAACTGCTCTCTGCGCACAATGCCCTTCCCTTCCTGAATCACGACCAACTGATCGGCTGCCACATCGGCGACTTGCTCCTCCGCGCCATTGGGCCAGCGTATGTCGAGCGATGCCGTCTTCTCCTCCCCGAGGCCGAAGTGCAGTCTGCGGTCATTCGCGGACAGATAAGACGATTGCGCCATGACGGCTTTCGCCTGCCGCTTTCCTCCATAGGTGGTGAAAACATGCGCGCCAATCGCGCTTCGGTTAGACGTGGTTCCGATCAGCAGGACCTTCAGCCAGTGATTCGAACCGGCCACATCGTTCCGCAATAGCGACGGCGGCTCATTCAGATTGATGACGAGAATATCCAGATCGCCGTCGTTATCGAAATCGCCAAACGCCAGACCACGGCTGGAGTGCACTTCTTTCATCGCCGGGCCCGCCTGTTCGAACAACTCCTCGAACTTTCCGCTGCCAAGATTGCGAAACAAAACGTTGGGCGACTTCCACGCCGCGCCTGGTTCGTTCTTTTCCGCTTCCGGATAGACCATTCCTGTGGTGTAGAAAATGTCGGGAAGGCCGTCGTTGTCGAAGTCTTCGATCCCGGCGCCCCAGCCCACAAAACGGGTCTCCACGGCCAGTCCGGCCCGCGTCGTTACATCCCGAAAATGCCCCGAACCGGTGTTGCGATAGAGAACATTGGTGTCGTCGCTGAAATGAGTCTTGAAAATATCCAGCAAGCCGTCGCTATCGAAGTCGCCGATGCCAAGACCCATGCCACCCTGTTCGCGGCCGTCTTCATTGAACATCACGCCGCTCTGTAGCGCCCGCTCCGTAAACGTGCCGTCGTGATTGTTGTGGAACAAAAGAGCCGGCGAGGTATCGCACGCCACGTAAATATCGGGCCAGCCATCGCCGTCGAAATCGGCCGCCGAGACACCCAGCGGATAACCTGGCTTGACCGCCAGCACACCCGACTTTTCGCTGACATCCGTAAACGTTCCATCGCCGTTGTTGTGGTACAGGCGGAAGCTCTGCTGCTGGATCCCCCCGGGGCCGCAGAACACGGGAACGCCTTTGCGATTGCAGGAGGCTTCTTTGCCGCGCATCGGGATCTTCGTTTCGTCGAACGCCAGGTAATGTCCAATGAACAGATCGAGCTTGCCGTCCCGGTCGTAGTCAATCCATGTGGAACCAGTTCCATACAAAGCCCCTGGATGGATCAACCCCGCCTTCTCCGTAACGTCTGAAAACACGCCTTTGCCATCATTGTGAAACAGAATGTTCTGGCCGTAGCAGGTGACGAAGATGTCGTCGAACCCGTCGTTATCATAGTCGCCAACCGCTATGCCCGCGGCCCACACGCTGCGCCCCAGCCCCGATTTCGCGGTGACATCGGTGAAAGTGCCGTCGCGATTATTGTGATAAAGCCGGATAGTCGCGTCCGGCGGCGTGGGACCGGTTCGGCGGCGGCCAGTCAGCACGACAATGTCCTGCCAGCCATCGTTGTCGTAATCGATGAAAGCCGCGCCGCACCCCATGGCTTCAAGGATGTAATCGGCATGGCCTTCGTCACCATAGACGACCGGGGCACGCAATCCGGCGGCTGCTGCAACATTGACGAAACTGGCGTTGAAGGGCAGTCCTGATGGCTTGCCGCGCGGCGCCGCCGTGGCTCCGCGAGAAGCCATGGAACTGTACTGCGCACGCGCCGTCGGGCTGACTGCCGGGAGCGCGAGAGCGGACAACGACAAGATTTCCCGGCGCGTCATGACGACGAGGATAACAGCATCGCTGCGGGACCGGCCACCCGCGCAGTCGATATAATCGACGTGGAGTGAACTTGAATCGCCATCCTGGATGCGCAAGGTTACTGGTGCTGGCGTTGCTTATTTCGGCTACCTTAGCGGCCCAGGTTCATACCGCGAAGGCTGCCGTGAGCGGCCTCACCCAGGCGAATGCGGCTCTTCAGCGGGAGGACTTCCCGGCAGCGGAGAAACTGCTCAGGAACGAACTGAAACTCCACCCCACCGATGCCGAAACTCTCAGCCTGCTCGGTATGGCGCTCGATGGCCAAAAGAAATTCCCGGAAGCCGATGCCCTTCATCACCGCGCCATGACCGCGGCTGCGCGCTCGGCCACAATCCGGGCCCGATACGCGCAGCATCTGTTGAGCGCCGGCGATGCGAAGGCAGCACGGGAAGCGATTCAGCAGGCACTGACGCTCGAACCCGCAAATCGTCTGGCGAACCTGCAACTCGCCCAGGCCGCCCTGCGGCAAAAGGATCCCCGGGGCGCGCTTGCCTACCTTGATCGGATTTCCGCCAAAGAGCAGAATGCCCCGGAGGTCGCGGCGCAAAGACTGGTGGCCCTTGATCTGATTCCCGACAGCCGGAAGGAAGCCGCCGCACTGAATTCGCGCCTGTCTCTCGCTACGCAGAATGACCCGGGCCTGGGCGCTTCCATCGGATGGACGCTGGCTCAGGCGGGACAGTACGAACAGGCCGAGACTTTTCTCACTCATGCGCACGCCGCGGACCCCTCCGATTTCCACGTGCTGTACGATCTCGGCGTAGTTGCTCTTTACGCCGGCCATAACGAACGCGCTCGCGAGGTACTCGAAACCGCTGTGCGGGAACAACCGCGGAACGTGGACGTGCTCTACAGCCTTGCTTTCGTCGAATCCAACTTACGGCAGCCGGAGAACGCGATCCGCTGGCTGGCGCAGGCCGCCCAGCTTGCACCCGAACGAGCCGACGTCCAGAGGCTTCTGGCGGTGACGGCTAACGAACTCGGCGCATGGGCGGATGCCGCGGCTGCATGGGACCGTTATGCCAGGCTCACCCCTGGCGATGACGAAGCGCGGCGGGAGCGCGGCTACGCGACCATCCACATGGGCAAGTTTGAAGCCGGCGCGGCGGACCTCGAATGGTTTGTCGACCGGCACCCGAACGATCCGATGGGCTATTACGAACTCGGCGTCGCTCAGAGCGCCGGCGACCCGACGCAGGGTATTGCAAGTCTGGATAAGGCGCTGAAGCTGAAACCGGATTTCCTGGCCGCGCGCGCAGTGCGGGGTTCTCTCTATTACAAGCAGGGCAAGCCGGAAGCCGCCCTGCCCGATCTGGAAGCCGCTGCCGCCGAGTCCAAAGATTCCGCGGTTCTGGATCGCCTGGGACAAACCTATATCGCCCTGAACCGTCTCGACGATGCAATCCGCGTGCTGCGCCGGGCCGCCGATTTGCCCGGCGAGCCCACTGTCCTGCTCCATCTCGCGAATGCCTTGGCCGAAGCCGGACAAGCCTCCGATTCCGAAGCACTGCTGGAACGCTACCGGCAAAAACGACCTTCGCAGGGTCCTGTGGACCTGATGCACTTTCTGAGCCTCACACCTGAGGAGCAGCGCGCCGATTACAGCGCGCGAGTCGAAAAGGCAATCAAAGATAATCCAGCCGATGCCGCGGCGCAGTCGCACTACCTGAAACTGCTTTTGGAAGAGAATCGGATGGATCAGGCGGCAGCGACCGCGCATTTGATTGCCGGCCTGAAGCCGGGCTCGGGCGTTCTCGCCGACGATGGGCGCGCACTGCTCGAAGCCAAACAGTACGCCGCTGCAAGAGAATTGCTTACCGCGGCCGGGCCGGCTTCCGGGGTGGACGTGGATTTGGCTATCGCAACTTTCCACGCGCTGGGCCGAACCGCGCAGGGCGCGACGGAGGGCTTGCGGCAACTGGATCGCGCTCCCGTTGCGCAGCGTAATGCCGATTACTACCTGGCTCGGGCACAGATGCTGGACGTATCGGGCAAGGCTGCTGAGGCTCTGGACGCCCTCGATCTGGCGATCCGGGCCGACTCCTCACGGGCGGATCTGTACTGGCAGAAAGCCATCATCCTGAACGCGAATAAACGTACGCAGGAAGCCCTGCAAATGCTGGATCGGGCAGCTGCCGCGCTTCCAAAGGAGCCTGCGATTCCGCTCACGAAAGTCGCCGTTCTGGAGTTATCGGGTAAAACGGAAGACGCTTTGCGAGCTTTGGATGTAGTGCAGCGCGCATGGCCGGAAGTGGCGGGTGTATGGATTGCCCGCGGCGTCATCATGGCCAGCCTTCAGCGCTTCGATGAGGCCCGAGCCGCGCTCGACACAGCGGCTACACACGGCGCACGCAGTACGGACGCCTCAATCCGTCTTTTCGAAACCATGCCACCTCGCGACTGGTAATAGATCCGATATGCTGACTATCTGAGACATGGAACCCGTTCCAGTAGTTCTTGCGGCGTTATTGGCTGCAACCCAGCTGTCCGGACAGATCACCACTTCCCAACTCATACGGCAGGGCCGGCTGGACGAAGCTCTTGCCGTACTTCGCCAGGCAGTGAAGGAATCGCCGCGATCTCTGGACGCGAATAACGGACTCGGCGTCGTTCTGGATCTGATGGGCCAGTACACCGAAGCTCAGGAGTATTTCGCCAATGCCATCAAATCTGCTGCAAAACCGCTCGACCGCGCGCTGGCCCAACGCGCTATGGCGATCGCACACGGCTTCGCCGGAGAATGCAAAGGCGCTGAAAAATACGAAAACGAAGCCTTTGATTTCTATCTGACGACGCAGGATTTCTACAACGCCGGAGAAGTTGCCGACGAGATGGGGCGGCTTTGTATCGATGCCGACGACCTGTCCCGCGCCGATGCCTGGTACGAGAAAGGACACCTGACAGGTCTGCAGCAGCCGGGAATCAAGCAGGATCGGGTCGATCTCTGGAATTTCCGCTGGGCGCACGCCCGCGCCAGACTGGCGGCCAGGCGGGGCAAGCCAGCCGTGGCAAAGAAGTTGGTCGCGGAAGCAAAGGCAATCCTCGACAAAGGACGAATCCCGGAACAGGCGGAGTACGTTCCATACCTGGAGGGCTACGTCGATTTCTACAACGGCGACTTTGTGGCAGCGCAAAAAAATCTGGCCCTCGCGGACAACACCGATCCTTTCATCGCCTGCCTGCTGGCACAGGCCTGGGAGAAGCTGGGCAACCCCGCAGCGGCTATGCGGTTTTACCGCTTCGCCGCGAGCACTACCGCCCATTCGGTTCCGGCCGCTTATGCGCGGCCGTTCGCGAAAAAGAAGCTCGACGAACTTTCGCGGGCGCCGGAACAATGAATCGTGGAGAATGTTATACGGATATGGCAAAGCTGATCGCTGTCTTCTTCTGGGTGCTGGCATTGGCAACCGCCGTGGCCTTTATCGTTCACCCGGTTTGGCTCCCGGAGCTCGTCTCCCTGGAGGGCGCCGATGTCGACCGGCAGATGAACCTCACGCTGGGTATCGCGGGCTTCGCGTTCGTCCTCGCCCACATTCTGCTGGGTTTGTTCCTGTGGCGCTACGGAGGCAAGCGACCCGGTTCTGCGCTTTACTGGCACGAGAACCGCGGCATGGAAATCACGTGGACCGTGGTCACCGCGGTGGTTTTTGTCGGTCTGGGTCTGGAAGGTAGCCGTATCTGGGCACGCGAGTACCTCACCGATCCGCCTGCCAACGCAATGACGATCGAAGTGACGGGGCAGCAATTCGCGTGGAACTTCCGCTATCCCGGCCCCGATGGCAAATTCGGCAGGACTCGTCCGGATAAGGTGGACGATTCCGAAGGCAACTACATCGGACTGGATGACGGCGACCCCGCCGGGAACGACGACATTACGACCCAGAACGTGGTGGCGGTGCCAGTCAACAGGCCGATCCAGCTGATTATCCGATCCCGCGACGTTCTGCACAGCTTCTTTGTGCCGGTGCTGCGCTTCAAACAGGACGCCGTGCCCGGCATGGGCATTCCGGTGCATTTCACGGCCACCAGGACAGGCGAATACGAGGTCGCCTGCGCCGAACTCTGCGGCATGCAGCACTATAAGATGCGCGCGAGATTTCTCGTCATGACTGACGCCGCCTTCGACACCTGGCTGAAGGCAAGGAGCGCTCAATAGTGTCAACCCATGTTGCGGTTCATGCCGCGCCAACCGGCTTCATCCGCAAGTACGTATTCAGTACAGATCATAAGGTGATCGGTCTTCAGTACCTCTTTCTGGGTCTGTTTTCAGCGGTGCTGGGCACCACACTCTCGATGCTGATGCGACTGCGCCTGGCCTGGCCAGATGCGCAGTTTCCGCTGCTGGAACACATCTTCCCAACCGGCTTTCCCGGAGGCGTAATGTCGCCCGAGTTCTATCTGGCCGTGCTGACGATTCACGGGACGATCATGGTCTTTTTCCTGCTCACGACGGTCCCCCTGTCCGGCTTCGGCAATTTCATACTTCCGATTCAGATCGGCGCGCGCGACATGGCGTTTCCCGTGCTCAATATGTTATCGTTCTGGACGACATTCGTAGCCCTGATGGTGCTGATGGCTTCGATGTTCGTCGAGGGCGGCGCTCCGATTTCCGGCTGGACAGCCTATCCGCCGTTAAGCGCGCTGGGCAAGATCGCGGGGCCGGGGCTTGGCGCGGGGCAGACGCTCTGGATTGTCAGCATTGCGATCTTCTGCGTCGCCTCCCTGCTCACCGCGCTGAACTTCATCACCACCACGCTGAACATGCGCACCCAGGGGATGAGCCTGATGCGAATGCCACTCACCGTCTGGGCCTGGTTCACGGCCTCGACGGTTGCGCTGCTGGCATTTCCCGTGCTTCTCGGTGGCGGCATTCTGCTGTTGCTGGATCGTCTCGCCGGAACCAGTTTCTTCCTTTCGTCCGGCATGGTGGTCAGCGGCAAAATCGTTACCACCAGCGGCGGTTCACCCATCCTTTGGCAACACCTCTTCTGGTTCTTCGGCCATCCCGAGGTTTACATCATCATTCTGCCGGGTATGGGCATCACGTCCCATATCCTTTCCACTTTTTCGCGAAAGCCGATTTTCGCCTACAAAGCGATGGTTACCGCGATTTTCGCCATTGGCTTTATCGGGTTCATCGTGTGGGGGCACCACATGTTCGCGAGCGGCATGAGCCCGCTGGTTGGAATGGTGTTCTCGGTACTCACCCTCACCGTCGGCGTGCCTTCGGCAATCAAAGTATTCAACTGGCTGGCTACCCTTTGGGGCGGGCGAATTCGTCTCACGGCTGCGATGATGTATGCCCTCGGGTTCGTTTCGTTCTTTGTCACCGGAGGCGTGACCGGACTTCTGCTGGCGCAACCGGCCATCGACGTTTACTTCCATGACACGTATTTCGTCGTCGCGCATTTCCACGTAATCATGGGGCTGGCCGCGGTGTTCTCCATCTTCGCGGCCCTCCAGTTCTGGTTCCCGAAGATGTTCGGCCGCTACATGAATGAAACGCTGAGCAAGCTCCATTTCTGGATCACCATCGTCGGTGTCTACTCGATCTTCATCCCCATGCACTTCCTCGGCATGGCCGGCGCTCCCCGTCGCTATGCGCAGTTCACCGAATTCGCCTACCTCAGCAAACTGCAGCCGCTGGCGATTCACATTTCAACGGCCGCATTTGTCACAGGCGCCGCGCAGCTGATCCTGTTGTTCAACATTTTCTGGAGTATCTGGCGTGGCAAAAAGGCTCCCCCAAATCCATGGGAGGCGACCACGCTCGAATGGGTGATTCCCTCCCCGCCACCGCATGATAATTTCGGCGAAACGGATCCGATTGTTTATCGCGGACCTTATGAATACAGCGTCCCTGGCGCACCTTCCGACTTCACGATGCAGACAACGCCCGAAGCGGAGGGAGACAACTAAATGGCGACGACTATCGCGGCACCCCCGCCGATAACCGTTCCACCTGATGGTGGCGGACGTGGTGGGCAGGGCGGGCCACTTTCATCCAGGACTCACCTCACCGGGATATTCCTGACGCTCGCCGCTATCTCGATGATGTTCATCGGACTGACGAGCGCATATGTCGTCAGCCAGGGGCTCGGCCCGCTGTGGAAACAGATTCATCTTCAGCCCCTGATCTGGATCAATACGATGGTCCTGCTGCTGAGTAGCTGCACCCTGGCACAGGCGCGCCGCCATTCATCCGCCAAATGGGTGATTGGGACGCTGCTGCTCGGGCTGGCATTTGTGGCCGGACAAATCGGAGTCTTCGGTCAACTTGCAAATGCAGGCCTGTACCTGAACACCGGACGGCAGGCATCCTTCTATTACGTACTGACTGGCCTGCACGCTCTGCACGTTCTGGGCGGCGTCGCCGCTCTGGCGTGGACGGCCGTTCGACTCAAACCAAATACACTTCAGGTGACTTCCATTTACTGGCACTTTATGGGCGCGCTGTGGCTTTATCTGTTGTTGGTGATTTTCCTATGACGCCTCTCACGAAAGAAGCTGTGGCATCCACGCCGTGGGGTGGCGGCGGATCGCCCTACGCGGTCGGACACAAAAAACTTGGGATGTGGCTGTTCCTGGTTTCCGATTCTCTGACTTTCGGCTCGCTGCTGATCTCCTGCATGTACGCGCGAACGGCCAGCAGTAACTGGCCGACCCCGTTCCCCATGTGGCCTTCCATCGCCTTCGCCAGCCTGATGACATTCTGCCTGCTGACTTCCAGTCTGACGATGGCCCTGGCTGTTTCCGCCTCGAAGCGGGGCGACCGGCCGGCAGTTGTCAAATACATCCTGTTCACCATGCTGGGCGGCGCGGCGTTCATCGTCCTGCACGCCCGCGAGTGGCTCCATCTGATTGAGGAAGGTGTTCGTCCCTGGAGCAATCCGTGGGGCTCGCCATTATTCGGCGCTTCATTTTTTGGCCTCACCGGACTCCACATGTTCCACGTCTTCAGCGGCGTGATCTATCTGGGCATCGTCGCGCTGGGCGCGGGCAAAGGCAAACGCACGCACGAAGACGTCGAGATCTGCGGACTCTACTGGCACTTCGTCGATCTGGTCTGGATGTTTATCTTCCCGCTCATCTATCTCATGTCGGTGGCACCCAAATGACAGAACAAAACCGCCTGTACGGATGGATCTGGATCTATCTGCTCGCCCTCACCGGAATCGAACTCATCCTGGCGTATCAACACGTATTCTCGCCCGGAATGATGATGCTGATTCTGATGCTGCTCTCGGTAGTGAAGGCTGGCATGAACATGAACTGGTTCATGCATCTGGGGCATGAGCGGTTGACGCTTGTCCTCACGCTGCTGCCACCCCTGATTCTGATCCTGGCACTGCTGTTTGGTTTCTTCCCGGATGCTTTCCGGCTATTCCAGCTGGGGACTCATCGATGAAACGAGCACTCGCCACAGCATTACTTTTATCGCTCGCTGCGCAATCGCAGGTATGGGCGCAGTGTTCCCTGTGCAGACTGGCGGTCGAACAGGATGCGTCGCTCGGAAGCGCATTCAACAAGGGCATCGTTCTGATGATGATTCCCGCCCTGGCAGTTTTCGCGGGCGTGTTTCTTCTCCTGAGAAAAACAGCAGCAACACAAAAATGCGATAAAATGACGACAAAACCGGAGACGAGATGAGATCAACCAGCCTGCCAAAAACTAAACAGATCGCGCGTATTTTGAGCGCGCTTTCCCTTGCGGCCTTTGCCCTCAACCTGTCCGCTCAACCCGCGCCACTGCCGGGCCGTCCCATCAAAGTCCTCTACCTCGGCCACAGTTCCGATCACCACAATTCGATTCAGCTTTATCCGCTCATGGCGGAACCCATGGCGCGGCAGAACATTCTGGTGAGTCTGGTGCTCACTCCGGAGGAGGCGTTACGTCCGGACGTTCTTCAGAACTACGACGCCCTGATGATGTATGCCAATCACACGACGATTACACCCTCCCAGGAAAAGGCCTTGCTGGATTTCGTGGAAGGTGGCAAGGGGCTGATCGCAATTCACTGCGCCTCCGCGATGTTCGGTAATTCGGAGAAATTTATCGCCCTGGTGGGCGGCGCTTTTCAGCGTCACGGCACCGGCGACTTCACCGCCAACATCATTCTTCCCGATCATCCAATCATGCAGGGCATCAAACCTTTCGTCACATGGGATGAGACGTATGTCCACAATAAACACAATCCGGTGGATCGTACCGTCTTAATGGAGCGCGTGGATGCGGAAGGCAAAGAGCCCTACACCTGGGTGAGAACGCAGGGCAAAGGCCGGGTTTTTTATACAGCCTACGGCCACGATGAAAAGACGTGGAGCAAACCGGAATTCCAGAAGATGCTGCAGAATTCGGTGCAATGGGTCGTGGATGAACCCACCCGTCAGGGCTACCAGAAATACCAGGCCGCACTCGAAGCACGGACGGTGGCACAGGCGGCGGCGAGGGCTGCACGCGCGGCTTCCGGCAATCCGGGACGCGGCGGCGCGGGACGCGGCCAGTAAACGAGATGACAAAAATCGGGATGCGCTTTACTCAATTTGCGGCAGTCGCACTATTGGCCGCTCTGCTTCTGCCTGCGGGCGAGCCGATCGTGATGAATGCCGTCACGAATGACGACGGCACAATGTCCTATGACAAGAAAGAACTGACGGTCACGGCGGGCCAGACAGTTTCGATCTCCTTCATTAATCCCGACACGGCACAGCATAACTTCATGATCGGCGCGCCGGGTTCGCTCAAGATCATTGGCGCGGCCGCCGATAAGATGGTGCGGGACGACACCGGCGAGGACGTCAACTACGTCCCGAAGCTGCCGCAGATCCTTTACGTCGCGCCCGTCCTTCAGCCAAAGAAAACCACGACTTTCGAATTCAAAGCGCCGGCTGCACCCGGCCAGTACGTAATCATCTGCACCTTCCCGGGCCACTGGAAGACGATGAACGGCGTCCTGAATGTCGTTGCAAAGTAGGGGCGCAGCGCCCGCGGCGAAAGTTTGCGTTCGCGATCTTCGAAAGAACTACGGCAAGATCGAAGCCGCCCGCGGAGTCACATTCGATATCCTGGATGGCGAAATCTTCGGCCTGCTCGGCCCGAACGGAGCGGGCAAGACGACCACGGTCGAATGCATCCTCGGTCTGCGCGAGCCGGACTCGGGCGAGATAGAAATGTTTGGGATCGACGCCAGGAGGAATCCGGCGGATGTCAAACAAAAGATCGGCGCGGCATTACAAACCACTTCTCTTCAGGATAAAATCACGCCGCGCGAAGCCCTGCGGGTCTTCGGCGGCTTCTACCGCGATCCGGCTGAACCTGAACGACTGCTGGAGCGGTTTTCACTGCTGGATAAGGCCGACGCATATTTCGATACCCTCTCGGGCGGCCAGCGGCAACGCATGGCGCTTGCCCTCGCCTTCGTCAATAATCCCGAACTGATCGTCCTCGACGAACCCATTACCGGGCTGGATCCGGTGGCGCGCCGCGATCTGCACGCGGAAATTCTCCGTATGAAGCAGGACGGGGACACCGTTCTGTTGACCACGCACAACATGGATGAAGCGGAACGGCTGTGCGATCGCATCGCTATTCTGGACCGCGGGCGAGTTGTGGCGACAGGCGCGCCGCGCGAACTGATCTCTCAATCAACCGCCGCTCCGTGGGTCTTTTTGGCTACCGCGCAGCCGCTCGATTCAAGCCTGCTGGCAAACCTTCCCGGAATACAGGATCTGGCCGGCGAAAATTCGGGGGTTCGTTTTTCCACCACTCAGGCCACGCGCACGCTGGCTGCACTGATGCAGTTGCTCGACGAACACAAGCTCGATATCGTCGAATTGCGCGTGCGGAAGGCAACCCTCGAAGATATTCTGATCGACCTGACTGGCGGCGGACGAAATGACTAATACGCCAACGAACGGCCTGCCTGGGCAATTCGGCCAAAGCTTCCGCCTCTACTTCCGCAACAAAATGGGGATGTTTTACGGCTATCTCTTCCCCGCGATTTTTCTGCTGGCCTTTCGCGTTTTGTACCGCGCGGAGACGGTGCCCATGGCGCGCCACATGGGACAACTGCTCACCGTAACGATTCTCGGCGGCGCTTGTCTCGGCATGCCCACCACGATGGTGAGCGAACGCGAACGCGGAGTCTGGCGTCGCTACAAGCTGACACCGGTTCCCACGCAAAGCCTGGTCGCCAGCGCGGTGCTTGTCCGTTTTTTCATTCTGATTACCGCCGGATTACTCCAGCTTGCTCTGGCGATGGCTATCGGGATGCCCTTCCCCAAACATCCGCTTGAGCTATCGCTGGCGTTCACGTTCGTGGCGTTCGCATTTCTCGGTCTCGGCCTGGTGATTGCAACTATCGCCGATAACGTGCCCTCGGTTCAGGCACTCGGACAATGTATTTTCCTCCCCATGCTGATCGTCGGCGGGGTTGCCGTGCCGCTCGAAAGCCTGCCGAACTGGGCGCAACACCTGGCCGCATTTCTTCCCGGCAAGTACGCGGTACAGAGTCTTCAGGCGTGCATTACCGGCCAGGCGCCTTCATATTTCGATTTAGCGGCGTTACTGCTCATCGGCATCGCGGGATTTGCCGCCGGAGCTGCGATGTTCCGCTGGGATGCGCAGCAGAAGTTTGCTTCACGCGGCAAGAAATGGCTGGTAGCGGTATTGGCGGCATGGGTGATTGTCGGAAGCGCCGCCGAGTTCAGGCGCAGGCCGGAGCCGTCCGCGAAAGTAGCCGCCACAAAAACCAGTGCGCCGGCAGCCGATGCGCCGGCTAACACACAAGCCGAAGCTTCACCTCTCGCACCCGAGCCCGCCGCAAAGGCCGGCAGCGGGACGCAGATGGCCCGGCGTTCGACAAGGTGGCAGGAAGTCACCGTTGTTGAAATCATGCAGAACGTGGATTTCACACGACTGCCACCCGATACCGGAATCGTTTCGCCGATTGCGCGACCCGGTGTGGATCCTCCCGACGACATGCTCGATCAGTTGAATAACCTGGCCGCTGCCCTGCCAGACTGGGCTCCCGGCCAGGTAGACGATCCGGTGCAGCACGTGCGCAACGTGCTCTACGTAGCCGCGGTGCCGGATGTCCTTGAGACAGAGATTCTTGAGAGCTACGTCCCGTTGATTGTGTTCGACAAGCTCAAACAGGATATTCCGAAAGCAGATCTCATTCGCATTCTCTTCTGGGTAGCCGTCCACCCTTCGGGAGGAGACGACAGCGCGGCCCATCAACTGGAGCCGCTTGGTCTGGGACGTCCGCCAGCCGACATGGATCAGGTTCGCGAGCGCGTTACGTACTACAGCCTGAAGCTGCTCGGCCGTCTGCTGGGCAAGCTTCCTGGGCGATAAGCCAGCGTGCTGCCCATCTACTTCGGGCGAGCGTGGAACTGCACTCCCGCGCGCACAGCAGCGCCGGGGCTGGGAAATCCAATGTACTCGTGATAGTGGCTGTCGAGAAAATTATCCGCCCGCACAAAGAACGTGAACTTCGGGTCCAGATCGTAACTGGCTGAAAAATTCGAATTGGAATAGCCGCCCGTCGAAGTCTGATTCGGCACGGGCGTCTGAAAATCATAGCGGCGGCCCATCCACTGGGTCTCGACACGCGCGCGGAAACGCTCAGACGGTTTCCATTCGAGGTGAACGCCGCCGTTGCCGTGGGGTATGTCGCGGAACGGCTGGACCGCGGGCTGTATCTTCCACGTCAGATAGGAAAAATCCAGGCCGAACCGCACCTTGCCACCCGGTGCGTATTCCGCGCCGAATTCAAACCCTCGAATCAACGCCTGACTTCGGTTGACCAGATGAAAAGTTGCCGAATCGAAGTCCACCAGATCGTGGAAATTATTGCGGAACCAGGTGCCTGATAACGTAACGTGCGCGGGTTCGATCACCTGTTCGACTCCGACATCGAAAGAATTGCCACGTTCCGGCCGCAAAGACTTATTACCCACCAGCGGATTCCCATAGGCGTAAAACGATGGCAGCTTGAATCCTTTCGCCCAACTCGTCCTGAACCGAGGCCCATGTTCCGCCGAAAGCCAATTCAGACCAAGGCGCGGCGAAGTGACTTCACCGAAGCCTTCCGTCTTGTCGAAGCTGATGCCCGCGATTGCCGTCAGGCGCGAATTGGAATACTCGAGCGAAGATCCGCCCAGAAATGTGGTGCGTGTCAGCTGGAAGGATTGCGGCAGCGTCACAGCCAGGAAGCCCGCCAGATTGCCATCTTCCCGGAGAACCGCCGCGCTAAGTCCAAACGTCAGATCGCGGCGAAGAGCGAAACGGGTGGTCGCGCCAAACCGGGTCCGCGTAAAGTCGCTGTTGCTGGTGGAAGGCGGCAGCGAGCGAAAACTCGGAGGAAGCTTGTCGAGCACAGCCGGCGTGTTGTTCTCGTCTTTCCTGTTCACCCGATCCAGATCCACCGTATAAGTCCACCACGGATGAACCTGGCCTTTGAGACTCGTGCCCAGAATCAGTTCTTTCGCATAATCGCTTTGGGGCTGCCGGGAAAGCGCGAACTCGGGCCCGCCGCTGCCTGTCGGAAAGCCGGCGCTGCGGTCGTCCATCCAGCGTGTGGTGAAGTCGAGAACGGCATTCTTCCCAAGAGCGATGCTGCCGCTCAAGGCGAGCGCACTTTCGGAATAGCCATCATCGAGCACCTGTTCATCAACATCGAGACGCGACGCGCTGGCGGAATATTGCAGCGCTTTCCACGTCCCCGCTGTGCTGGCTTTGAACTGCCTGCGCAAGAAACTTCCAAGCTCGCCCGAAAGATCGAGTAGCGATTTTTTCGAGCCCTTGCGCGAGATGAAATTGATTACGCCGCCGATGGCGTCCGAACCGTAGACGGACGAGAGCGGTCCCCGCACAATCTCTACCTGCTCAATGTTGTCGACCGCGAGGCTCGAAAAATCAAACGCGCCGCCCAGCAGGTTCGTAATATCGTTCACAGGAATGCCGTCAATCATCACGACAGTGAAACTCGCCTTGCTGCCGCGGATATTGACGGTCGTAAAGCCGCCACTGGCTCCGGCTTGTCCAACCTGGAGGAACGGAGTACTGCGCAGCAGGTCTGCCGCATTGTTCGCGTGGCTGCTCTCGATGTAATCGCGAGTCAGGATAGTGACGGAAGCCGGTACGGAAGACAGCGGCATAGCCTGCGCCGTGACGGTAACGACTGTGGCCGGTGTGGCGTCGGTGTTCTGAGCCCTTGCGAGGGGAACCGACGCTAAACAGCCCGCGAGCAACAGGAACAGACAGGCATGGATTTCCGGCCTGTCTTTAGGAGAAGTGCGGAGGACGTGCAGCATTGTGCAGCATATCATGTGCGGCAAATACGGCAAGGCGGCATCGCTGCCGAGCTTCGCAGTCAATCTTGACGAACATCCAACTCGCATCTCTCCCGCTGCCACGCAGCCAAGTTTGGGCGGATCAGTCTTGCAGTTCTGGACGGGTGAGCAACTCGCGCCGCCTTGGGAGATGTGACAGAAAAACGGGTGTTAGCGATTTGAGCGCCTTGTCCCGGTACCATGGGAATATCGAGCTTTCGCCGTGATACGATCAGGGTATGAACGGTACGGCCAGGAAATTGAGCAGCGGCAGATCGGCGGCTTCCAAACTCACACCAGGCACCGAGCGTGAAAAAGCGCTGACTGCGGCCGCGGACAAGTTGGCTGACATTTTCCTTCAACATGATCTGGATCGTGGTTTGAGCCTGGAACAAATCAAAAGCAACACCCGTAAGATCGAGCGATGGGCCGATTCTAAAACTACCACCGCTCCCGTTCGTGCAAATCGTTCCACGTCTTCAATACCGCATCCCACTCGGTCGACCCCTGCGAAATCCCGTATTTCAGCATAAAGTCCTTGATTCGTTCATCGGTGTAATATTCAAGCGCCCGCCGAAATGCCGTTGCTCGCGATTCCGCTCCCGGATCAGATCCTCGTTGACCGGTTTTCTTCCACGACGCTGCTCTGTCCTTCGAACCTTCTCGATCTCATCGTCTTTTCCGGGCACGTTTCATAGTACCGAAAGACGTAACATCCGGCACATAAACCGCAAGATGGATTGCCTGGCCCTAACACGTGATTCCATAAGGGAGGCGATCCGCGAAGGCTGCAGCGCCGCGCGTCTTCGCAATACCGCAGAGCATACCCAAACTTCCGCGTCGCACCATAACTTGCAACCTTAGCCCGGAATATGTCGCGTCGAACCGACGTAGAATCCTTAGCGGCATCTCTGCCGGGCCTTCTCAGCGCGCAGCCGCTACCAGTTGTTCCGTGGGTATCTCGCCGATAATGTGTTCCCGCCCATAGCGAACGTGCGAACGCATTGCCCGGTCGGCAGCGTCTTCGTCGTTGGTGCAGAGAGCTTCCGCCAGATCGGCATGAAATCGAGGAGGCAGCGATGGCCGGCTGGCCGCCACATAGTACAGCCAGTTGAAGGTCAGAACCTGGTTCGCTTCCAGCATTGCCCGAAGCGCCGTGCAGCCACTCACCTCCGCGATTCGCAAATGAAATCGGGCGTGAGTGTCCTGAACCAGATAAAGAAAATCGGCATCGTTTTTTATGCCGTCGAAACACTGCGCGTAGAGCGCGTCCACATGCTCCGCCATCTGAAGCAGCTCGGCATGATTCTCAGGAGTCGCGATGCGGCAGAAAAGCCGCGCAGTCTGGCTTTCCAGCGCCTCGCGAATCTCATACCTCTCACGGATGTCCGCCGCAGTGGGAATCTTGACCCGGGTGCCGACACGAGGCTGCGTCTCTACGATTCCCTCATTCTGAAGGCGCTGCAGGGCTTCCGCCACCGGCAGAATGCTCATCCCCAGTTCCACAGCCAGCTTCCGGCGGGAAAGTTCGCCTCCGATCGGAACTCCACCCTTCAAGATGCGTCGAAGAATGGTCTGATAAGCGCGCGCCGACAGGCTGGAGGGCTGCGAATCGGCGACGTGAATGGCAGTCACCTCGGCCGGAATGGGCTTCTTCCTCAATTCTTTATCCTACTCAATTCCGGGAGGCCGATTGTAAAGATCTGTTACGACAAGCGTAGATTTACAGCCGCGTTCCAGCCATCACTTCAGCCGTTACCCAGTCAGTTCGAATGGCCTCGGTCCCTGGAGCCGCCAGCGGCGAGCCGTCCATTACCGCGTTTACGAAGTTCTCCACAATTGGATAGTGAACATTCGAGTGCGTCGGATGTTGCTCTTCCCTGGTCATCGATGTCGAGGTCACCTTCAATTGGGGTCCATTCAGCGGAGTCAGGTCGATTTCGCCATCGGTGCCGATAACCCGAAACTGGTCGCGAACAGTGTGGGAGTTCCATCTCACGTCGACCACGCCACGCGTTCCGCCGGAATAATCCATCAACAAAGTAGCGGAATCCTCAACGTCCATTCGATGCACCGTATTCGACCGCAACCCGGTTGCCCGTACCGGGCTGCCAAACAGAAAGTTAAAGGCATCGATCCGGTGCGAACCCGTGTCGAACAGCGGTCCACCACCCGCCACCGCCGGGTCCCGCAGCCACCCGCGCGCGTCGCTTTCGAGCCAGCCGTGATGATTGGCTTCCGCCAGAACCGGTTGTCCGATTACTCCCTGCCGAATCAACTCCTTCGTGCGTATGAGTTTGGGGAAGAGCCGCCGGTAGAATGCGACGCCGAACAGGCGCCCGCTTTCGTTCGCCGCTGCAACCATCGATTCCGCTTCCGCATAATTCATCGCGGTTGGTTTTTCGCACAAAACGTGTTTGCCCGCGCGGAGCGCCGCGATTGTATGAGTCGCGTGCAGCGCCACCGGCGACGCGCAATAGACCGCGTCGATTTCATCATCCTGAAGCCCAGCGTTGATGTCGGTATATGCTTTGACTCCCGGATAGGCTGCGGCCTTCTCCAAACTTCGGGTCACTACGCTGTGGAACGCACTACGGGGTTCGGCAAGAATCGCCGGAATCACTCGCTTGCGGGTAACATCTCCGATTCCAATCACCAGCCAGTTCACCATGCAGAATCGAGAATACCGCAGTGCATACAGGGAGATAGAGGATAAACTGAAGCTTGGTCCCGCCCACGCCCTCACAACCATTGGTCAGCCTCGAAAACCTGTCCAGGGTATATCGATCCGGTACGAGCGAAGTGGTGGTTTTCCGCAATCTGGAACTGGAAGTCCCCGAAGGCGAGCAAGTTGCCGTTATGGGCGAAAGCGGCGCCGGCAAGAGCACGCTGCTGCATCTGATCGCGGGACTGGATCGCCCGACCAGCGGTGCGGTACGGATCCGCGGCCGTGATATTGCTTCCCTCTCGGAAGGGGAAGTAGCCCGTTTCCGCAATAGGGAAATCGGCTATGTGTGGCAGCAGCATCACCTGCTGCCGGAATTTACCTGCGCCGAGAACGTCATGCTCCCAAGACTGGTGAGCGGCGCAAACCGTACGAAATCTCTCATTGAGGCAAAAGAGAGGCTGGATGAAGTCGGTCTGGCAGATCGGGCCGAACATCGCGCGGGCGAATTATCCGGTGGAGAACAGCAGCGCGTAGCCATCGCGCGCGCGCTCATCGGAGCTCCGTCGCTTTTGCTCGCCGACGAACCGACAGGCAATCTGGACGAAGCCACCGGTGAGAAAGTCTTTGCTTTGTTAGCACACCTGCGGCTCAAGCGCGGCATGACTTCTATTCTTGTGACGCACAATCATCGCTTCGCCGAGGCATGTGGGCGCGTACTACAACTGAGGGCCGGCGCTCTCTGCAAAGTTTGAGCGAATTCGCTTTGCAACCAAAGCGTCACGCGGAGTATCTTTATAGTAGTGGTGGACGAGTACCGTTTGACGGACGCGCGATACCAGGGAGCGACCTATCATGTTTGAGCGATACACGGAAAAAGCCCGGCGAGTTATCTTTTTCGCACGATACGAAGCGAGCCAGTTCGGCAGCCCGTATATCGAAACCGAGCATCTGCTGCTGGGGTTGCTCCGCGAAGATAAGCAACTGGCCAATCGCTTTCTGCGTTCCCATGCTGCCGTCGATTCCATCCGGAAGCAGATTGAAGGCCACACAACAGCTCGCGAGAAGGTTTCCACTTCAGTCGATCTTCCGCTCAGCCACGAGTGCAAGCGCGTGCTGGCATATGGCGCCGAAGAAGCGGAACGGCTGAATCATAAGCACATCGGCACCGAACATCTGCTGCTGGGCCTGCTGCGTGAAGAGAAGTGTTTCGCCGCGGAAATCCTGCACGAACGCGGGCTCCGGCTTTCCTCGATTCGCGAAGAACTGCAGCGCACGCAATCCGAAAAAATTTCGGCGAACCGCCCCAAGGAAAGTTCGCTTCTCGCCGAGTTTTCGCGCGACCTCACCCCGGCCGCTATGGACACCTCGCTCGATCCGCTGATCGGCCGCGATGGGGAAGTCGAGCGCGTTATTCAGATTCTTTGCCGCCGCACCAAGAACAATCCGGTGCTGATTGGCGAACCAGGCGTTGGCAAGACCGCGATTGTGGAAGGTCTGGCGCAAAAAATCGCCGATGGCGATGTTCCTTCGTTCCTTGCCGATAAGCGCATTCTGGCGTTGGATCTCTCGCTGATCGTCGCGGGCACCAAGTATCGCGGCCAGTTCGAAGAGCGCCTCAAGACGATCATGAAAGAGTTGATGGAGAATCAGAACTCCATCGTCTTCATCGACGAGCTACACACGCTGGTCGGCGCGGGTTCGGCCGAAGGATCGCTCGATGCAGCGAACATCCTGAAGCCGGCTTTGAGCCGCGGC
>JAICJH010000160.1 GCA_025928545.1 Bryobacteraceae bacterium | reverse complement strand
CAGGCGCAGGCCGGTCCGGTCGCTTTCGGTATCCACGGTCCCGTCCAACGGGTAGCTCACGTGGTCCACCAGCCCATTCGTATTCAGCAAGCGGGGACTACCCAGCTCCGGGTTCGGATGCCCGCTGACGCCCGGCTGAAACAGAACGAAATTGTAAGGATTGCGCGAGGTCAGCGGTAAGCCGGTCACCTCCGCGCTGCTGATGGTCCGGCCCATGCTGATGCGTGCAGGATCCACAATAGGAGCGCCGCCTGAAACCTCAACCGACGTGTTCACCTGGCCGACCTTCAGCCCTGCGTTAATCACTGCCTGGGTGCCGGCATTCAGCACGATGCCCGAGTGTGTTTCCCGGCTGAAGCCTGCTGCGTCGATGGAAACGTTGTAAGTCCCCAATGGCAGATTCGGAAAAACGTAGTAGCCGCTGCTGTCCGTTTTGCTGCTGCGCTTAAAGTCCGTTGCGGTGTTCTGGATCGAAACCGCTGCCTCTGCCACGGGGCCGCCGCTTGGGTCTGTTACCTGGCCGCGAATGCTGCCGTTAATGGCTTGCGATTGCGAGAATGCCGGCAACGCGCAAACCAGCAGAGTCAGAACTGCAATAAATCGACTTCCATACTCCATGCAAAAATCCTCCAAAACAGTAACCATCCGGGAGTGTAGGCCACACATCGTGTGTGGGTCTGTCTTGCGTGGACGACCAAAAAAGCGTGCCGGGAGCTTTACTATACCACCGGACTACTGAAAGAGGCACGCGGTTTTATCGCTTCAGTTGCGCCGGTTAGACTGAGGGGCATGGCCAACTTCAGCGCCTCACGCGCCGCTTTTCGCGCGCTCCATTCACAAGGCTGCTTTGTCATTCCGAATCCGTGGGATCGGGGCACCGCCCAATACCTGCGTCACCTGGGATTCCAGGCTTTAGCCACCACCAGCGGAGGCTTTGCCTTTTCCCGCGGGCTCCCCGATGGCGACTGGGCCGTCACGCGCGACGATATGCTGGCCCACATCGCGGAAATGGTTCGCGCCACGGACCTGCCCGTCAACGCCGACTTCGAATCCGGCTATGCCGATAGCCCGGAGCAGGTTGCCGAAAACGTTCTCGCCTGTGTCAATACCGGTGTTGCCGGACTCTCCATCGAAGACAACACCGGAAAATCATCCGCGCCGCTCTATGCGCTGCCTCTGGCGGTGGAACGCATCCAAGCTGCACGTGCCGCCATCGACATCTCCGATTCAGGTGTACTGCTCACGGCTCGCGCGGAATGCTATCTGGTCGGTCACCCTGATCCATTTCGCGAATCCCTCCGCCGCCTGGAAGCCTATGCCGCCGCCGGCGCCGATGTCCTCTATGCTCCCGGCGTCAGCAATCGCGACGAGATACAAGCCATCGTTTCCGCCGTCGCGCCCAAACCGGTGAATATACTCGTCAGCGGCAATACTGGACTACGTGTCTCCGACCTCGCCGCCATGGGAGTCCGCCGTGTCAGTGTCGGCTCCGCGCTGGCTCGTGCTGCCTGGGGCGCTTTTATCGCTGCGGCCACCGAGATCGCGGAGCACGGCACGTTCGGTGGCTTCGATCGCACCGCGCCGTTTGCGGAGTTGAACGCCTTCTTTAAAAGAGCAGCGGCCACTGGCAAATAACACGCTAAAACTGCCGGTCAAAGCTGCCTGGTTAAAACTCCAATGTTGCTGACGTCACCACCGGCACCACGTGGCCCCCAATCTCGATACCATCCGCGCCGCCCTCTCCATGCAATTGCACATGCAGAACGCTGCGCCGTCCCATCTTCACGCCTTGCTCGCTGATAAACCGCGATGGCGAAGACGACGGCAGCAATCCATGCCGTGCCATGAACGCCGCCAGCGGACCGGTTGCGCTTCCTGTTGCCGGATCTTCCGCGATGCCGTACTCCGGCGCGAACATACGTGAATAAGCGCCTTCCGGAGTGGGCGCAAACACAAATACACCGCACCGCCCCACCTCCGGCCCTTTGATATGCTTCGCACCCGTATCATCCAGAAACGCCCGGTCCACCGTGTCCTTGTCCTTCACGGCGACGAAAAGGAAGGGATTCCCGGCGCTACCCATCTGGGGTTGAATCTCGAGCAAGTCATCGGCGTCCAACCCTAGCGCCGCGGCGCACCGTGCCCGCTCAAACGTCTGTCCAAATGAGATCGGTGGCGTGGTCAGCCAGATGAGTGGCGACTCGCTATACTCCACGCGGATCGGCACCGGTCCCACCTTCTCTTCCAATACGAACCGCTCGCTGTTCCGCGCCACGATGCCTTCCTGCAGCAGCACAAAACTCCCGCCCACCGTGGGATGACCCGCAAACAACACTTCTTGCGCCGGAGTAAAAATGCGAAACGCCGCCGCCGCTTCCGGACGCGAAGGAGGAAACACGAACACCGTTTCCGACAAATTCAACTCCCGTGCAATCTGCTGCATCCGGGCCTCCGGTATTCCCTGCGCCTGCGGAAACACCGCCAGTGCATTGCCCTGAAACGGCTCCTCCGTAAACACATCCACTACGCAATACCGATACCGATGAGTCGGCGTTGTTCCTTGCTCGCGCACTCCTCCACTATACGTTTGGGCAAAGAAAAACCGGCCATTGGCCGGTGATCCTTATTCTTCCTCGTATGACTAATCAGCTCAGGGAATCTGGTCGGGTGGGGTAAAGGGGATTACAGGGGTAACT
>JAICJH010000101.1 GCA_025928545.1 Bryobacteraceae bacterium | reverse complement strand
TCGCGGAGGCGGCCTACAAACCCCTTCGGCTGAGGGAGAGCTTTCACGGTCTCAAAGCGGCGAAGTTCTTCGCGCGCGATGGCGAAGTCTTTGTCGACTTGAGCCTGGGGCTGAGTGGCGAGTAGAGCGTCGAGGACGCCAGCCTGGCTGCGGCGAAAGCGGATGTGACCGTCTTCGGAAGAACCCATGCCGGCCATGATGCCGATGCGCTGGAGCCATGCTTCGGGGATGAAACCGAAGGTGCCATCCTCCAGCTTCACCATCTCTTCACCGCGTCGCAGCGCTTCGAGGAGCTCGGGTAATTTGGCCGAGGTTTCCCCGTATTCGACATTGCCGTGCAGCTCAAACCAATCGACGCCGCTGGAGACTTCGAGGTGGGTGGCGCCGGGATTGCGGAAGACTTTGCCATCGGCATCGAGCTGCCAGTTGGCCTGAAGCAGCTTGCGGACGACCTGGGCAAGTTTCGCGCGGGAGAGTTCCCAGCCGGATCGTGGCTGCTGCCAGTTGGAGGGCCGGAATCTCACGCCGGCGCCAGTCAGGTAGTCAGCCGCAGACTGTTCCGCCATGCCGTCGCGGCGGATGAGGCGGTGGGACGAAGCATCGAAGATGCCGCGCGATTTCTCGAGGGCCGAAACAATATGTCCCTCATAGTTGAAGAACAGTTCGGCAGTGAGGCGCTCGTTGGCGGCGAAACGGCTGCCGGAGCGGATCTTGAGCATTGGCCGCGGCTCCGTGCTCACTTCTTCGAAGCCGAGATCCTCCGGCAATTCCAGACGCGGGATGCCGGGCGTTGTGACCAGAGACGCCAGCAAGGCATCGCGGTCTTCGGCGGGCGCGTCGATCGGCCCATTCCGGCGCAGGTGCATCAGCCACTCGAAG
Source organism: Bryobacteraceae bacterium (assembly GCA_025928545.1). GTDB lineage: Bacteria > Acidobacteriota > Terriglobia > Bryobacterales > Bryobacteraceae > BOG-234. The sequence goes on along the minus strand of JAICJH010000101.1, from coordinate 13,768 downwards.
GGAGTGTCTTCGGCGAGCGGCGCCACCACGCCGTCCCGGAAGACAAAGCCGCCCTCGGTTATCAGAACCGGCGTGGATACGTCCATCACTTCGGCATCGCGGCGCAGCACGCCCGATACGGCCCACGACGAATTCCAGTCGGCCTTTTCCTGGAGCTTCAGGCTGAATTGCCAGGGCGCACCGGAATCCCAGGTAAGGAGTTGGTGGTCTTCCGCCGCCGGGCTCGTACGGATATAGCAGCGGCCGGTTTTGACGACCATCGGCACGATCGTTCTCGACAGGGGATGGCGTATCTGATACGCGGGAGGGACGGCGCTCCATGTGGAGTTGAAGTAACCGCCATAGCCCGAATGCTGGGTGCCACCGACGACGGCCGAGAGAATCTCGCGATCCTCGGCCATCGGCAAGAACGGGATGTTGCCGAACTGGAGGTTGAGCGATACCAGGCGGGCGAAGGATCCGTCGGCCTTGCGGTCGCGCGTGCAGAGATTGAGGACCAGATTGCCGGTTGCGATGCTGGCATTCAGATCGAACACGAACGCCAGGTGGCGTTTGGCCGGCCACTGGAAGCGTGTCGGGGCGGGCTTGTCGGTGCCTATTCCAGCGATACGAGTTCGCCATGCGGGAGCCTTTTGCGGTGGCGGGGCTGATTCGAACTCCTCATCCATGTCGATCAAGTCGGTGGCGAGGATTCTGGTGAACTGCACCTCGGTGAGGCAGCCGCGCGCATCCGCTGCCAGCAAGGCGGCCCAAAGGTGTTTGCAGGGGCCGTTGGAATCGTAATAAGGACAGCTGCAGTGAAGGGCAATTTCACCCTCATCCCAATCGATCTTGACCTGGTAGTTGTCGGAGCCGGAGATGACCGCTTCGAGGCTGGTTGGCGTGCCACGTACGATTCGGACGGACCCCCGGGCGAAATATCGCTGTCCACGGATTTTGACGGCCGACGGAAACAGCTGCGCCATTCTGGGCGCTAAAGGTGATGGCATGAGATCGGGACGAACCGGGGAGATGTCTCTATTTTAGCGGGCGTCCGGTGTTCGGCGGCGAGTGGCGACAAAAGACGAGATCGGCCGTCGGAGTTTGACGACCTCCTGAAATCCCGCCGCGGCGAGAACCTTCACCATCCTCTTGTCGGTCTGGAAGGACTCCATGACGCCCCGGTTAAAAGGGTAGGCAAACAGTCGTCCTGTGAGGTGGAAAAACAGGCCGTTCAGCCTCACGTAAACGCGAAAGACTCTGCCCGTAAAATTGGGTTTGTTTTCGCGGAAGAGGAGGTTCAGGAACTCCCATGAATGAACCGACAGCATCATGACGCCGCCAGGCCGTAAGACCCTCGAACACTCGCGGATGGCTGTTGGTATGTCGACATACGGCAGGGCCACACAGCTGACGATGGCATCGAAGGCGCCATCGGGGTAGGGCAGGGCTTCGGCGGAACCGACACAGAAATGGCCGCCGGGTACCGTACTCCGGGCCTGGCGGATGGCAGCGGGATCGTAGTCGATCCCCGCCCGGAACCCGATGTTCGGGCAGAGGGTCAGAGTTCTGCCGTCACCGCAGCCTACGTCCAGGATGCTATTGCACCGGGCGGGCAGAAAGGTCGAAATGTCGTGCCATTGTGGCAGCCGATCCATCGTGGGTTCGATTGCCACCGTGGGTTCGATTGCCACGTAAAGAAGTATAGCCGAAGCCAATTTCAATAAAGGAGTTCGGCGTAGCGGCCCTGCTCGACAAGTTTTTGGTACACAGCCTGCCAGGCTGGTTCGGAACCCGCTACCGAGATCATCGCCTTGCGGAAATTGCGGGCCGGGTCGGAAAGGCCGGCAATGTAGACGTAGGTGTTGGGCTGCTGCACCAGGTCCCAGGTTTCCTTCGCGTTCTCCATAAGGAGTCGCTCCATGTCGGGAGGAACATCGAAGTGGGGGCGCGGACTGACGGCCTCGAATGCCTTAAAGGAAGTCGTGTCGTAGTAGAGCGACAGGTCCCGGCGGACGTCGTTCATGTAGAGCAATTCCATGCCGGTCTTGGCGCCGTAAAAGAGCCGCACCTGCCCCTTCCAGCCGCCGCGCTCCTCATATATGTGCTTCACGAAAGCACGGAACGGCGCGATGCCGGTGCCTACGCCGATCATCACGATATTGGCGGTCGAGTCATCCGGCACGGAGAAGCGGGAGCCGTACGGGCCGGCGATCTGGATGGTTTCGCCGGGTTCGGCGTTGCACAGATAGTTGGAGGCCAGGCCGGGGTAGCGTTCGCCGCTGACGTCGTCGATGTAATAGCAACGGCGCACGCAGATGGAAAAGGAATCGGGGAAGCCGTTCTCTCCGCGCCGCGGGCTGGCGATTGAATAGAGACGGAAATGATAGGCATCGCCGAACAAGTCATGCGGTCCGGGCACGAGTACGCCGATACTCTGACCCTCCACGTAGTTCATGTGGTCATCTTCGGGCTCAAGAACGAGGTGACGCACCTCGACAGGATCATCGCCAGGAGTGATGCGCTCGGTCGTCAGAACTCTGGCGGCGCGAAGGCTGCTCAGGTCGTATTCATAGAGATTCATATTCGTCTCCGTTTCCCGGATCAATTGATGATCCGCGCTCTTTCTTTCGATGAGTTGCAGTTTCCGCCGCGAGTGCAGCCACCGCACCCGTTGAGCAGGTAATCGAGCATGTCGCGATCGCGCGCGCAGCCGGATTGCCGGCGCGCGTAAGCCTGGATGGCGAGCCAGAAACCGATCACCACCAGAAAGCCAACCGCGGCTTTGAGAACGTCCAGGATGGGGCTCAGCATGCCGTTAGCCTCCCGCTCCCATGCCGCCAAAGCCCATGAACGCCATCGAGAGAATGGCGGCCAGCACCAGCGTGATTGCGGTTCCCCGGGCCAGAGTCGGGACATCGGAGAGCAGGACTCGTTCGCGCACGAGAGACAGCAGAACAAGCGCCGCGCAATATCCGCCGCTTGCGGCGAGGGAGAAGACCGTGCTCTGGACGAAGTTGTAGCCGCGCGAAGTCTGGAACAGCGGCACCGCCAGCACGGCGCAGTTCGTTGTGATCAGCGGCAGGTAGACGCCCAGTTCGCGGAACAATGCCGGGCTCACCTTCTTGATGAACATTTCAGTCAGCTGCACGGTGGCCGCGATAATCACGATGTAGATGATGATCCGCAAATACTCGGCGTGAAAGTCCACCAGCAGCAGATTGACGGCGAAAGAGAGCGCGCTGCTGACGGTGATTACGAACATTACGGAGACGCCCATCCGCCAGGCGGTCGCGAACTTTGCGGAGAGGCCCAGGAATGAGCACATCCCCAGGAAGACGCAGAGGACGAAATTGTTAATGAGAAACGCGTCCAGGAAAATATGGGTGAGGGACTCGTTCATGCTCTTGCCTCCAGTGCCGCCGCTGCCATTTCGGGCCGCGCCGTGGCCTGCTTCAGCTCGGCTTCAGCGGCGCGTTTAATGCTCCGCTCTTTCCATGAGGCAAAAACGAGCAGCCACATTGCCAGTGAAATGAAGCCACCGGGAGGCAGCAGGAACAGAACCCACGGCTCGAAGTTCTTGCTGAAGACCTGAAGGCCGAGGAACGTTCCGGCTCCGAGCACTTCGCGGACTGCGCCCAGCATCGTCAGGGCAATGGTGAAACCGAAGCCCATTCCAAGGCCATCCAGCATGGACTTGATCACGGGCTGTTTGCCTGCGAAAGCCTCGGCGCGCTCGAGGGTCAGGCAATTAGAAACGATCAGGGGAATGTAAGCGCCCAGGGCCAGATAGATCGGGATGCTGACAGCCTTCACCAGATAATCCACGACAGTGACAGCCATGGCCAGGATCGCGATATAGGAGGCAATGCGCACCTGTTTCGGAATCAGCTTCCGGATCATCGAGATCAGGCCGTAGGAGACGACCATGACGAAAGTGGTGGCGAGCCCCATGGAGACGGCGTTGCGGACGCTGTTGGTGATCGCCAGCGTGGGGCACATGCCCAGCACCATGACGAAGACCGGGTTCTGCTTCCACAGTCCATTGCGGAAGGGATTGCCTTCGGCGGTAATTTCCGGCTTTCCGGAATTGTGACAACTGACCGCTCCCTGTTCACTCATTAATTGCCTCGCTCAATTCGTTCCAGGTTTTTGCGTACGACCGGAATCACGTCCTGGATACTGGTTCCCATCAGTTTTCCGACTGCGCGGGATGAGATGGTCGCGCCGGATATCGCGTCAATTTCCCAAGGGTTCTTTTTCGAGCCGTGTTTCACGACTTTGACGGGATGCGCGGGTTTGCCATCGACGATGGTGGCGTCCAGATCGACAAAGTTTTTCGCGAAGTCCGGGTCGCTGCGCACGCGATCGCCAAGGCCTGGTGTTTCGCGCATATCCACGACTTTGAAGCCGACGATCGCCTGCTTTTCCGGCGAATAGGCGTACATGGCCGAAATCAGGTCGGCATAGCCGCGGGCGCTCGATTCGATTACGACGCCGAGGAATTTGCCCGTGCTGTCATAACCGGCGAACAGGCGCGGGCCTCCGGCTTCCAGACCTGTAACGATTTTCAGTTCACCGGATGGCTGGATGGAATAGATGATCTGCTTCTGAATGCCAGGCAGGAGTTCGGCGACAGAATCGCGCATGATGGTTTCCTGGTTGTGGCGTATGCGGCTGGACGTGGCGAGATTGGTGCCGACGATCAGAATGCCGCAGGCCAGCGATACGGTGCCGAGGAGCCGCACCATGCGGGCGCCGGGGGACTTGGGCGGTTCGGGGGGCGGGATCAGACTCATTGCGCCAGTGCCTCCTTCCTCTTTCGCTCGCCGTAGGTTCGGGGCTGAGTCACGTTATCGATCAGGGGCGCCAGAGCGTTGCCCAGCAGGATCGCGTACATCACACCTTCCGACAGGCCGCCTTCAAAACGGATCAGGACCGTGATCAGGCCCATCAGCAGGCCGTAGATCCACATACCTCGCGGGGTGACGGGCGAGGCGACCGGATCGGTTGCCATGAACATCGCGCCTAACATCAGGCCACCGGAGAACAGGACGAACAGGGGGCCTGGATACTTGACCGGGTCGGCAAGATAGTACGCGGTTCCGGTGAGGAGGGCTCCGAGCAACATGGCGGCGGAGATGCGCCAATCCATCATCTTGCGTACGATCAGGTAGCCACCGCAGAGCAGGATGAGAAGCGCCGAAGTTTCGCCGCTGGAACCGGCGCGCTCGCCGAGGAACAAGGTCATCGGGTCCGTGGTTACGTGCTCGAATTTCTGAAGCATCAGAGGTGTGGCTCCGGTAAAACCGTCCACGCGAACCTGTGCGATCCAGTCGGTGAGCGGGGCCGCTTTGAGGAACGGGATGGCCAGGGTCGACGGAATGAATTCGGAGAAGCGATGCAGAGCCAGCGCGGGTGTGAAGCGCGTGATCGCGGCCGGGAAAGCGGCCTGGAGGAACGCGCGGCCAACGAGGGCCGGATTGAAGACGTTGAAACCGAGACCGCCGAAGAGCATTTTTCCCGGGGCAACCGCGATGAAGGCGCCCACCACGCCCATCCAAAGGGGCAGCCCCGGTGGCAGCGTGAGACCGAGGAGGAGGCCGGTAATCACCACGCTGAAATCCGCGATAGAAGTTTCTTTCTCCGCCAGTCGGCAGCAGAGATGTTCGATGATGACGCAGGAGGCCGTGGTCGTCAGGATCAGGGCGAGGGCGCTGATGCCGAAGAGCCAGACGGAGTAGCAACAGATGGGCAACAGGGCATAGACCACGTTGCGCATGATGTTGTCGACCGAGCGGCCGGAGTGCATGTGGGGCGCGGTGCGAACTTCGATTACGGTTGGAGTGAGCTGGCTCATGCCTTCGCCTTTTCCCGGGTTCCCTGTGCCTGGCGCTCCCGTGCCTGGTTTTCCCTGTTCATCTGTTTAGCGATCCGAAAGTACTGCACGAGCGGGATGTGCGAGGGGCATACGTAGCTGCAGCATGCGCACTCGAAGCAATCCATCAGGTGGTAATCGGTCTCCATCTCCTCGTAGCGTTCTTTGCGGGCCAGCATTCCCAGGCGCGAAGGATTCAGCAGCATGGGGCAGGCGTCCACACAAGCCGCGCAATGGATGCAGGGGTAGATGCGGGAGTGGCCGTTGACTTCCTTGTTTGTCAGAACCAGAATCCCGGTTACACCCTTGGTGATGGGGACGTCGAGAGAACCGACAGAGGCGCCCATCATGGGACCACCGAGAATCACCGAGGAAATATGCTCCGTGCATTCCGCCTGCGCGAGCGCCCAGCGCAGCGGCGTGCCGAGGGCCACCAGATAGTTGCCGGGCTTGCGCACGCCGGGGCCGGTTATCGTGACCACGCGTTCGATCAGACCCTGATGGCGGGGCAGCAGTTCGCCGATCTGGGCAAGTGTGGCGACGTTGAAGACGGCGAGGCCGACATCGGCCGGGAGTCCGCGGGAGGGAATTTCGCGGCCGAGCAGAACCTTGACGAGCATCTTTTCGGCGCCCTGCGGATACTTTGCGGGAACAGCCTGTACGCTGATGTCGGTTGCTCCGGCAATGGCGTTCCAGAGGGCACCGACCGCGTCCAGTTTGTTGTCTTCAACGCCGATCACGGCCTTCGCGGCGCCAAGGGCACGCATGGCTACGCGAGCGCCATGCACGACTTCGCCGGGCTGCTCGACCATTACGCGGTGATCGGTAGTCAGGTAAGGCTCGCATTCACAGCCGTTGACGACAACGGTGTCGACCTGTTTGCCTTCGGGAACTTTCAGCTTGACGTGAGTCGGGAAGGCTGCGCCGCCGAGGCCGACGACACCGGTGTCCTGCACGGCCTGTACGATCTCAGCCGGGGTCATCCGCTCGATATCCTGCGGCGCGCCGTAGAGAATTTCCTGGCTGGCGCTCTGGTAAGGGGCGATGTAGATGGCGAGGCTCAGATCGCCGCGCGCGGAAGGAGCGAGCGCAATTTTCGTGATTCGTCCGGTTACCGGCGAATGCATGGGAACGGAAACGAAGCCGCCCGCCTTCGCAATGGGTTCGCCCCGGCCGACTTCCTGGCCTTCGCGCACGATGGGGATAGCGGGCGCCCCCGCGTGCTGCGACAGGGGCACCACCAGCAGGGGTGCAAAGGGCATCCGGCGGATAGGAAGCCGATTGGTCTCTTCCTTATGCTCCGGGATGTGAAGCCCGTGGCCGAGATGTTTCCGCGTCAGTATCTCTGTGGGTGCCATGCGCGCCTCAGTTGTACTTTGCCGCGCGCTTGATCAGCTTGTCCGCGTCTTTTTCTTTAGGATCAAGCGGCGTTCCGGGGTGAATCACCTGCGCTGTGCATTTTTCCGCGGCGCGAACGAGATCCTTGTACGGCCCGCCTTTGGGGTCCTTTACATAGGCATGTTTGTTTTCGTCGTAAGCGAAGAGTTTGGGATTGATGCCGATGCACTCGTCGCAGGACGTACACTGGGCGGAATCGATCCAGGGGGCCGTGTAGTCGCCGCCGGAATGTCCGTTGGCTGAAAGTCCGTTGGCGGATACGGGCGCGCTGACGGATGCGGGTGCGCCGGCAGCCATTACGGCAGGCACATCGCCGCTCAGCTGGAGCGCATCGCTTAACAGGTTGCCGCTGGCCGCCATGTCCATCAGGCGGGCTGCGAGGTTCTGGGCAAATTCGGCGCGGACGCGGTCCGCATCCGGGACTTCGATTTGCGGTTTGATGCCGGCGAGCGACTTCAGCATGCGCCAGAAGTTACGCCGATCTTCACACGACCGGACGAGAGGCTCGGCGGGAATAACGCGGATCAAACGGTTCTTCGCATTAACTGCCCAGATGAACGGGAACTTACCGTCACGGTCGTCGGTTCCCAGCTCGAGATAGTCGTGGAGCGGAACCATGTTCTCGTTCCACGCGTCGCGCGGGACTGTGCGGAACTGCTTGCGGAAGCGCCCTTCGGTCACGGCGAAATCGGCGAAAGTGAGCGGCAGTTCCATACTGCCCTTTTCTCCCTTTTCATCGGTGTATTGCAGGTTGTAGAGCGGCCAATCGGTCTCCATCGACGGATTGCCGTCGAGTTCGAAGCACTCCTCCGGCAGGATGCCCTTGTCGGGGTTGTAGCGGATGAGCGGGTAGGCCCGCGATTCGACGGCCAGTTTGCTTTGGTGTTCGGCCATATCGTCCGCAATGCCTTGCTCCGGCATGCAGGGACTGTAGATGTTGAAGAGAGCCGGAAGCTTGGCGTTGATGCCTTCGATAAAGCTTTCGATCAAATGGGTGGGGTTCGAAATGCTGCCCTGCGCGACGTAGGTTGTGCGATGCGCCATCGCGATCAGCGCGATCTCTTTACGCACTTCTTCTTTGCCCTTGAAGGTCTTGCCGAACTGCGCCATATCGGAGACCTGACCGGTGAAGCCCGACGTGCAGGCCTGACCGCCGGTATTCGAATAAACCTGGGTATCGAGAATCAGGACCTTGATCGGTTTGCCCGACATCATCATGCGGGAAAGATTCTGGAAGCCGATGTCGTACATGGCGCCGTCGCCGCCGACTGAGACGACAGGCGGGCAAAGACGGAATTCGTCATCGTCGAACTGTTTCCAATTGAAGTACGTGAAAAACTCGCCGTGTTTCTGGTGGTTGTAGCCTCCCTTAAGCTCGATTTCCGCCTGCCGGATGGCTCTGAAACCGTCGGCCATGTGGGACATGTGGCCTTCGAAGATGCCCATAGCCATGGAGGGCGAGTCCTGGAACAGATTGTTGGCCCAGGGGAAGGGATACGGATTAAAGGGATAGGTAGAAGCCCAAACGGAAGTGCAGCCGGTGGAGTTGATGATTCCCATGCTGCTGCGTCCGCCCTTGCCGGGCCCCTCGGTGTACTGCCAGCGCAGGTGCTTTAATTTCGCCAGCAGCTGAGTTACCCAGCGGAGCCATTCCGCGTCAATGGTCTTCGCGCTCTGGCGAGCGTCGAGGGTGCCGGAGAAACTGGCGAGGGTGACATCCTTGTCGTGCAGTTTGGTGAGGGCCTCCTCGATCTTCCGGTTGTCGCTCAGGTCAATGGTGTCGGACAGCTTGAGGCGAACGTGGCGGTCGAGCCGTGCGATCAGGTCATCGATCTTCAGAACCTGTTTCGCAACGCGGGACTGCATGAGCGCTTCGACGGTAGCGGTAAACAGGTGGACGACGGTTTTTTCGCCGCAACCGAGGCAAGCGCCGTCGCCGCCGACCATACCCGCATAGTTCTTCTTATCGAGGAGCAGGGTTTCGAGCGCGCCGATGCGTTCGTCGAGGTTGTCGATGCGGATGAACTCCGCGGGAGTGGTGGGGAGAGTCTGCCAGAAGGCCCAGTCTTTGCGGAGATTTTCCACGGTGGCCGGGGTTTGATCCACCGGACGCAGCGCGTCATCATTGCAGACTTTCACGCACTCCATGCAGCCTTTGCAGGTGTAGGGGTTGATGGTGATGGAAAGGAGGCCGCCGGACCCCTTCTGCTTTTTCTCGCGCACCGACCAGTAGGGTTGGGTGACGCTGAATTTGAAATCGCCGAGGGCTTCTCTGAACCAGGCGAATTCCTGCTCGATTGCCGCTCGCTCCGGTGAATCGGGCGTGTAACCCGCTTTCACCTGTGCGATGGCGTCACCGAGCAAATGCTGGACGTCGGCTTTTTCGCCCGCGGCAGCGAGGCTGTTGCGAAGTTTCTGTTCGAGTGTCCGAACGGCGCGTGGCAATTGCGTGACGAGGCGACCCTCACGCTGGACATTCTTCAGAGCTGTTTCGAAGATGGCGCCGATGGGATGAACCAGGCCGGGAATGGCGGTGTCCGGGCAAATGGTGTAGCAGGCGCCGCAAGCGGTGCAGTTATCCGGCAGCCAGACGGGATGCGAAAAGCGCACGCCGGTCATGTCGCGGAAGATGCCGGTGGCGGCGGGGATGTAGCTGAGGGCGACGAAGGGATCGGCCAGATTGTCGTTGCCTTTGCCTGAAATGTAGAAGCTGCCGGTTTGTTCCCAGAACCGGTGAACGTCGGTCATGACATCGGAACCGACGGGCCGCTGTTTCAGCATCAGGGGAAGATCGACCGGCCTGCGCATGAGAGCGGTGGCGGTTGAGATCTGCTTGTCGTGGATCTCGCGAACTTCATCGAAACCACGGCGGACCACGCGGATGTTGTCCTCCACTACGCGGGCGCCTTTGCTGCCGAACTTATGCTCCAGCTGGGATTTGATGGCTTCGAATAACTGCTGCTCACCGAGTTTGGCCTGAGCCATCACCGGTGCGGCGGCGAAAAACGCACCCTGGAAGGCATTGCCCTGCATGCGGAACTGGAGCTCGGGGTCGGTAGCTTCCTCACGGGCGATCTTGAAAGCATCGAGGTGGAAGAGGCGGATTTTGTTATCGATGATCATCCGCTGGAAGCGTTCCGGAATCTGTTGCCAGACCTCTTTCTGATCTTCAAACGCGCTTTGGAGAATGAAGACGCCGCCCTGCTTCAGGCCGGAGAGCGGGTTGGAGTGCTGGAAAACATTGGGGTCGGGCGACAGGACGACATCGACGTAGACATAGTCGCAATTGATAGGAATGGGTTCCGGCGCGGCGGAGAGGTAATAGGTGGTCGGCTGACCCTTTTTCTCCGACCCATATTTCGGGTTAGCTTTGATGTGATAACCCAATAAATCGAAGAGAGTTACGGCGAGGTTCTTGCCGGTGGTAATGGCTCCCCAACCGCCCACGGAGTGCATGCGGACGGTGACGCTGTTTTTGGGCAGCAGGTTGGGGTTTTCGGTGCCGTGGATGGCGAGATCTTTGACTCCGCGATAGGAATCGGCAACCTGAATCTGATGGATTTCCTGTTTCGGGGTGAAGGGTTTGTCGTGAATGAAATCGATTGAGAGATAGAAGAATTTCTTCTGCGGGGCCTTCGGCAGCATGTTCTCGACGGCGGCGATGAGGCCTTCGGGCTGAAGATCGCGGCTGCCCAATCCATAGGAGCCGGAGTAGAGCGGCGGCATGTCGCCCGGACGGCTGAAGATCGCGTGATCCGGATAAGGAATGTGCCCGTTCGCGAACATGCCGTTTTCCATGCAGCGGCTGAGGGTGGAGCGGAATTCGCGGATGAGGGGAAGGTCGGCTGCGAGGGGCTGGTCGACGCGTTCGAGGACGGCAACGCCCTTGCGGCCCTTGAGCAGGGCGCCGAGAAGATCGCCGGGGAAGGGGCGGAACATGGTCAGGTTGAGAACGCCGACTTTGATCTTTCTGGTGGCGCGCAGATAATCGGCCACGGCTTCGGCGGTAACGATCATGCTGCCCTGACCGGCGATGACGTATTCGGCGTCCTCCATTTTGTAAGTGGAGATGCGCTGGTAGCGGCGTCCGGTGAGCTCGTGGAACTCGCTCATGGCGGTATCGGCAAGAGCGGCGATATGCGCAAAGAAGAAGGGCCGCTGGGCCGCGACGCTTTGCATGTACGCGTCCTGATTCTGGACGGTCCCGATCATGACGGGATTGTCCACGGTCCAGAGTTCGGGAATTCTGCGGCGCTTGTTGCCGAAGAGGATTTTCTGGGCGGGCGTCGGCGTGTCGATGATGTCATCGGGACGGCCGAGATATTCGGCGATGAGTTCGCGTTCCGGCACCATCATGGATTCGATGAGGTGAGTGGTGAGGAAGCCGTCCTGAGCGCAGATGCCAGGCGTCAGGGCCTGCTCGGCGATTTTATGCGCAATGATGTTGAGGTCGCAAGCTTCCTGGCCGCTCTTGCCGAAGATCTGGAAAAACCCGGTATCGTCGATGCAGTGATAGTCGTCGTGGCCGGCGTGAACGTTTAGGGTGGCTTTGGTCATGGCCCGGCAACCCATGTTCAGGACATAAGTGAGGCGCTTGCCGACTGCGGCATAGAGCGACTCGTGCATGTAGGCAATGCCCTGGCCGGAGGAGAAATTCGCCGCGCGGAGACCGGTCATGGAAAGTCCCGCGGTAACAGCGGCCGCGGCATGCTCGCCTTCTGGCTCGATAAAGATCAGCGGTCTGCCGGAAATGTTGAGGTGCCCTTTGGCGGATTCTTCGGCCCAATACTCGCCCATCTGGGTGGAGGGAGTGATGGGGTATGCGCCGGCGGCATCGGTCGATTCCCGCTCGCACATAATGACAGCGGTGTTGCCATCGACTGCCTGGCGGATTCCGGGATAGCGGAAGTCTCGTTTTGCGCTCATGTTTACCTGTTCACCTCAAAATCCGCATATTCGACCGGCAGCGGCGACTTGCGCGTGATCTTCTTCGCTTCAAGTCCCTTAACCGGTCCCGTCTTTTCATCGAGCCAGACAATTGCACCTGTGGGACATCTTTGTATCGGGGTTTTGTTCGCCTGGCTGTTGCGGGAATAATCGACCACCGCGAGGTTGTTGACGATGGCGATCAGGCCGGCCGGGGCATCGGCGGCGCAGCGTCCACACGCGGTGCAGGCGACTTCGCATTCCGCTTCGGCGAGATCTCCATTGAGCAGATTCCTGCATGAGACCCAGAGCTTATGACTGACGGCATGCAGGGAGAATAAGCCTTTGGGACAAACATCGACGCAGTCTCCGCAGGCCGTGCATTTGCTTTCCGTAACGACCGGGAGGCCGTTGACATCCATGTCAATGGCATGAAAATCGCAGACTCGTTCGCAATCCGCGAGACCGAGGCAACCCCAGCTGCAACCCTTGCCGCCGCCTGAAACCAAAGCCGCGGCGCGGCAGGATTCCAGTCCGGCATAGCTGGCCTTTTGCCGGGCCACATGCGAACCGCCGGCACAGGCGAGACGTGCTACACGCTTCTCGTCACCACCGGCATCGACTTTGAGGTAGGCGGCTATCTTTACGATGCCTGCCGGACTGTTGACCGTGCATTTGCCAGGCGCGATTTCGCCCTTGACGGCTTTTTCCGCGAAGGCGCGGCAGCCAGGACATCCGCAGGCACCGCAGTTGGCGAGAGGAAGCATTGCCTCGACGGCATCGATGCGGGGATCTTCCCAGACATAGAATTTCCTGTCGGCAATCGCCAGCACGATTGCGAGGATGACTCCGAGCCCACCCATGAGAGCCGCGGCGATGAAGAATTCATTCAGCATTGAAGTGACCTTGCGTCATCCAACGCAGGCATGTGCGTGTATTCGAGCAGCGCGATGACTTTGATCGCACTGCACCTTGCGAATTGCGCGGATTTGATCATTTCAATCGCCCGTTTGTGCATTCATTGGGCCAAATTCCGCGCTGGCACGCGGCTTGCATCCTTGCGTGGCCAAAGAAGCAGCTCATGAATATTCCCTGGCGCAAGACCATACTTTCCACGGCATTCGTCGCAGGCCTTTTCGCATTGCGGCTGGCGACGGGCACGGCTCACATGGGACCGTCGGGGATCGTCAAGATCCAGCGATCGCTGATGGGAACCGCGTGGGGAATCGAGGTGGTGGATCACGGCAAGCCGGACGAGGCGCGGCAGGCTGTGGAGCGGGCGTATAACGAACTCACGCGCATCGACAGGCTGATGAGCGAATGGAAGCCGGAATCGCCGATTTCGCAGGTAGACGCGGCGGCCGGGCAGCATGCGGTGGAAGTTCCGGCGGAGCTTCGCGAGATGCTGGAGCGCAGTATCAGGTACAGCGAAATCACGGAAGGCACTTTCGACGTTACGTGGCGCGGCATGGGGAACATCTGGCATTTCGACGATGCCTTTGTCGTGCCGAGCCAGGAGGCGGTTGCCCGGGCGAAGAAGAACGTCAATTACCGGGCGATCCAGATCGTAGGCAACAGCGTGTACCT
>JAICJH010000120.1 GCA_025928545.1 Bryobacteraceae bacterium | reverse complement strand
CGGGCGTGTCGAGATCGGCAACGACTTGTTTTGCGTACCGGAAATTCAGGGCCAGTCCGGTCCATGGCTTGCGGTTGATGGTTTTTTGAATTCGAGCTCGGATTGGCCGAAACGAGGCGTGTTCGGGTTCTTGAACGCACTTCTTGTAAATAAGCGGGATGCGGAGCGGCTGATTGCAGCACTCGAGGAAAAGGAATATCCCGGCAATCAATGGTTGCCAGAAGCGCCATCAGACTCTTACACGTTTGCTGGCGAGATTCCGTGGCATCCTGCGTTCGGTCAGCCTGTTGAGGACGACGAACCGGGGGGGCTTTACAACGATCTGATCAAAATCGACCGGCAACCTTCGATCAAGACCGAGATTCTCTCGCACAGCTTTTCCTGGGAGAGCTATCATTCCGATCTGAACCGGGCCGGCTCCGCGCTGGTTCCGTCGCGGGATTTCTCTCAACGTTTTAACCTCCGAGGGATTCCCCAGTCGTTCTCACAGCGCCTTCCGGATAACAGTCTCGGCGCGATTTGTTTGCGCGCTCCCGAAGACTTCAGCGGTTGCCTGCTGTATATTCGAGAGGATCTTCTGCGCGAATACGCAGGTGCAAGAAAACTTATTTGGTTTCTCTGGGGAGAAAGAAATCTTCATGGCTACTCATACTCCAACCCCGAATGGCTTGTCAAGGCGCATCGAGAGCATGCTGTTATCTGGCGGCGAATCGTTCGTGCGGAACAGTTGTCGCGGGCATTTCAAACACAAAAACCCAAAAGAAAGGTCACGAAACCATAATCAGCAGTTCCGCAAAGGTGTAAAACGACGGACTCGATTAGACGGAGTTCGCGGATATTACTCTTCAGAAGTCGGCCTCTCATCCGTCTTAGATCCCCGTAGCGCGCGTTGTAGATATCCGGCAGTCTGAGCCCGCGATTAGCGTCGTAGTGACGAAGGGTAAATCAAGGCGAACCGGAGACTACCCACCTACGCTTAACGTCGGTTCCGAGCCTGCGAATAATCGATGAATCAACGAATGTAAGTCGCAGCGCCACCTCGGGACACGAATTGTTTCGGGCGTCGCTTTCGGCCCAGCGTCTCTCCGGCCACAATTGGCACGTGACACTCTGTGTCCGTATGACGCGTCGCTCGACCAGAGTGACGCGCGGACCCCGGGCGGCTTCACGCACACGCTGGCAACTATTTCCTCGGCGGGTTAAAACAGGGTAATAAAGAGCTCCAAACGCGTCCTTCATCTGTAGGCTCTTTCACAAACGGCCTCCTCGATAGTTTAATCGCCGGGTAGAACGTGCCGCGCATTACATGGCGGGTAGACGTGCTCCATACAACCTCGCGCACCGAACGTGTGTCGGCGCGCGAAACCCCTCCATGTTAAAAACCTTCCTCTTACCGCTTTCCGCAATTTTTGCGATTTCGATTGCGGCTTCCTCGCTTGATGCGGCCGTGCCGCAGCTTTCTTTGAGCCCTTCCTCTGGATCGGGGCAGAGCCAGATTTTTACTATGACCGCGACTGACTCTGACGGCGCCGCAGATCTCGTCTGGGTGGCTCTTATGTTCAATACCGTCTTCGATGGGGAAACCGGCTGCTGGATTCAATGGAACAACAGCGTTGGACTAGCGTCCTTCAACAGCGATGGATTCAACTGGGTCACTCTCCCGCTCGGTTCGAGCCGCGAGAATTCGCGTTGCGCCGTTCAGCTTCTCACGTCGAGCGCCTCAGGGAATACCTTGACCCTTTCATTTCAGATTTCCTTCAAGGCACCCCTGACCGGGGCACTAACCGCGTGGACGAATGCGTGGAGTACGACCAATTCCGTATCGGGTTATCAACAGACAGCAACGTGGACAGTTCCGGCTGCCGCGTTTGTTCCCGATTTCCAGGTCGCCATTAGTCCGACCACGTCAGGGGTTATCGCGGGCGGCTCGCGAACCTATAGCGTGGCGGTGACATCCGTAAACGGGTATACGGGCAACGTTCAGCTGACGGCGGCGCCTGACGCCGCGCGCGCCGGACTTACGGTCACCGCATCGGGAACGAGCGGTAACGCGATTTTTGTTCCTGCCGGCGGGACGGGATATGGATCGATTCTGGCTTCGACGACAGTCAGCACAGCATCCGGCAACGCCACAATTGTGGCGAACCTTTTTGATGGGACGCTGCTGCACACAGCTACCGCGACGCTGGGAATCACAAGGCCCGTCAGCGTCGCGCCGACAGTCTCCGCATCGGTTTCAACGATTATGGGGCCGCTTAAGGCATTCGTTGTCAACGCCACCGATCAAAGTGGATATGCGGCAATCAACGGGGTCAATCTGCTGATCAATTCCACGTTGAATGGGCAGAATGCCTGCTGGCTGTATTACGCTCCGGGTCCAAACGGCACCGGCACTTTGAGCCTTGCCAGCGACGATGCGAATACCTGGACGTCCATGGCGCTGCCCATAGTGGCCGGTTCGACGGCGTCACTTCAGAACCGTCAGTGCTCGACAGGCGGCGGTACCATCACGGCTACCGGTAGCGGAAATACGCTGACCCTGACGATCCCGCTGGCGCTGAGTTCGGCGCTGCCCAGCGCGCTGACGATGTATGCGCGAGCAGCCGACGCGCTGGGTGACAGCGGATACCAGAACGCCGGCACCTTTATCTGGAACAACGCGCCTGGCTCCGATTTCACAATCAGCGATACGCCGGTAACACAGACGATAACGGCTGGCGGCCAGGCGAACTGGCAGGTGACGATCAATTCACTGGGTGGATATGCAGGCGCGCCGAGTATCAGCGTGACCGGTTTGCCGGGTGGCGCGACGCTGAACGGGGCACCTGCAACCGTAGCCGCGGGGACTTCAACGACGTTTTCCGTCACGACTGCGGGTAATACGGTGGCCGGGACATATCCGCTCACGATTACCGCAAGCGATGGAACGCTGACTCATTCGGCGAGCGTCTCGCTGGTCGTTCAGAACCCCGGCGTTCCTGTGTTGTCGCCTGTGTACAGTCCAACGTCGTCGAATTCGCCCGTTACGCTGCATTATGCGGCTACGGGTCCGAATGGAGTGAAACCCGACGGGCTTAATGTGCTGATCGCAGGTACTGTGAATGGGCAGCATGCGTGCTGGCTGTTTTATAACGGACAGCTGGCGATCGCGAGTGATGATGGGGCGGCGTGGCTGATGGCGGATTCGAGCGGAAATGCGGCGAACAGTCAGTGTTCCGTGCATCTGGTTGCGACGGACAGCGTGAGCGGGGAGCTGGGAATGTGGGTCAATATTACGCCGCTTGGGCAATTCGCTACGAGCGGGAAGAATATTTATTTGTCGGCATTCAATCAGGCTGGAAGTACCGGGTATCAGTTGCTTGGTTATTGGCAGATGCCTTAAACGCGGACAAATTCAAATGGCCGCCGATGAACGCAGATTCACGCCGATTCTCCGATTGAATCTGACAGAATAGGCTTTGTGGCCGAAATGATCATTCAAAGTTCGCGTTCGCCTGCCGAGATTTTAAAGAAGCTGCGGGAATTGCCACATCCGAGCGCTGAGGCAGTCGACGATCTGGAGGCTGCGATTGCGGCCGCTCGTCTGCCAGTGAGCGAACGAGAAGCTACGTCTTAAAAACATCTGCTTAGTTCGGCGCGAGCAGTTTGAGCAAGTTCGGCAAATGGAAATGCTACCGTTTCGCCATCGAAGAGCCCGCTGATCGTCAGCGACCGCTTCGGCAAAATGAAGCCTGAGCCGCTTTTGCCGAGTACGATTGAACCGAGTCCGGAGAGAAGGCTGCTGCCGTTGCCCATCGACTCTTTTCCTTCGAGCGCGTACCCCTTCGCGGGCTGGTCATCTACGTCGACTGTCAGGGTGCGGCCGGTTTGGGGCCGAGGCGACCACGATAGCTGCACTTCACCCGATCGGGTGGATGGATTGCATGCCACCACCAAACGGTACACGGAGGAATCTGTGGACTCGCGAACGATTCCCGCCGAGATGACATCGTCGCGCGCAATAAACCATTGCTGAGCGCCCTTCGCCTGTTCTCTGGTCGAATCGAGCCAGGCCTGCTGGGCCGCCTTTTCCGGCAATCCCTTTCCTGCCGCACCCATGGCGTTGTTGTTTAGCTTGCTCAGCATCATTGCAGCCAGCGGGGGATTTCGGGTGGCGGCATTGTAGTGCTCAAGAGAAAGACCTCCACTTCTGGCCGCGTCCGTATGGCAGATGGCACAATACTGCCGGACCAGTGCGTTTTGCTCGGCCACTGGCATCGCGGCGGATGCGACGGCGGCTGTCGCCAAAACCAATATGGATAGGATCCGAAAGTGAGCTGTCATTTCTGGCGTGATCGTAACATGCAGAAAGAGATACGCTGCCGCCGAATTCACAAGTATGAAGACGACGTGCCTGAGCGGCGGGTATTCAGGCGGGTAGGCGGCGGTGGCGAACGCGGGAAGTGCTGCGCGATTGCGGTTCTACGGCCAATCCGTAAGTCCAGCCCCATCGCTACTGAAGTTTTTCCAGCATGGCCGTTGCATGCAGGTTGCGCGGATCCTTCTCGAGCGCGAGGCGGTAATATCTGACGGCGGACGCTTTATCTCCGCTGATCTGGTAGGCTTCCGCCAGACTGTCAAATGCGTTCGAGGATGAGGGATGTTC
Source organism: Bryobacteraceae bacterium (assembly GCA_025928545.1). Classification (GTDB taxonomy): domain Bacteria; phylum Acidobacteriota; class Terriglobia; order Bryobacterales; family Bryobacteraceae; genus BOG-234. The sequence continues at coordinate 1,878 of JAICJH010000120.1, read as the reverse complement.
GGTGGTGTTGAGGGTGAAGATCCGAATCGCATCGGCAATCCGTTTCACTGAGACGAGCCGATAGCCAAGGGTGTTGAGTTCGCCTTCGCCGGTATCGTAATCGCCTGCCTGCTTCGCGGATTCATATTGTTCGATGGCGGCGTCGATGCCCCCTTGCAGCAGAGTGCCGTACATAGCGACCGCTATGGATCGCCGGGGAAGGTTGTAAGGCCTTCCCGCGAGGATGTTCTGGACGGCCAGACTAATGTCGGGGCGTTTGGTGTTGCCGTGGTTGGTCAAAAGGATGACAGTGAGTTGCGCGGCCGGCACGCGCTCCATGTAAGCGCGATAGCCGGCGGTATTGCCGGTGTGCCAAATGTGCAGGGCACCGGTGGGGTCAGAGGTGATGTTCCAGCCAAGGCCGTATGTGGTGGTTCCGGAGCGCACTTTGCCGGGAGTGAACGCGTCGTTAAGAGTCTGTTGCCTGACGAGCTTTTCGGTGTAGAGAGCCTGGTCGAATTTCAGGAGATCGTCAACGGTGGAGTAGAGACCCCCATCGCCGCCGACGTAAGGGCCGGCATTATCGAGTTCGCCGAAGTCGCCGTAGCCGCTGGCGACGTTCGCTGGTTTGGGCAGTTCAGGCGGAAGACCGAAAGTATGGGTCATTCCGAGAGGCTTGAAGATGCGCTCGCGCAGGTCGCTCAGCAGAGGTTTTCCGTAGAGCTTTTCCGCGACAAGACCGAGGAGGATGTAGCCGGTATTGCTGTATTGATATTTTTCGCCGGGCGGGAAGATGGGGTGGTCGATTTTGCGGAGGAGGTTGAGAACGTCATGAGCGGACATGCCGGGGCGTTCGGCGTCGAGGTCGCTGGAGTAGTCGGGAATGCCGGAGGTGTGGTTGAGGACCTGACGGAGGGTGGCGGCGCCCAGGGGGTCGGGCAGTTCCGGAAGGTAGCGACCGATGGGGTCGTCTAAGTGGAGGCGGCCGTGGTCGGCGAGCATGAGGATCAGGGTAGCGGTGAAGGGTTTGGAGAGTGAGGCGAGGCAGGAGGGGGTTTCGGGCGTGAAAGCACGGTGAGAGGTTTCGTCGGCGAGGCCGAGGGCGGAGCGGTAGAGAATTTTGCCGTGCTGGGCGATGAGAGCGGAGCCGTCGAACTGGCCGCGGTCGTGGAGTTGTTGCATGAGGGCGGCGATTTGGGCGACAGGGGGAGGCGGCCCGGGCTGTTGAGCCTGGAGCGCGATGGTGAAGAAGAGGAGGAAGACGGTGGGGCGCACCATTATCTGGTTTATACGGTGCGGGATCTTTTTTGTTCACGGGAATTTGTGGGAGGCCGGCGATTCAAGAGATCAATCAAGTCTTCCGCGATTATCTGCACGATCTGGACACGCCGGGTACGCAAACTGTACTGTGAGGTATGGATGCATTTGAGCTGCTGACCAGCGTTTCGCAGACGTATCGCGATATTCGGGCCCTCGCGCTTGAGGCGCGGATCGTCAATGAATCGGGCGATGAAGATTCACGGAATCGCAGTGAGATCCGGAGCATTTTCAAATACACCGCACCTGACCGGATGCGCTATGAGCAGGCCGGGCCCAGGGGTTCGGTCGAGGTGTTTGACGGCACACAGATGCATTCGTGCTCCATGCGTGGTGATCCCATGAGGCGCGGGCCGCGATGCCGTAGTTACCCGCTGCCGCACGGACGCCCGCTGCCGCACGTGTTCGGATCCGATCTGCCCGGCGGCGGTAATGAACCGTTTCTTTACCAGGCCATCAATGAACGGGTCGTCTCGTCAGAGGTTGTTCGCGAGGAGAATGGCTGTCACGTCATAGCGGTGACGTATTCCGGGTCAGAGCGTCCGCTGATGCCCACTCGAATGCCGGTGCACTTCTGGATCG
>JAICJH010000109.1 GCA_025928545.1 Bryobacteraceae bacterium | reverse complement strand
GTCGTTTAACTCGCGCCGTCGGGAAATCGCCGCGCGCTACACGGACGCGTTTAGTAATTTCCCTGAGCTGCGCCTTCCCGAAACCGTACCAGGGTGCAATCACACCTACCACCTGTACGCGGTCCAGATCCGGCGGGAAGCCACTCATCTCGAACGCGATACTTTCATCGCCGCTTTAAAGAAAGCAAGAATCGGCACCAGCGTTCATTTCATACCGGTGCACCGTCATCCTTTTTACAGTCAGAATCTTGGCTACACACCATCCATGTTTCCCGTTGCGGAGCGCCGCTATCACGGATTGGTTTCCCTTCCCTGTTATCCGGCAATGTCGGATCGGGATGTTCAGGACGTGATTGATGCTGTCGGCGCCGTCATTCACGCTTCGCGGCAGGAGGCCGAATCTCCCGTTGCACCGTCGCTTACTCTGGCAGCCGCCTAGGGGCATGCTGATCGATACGAATTTATAGACAAGGAATATCGGAGAACTCATACACTATGCTCGATGAAATCAAGCAGACATCATTCCGCGCAATCTACCGGCGGGTCCTGACGGACTTCGCACTCATACACCTTTGCCTGCTTGTTGCGTTGGCGGCGGCGGTGACATCTTATATGATCATGGGCCGCGTCGATACGGCCCGCACAATAGCCGAATACTTTCCCCGCTACTATGGCCGCTTCTTTTGGCCGCTGTCTCTGGTATTTCCGATCGTTTTCTTCGTCAGCGGCGTGTATGCCCGTTCAAGTTTCTACACGCTGCAGTACCGTATTCGCACAATTGCGCGGGGTTCGGGTCTGGCCATTCTCCTGTTTCTCACGGCTAACTACCTGATGTTCAGGCAGGACATGGTTTCGCGCAGCGTCGTTATCTGGTTTTCGATCCTGTTGATCGCAGCCATGACGCTGGCTCCCCTGATCGAGAAACGGCCAGTCGATCCGGAAGCGCGCCGTGCCAAAAGATCCCGCCCGGGCCAGAACGATCCCGGAACCGTGTTGGTAGTTGGTGGGGCCGGTTACGTGGGGTCGATTCTGGTTCGCCGTCTGCTTGATGGTGGCTCCAAGGTTCGCGTGCTTGACCGCCTTGTTTACGGATACGCCGCGATTGAAGATATCCTTCACCATCCAAACTTTCAACTGATCGTGGGTGACTGCCGTAACATCCAGACCGTGGTTCGCGCGGTCAAGGGCACCGGAACGATCATCGATCTTGCCGCAATCGTAGGCGACCCGGCGTGCGAAGAAGACCGCCAGACCGCGCTCGAAACGAACTACGCGGCAACCCGTATGCTGATCGAGGTAGCCAAAGGCTTCCGCATCAAGCGATTCCTGTTTGCATCGAGTTGCAGCGTTTACGGCGCCAACGATGCGGTTGTCGATGAAGAATCGGCGGTCAACCCGATCTCCCTCTATGCGCAGACCAAGGTCGATTCCGAACAGGCTCTGCTGCACGCGCGCAACGAATTCTTCCATCCCACGATCCTGCGCTTCGCGACGGTCTTTGGTTTCTCCCATCGTCCCCGCTTCGATCTGGTCGTGAACCTGTTATCCGCGAAGGCTCACCAGGAAGGCTCCATCACTATCTTCAACGGAACCCAGTGGAGGCCCTTCATTCACGTTCGCGATGTCGCGGAGGCCATCTACCACACGATGAATGCACCGCTCGGCCTCGTGAGCGGACAGGTCTTCAATGTAGGGAGCCCCGATCTGAACTACACGCTCGCGCAGGTGGCCGACAGAATCAGGGAAGAGTTTCCGGACACGCGTGTGGAGCACGTGGAAAACACCGATAAACGAAATTACCGGGTTTCCTTTAATAAGATCCGCAGCCAGCTCAGTTTCGATTGTGTCTGGACTCTGGAGGACGGAATTCGTGAGCTGAAGCGGGCCTTTGAAGAGAAAAAGGTCGTCGACTATCGCGACATTTCATACGACAACAGGAAGTTCCTCGAAGCCATCGGTTCGGGCACGTACACGGACGAAATGGATGCGAGGATCATGGCTGCGTTTGCGACGCCTTACCCGCCAACTTCCTCAGATGCGGCTGGCTTACGGCAGGACGCGATGGATTCTCGTACTTTGCGCGAACCCGCTGTCGCCTCGCGTTGATATTCATTCAGGGAGAATGCAAATTGCTCACGCCGACTCAGCCACAGTGGTCCCCTTCGGAACAGGGGGCCATCGTGCTCTCACTCGACGCGGAATTGCTCTGGGGCCAGCCAGACAACCCGCAGGCGCGCGATTTCGGAAGACGTTATCCGAACGCTATGGCCGCTTATGAACATGTCCTGCGGTCGCTTTGCTTCGCGGATATGAGTGCAACCTGGCTTGTGGTAGGCGGCCTGGCGCTTGGCGAAAGCGCCGGGCCGTCGGACTACTGTGCGGCCGGAATCCCGCGCGAATGGGCTCTTCGGATTCCCGCCGGCAACGAACTGACGGAACCCATGTGGTATCGCCGGTCGTTCATCCGTAAGCTGGCCAGTTCCCAGGTTGCCCAGGATATCGGTCTCCACGGCGGTCTCACGCATCTGAAATGGAGTGGCAGGGAATCCACCGTAATACGGTGCGAATTAGAAGCCGGCATCAAAGCCCTTCGCGATCTCGGCATCAGCCCCGCATCATTCTCTTTTCCCGGCGAAGAAGAGCGGCATCACGCTCTCCTTGCCGAACACGGTATTCGCTGCTTCCGCGGACACGCGTCGCTCTTGCCGGAACGATCCGACAGATCGCTGCCCGCCTCGCTTCTCGGTCTGGTGAATGAAATTGGCCATCCCACGCCGCCACCAATCTGGCCGCGGCAAACGCTGGCTGGACTCTGGAACATTCCGGCATCGATATCTCTGTGTCCTGCCGGAAAGTCCGTGATCTCGCCCGCGGGGATGGAAAACCGCCTCGCGCAGGTCCGCAGGGGCATTGACGCCGCCGTGCGTCGGAAAGGCGTTCTTCATGTTTCACTTCGGCCCGCCGGTCTGGCGGAGTTCCCGGACGGTTGCCGATTATTCGACGAAATACTTGAACAGATCTCCCATGCTCGTCACATGGGTGACCTGAGTATTCAGAATATGGTCGGGATCGCAAGCTGCATGGACGGTGTGACCGAACGCGCCATAGCGCCGTCGCGCGGCCCCGCCTCACTCACTCATCAGGTAATAGGCGCCGGAGAGGTCTAGGCGGGCGGAGCCCGGTCCGGGGCGACGTCCGATGAACTCTTTTCCACGGAAAACGCAAGATGCCAACCGTTATTTTCGCCAGGAAAGTATCCGCGTCGGCTATTCCGCCTTCGGAGCATATTACTGCCACCGAGTACCTGCATCGTATGGGCGTGCCCGATCTTCCGCCCCGCACCTCGCCCGTTGATCCAGGCTATGACCCATCTACTGTAGAAGGACATCTCGATCAAAGCGCCAACCTGATTGAAATTCTGAAAATCTCAATGTCCTGCTGGATCATCGCGGACGAGAACGTGACTCGTCGCAAAGTGGCGGCTGCGGCCACTCACAGCGTGCCCACTGTTATCGGAGCGGATTCGTTTCAAATCGCCGCCGCCCACGGACAATTCGAAGCCTACCTGGAATTGTGCACCGAGTTCGGCGTCGCCCGTGTGGAATACAGCGAGAACTTCGCCGATCTCCCTGAGAGTCCGTCTCAACTCGTGCAGATGGCACGTGCCCGCGGGCTGGAGGTTCAATTCGAACTGGGTAGTCGATCCGGGCTCATATCGCCCGAAGACGCGGTCGCCCAGGGCAGCCGCTGGCTGGATGCCGGGGCTGTACAGTTGGCCGCGAAGCGCCCTCGCGGCACCGGCTACTTCGATCATCAGGGACGTTTCGATCCGTCGTTTCCCGAACGCCTGGTTCGCGCGTTCGGAGTCGAAGCGGTGACGTTTTCGGCAACCGACGCAGCCACCCAATTCGCCATCCTCCGACATTTCGGACGCGAGGTCCATCTCTGCGATGTCAAACTGGAAGACCTCCTCAATGTCGAGACCTACCGGCGGGGACTCCACTCCGCGGCATTTACAGAAGAGCAATCCTGCGCCGGGCTTTCAAAGCAAGTGTGCCCGGGCGGGCCGGAATGACTGCCAGAACGTTCTCGTCTAAAAACCGGCGTCGCTCCGTACGAATCGGCTCTGCGGCCGTGCTGACCCTTGCAGCGGCCATCCTCGTCCCGGCGGTGCTTTTATTCCCCGCAGCGTCCCCCATAGCCTGGCATCTTCTGGCGGATTCTGAACGTGCTGTTCCCGGACGTCCTTTACATTCCGAGTCTGACGCTCATCTATTCGCGGCGCGCGGCGAGTATCAGGCGTTTCAAATTGCGATTCCCGCTCCGCAGTCCGGAATGCAATTCGTTGACGCTGTCTCTTCCGATCTCTCCGTCTCGCCGAACCGCCGCATCGATGCGGGCAACATAACCCTCTACCGGGAGCACTACGTTCATGTGGATGCACCGAGTCCGGACTGGCACGGCAAAAACCATTCCCTCGGTGCGGGTTGGTATCCCGATCCGCTGATTCCCTTTCGCAATCCCAAAACAAAAAAGCCTCTTGCCGGAAACTACAGAGCCGCTCCCTTTCGGGTTTCAGCGTCTGAAATCCTGACGCTGTGGGTAGACGTGTTCGTGCCGCGCGGGACACCGCCCGGCGAATACCACGCTTCCATCACGATCGTCACCGACGCAGGAAAGATGGAAATTCCCTGGAGCCTCACGGTCTGGAATTTCGATCTTCCGCTCAGGCCCACTCTGCAATCGAGCTTCGCTTTTTGGAACCAGGTTAGCCAGGATGCAAAGGAGGAACTCCTCCGCCATCGCCTGATGCCCCAGCATATTGCCCAGTCGCCATCCGCATCCCTGGACCGCGAATTGCAATCCTCGCACGGTTTGAGCATGACGGATGCCGGATACTGGAGCGGCGCCGACAACACGCACTGCACAATGAAACCGCCGCCTCCGGTGAAGGATCTGCTGGCCACCGTCGCAGCGCATGACCCTCATCTTTCGCTGTTCAATTACACCGCTGATGAAATACAGAATTGCCGCGATCTCTATCCCATGATTCAGTCATGGGCCCGCAATCTCCACGCTGCACATATAAAAAACCTGGTCGTGATGGCTCCCGTTCAACAGCTTCTTGACGATGGAACCGGCCGTTCCGCGGTGGATATCTGGGTAGTTCTCCCGATGCAGTTTGCCAAAGACGCAGCGGGCCTCGCCGAGGCACGCGCCCATGGCAGCGAAATCTGGTCGTACAATGCGCTCGTTCAGGATTCCTATTCCCCGAAGTGGCTTATCGACTACGATCCGATCGATTACCGGCTCCAGGCGGGTTTCCTGAGTGAGACCATGGGCCTCACCGGCTTGCTCTACTGGAGAATCGATCGGTGGGATGGCGACGTCTGGACCCAGGTGAATAACCAGGGCGTTTTCAGCCCCGGCAATTATCCGGGAGATGGTTTGCTGGTTTACCCGGGCGAACCGGCAGGTCTGCCGGGAGTTGTACCTTCCATGCGCCTCAAACAGCTCCGCGAAGGCGAACAGGATTACGAATACGTTGAACTCTTGAAAAAACTGGGGCGAGGCCAATGGGCGCTCCAACAGATACGCTCGATTGCACCCGACTGGACCAACTGGACCAGAAGCGGAGACGCACTGGAAACGATTCGCCGGCAGTTAGGCGCGGAAATCGACAGATTGTCGACTTCCGCGCACTGACACGACTAAGGCACCTGCCACTTACCCATCGATTGGAAACCGGATGACAAGCCTTCGTTGTCGCGAGCGTTGACGTAAATGCTCTTCGTGCCGGCGAACCAGGAATTGAACCAGACCGTTACGGTAATGGTGGCTCCGTTTCCGGATCGATATGCCCCGAAGCCGGTTCCGGCGATACTGCATTGGCTGTTGCTGATGACTGAGCCGGAACCCTGAACTACTGAACTCCAGCCACTCGCCGTATCGTCGGCAAGCGAGACAGTACTGTTTGCCAGGTTGTAATAGAGCCAGCAGGCGCCCGTGCCGTTCACACCGGAGTTTATTAACACACCGGCGCCGGCCAGATCGCTCGACCCGTTCGCATCGGCGACTCCGACAACGAATGTCGACGATGTACCCGCGTTCGAGGGAGTCAGCCCGGTTACTGTCGGCGCTGCGCTGCCTCCCGAACTGACCGGTGCAGTGGAGACCGGTGCGGCGGGTGCAGGGGCTGCGGCAGGCGCCGCCGGAGCGGAGCTACCGCCGTAGATCTGATCGAGTTGCTGCCCAAGCTGGTAGCGCACATTCGCGAGGAAATCCGGATCACGCGTCCAGTTCGTCCAGTTGGGGCCAACGGTGGCTGCCAGATTCAAAGCCCATGAGCCCATTCCCGCGGCCTTCAGCAATGAGATGTAGTCGTAATCATCCGCGCCATCCCGGATCCACTTCAGGCGCATGGAAGGAGCCACTCCGGCGATACCAACCTGCCAACCGGGATAAACCATCATCCCTTCACCTGGGTAATTGTTCGTGCTGAATACTCCGGTATTGTTCACCTGATTCCACGGATCCGCTGACCAGTAATCCGCGCGCCAATACATGAGGCCGGATAGCCCGAGGCTCTGATTGATGAAGCCTGGCTGAATACGGAAATTCATGGGCGCGAAATCGATTTCCCACTTGGGCGAATATGCATCCTGAGTCAGCGCGTTGTAAGACCAGATGGAGTCGCCCTTACTGAGGACATATTGCGAAGCGCCCACGTTCAAATCGTAGATAACCGGCAGCATTGCCCAGATATCCACGGCGGAACGCCCCGTACCGGAGCCGTCATCGTAGAGCGCGGGAGTAGGCGCGATCGGGACAAAATTGCGAATTCCGGCTTGATGCATGTTGTAAGCCCACTGCTGAACCTGCGGGAAAAGTGATGGACAGCGGCCGATTTCGTCACTGCTGTAATTCATCACCATAAGCCCGGGTTGTTGCGCTGCGGCTACTGCCTGAAACTGACTGATGCTCGGCGCGGGAGTCATGTAGCAGTTGCTTACATCCGCGCCGCTGAAGAAAGGAATACCGACGCTGGACAGGCCAAAATTCATCAGCGTGCTCTGTCGTGAGGGGTCTGAGCGGAGTGGCGCGATTCTATTTCGCAGCAACTCCTCGTCGGACGCAGTATCGTTCGCGGCCCAATACAGGAAGGCGGAATGCAGCGTAGGCTGAAACGGCATCGTAAAGTGCCAAACGGTGGCGGTGATGTAGCCGGTCACACTTCCCTGATCGCTCGTTACAGTAAAGCTTCCGTAATACGTGCCTGCCACCGCGTCGCGCGGAACCAGTAAATCTACCCAGAGCGGCTGATTCTGGTATCCGTTCAGACCGAACGGCACCGCCTGGATATTGGCTCCATGCAGAGGGACTCCGGTCGCGGGATCGGTGAAAGGTATCAGGCCATCCGGATACCAGCCTACCCCGAGCGGCCGGTTCGAACCACCCCAATCCGCGCTCGACTTATTTACATATACGTATTGCTCCCGAAACAGCGTGAAAGCGCTGGACGGTATGTATGCTCCCCCCGGCCCGGACAAACCGGACACGCTGAAGTTCACGTTGCTGAGTCCGTAAGCGGGTGCGCGTACGACAACCTGGAACGACTCGTTTTCACCCTTGCCCGCATAGAGATTGACATTGGTGCCATAACCAATTGGGTCCGACGGTCCGGTCCGAACCATTGAAGAGGTCGTCCATACGGTTGGTTGCGCAACCGCAGCGAGAGGGATTAACGACCAGATCAGCAATGCCGCCTTATTTAGATTTAGAAATATACGTTTCAATTAAGCCTCTACAGAAATGGATTATTATTTTCAATTCGATTCGCGGCGCAAACCTCAACTTCGCCCCTGGAGCGAATGTCTGGCCGCCGGACAAGCCGGCTATGCGAATCTCATATCCGAAATACTGGGAGTGTCTCTTGTAACGTCGAGTCTCCGGGTTAAACGTGATAACAGGCGCTCAAATGTTGGCGGGTACAGAATATGCCCGGCGCATCGAAGGGGATGCGTCGGGCATATTCGGCAACAGGCTTGCGTCTGCTCTCCAAGTCTTTCTCTGTTTCATCCAGGTTATCACCGGTTCGTGAGGAATTGAACTCGGGTAACACCCTGGAGTCACGTGAAACAGACCCTAGCTCGGTGTAGCGATTTTGTAGGCGAAATGTATATTACTGTACGGTCCAGCTACCCTTTAATTGGTAACCTGAAGATAAACCTGCCCGATCGATTGAAAATGCGAAGAGGTTTTTAGGACCTATGAACTTCTGGGTGTTGAAAACGATACGGACCGTCAAAGTCACTGAAGTACCGTTCGCGGCCGCGCTGACGCCCGTCCCCGCGATACTGCATTGACTGTTGCTGAGGGTTGAACTCGAGCCAAGCGTCATCGCCTGCCATGACGCAGTCGAATCGCTGGCCAGCGATAACGTGTTCGATCCCCGATCGTAATAAAACCAGCATGCGGCCTGGCCATCCACGAACGTATTGATCAGCGCTCCGGCCCCCGCCAGATCGCTCGCTCCGTTCGCGTCCGACACTGCGATCTGGAATGTGGCGGATGAACCGGTTCCGACCGACGGCGATACGGAATTGACAATCGGTGCCACGTTCACCGCGGGAGCGGTTGACAATGTCATCGTTGGCGAGGAAACGCTTCCAGCCGTATTGACAGCCGCAACTCGCCAGTAATACGTGGTGCCTGCCGTTAGCACTCCCGGAGTGTAATTAGTCGCAGTTACGGTCGCCGCCAGTGATGGAATCGAAGATGTGCCAAAGTACACGTTGTACGAAGTCGCTCCGGTCGAAGCGTTCCACGTTAAAGTTGGACTTCCTGAAACCGTTGTTCCGCTGGCCGGCGCAAGGCCTGAGGGTGCCGCGGGTGCCGCGATGGCTGTGGTAAACGACCAGGTTGACGACGATGCCGAACCAGAGGCGTTAATAGCCACAACTCGCCAGTAGTACATCGTACCCGCTGTCAGTGTGCCTGGAGAATAGCTGTTTGCGTTCACAGTCGCCACCATCGATGGCATGGCCGATGTGCCGAAGTAAACCGCATAGTTCGCCGCTCCCGCAACCGCACCCCAACTCAGCACCGGCGTCAGGCTAACGCCGGCGACGCCGTTTGGCGAAGCGCCCGCGGGCGCTGTGGGCGGGGCCACAGCGGTCGTAAATGACCACAGAGGTGAGGCGGTCGATCCGGTCGAATTCACCGCTACCACTTTCCAGTAGTACGACGTACCGTATGAGAGAGTCCCCGGGTTATAGCTGGTCGCGGTAACAGTCGCCACAAGACTCGGCGACGCCGAGGTGC
>JAICJH010000098.1 GCA_025928545.1 Bryobacteraceae bacterium | reverse complement strand
TCCGTCCCGCTACTTCTTCGATGCCTGTAATCTCATAGTCAGGCAAGCCCATTACCGCCTCTGATCTAATCAAACTTTTCCTCGCAAGTTAGTTTTATCAGTCAGAGGCGGCGGCTTGCCCCCATTAACGAGCTAGAGCCCGCTCAAATACGCTATGGGTCCGAAAACATATCGGAGGCGGGACTCATCTTCCCGCTTCCTAACGGCGATAACGTTCGGATAGGCATGGCGGAGCCCAATGTTAACCCGGATGAGAGGCGAAACACCTCACCGGGGGTAGGCTTGATCGCATCGTGAATTCGTGTAGCTTGATGGATCGCGAAACACAGGAGGGCTGCGAAAGCTCGGCACTTCGCCCATCGACAGAAGTTACTGACAATTCTCCATACAAGAATCAGTAAGATGGATGCGACGGCGGTGTTTGCTACCTTCGCAGGATCGATTGGATCAAAATATATTTGAAAAATCAGTACGGGCGAAGTGCACACCCGGGCCTTTAGTTTTAGGAGGCTGCGGCTCGACTACCTGGGCGAATCTCATCTCGAGTTGCCACCCCGCCGGCTAAGTCTCTGCGCAAAGGTAAGAGAGAGAGTAGCCCGGGAACGCTGTAATAGATGCCTCCCCAAATCCAGAATCCAATCAGTATCAGGGGAAATACGCTTTCCTTGCTGATGATGTGAACGACCATAGCGCCGCCGAAGTAGCCTGTTAGTAATACAGCGCCGAGAACCATAGTACGGGGAATGAGATAGAGGACGAGACAGGTCAGTTCGAGGAGAGCGATCGGAAGGATGGCACTCTCTGGAAGGCCCGCGCGTACGAGGCCATCGACCATCATCCGTGGCGTGTGGGTTATCTTCATTATCGCGCTAGCAACCAATACCAGAGCTACGAGTCCCTTAAACACGGGGCTCATCCAAACTGTGAGTTTGCCCTTCATGGATCAATCCCTTTCTTAAACTGCAATCTGCTAATCGTGACCGGATCGCGCATCGATTTGTGACAGCCCGTGATAATAGACTGTCGATCGATTTCGATTGCGGGAGTTCCGCGGGACTACTTCGCGCGTGCAGTTTGCTCACTCTTCGACCTCACCCGATCTTCAAACTGCGGCTGTGAGAATTACAGCGGATATGGCCACCCGCCCGTAATGGACGTTCTTCGCACCTACGCCGTAACGTCTCCATTCAATGAAGTCAGTTTCTCACTCATCTCCCAGTGTTTCGTCGCTATCTGTCGGTCGTAGGTAATCGCGGCACTCTTCTTTTGTTTGCAGCTGACAAAATAGCCTCCTGTTATCCGGGCGATTTCCGGCGACGTGGCAAGGTAGACGGGTCCACGAGCGCCCTCTTCCGGGCTCTTCATCATGAAACGGAGGAGCTTGGACATCCGGGCAAGAAACCCGCCCGCCTTTTGCGTAAACTCTGTCTTGACCGGACCGGGATGAACGCAATTCACGGTAATAGCTTTTTTTTCGAGACGCCTTGCAAGTTCATACGTAAAAAGGATATTTCCGATCTTCGACGACCGGTATGCGGCGAACTGACCGTAATTCTTCTCGCCCTGAAGGTTTTCCAGGAAATTCTTTCGTGACACTGGTATGCCCGCCGTCAGGTTGATAATGCGCCCTGCAAGAGATTGCTCAATGAGATCCAAAACAAGGTTTGTGAGCAAAAATGGGGCGAGGTGATTGAGTGCGAAAGTTTTCTCGATGCCGTCGACCGTAAGTTCCTTATCAGCAAAAGCAGCGCCGACGTTGTTGATCAGCACGACAATGCGAGGTAGTTGCTTGTGAAGTCTGACCGACAGATCGCGAATCCCGGCCTGTGAGGAAAGGTCCGTGATAAAAAGTTGATGATCGGCGGCGGCGACTTTCGTGACACTGTCCAATGCCGCAAGCCCTCGTCCGGCGTCGCGACAAATCATGATGATGGTTGCACCCTTTCGTGCCAACGCCAGTGCCGTCGCGAATCCTATGCCGGCATTTGCTCCGGTGATGACGACTATGTTCTGCTGTTTTGTCATATCGATGGTTCCGTCAATGGAGTCCAAGTCCTATACGCCCCTGTTCGGTGATTCGTATCCGTGGCGCGGATCATATTAGGGCATGCGAAATCCGCAAACCAGAGCGTCCATGTTGTATTGCCGATCTCGGCAGCGCTAATACGGCGTATTTGCGGAAGCAAGCGTACTGCCGCCCATACCGCCTCAGGTTTATGACCAGGCAGACGCACCGTTTGTGACATAGGACTGATCACAATTGTCGGAATGCAAGACATACGCTTCCCACGGACCGATCTACCCCGCTCGCCGCACCATATGGTTTTCATCGGGCCGCAGGTAGGCTTTTGCTGGCGGTGGCGTGTACGTTGCGCATCGAATCGAAATTCTTGGCGTAACGATTTGGCCAAGTGCAATGAAGACCTAACGATGCCTTCGGTTTCACGCCTTTAAGCGGGCGCGCCTCCTCTGAGCGCCGCTGCGGAGCCGAAGGCATTCGATATCCGCTTCTTCGTTGGCACGTCGCGTGGGCACGCGCGAAGATCCATTTCGCGCTTCCGTAACTGTTCCGGCCTCGCGCGCGAAATACAGAGCGACAACGCCGCGCGGTATGAGGAGTTCAGAGCTGTTTTTTCGAATGCGCAGGAAATCACAGTTTTTGCTCCCCTCCGCGCGGGAAAAATTTTCAAAGGAGAAAGTCAATGAGGGTCTTTCGGATTTTAAGTGCGCTCGGTCTGTTGGCCAGCGCTATGGTTACCTACGGAGGAGAAAAGCAGGATACGCTCGTTGTGACAGCATCGAACCTTGCCAGCAATCAATTGCTGGTGTACAACGGCGCGGGTACACTTCTGCAGACACTTTCGACGCAGGGGCAGGGGGGCGTTAGCGGAAACGCAGGTGGTGTCGCAGCCTGCCGGAATCTGGTCGCAGTGGTAAATTTTGGCTCACAGTCTGTGGCCTTGTTTGAGCGCACAGGAAGGGGTCTGCAATTTCGGAAACTTGTTCCAACGCTGTCCCCCCCGGTTAGTGTCGCTTTTGGCAATAACCATTTATACGTGCTCGATGCAACCGAGGTTGAATCGCACAGGATATTCGGATCGGACGTCTCTCCCGGCGCAGATGGCGTTGCGGGACTGCTCAAGGCCGACGGTTCTGCTGCGCAGGTGGGAGTGGTGACAAACGCACTCGTGATTGCCGAGAAAAGCAATGTCATAGAGACCGTGTCGCTGACCAGGGACGGTGCGGCCAACGCACCGGCTCATCTGGTGCAAAACATCCCGGCCAATGTGAATACCCCATTTGGGCTTGTGACACGCAGCGACAATACCTATATCACGCTCGCCCACGCTGATGAAGTCAGCCTGGTGCGGGATGGCAACGTGCTGACGACGACGCAGATGACGAGCTTCTCAGGTCCAGTGCAGCATTCCCCGTGCTGGCTTGCTCTCGTAGGGCCCCTTCCTTTATTCCGCGGATTCACCAAGCCAGTCGGTGTCTCGTTTTGCGGTGTACGGACAGAAAATCACTCCGGACGCAGGCGTCGCTGCGACTTTCAACGGCTCGCCTACAGATGTCGCGGCGGGCGAGGGGTTGCTGGCTGTGATCGACGGGAGCGGCTCTCTGTCTCATTTGTCGGTCTTTTCCGTGGATGAAGATGGCAACCTGACCCGCCAAGGTATAGCCACGATCCAGGCGCCAGCGAACGGCGTCGTTGTCATTGGGCCGGCTCGACAGGATAACTAAGACAAACTCACCCGGGAGCCGTGATCGGCCTCCCGGGTGAACCCATCTCCGAGAGCCGCGTGTCACAAACGCATGTCCAATTCGGTCTCTATTGCAGAAGACGCGTGTGTCGCCGGAAGCAGACACGCAGGTGAAACTTAGCACCACAACCGGTGGGAGGAGAAATTAGTGATGACAACGATCGACTCAGAGGCGGCCGACCGCAGGGAAGTTATTTTGACCACGAGCCGGCAAGAGCCAGCTTTGATCGCGCCGTTACCCGCGCTTGCTCGCCCCTCCTGGCTGAAAGAGGATGTGTGGCCCTTCGAGACGTTTGCCCTGATGGTCGATGGTCGGCAGATTGCCGTGACTGACATCGGGCAAGGCCCGGTATTGCTATTCGTTCATACCGGATTCTGGTCCTTCGTATGGCGCGACGTAATGTCGTGCTTGTCCGATGAGTTTCGCTGCGTGTGCTTCGATGCCCCGGGCACCGGTCAGAGCGACCGGCTGCCATTGGAGGAAATCACGCTCGAATGTGCGGCGCGCGCGCTCGAAGCGGTTGTAAAAGCTCTCGACCTCACGGACATCACATTAATTCTTCATGATCTGGGCGGTCCATCAGGAATCGCCGGCGCCGCGCGCGCCTCGGATTGCATCCGGGGTTTGTGCGCCGTCAATACTTTTGGCTGGAGGCCGACAGGCGCGGCATTCCGAGGGATGCTCACTGTCATGGGAAGTGTCGCAATGCGGGAGTTTGACGCTCTCACAGGTGTGCTGCCCAGGATTACGGCCGGTCCATTCGGAATTGGCCGTCACATGGATGAGCGCAGTCGACACACGTTTCTTGCAGGGATCGGACGAGAGGGGATCAGATCATTTCACAGCTACATCGGAGATGCGAGACGATCGGATGTTCTCTACGAGCATGTGTGGGAAGCACTGAACGGACCATTCCGGCAGTTGCCAATGATGACGATCTTCGGCGAACGCAATGATCCCCTTGGATTTCAGGCACGCTGGAAGCAGCTCTTTCCCGATGCTCCTCAAACTGTGGTGAAAGACGGTAATCATTTTCCAATGTGCGACGAGCCCGATCTCGTTGCCATGTCGATCAGCCGATGGCATCGCGATCGCATTTGCGGACCCGTTGAGCGGGCGGCTCATTGGCGCCACAAGGAACATACAACAAGATGAACGAAACAACGGAGCAACAACTGGTCAATTCGACGGATGAGCATCCCAGAAAACAGGTGACGGTGCTCGACACAGAAATAAGTTATGTTGACTCCGGCGAAGGCGACCCGATCGTCTTTCTGCATGGCAACCCAACGTCGTCCTACCTGTGGCGTAACATCATTCCGTTCGTTCTTCCTCACGGTAGATGCCTGGCGCCGGATCTTGTCGGCATGGGAAACTCAGGGAAATCGCCGTCCGGTGCGTATCGCTTTTGTGACCATATGCGCTATCTCGATGCATGGCTTGACTCTCTCAGACTGACGAGAAATGTCACTTTCGTCGTGCATGACTGGGGCTCGGCCCTGGGATTTCACCGGATGGCGCGTTTTCCTGAGCAGGTACGGGCGATAGCCTACATGGAAGCGATTACGATGCCCCTTCGTTGGGATTATTTTGGACAGGCTGGTGGCCGGTTCCGGGCTTTAAGATCCGATCAGGGTGAACAGATGGTCCTCGACGGAAATGCATTTGTGGAGCAGATCCTTCCCGACGCCATCATGCGAAAGCTGAGTGCTGCTGAGATGGATGCTTATCGCGCGCCGTTCCACGAGCCCAAACACCGCCTGCCCACGCTGGCCTGGCCACGCGAGATTCCCATCGAAGGAAATCCCGCCGATGTCACGGCAATCGTCGAAAACTATGGCAGAGTACTGGCACAGAGCCCAATCCCAAAACTGCTTGTCGTGGCGGAGCCTGGGGCATTGATCAGAGGCCGAACGCTGGAATTCTGCCGGAAGTGGCCGAACCAGAGCGAAGTGAGGGTCAAGGGGATCCACATGCCTCAGGAGGACTCGCCGCGCGAGATCGGCAGAGCATTGGATTCATTTATGCACTCCGTCGCCCGGTCCGAAGGGCGTGCCGCATGAGAGTTCGGGGGATTCGGCAGGTGCCCTTGCGACCAGGATGTCTCACAAAATATGGGACAGGTCAGTTTTTGAAGGATTCAATGAGAATCCGCGCAGGACGGTGAGAGCGCACTTCAATGCAACAGGATGAAGATCAACGATCCGTGCCGCCGACTGCGAATGAGGCCATTGAAAGCACGCCGGAAAACGATCTCAAGAGGTTTAACGATTTCCGGCCGCTACTGTTTTCGATCGCTTACAGGATGCTCAGCAGCGTCGCCGATGCCGAGGACATTGTGCAGGAAGCCTTTATTCGCTGGCAGCGCACGCCGAAGGAAAACATACAGTCGACACGGGCATTTCTGGTGACAACCATCAGCCGTCTCTGTATCAACTATCTCGATTCAGCGCGTGTCAGACGCGAAGAATATTTCGGCCAATGGTTGCCGGAGCCTGTTATCACCGGCCCTGATAGAGATGCGCTCTCGCTCCTTCAGATAGACGAGTCAGTCTCGATGGCCTTCTTAGTCGTCCTGGAGCGACTGACGCCAGTCGAGCGCGCCGTTTTCCTGCTGCGTGAGGTATTCGATTATGAGTTCACCGACATTGCCGAGACTCTGGGGAAAGATACTGCGAATTGCCGTCAGATTCTACGGCGCGCCCGGCAGCACGTTGCAGATGCGCGCACACGGTTCGATCCGTCGCCCGGGCAGAAGGAAAAGCTTTTGGGCCGCTTTCTTCATGCAACATCTACCGGAGATCTCGTCGAACTGGTCGCGATGCTCTCAGTAGATGCTGTTCTGTATTCAGATGGCGGCGGCAAGGGACCTGCGGTCCCCAATCTCGTTCACGGCGCGGACCATGTAGCCAAGGCGCTCATCGGCGGCATCAATAAGCTCGTCCCGCGCGACCTGACGAGCCGCATTACTCAGATCAACGGTCAGCCCGGCGTCGTCAGCTATCGCGACGGGCGGCCGTTTGCGGTCGTCACGCTTGACGTCAGGCGGGATCGCGTCAAATCCGTTTACATCATCAGCAATCCTGAAAAGCTCGGTCATTTTCCCACCCTGCCTGGAGTTCCACACTAGCCTGCCGGGATTTGTCACAACAGGAGGGGATGCATGGTCTTTGGTGAAGACGGCCAGCTGGTGGCTGATGGCTTATATAAGGAGGAAGCGAAAATGAAAAGCATGAACAGGCTGGCGCCATGGTTGAATAGGGTTGTTCTCGTAGCGGCAAGTATTCTTTTTGCCGCCATAGCCATTCGCTACATCGCGAATCCCATACAGGCCTCAATTGCGACAGGCGTGACTATGAGCTCCGGACTTGCGACAACAACCACGCGCATCGGATTCGGCGCATTTCCTCTTGGCTTCGCGTTGTTCGGCATTGGTTGCCTGCTTTCCGGTCGTCTCATCGCGGGCATAAGCCTGGTCGCGACGGTTGATGCGACCGTCATTCTGGTTCGGCTGTTCAGCTTGGTGGCCGATGGTCCAGTCGCAGGGAGTACAAGACTTTTCCTGCCTGAAGTGATCCTTCTCTTACTTTCAATAAGCAGCCTGCTGCTTGCGTCGGCGCGAAACAGTGAAGCTGCAAACCCGCATCGCGCACAGAGCCCAGCAAAGTGAATGCTTCTGGCATACACTGTGTCGAAACGGCTCGGTCGCGCGTATTCGGGGAAGAATGCCCGGAAAACGTTGCCAAAAGCTCCGCTGGCAGTTCAGACAGCGCCATTTCCTGCTTTCCATCTCCAGGACGACCTGCCGCACCCCCCAACTTTGTGTCGTGGCCGGCGGATCCGCCGGTCTTTGATTCGTAGCTGCTTTCCTTCACAGTGCGGGCAACACACTTCACCCTGAAACCGCACCTGAATCCGGATCCGTCCCGCTACTTCTTCGATGCCTGTAATCTCATAGTCAGGCAAGCCCATCAACCCATTAACGAGCTAGAGCCTGTGTTTTTGCCGCACTGTATACAATTTTTAACCAACGAACGGACCACAATAACGTCGGTGTAACGAATGAGGCGGCCCTGATTCGGTTTGCCGAGCGAAATCGCGTCTCAAGGCACGATGGCCGTTTGGGCTCGGTTTGAGAGAAGATGGAGGCATGAGGAAACGACATTCGATCGTTTTTGCAGCGGCCTTGTTCGTAGCGACCGCATGTTCGCATGCGCCGCGGTCAGGTCAATCCGCTCTCGTGTTGTCCGAAGATGAGGTAGCCATTCGCGCGGAAGAACGCTCCTGGGCAGACGACTGGTCGTCCGGAGATGCCGAGAAGATTCTTCGGCACTATGCAAATGATGCGGAGGTTCAGATTCCCGGGTGGCGCACTCTGCATGGCAAAGATTCGTTGCGCAATGGCCTTCATGAATTGTTTGGTCCGGATTATCGTTTGACCTTGAAATTTACGCCGTTTAGTCGTATCGTCGGCGGTTTGATGAGGCGTCAGGGTGAATACTCGCTGGCTCAGGATCAGCCGTCACACGACGCAGCCACATGGACAGTCGCCAATGGGGACAGCTACACCGTTGAATACAAGAAGGATTCTCATGGTTCGTGGGTAATCGCGCGGCAGACATGTCGTGGAGAGGCCGCGGCTATTTTGCCTTCAGGTCTTCACGTGCCGGGGGTGTTGGATCTTTATTCTGCGCCGCGGAAGGGCGGGTAGCCACGAGGCTTTTGGAAAGCCGCTGTCCATAAAACAGCGTTGTCCAATACTAGTGGACACGCTACGGGGAATCAGGGACAAAGCAGAGATGAAAATGCCCGCCCTATCTCGAAGCCACTTTGGCCGCGAATTGCCGATAGCTCACAGGCGCTTGGCCGTCAAATAATTCCCGCAAGCCGAGTTCGGCGCTCCAATCCATCCGGCGAACGATCGCATCCACCATGAACGGATCGACACCGGCCTCCCGCATCGTCGAGGCCACTTCCTCCATCTCGCGCGCTCTGCGTTCACCGTGGACCACCACGCGCCCAACCAGATAGGAAGCGAATTTCGGCCAGTCCGTACCAGGAAAAGTTTCGCTCAGCGAGGCGAAGACCTTTTCATCCACTCCGTAATGCGTGGCAGTAAGCACACATTCGGTCACCAGCGCCTCGATGCCTTTGACCATGATGCTGCGGCACATCTTGGTTGCCGCGGCGCTCCCGATCTCGCCGGAACCGGTATCGATCTGCATTCCATACGGCGCCATTCTGCCGGCAAATTCGGGGGCATCGGCGCCGCCGGTCAGCAGAGGCACTTTATGCCCGTAAGGCGGGACAGGCGCCATAACCGCGACTTCCACGAACCGCGCACCACTGGCCGTGATGGTGGCGGCGATCGAACGCTTCAATCCGGGTGAAACCGAATTCAAATCCGCATAGAGATGCGACGGCTTCAGGTAAGGCGCCGTCTGCTCCGCCGCCGCTGCTGCCTGGTTGGCAGTCACCGTCGAGAAGACAATGTCGGCCAAATCCGCGAGGGCTGCGTTCGAACCCAGCAGTTTGACCGATGCCTCTTCAGCCCGCCGGCGGATCAGTTCGCCGCGGCCCGGAGTGTTGGTATTTATATCGAAAGCGGCAATCGTGTCGATTCCGGAGGAGCGCAAACCTTTGGCGATATGGAAGGCTGCTTCGCCGAAACCGAGGAAGCCGGGGACGGGCTTTGTATTCATAGATATCTTCCAACAGTTTATGCTTTCGGTCAGACTGGCATGATTAACTAGAGAAGTCATATGAGCACCGAAGCGAGCGCGCAAACAGCCCTGCCTGGTGAGGCAGTCCGGATCTCCGATCAGGCGTGGGAAACGCTTCAGGGGGCCTACGACCTGCAGGTTCATGTGGCGCCGGACGTGATCGCGCGCCGCATCGACGATCTCGATCTGGCGAAGGAATTTCTCGCCAGAGGACTCCGGGGCTTCGTTCTCAAATCGCATTATTTTCCGACGGCAGAACGCGCTCAGGTAGTCACGAAGGCCGTGCCGGGCATTCGCGCTTTCGGCGCAATTGCCCTGAATCACAGCATCGGCGGACTGAACCCCGTCGCTGTGGAACTGGCGGGCCGTTCCGGCTGCAAGATCGTCTGGATGCCGACGGTCGATGCCGCCAACGAAACCGCGGGGAGGCCGGGCGGCAGCAACAAGAAGCTGCCTTTCTGGGCGCAAATCCAGCTGGATCTGGCTGCGACCGGCCTTAATCCTCCCCCCATGACCGTGATCGATGATTCCGGAAATCTGACACCGACAGCCAACGCTTGCCTCGAGCTGATCAGGAAGCACGACATGATCCTGGCCACCGGGCACCTGGGACGGCGCGAAATCGCCGCGCTGGTGCGGGCGGCGCAGGATATGAAGCTGCGAAAGGTCATAGTGACCCACGCCGAGTTCCCTTCGCAAAGTCTGACCGCGGAAGAGCAACTGGAACTGGCCGGAATGGGCGCTTTCATTGAGCACTGCTTTACCACCATGCACACCGGCAAAGCGCCATGGGAAGAGGTGCTGAACAGCATTCGGGTGACCGGCCCGGAACGCTGCATCCTTTCCACCGATCTGGGGCAGACCATCAATCCGCCGGTTGCCGAAGGGTTTGCGATGTTTTCACAACGGCTGCTGGATGACGGATTTTCGGTGCAACAGATTCGGCGCATGACGGTTGAGAATCCGACGGGACTGGTGGAATAGGCGGAGTTATGGCGGACCAGAAAAACATTCTCGTCGTGAGCGCGCATGCCGCGGATTTCGTATGGAGGGCGGGCGGAGCAATCGCATTGTACGCGTCACGCGGATATCGGGTGCGCATC
The DNA here is from genome assembly GCA_025928545.1 of Bryobacteraceae bacterium. Classification (GTDB taxonomy): domain Bacteria; phylum Acidobacteriota; class Terriglobia; order Bryobacterales; family Bryobacteraceae; genus BOG-234. The sequence continues at coordinate 4,637 of JAICJH010000098.1, read as the reverse complement.
CTGTGCCTGTCGTTCGGCGAACGCGGTGAAAGCCAGGGGGCATGGAAGCAGCCTGGCATGACCATTGACCGGGTGAAGGAAATCCGCCGCGCGGAATCGACCCAGGCCGCCGGTATTCTGGGCGCTGAAATCCGCTTCTTCGATTCCGGCGATTATCCCATTCTGCCAACCCAGGAAACTATTGAGGCCATGGTGGCCGAATACCGCGAGTTGCAGCCGGAGTTCGTGTTGACGCATTCGTTTCTCGATCCTTATAATCCGGATCATCCGACGGCGAACCGTGTCACGCTGGAAACACGTGTTTATGCGCAGGCTTTGGGATACCCGGCGCCGGGAAAGCCGCTCGATGCGCCGCCGGTATTCCTGTTCGAACCGCATCAGCCGGAACAATGCGAGTTTAAGCCGCAGGTGCTCCTCGACGTGACCCCGGTCTGGGAAACCAAGCATAAAGCGATGGAATCCATGGAAGCACAGACGCATCTGTGGACCTACTACACGGATTTGGGCAAACGCCGTGGAACACAGGCTGTGCGCAACGGCGGCAGCAAGAGCATCAAATACGCCGAAGCGTTTCAACGCGTCTACCCGCAGGTTACGAGCGAATTGTCATGAGCCAGGGTTTGTGGAAACCTCGCGTGGTGCGGAATATCCGCCGTCCGGATGTGGCTGTCGTTCAGGCACTGGGAGAACAGGGTGTCGCGACAGTCCACGAGGCTCAGGGGAGAACCGGCCTGATGCTGCCGTATATGCGGCCAATTTATCCCGCCGCGCGCACCGCGGGTGTTGCCATCACGGTTTCCTGCCAGCCTGGCGATAATTTGATGATCCACGCCGCCATGGAAACGGTGAGCAAAGGCGACATTCTCGTCGTGACCACAACTTCTGAATCGACCGACGGCATGTTCGGCGACCTGCTCGGCGCGTCCTGCCAGGCGCATGGTGTGGTTGGGTTAGTGATCGATGCGGGAATTCGCGATACCGCCGATCTGACCGCGATGAACTTTCCCGTCTGGGCGAAGGCGATCTCGGCCCAGGGCACGGTGAAAGCAACCGCCGGTTCAGTAAACGTTCCGGTTGTGTGCGCGGGCGCGATTGTCAACCCGGGAGATGTAATTGTCGCCGATCATGACGGCGTCGTCGTGGTCCCGCGCGATCGTGCCGCGGACGTCGCAAAACTCGGCGAAAAACGTATCGCGAAGGAAGAACAATCGCGGGCGCGCCTGAAGGCCGGCGAACTCGGTCTGGATTTTTATGGTCTGCGGGCCAAACTGAAAGAACTCGGCGTCGAATATATCGACGAAGAAGCTTAGCGGTACAAGAGGACACCACTCATGGGAAAAATTGTCGCGGCGATGGCAACGGTGCATGCGCCGCAGTTATTCACACGCCCGCCGACAGAAGACCCGGCACAGCTCGATGCAGACATTGCAGCGATGCGCGAACTGGGCAAAACGCTGGATGAAACGAAGCCGGATGTCGTCATCGTCATCGGCAGCGATCATCTGGAAACGTTTTTCCTCTCGGCGGTTCCGACTTTCGCCGTCATCGCGGGCAAGACGTGTCAGGCGTCGTTTGCCGGCCGGGATTACGAACTCCCCACGCATCCCTTGGCCGAGGAACTGCTCGACAAGCTGGTCGACGCGGGGTTCGACATGGTGTATTCGCAGGATGCCGTGATGGGCCACTCGTTCGCGGCAGTTTACGAATGGGTGATCGAGGGCCGGTCGATTCCAGTGGTTCCGATTTTCGTGAACACCTATCTGCCGCCGCTTCCGAAGGCCCGGCGCTGCGAAGCGCTTGGCAAGGCAATCCGGGAGATCGTCGAGAAGGGGCCGGAACGAGTCGCGATCGTCGCGAGTGGCGGCATGTCGCATTATCCGGGAACGTGGAAGTATCCACAGCCGGCCTTCGATTTCGACTGGTGGGCCATCGCCCAGATGGAGCGCGGGAACCACGGTACCCTCCTCGACTTAACCAATGAACAGCTGGATGAAGTGGGCAATACCGAAATGCTGCCGTGGATGATTCTGTTCGGCGCAATTGGCAATCAGCCTGGCGAGTTGCTGACCTACCAGCCAACCTGGCACCACGGACATGCAGTCATGCGCTTCATTCCTAACAAGGCGGCGGGACCGGCAACGCCTGAACCAGCGCCCGCATGGAAGTTTGAAAACGCCGGCGGGTATCAGTTCTATAAGCATCCCGACCCGGCTGTCTATCGCCTGAATAAGGTAATTTTTGATCTGCGCCATCAACAGGAATTGCGGCGCAGGTTATTCCGGGATACCGCCGGGCTGGGCGCTGAATATGGTTTGACGGATAAAGAGACCGAGGCCCTGGGATTACTCAAGGACGAAAGTATCGACGTGCTGCGCTCGCTCAAATCGCATCCGTTGGTGGAGGCGGGAGCACACCCCCTGGGGATGCTGATGGCCCTGGTGATCGTGCAGGCCGAACAGCGCCGAATGGCGCGTGAAGGAGTGCAGTGATGGATGGAAGGCTGAAGAATCGAGTCGCGGTTGTCACGGGCGCGGCTGCCGGCCTGGGCAAGGCTGCGGCAATTCGGCTGGCCCGCGAAGGGGCCATCGTTGAGATTCTGGATCTCAACGACGGAGCCGGCGCGGTAGCGGAAATCAAAGCCCTGGGTGGAGAAGCCAACTCCATCGTCTGCGATTGCGCCGATGAAGAGCAAATCGCTCGCGCGGTGAAAGAGATCGAAGGACGGCGCGGGCATATCGATATTCTGGTGAACAATGCCGGGATTCTCTCCGGGCGCAAGCCGTGGCATGAATTATCGAAAGACGAAGTCTCGCAATACGTCAATATCAACTATCTGGGATATTTCCTGGTTACCAAGGCCTTCTATCCGCTCATTCTCAAGAGTCGGACGCCGCGCGTGATCATGGTGGCGTCGCGCACTTATTTTCTGGCGAATCCGGGCCAGATGGCTTATGTTGCCAGCAAAGGCGCGGTAATGGGAATGACGCGCGTACTGGCGAAAGAGATGGGCGAACAGGGCATCCCGGTAAACGCCGTCATGCCGGGAATGGTGGCCACGCCTGGCACGACCGAGCACTCGCAGGAAGAGGCGTTTAATCGTGTGATGGGGAATCAGGCGATCAAAAAGCGAGTTCAGCCGGAGCACCTGGCGGGGCTGATCGCGTTCCTCGCGAGCGACGATGCGGAGTTGATTACCGGGCAGATGATTCTTTGCGATGGTGGCGGGTATCTGCACTAGATCCCGATGACCGTTGAAGAACGAATTGCCGAGATCCTGGTTGCCGAAGCCGCGGCCATTGCAGCCGTGCGAGTGACGCCCGACTTCGGTAATGCCGTGGCGGCATTGCGCAACTCCACGGGCAAAGTACTCACGACAGGTATGGGGAAAGCGGGGCACGTGGCGCGAAAATTCGCATCCACGCTTTGTTCCACCGGGACAGCCGCGGCCTACGTTCATCCTGGAGAAGCGGCGCATGGAGACCTCGGGTTAATCGAACCCGAAGACTGCATCGTGGCGTTTTCCACCAGCGGCAAGACCCGCGAAGTGTTGGAGATGCTCCGGCTTGGCAGAGGCATCGGATTGAAAACTGTCATCAGCGTGACGTCGCACGCAGAGTCGGAACTACGCGAACTCAGTGACATCGTGGTGGACATGGGCTTAATCGCCGAGCCCTGCGCTCACGGACTGACGCCTTCGGCCAGCATCATTGTCATGATGGCGATCAGCGATGCCATCGCCCTGGTGCTCATGGAGCTCAAGGGTTTCACGAAGCAGGACTTCGGACTGCGCCACCACGGCGGCTACCTGGGCAAACTGGCGCGATCTTCCGACGCTTAGATAATCACTATCCTGCTGCCTAGGCCAGGACCGGCATCGGCTGGAAGGCCAGCTCATCCTTCGACGAATCGTAGTCGACCACAACCTCCTCGCCATCGTGGACTTTCCCGGAGATGATCAGCCGCCCAAGCCGGGTCTCCAGTTGTTTCTGAATCGCCCGCTTGAGCGGACGCGCACCATACAAAGGATCGTAGCCGGTCTTCACCAGATGAGTTCGGGCTTCGTCCGTGAGATTCAGCTGGATGTGGCGTTCAGCCAGGCGCTGCCGCAGACCCGCGAGTTGGATATCGACGATCTCCTTCAGGTGCTCTTCATTCAACGCGTGGAAAACAATGATCTCGTCGATGCGGTTGAGGAACTCAGGCCGGAAGCCGGCCCGCAATTCATTCATGACCGTGGTTTTCATGGCCTCGTAGCTCTTCCCGGCAAAGCTTCCCTTGTATTCCAGAATGCGATGGCTGCCGACATTGGATGTCATGATCAGCAGGGTGTTCTTGAAATTCACGGTCCGCCCCTGGCCATCGGTCAGGCGTCCGTCATCCAGAATCTGCAACATCACGTTGAAGATATCGGGATGCGCTTTTTCGATTTCATCAAACAGGATCACCGAGTACGGTTTGCGGCGCACAGCTTCCGTCAACTGGCCGCCCTCTTCAAAGCCCACATAGCCGGGAGGCGCGCCGAGCAGCCTCGCGACAGTGTGTTTCTCCTGATATTACGACATATCGATGCGAACCATGTTGTGCTCGTCATCGAAGAGTTATTCCGCGAGAGCACGGGCCAACTCCGTCTTGCCGAC
>JAICJH010000156.1 GCA_025928545.1 Bryobacteraceae bacterium | reverse complement strand
TCTTGCGTCGCTGCAAGAGCTCGAAGAACACTTCGCGGACGGTGGCTTCGCCGCGGTCCCAGATGACTTTGAGGAGTTCGAGCTCGAGATCGGTGGGGACGGGGCTGGGCGGCTTCACTGACTAATAACTTAGTCTGTAGTCTGCGCGAAGTCAAGAAGGATGTTTAGCCCTTTGTGGCCACACCGCAACTGCTCTCACACGAAGGCACGTCTTCTCGTCGCGATGGCCGCCACCGCAAACGTTAAAACGGTGGCAATCTGTCGCGCCGGCGCCCGCTGGGAACGAGCGCCGGGATAGAGGATTATTTCTTTTGCTCGGCAGCCGTACCGCTGCCGATCGGGATCTGTCTCCGATTGCTCTTACGCTCGGGCATGGGCAAGGTGACTTCCAGAACACCGTTCTTGAATTGCGCCTTTGCCTGGTCGACATTGGCGCCCTCCGGCAGCGGGATCTGCCGATAGAACCTCCCGTAGCGCCGTTCGGACCGATACACGCCTCCCTTGTCCTTCTCTTCGTGCTCGTACTTCCGCTCGCCTTCGATAACGAGCGCATCGTCCGTCACTTCGAGTTTGACGTCTTCCGGTTTGAGGCCCGGCAGTTCGGCATGAACCTTCAGATTGCCGTTCTGCTCGGTCACCTCGATCGCGGGGGTCCAAACACCACCGTTGCCCCCGACATCGTCACCGAAAGCCCGTCCGAACACGCGATCCATCTCCTCGCGGAAGTGCCGCATTACGGAGAAGGGATCATTGGAAGTTGTACGCCACCAGGCAAAGGGGTCCCAATTGCCCGAGTTCGCGACTTCGTTGCCGCTTTGTTTAGCGACGCCTGTTTCGTCGCTTTGGTTCTTTTTGACATCAGCATTCGCCATAAAATTACTCCTCCTTTCAACTTAGGAGTCGGGTCGGGTTTCCTCGACCCGCAAATTTTTCGTTGTCGAGAATGTTTCATGCACCTGACGGCCCAACGTGCCTGAGCAAATTCTCACAGCTCGATGCTTGGATGGGGGTTCGCGGACTTTCGAAAACCGGAACCCCGGCCTACGATGGTTCTATAGCCATGCGGGAAATCGTCTACACGATGCACTTTCGCGGACAGATCTCCCGCTCGACCGGGAACGGCGGAACGCTGCGGGCTACCAGTAGCGGCACCAGTTGCACCATGCAAACTGTCGTTAGCCCATCCGGAGCGGAGACGACGGTTCACTCCGCCACTGGAGACCTCGCATTCGTCGAAACCGAAATTCACATGGCCGGCAACGAGGGCTTTGACGGAGAAGGAAGTCTTACGTTCGGCGATGAAGCCGAGCACGGGCTGCGCTTCTCTAGCGCGAAGACGGGGCAGCTCAGTCAAAGCGGAGTTCCTGGAGTCCTCGCCGGAGCGGTGAGTTGGCGGATCGACGGCGGCGCGGGCCGCTTCGCATCCGCATCGGGCTTCATCAGCTCGACGTTCACCGTGACACAATCCGGCGAACTGAGCGAGTACCACTGCGGTCTCATCTTTATACCGGAGTAGCGGCGCGACCGACGGTTCTTGTTATACTCGGTCCGCAGCATGCCCTTACAGTCGAAACTATTTGCCGGCGATCGCGCGCTGGAGGCCTGTTCGACGCAGGACTCGGCGCATATCACGCTGAACGCCAAGGGCGATCACGTATCGAAGATTCAAACGGCGCTCTTCGTTCTCGACCGTGTTTCCGTAGCGCCGATCGAGTTGCAGACCCAGACGTACGGGCCGTCCACGGCCGCGGCGGTTCTCGCATACAAGAAGCGGCGCAACATCGTCAATCGTGCCTATCAGACGCAGGCCGACAACATCGTCGGGAAGATGACCATTGCGCGCATGGATACGGACATGCTCGTCGCCGAGAGACTCCCGCCGATTCCGAATCCGCAAGACCAGCCGGTATTGACATGAAGATTCTGGACGCGCAGCTTACGCTGGCTGCGGATTTCAGCAAGGCGAAGCCGGACGTTTTTATCAATCCGGTGGGCCACCTGATCTGCCACCTGACTCAGGGTTTCAATTCGGCCGCGTTCCCTAATGGGCAGAGCAATGCGATCACGGCGGATGCCCATGTGCCGATCGCGCTCGGGCCGGGCGAATCGATCGGCAACTTCAATTTCGGCTTCGTGCAGATCGGCCGGATCAATCCGGGGCAGTCGTTCAGCGGCATTTTCTACGCGGGGCGGATGCACAGCGAAGGGTCGATCACGGTAAATCCGAACGTGCCGCCGGCGCTGGCCAGTCCCATTCTGTACGACAGCACGGGGTCGCCGCCGGACCCGTTTTTTGAAACTCCCACCGGATCGTTCACGCCCCCAAAAATGAACGCCACGTGGGGCGATCATCCGGCGCTGAAGGTTCCTCTGAAGCTGCGGAACTCGGGCCGCAACGTCGATAATTTCCTATTCCATCTGATACTCGACCGCGAGTTCTGGACCATCTTCACGTCGACCGATGCCGCTGCGAAGATCACCTACATCGCACATTTTCACTGGCAGGTTCGCTACGATGTCGAGCTGATGTGGCGCAATCAGAACGCCGTCGTTCGGCGCAACAAGTCGATCGCCAAGGTGGTGGACGCCAAGGTGAAAGGCGCGCCGACCGACGCCGACTTGCAACCGCTGCTCGCGAAACCGTCGGGGGCCAGAGCGAACGCGCTGTACGGCAGAGCGATGACGCAGGCTTTCTTCGGCGCTCGGGGCCCCAATCACACAGAGAACGACACCCGTTTCGCTAATGTTCCCAACGACTTCTGGGGTTAGCAACGCCGGACTGTCGGGGAAAAAATCGGTAAAACGTCGGGTCTGTCCCCGGTTTATTGACGCCGGCGGCTGAATGTGTAAAAATTCATTCAGGTGAATAATAATTCAGCCGACGTTATGTTCGCTGCCATGCCCAACCAGATCCTGAAGACCAACTCCCCCGACCTGCTTCGCGATCTGGATCTTA
>JAICJH010000036.1 GCA_025928545.1 Bryobacteraceae bacterium | reverse complement strand
CCACTGAGCCCAAAGTCCCCGAACCGCCCCGAAAACGTCCATTCACTCCCCCGAGTGTGAATCCCGTGCTGGTATCTCAACTCCGGACGGCTGAAGCAGAGATAGACAAACACAAACTGGAAGTACAGCGGTTGAATAAACTAGTTGCCTCGTATCAATCAAAACTGGAGGCTATTCCGGTTCGTGAGCAGCAAATCGCCGAGTTGGTCAGAGACTACGAGATCAACAAAGCGCATTACACCCAGTTGCTCGACAAACAACTGTCCGCTGAAACTGCGACGCAGCTGGAAATCCGGCAAAAAGGCGAGCAGTTTTCCGTGCTCGACCCTGCACAGCCGGCGCAGCGGCCGTCGAGCCCCAAGCGGTTGCTGATCGACGCGGCTGGGAGCGTGGGCGGTTTAATCCTCGGCATCATCCTGGCGATAGGGCGCGAGTTTGTTGGGACGTCGATTATTTGTGCGGAGCAGGTGCCGGCGGTGGGCGGCAATAGCGTTTTAGAAGTCATCCCGTTTATCCTGACGGATGCTCAGCGGAAACGGAAAAAGAAACAATTGATACTTGCTGTCGCCTCCGGCGTTGCGGCGACACTCGTATTAGGCACGGTTGTTCTGTATCATTACCGCGGCTAAGCCCAAGAGAGGACCAAATTTGTACCAGGCATTTTACAACCTGAAGGACATGCCGTTCCGGCTGACGTCTGATCCGTCGTTCATGTACATGACCGGCAATCATCGGGAGGCGTTAGCAGGTTTGGTGTACAGCGCGTGTACGCGCCCCGGTCTGATGGTATTAACCGGAGAGGCCGGAACGGGAAAGACGACGCTGTTGTATTCCCTCCTCGGGCTGCTGGAAAAGCGGCGCTTTGTGACGGCACTTTGCACAAATCCCGTACTCAGCCGGGAAGAGCTGTTTGATTTTCTGATGGAGAAGTTTGCCGTCAACTGTACGTCGACGTCGAAGAGCCGCCAGCTTTCGGCGCTGCAGCAGACGCTACTGCGCACGCGAGGGGAGGGAAAGCCCTCGGTGCTGATCGTAGATGAGGCGCACCGGTTGTCACACGAACTCCTGGAGGAGATCCGACTTCTTCTCAACCTGGAAACGCCGAACGAAAAGCTCTTGCAGATCATGATCGCCGGACAGCCTGAGCTGACCGACATCCTGGCGCAGCCGCAGCTCCGGCAGTTCAAACAGCGGATGAGCTGTCATTGCAAGCTCGCGCCTCTGACTTTGGACGAGGTCAAAGAATATATCAATCATCGCCTCGCCTGCGCGGGGCTGCCGGAACAACAGGTGTTTTCCGAGGCAGCCATTCGAAGGGTTTACGAATATTCGGGCGGTATTCCGCGGTTGGTCAACAGCGTCTGCGATGCTTCCATGCAGACGGGGTTTGCTCTCCGAACGCCGGCTCTTACGGTTGCGATCATCGACGAATCCGCAGGAGACCTCGACTTGACGCTCCCGACGGTCCCGAGCGAATCGCAGCTGCCCAAGGCGATTCCTTCCATGCTCGCCAAAGCGGCGAACGGCCATACGGCCGTCGCTTTCGACGGGAACGGCAATGGAAACGGTCACGGGAACGGCAACAGTTCGGAGGATAATCGCGTTCCCCTTGAAAGCTACGCCATCCGCCAGAAGAGCGTTACGTTCTTCGGTAGTTTGATGGACCGCTGGAAATAGTGCTCGCGCCGCGACGGCGGCGAAAGTGCAAAAGGGAGCCGTGTTCAATCCGACCAGAGAGTTGCTGCTGAATTCAACGCTGTGGTTTTGTGTCGGTATATTCGTGCTCCTGGTTTGGCAGTATGTAAAGCTGCGCGGACGGCCAGACAGCGCGTCGCGAGCGAAGGAAAACGTCGTCCGGTTGCTGTCTGCTCGGCCGGTAATTGCCCTCCTATTCCTTTGCGCTGTTCTTCGCGGCGGATTTGTCCTTTACATCAGCTACATTGCTCCGCTCGACGTCATGCAGGACATCGTTTCGGCGCAGTTGCTGCAGCGCGGCGAATCGGCTTACCCGCCGCAGATGGCGCCGCTGATCGTAAGATCGCTGAAAAGTGAGCCGCCGCGGTTCTCACTCGGAGCGCTGTTCCCCCGCTTAAAGCAAAAAGAGCAGTGGGAGACGCATGGGTTTTTGCCGCTGCAGGCCCATCCACCCCATTTGATTTTGTTGACGGTCCCTTTCGTCGCACTGCTGGGAGTTCATGGGGCGGCTCTCGCGCTCAACCTTGTTTCGCTTTCCGGATTGTTGTTAATCGTCATCCTGATTTACCGCAGCGGAGCGTTTCAATTGTCAGGACGGACTGCCTGGCTCATTGGAATCGTAAGCCTCTCGTGGGAACCCGTCCTCAGTTTGCTGCGCCAGGGGCAATCCGGCCTCCTTGTCGGGTCGCTGATCGTTCTGGGCTGGTATCTCTTACGACGCGGGCACATTGCGGCAGCCGGTGTCCCCATCAGCATCGCCGTCTCTCTGAAACTCTATCCGGGCGTGCTTTTGGTGTATCTTCTGTTTCGCTACCGGCGCGCGTTTGCTTCGGCAATGGCGACGCTGGCGGTGCTCATGCTGGCGGCCATTCCTTTGGGCGGATGGCGGCTGTTTACCGAGTATTCCAGGATCGCGGGCAGAGTCACTGCAATGTATGGCGGCCATCCACTCAATCTTTCGCTGCTCGGAATCCTGAGGAAAAACGGACTACAGGTCTCTGTGCCGGTTTTCGCCGCCATCGTCGTTGGAGTGATCGGCGGAGCAGTATTGCTATTGGTGCTTCAGCGCGGGGCCGCACCTAGCAAGCGTCTCCTGGATCTGGAGTTCTCTCTTTTCGCCGCTCTCACGCTGCTGGTTTCGCCCATCACCTGGGACCACTACCTGGTGATTCTCATTCTGCCGCTCATCGTAATCGGGAATTTCGTTCTGAACGAGAAAGCGAATTGGGCGAACATGCTTGGCTGTGCACTCATCGCACTGGTGATCGCAATACCCGCTCCGTCGCTCGTTTTTCCGTTCGGAACGCAGCAACTGGCGCGCCTGGTGAATGTCCGCACCGCCTCGATCCTGACCCTTGCGCTGGCCGCCTTCACAGCTTGGATCGCCCGACTCCAATACCAGGCAGCCACAGAGGGGTCGAGGGCTCATCGGCCGGGGTTAGCGAATGTGGTTTCATCCGTCGGACGTTCCTGACGGCTCCGGCAGACCCACACGGAAAACACCGTCACCCCTACCCACATCGCAAGCCGCAGGATGCCCGGGATGTCGATCCCGGCCTGGTCGAGCCGGATCATCCATAGCAGGGAGCCGCGCCTGCGCCACAGAATCGCGGCCGAATCGGCCAGATTGTTTTCATGCGCGGCTGCCATAACGAGGCTCTGCGCGACGGCGGCGAAAATGATTAACCGGCGGACGTTCCGAGGGAATGCCTGTGCCACTTGCGCCGCCAGCAGCGCCAGGGCGGGCACCACCGGCACGAGGTAGCGGAACCCGGTCAGCGGCTGCAGCCACGAGTACTGATTGGACCCGCAGAACAGGACGAACAGAGCGAAGTACGCCAGCAGAATCCACAGCTCTCTTCGCGGCATCCGGTAGCGGACGCGTTTCAGAAACGGCGCCGCAAATGCCAGCAGCAACGCCGGGCAATAAGCGAATAGGCCGAACCGTGGATCGAAAAAGTTCGCCCAGATCAGCGATATCGATGGGTAATCGAAGCCGCGATAGCCGCGTGCAGTGGGCGCGGTCGGCGCCATATAGTGCTGCGACGGCCGGTAAAACGATCCGAATGCCCACGCCTGGTAAAGCATCAGGCCGACAACGCCTGGCAGCACTCCCAGGCCGTAAGCCGCGAGCACTCGACACCGCGCGAAACCGGGCTGTTCCGCGCCGCGCAGCCACACATACAGGGCGGCAACTGCAACCACCACCAGGCCGCTGAAATCGCAGAGCACCGTGTATCCAGCGAGCAGGCCTGCCAGCGCGGCGTTCCGAACGGTAAGGGCGCGGCCGGCCGGATCCCAAACGAGCAGCAGGGCCGCGAACCCGGCATCAGCGACCAGGAGATTGTGATTGAGGTGAGCGGCGCGGAAGAGAATCGGGGTAGCCAGACCGCATGCCAACGACACCGCGGCCGCATTCACGGCCGGAATACCCGTAGCGATCAGGCGCGAGCACAACAACGCCATGGTCCACGCCGTAATCGGCGCCATCACCAAAGCAACGGTCAGGAACTCTGCCAGGAGGAAATACGGTGCGCTGCCTTCGCGCAGCGTCCGCCAGAATAATTCGCCGTCATCATGCGCCGGCTGGGCGTGACCCGGGCGCCCCTCCTTCAGGTTGGCCAAGACGGGTCGAAAGAACAGCAGCGGAATGGCGCCGGTAAGCGACGCGCCGGGATTATTATTGATAAACGCTCCGCCCGACGGGCCGCGAAAGATATCGTCTGTCCAGCCGGCGTACTGTTCTACGTTCATGGTCCCGCGCTCAGCTATGGCCAGCGCGGGAAAGTGCTCGCGGATGAGATAGGGCGTCCAAAAGAAGGAGTACACAATCCAGCACGCGAGGAAGACGCGCCATGCCCAAGTGCGCCCCGAAATCGAGGCGGTGGGCACTAGTCTTCCACCACGTGCTTTTCAAACTCGCGCCGGCAGCCAGTCCAGGCTTTCCGGTCCAGCGAGCCGTCACTCCCGAGACAGCCATCCAGCGCGTACGCCATGGCAAGCGCGTGATGCGTGTTGTCGTGGGCGAAGAGTCCCTGGCGACCGAACGTCACGATGCCTTCGATGCCATCGAGCCATTGATCGATGCGTTCGAAGTTCGCCCGGTAATCCTGCGTATAGATCGGGTAGGCCTGCGAAAGTTTGCGGCTGGAGACTTCCAAGACGCGGCATCGGACCGGCAGACCCGCGCGCTCCAATGCTTGCGTCACCAAGTCGCGAAGTTCCTGATCGGAAGCACGCCAAACAGGATCGTCTACGGAGCAGGGAAGCTCCGCGCACAAGACGGTGCGACCCGGATTGGGCGCCAGACTATAATTCTTCGGCTCCGAAAGGCGCGTGATGAGAACGTCCGCGTCGGGAAAGTAGTGCGCATCGTACTCGGTGAACTGCGCGGTTTCGAGCAGCAGATAGATCAAAATCATGGCGCGGAACTTTAACGCGCACGCAGAGGCCTGCACAGCGTCGGGTGCGGCCGGGTCCATCAGCCGCGCCAGTTGGGAAACGGGAATGGTCGAAAGGGTCTGCCGGGCGTCCAGCCGCCGGACGCCGTCTGGAGCGGATACATGTACAGCCCGGACCGTGCCACCGGCAGCCTCAACGCCGGCCACGGTAGTACGAAAAAGGAAGCTCGCGCCGCGAGCCTCGGCGGCTTGCCGATACGCCTCCGAGATGGCTCCAAAACCGTCCTTCGGATAGTAGAATCGGCCCCCGCCTTTCTTCTTAAATCCCGGTACGGCGTTCAACACCTTGCGCGCCATCTTGAGCAGAGATCCCGCGGAGACGCGCCGCCTCGCCTGTTCGGCCTCCAGCAATTCCGGGTCGACACCCCAGATCTTCCGCGCATACGGGAAATAAAAATCCCGGCAGATGGTCGGTCCCAGTCCCTGCTGAAGCACGGCCGCAAAGGTATCGGCCCGGCCGCGAGGTGCGAGCTTCCGCACGGTATCGACTGCCACTCCCGCCAGGAAGGCAGGCGGCAGGTGCAGGGCGAGATCGGCAGGCTTGAGCGGGAAATGTACCCATCGCCCGCGCAGACGGATTCGACCATGACGAGGACGGTCAAGCAGCCCATCCCCCAACATTCCGCGGATATCAGTTAGGATCTCCGGCGCGCAGGAGGGATGCAGCCGATGGCTGCCGTAATCGACCTGCATACCGGCCAATGGGAAACTGCCCGCATTGCCGCCGACGCCGGCGCCGCGCTCGACCACGGTGACGTCGAAAGCTTCATGACGCGACAGGCGGTACGCAGCGCCCAATCCCGCCGGTCCGGCGCCGAGGATCACGATCGGGATGCGGCCTGGTTGCATCGTGTGTTTATACCATCTGCCGAACGACTCGGAGGCCGCGTCTCAGCGACAGGTAGGCTGTTCCGTAACCGTTATAGAGACCTCGGAACCACAGGCGGCTCCGGAGGTAATACGCGTCAAGGCGCGGAAGATCCAGTGCGTCGGACCCGGGCTTAAGAAAGTCCAGTCTGGTGGTAACGGCGAACCGGAAATACCCGCTGGCCGCTTTCCGTACGTGAGGCGGTGCGTCGCCATAAGGGTATGCGAACGTGTCGACTGCTCTCCCAATTCGCTGCTCGATCTCGGACTGGCTTCGATGCAACTCGTCATCCAGATCTGTCGCCGAAAGGCTGCTCAAGAATGGGTGTGTGGCCGTATGGCATCCGATGCTCATTCCAACCCGTGATGACTGTTCGACTTCCTGCCAACTCATCAGTTCCAGCTTCGGAATGAGGTGGTCGGTAGGCTGCGACGGCCAGTCGTTCCAACCACCGCAGAATCCTCCAACGACGAATACAGTGGCGGGAAATCGATGCTCGACGAGTATCGGGAGTGCCTGATGGAAGAAGTTTCGGAAGCCATCATCGAAGGTAATGGCGATCGCGCCTGGGGTGTCCCGAATGCGATCGAGCGGCACTACCGGCACACCCTCTGCCGCGAGCCATTCCATCTGTTCGCGAAAAACGGCGGGAGGCGTGGAAATGACGGACCCGCTGTCGTCGAGAGAATGATAGGTGAGGATACAGGAGCGCCGGCGTGTCATCGTTCTGGGGAAACCGGCACGCGCTTTTCCGCCGCCTTTTCCGCTGGAGAAGACATTCGCCGGAAAAGATGTTTAGCCCCGCCGATCAGGAACGATAATCCGTTATAGAAATGGAACAGGAGGTGGAACGGGATTGCGGCCAACGCCAGCAGTCGCCCGGTGCGACCGGCCAGGAAGACGTAAAACTGGCTATTCAGCAGAATTACGATACTCAACAACAGATAGAAACAAAAAACCAGCGGATGGTGTGGCAGAGAAATCGCGACGAACAGGATGACAAACACCAGGTAGACACCGCACATCATGCCTGTAATCTGCTTCCGGCGCAGACTGGTAAATGAATACCGGTGGCGCAGAAACAACAGGGCATACGCGAGCAGAATGGGCGGGATAATCAATTTCGAGTTGTTGTAATATGCCAGGCCGATGATCGAGGCGATCAGCACCGTGGTGGCGATGAGCGCTTTCGGTTGCGTTTGCCAGGTGGTTTCGACCTCGAACTGCGCCAGGACCAGGAAGAGAACGGTCAGCAGCATGAGGATGAACGACGTTCCCGCATACCACGCTGCCGCCGCCGCTACCCCGAGCAGCAGAAAAACCAGGGCGACGCTTACCCGCTGGCTGAGTTGCAGGTTCAGATCATTCGGAAGAAACCGGTCCCGCAGAATCAGCTCGGTCCACGGGATCCCGCGGTCCATAATGTCGGTTTTAACCAGGTTGAAGAAACTCCACCGTTTCAGGTGCTTCACTAAGATGCCGGTGTCGAGCATCATCTTGCGGCCATCGCGTCTCATGCGATAGCCCAATTCAATGTCTTCGATCGCCGGGCGGTCGTAAGACTCATCGAACCCGCTATATTCCTGGAATACGGACTTGCGCATTGCCCCGCAGCCGCTCCAGAACGTACAGGCATCACGCCGCGACTGATGGTGCACGTAGCAGTGCATCAGATTGCGGTACAGCGACAGGAAATCCTGCGATTCCGGCAAGTCGTCATAGGAGCCGATTACAGCTGAGAGTTCGGGGTCCTGCCGAAAATTTGCGTGAACACGGGCGACGGTGTGAGGGTAGACGCAAACATCGGCATCGATGAAGAAGAGAATATCTCCGGTTGCCTTGCTGGCCCCCAGGTTTCGGGCATAGGCGGGCCCACTGCGCCGGCCGGTAGCGATCACGGTAGCGCCAAATTCCTGTGCTACAGCCGCCGAGGCGTCCGTAGAACCGTCGTTCACCACGATGGTCTCAAAATCGGTAAATGTGGAGTCGCGCAGGTGCTCCAGGCAGGAGCGTAGTTGGTCCGCCGAATTATAGACCGGTATTACGATTGAGATCGTGCAAGGCATTGATCGCAAGACGCAAGATCGCCTTCAAATTTGAGAACCATCCCGCTAAAGCACGTCCATCGCCATTGCGGGGCACGCTTTTCGAGAGTGAGGGAGCGCGAAAACTGAAGCGGGCGGCCCTCTATACATCCGAATCCTTCGGAAAGTGGCCGCGTTTTTGGGGTGGGAGGCTCCCGTCGCGCTGCCCCCTCAGGGGCTCGACTGGTGAAAGCAGGTGCTTGGCTGTCCCGGAGTCGGGAGTACTGCCGTAAGTCGTTTAGACCGTGGGGGTGGGGAGTATGGTATTGCTTTTGCTGTATCCGGGGCTTTCGCAGAAACCCTAAACCAATGGAAAACAGCCCCGGCATCTCCGTCATCATTGCTTCGATCGTCGGCCCTCCATTCATCGACGAATGCCTGCTCTCTCTCGAAGAGCAGGTGCGCGCGTGCGCCGCGGAAGTGATCGTGGTGGCCTGCGGGGACAACGCGTATGCGGAACGGATTCGGCGGAAGTTTTCATGGGTGCGGGTAATTCATCGCGCTGAACGGGAAACCATTCCGGATCTGAGGCGGAGAGGCGTCAAGGAAGCCCGCGGCGCCGTTATCGCGATTATCGAGGAGCATTGTCTGGCGGCGCCGGACTGGCTGCAAACGGCGATTGATGCCCATGCCGGAGGGCAGTACGGCGTAGTGGGCGGTCCCGTGGTGGATCATGCCTACAGCCGGGTCCGCGACTGGGTGGTCTACTTCACCGAGTACAACGGCTATCTGCCTCCATGGTCCGACGGCGAAACCTTCAATCTGGGCAGCGCCAATATCGCCTATTCGCGTGACGTTCTTCTGAAGTACGAACCATTTCTGAGCGGCGGCTACTGGGAGGCGCGCCTGCATCCAAAGTTGATTGCGGATGGTGTTAAATTCCGGTCTGTTCCGGGCATGGTAGTGTTCCATCGCGGGCCGTTCAACTACGGCTACTACCTGCAACAGCGATACTGGTTCAGCCGCGCCTTCGCCGGTGCGCGGCAGATGCCTGCGTCTCGAAAACTGCTGTATTTCCTGGCGTCCCCGCTCGTGCCGTTCCTGCTATTGGCGCGCATGTCGCAACGCGTCCTGCGGCAGCGCTGCCGCGTCGATAAGTTCGCGCAATCGCTGCCGCTGCTGATTCCCGCACTCTTCGTTTACGTGGCCGGTGAAGTCGTGGGATATGCTGCAGGTCCCGGCGACGCGCTGCTTAGGGTGGAGTAGATCGCCGTGCCAGCCGATCCCGTTCTCTCCGTGATCGTGGCGGTTGTAAGCGATACAGTGCTTGCTCCGAGCACAGATCACCTCCACGAATGTCTGCAGTCGCTCGTGCAACAGGAGAGTGCGCCGCCTTTTGAGGTCATCGTTCCGCACCTGCCGCGCCTGCCCGGGATTGCGGAATTGCGCAGCGCCTTTCCGCAGGTCCGGTTTTTGGAAATCCACGATTTGCGCCGCTACGACGGCCGTCCCGGCAATCGCGAGCATCACAATGAACTGCGGGCCCGCGGGATAATGGCCGCCCGCGGCAAAATCGTCGCCCTGATTGAAGATCACGGCGTAGCGGACTCCCACTGGTGCGCTCGGATGGTGGAGGCGCACACGGAGCCGGTGGCGGCGGTGGGCGGCGCCATCGAAAACGGTGTCGATCGTCTACTCAACTGGGCGGTCTATTTTTGCGATTTCGGACGGTATCAGAATCCGCTGCGGTCCGGAGAGACTGCTGCGAGCGACGCCAACGTCTCTTACAAACGAGGCGCGCTCGAGTCCATCCGCCCCGTCTGGCGCGAAGTGTTTCACGAAGGCGCGATCAACCAGGCGCTGCAGATGCGCGGTGAGCGCCTTTCCGCTTCGCCCGGCGTGATTGTTTTTCAGAATCGGTTACACCTGGACATCGGCACCGCACTCAAGGAGCGGTGGGTTTGGGGGAAGTCGTACGGGGCGGGTCGTAATCTTACGGGTGTGTCGCGTCTGGTGTGGGCGGGGCTGTCGCTGGCTCTTCCCGCGCTGATCCTGCTTCGCCTCACCGCGACGATGTTTGGCAAGAAGCGAAACTTCGGCCGATACTGCCAGGCATTCCCGCTGACCGCGCTTCTGGTAATCGCCTGGAGCCTCGGGGAGATGGCTGCTTATCTCACCGGCGCCAGCATCCGGTACGATGCTCCA
The DNA here is from genome assembly GCA_025928545.1 of Bryobacteraceae bacterium. GTDB lineage: Bacteria > Acidobacteriota > Terriglobia > Bryobacterales > Bryobacteraceae > BOG-234. The sequence continues at coordinate 55,701 of JAICJH010000036.1, read as the reverse complement.
GACGTCGCGGTATCGGGTAAGGGCGGTTTCGACGTAAAACCGCGGCTGTCGGTGGTAATTGTGATGACGGCGGAACCGGGGGAGTCCTCCGGGCTGGCGAGCACGCTCGAAGCCGTCGACAGACAGGGTGACGGGCGCCCATTTGAAGTAATTGTTCCCTGTGCGGTGATGGCGCAGGCTTCACCATTACGGCAACGATATCCCGGCGTGACATTCCTACCAGTGACGCCGGTCACTGCTCCGGGAAGCGGCGAATGGCTCGACGAGTTACGGGCATGCGGAGTTGGGGCCGCCACCGGCGACATTATCGCTGTGACGGAGGATCACATCAGGCCCGACCCGGATTGGAGCCGCGAAATTCTCAAAGCTCACGAAGCACCTTACGCGGCCATCGGGGGGGCGATCGAAAACGGCGTCGACCGTCTGCTCAACTGGGCGACGTACTTTACGGATTTGGGCCGCTATCATAATCCGATACCGGCCGGCCAGTCGGGTTATGCGAGCGTGGTGAATGTCTCGTACAAGAGGGCGGCCCTGGAGCAGGTGCGCGCGGTCTGGAAGCATCGTTTCGGCGAGACCGCGGTGCACGCCGCTCTCATGGCGTACGGCGAGAAGTTAGCGCTCTCGCCTGCAATTGTCGTGAGGCAGTATCGCGATGACGTGACATTCCGTGCGTCGATGCGCGAATTCCTCACTTGGGGACGATCCTATGGAAGCACTCGGGCGAAACTTGCGGTTCCTGCGAAACGGCTCGTTTATGCGGGTCTTTCGCCGCTGATTCCGGTGGTATTGCTGCTACGGAGCGGCATGGATGTCTTCAAAAAGGGGAGGCTTACCGCCGCCTGGTTGAAGTGCCTGCCGGCGATAACGGCGCTTACGCTCGCATGGTCCGGCGGTGAGTTGATGGGATATCTGGCGGGAGAGGCCCAGCCTGCGGTGAGCGGGTCTGCTGTGCAGGAATCGCCCAGCGTGAACCAGTAACATGCGAATTGCAGTCGATGCTACTTGTTGGCACAACCGCCGCGGCTATGGACGCCACGCCCGCGCACTCCTTCGCGCGCTGGTCCGCCGCGATACCGTCAACCAGTACACGCTCTTTCTGGATTCCTCTGAAGAGGCGGAGCCCACGCCGGAACAGTGCACCGTCCGTGTTCTGCGGCCATCGGTGCCCACAGTGCAGGCTGCGACGGCGGACGGACGCCGTTCGCTCGGCGATATGTGGCAGATGTCGCGCGCTCTTTCGGCGCGCGAATTCGACGCCGTTTTATTTCCGACGATCTACAGTTACGTCCCCGTCCTGGGCCGCGCCCGCAAGCTGGTCATGGTGCACGACGTGATCGCGGAAACTTATCCGCAACTCACGGTGCCGCGCGTTTCGGCGCGGCTTTTCTGGAATGCGAAAGTAGCGCTCGGCCGGATGCAGGCAGACGCGCTCATCACGGTTTCCGATTATTCCCGCAGCGGGATTGTGCAGCGATTCGGCACCGATCCGGCACGCGTATTCGTGGTGGGCGAAGCCGCCGACCCCATCTTCAGGAAACTGGATTCGCCGGCTGCAACCCCTAAGCTGCGGTCTTTGGGAATCGACGGACCCGGGCGGACGGTTGTCTATCTGGGCGGCTTCAGCCCTCATAAGAATCTGCAAATACTGGTGCAGGCTTTCGCCCGGATCGCCGCGCTCCAGGAGTTCGCCGACGTGAAACTCGTGATGGTAGGCGAGACATCCGGAGACGCGTTTCACACGTATTTTGGAACGATCGCGGCGGAAGTGGATGCATTGCAGCTGCGCGATCGCGTGATCTTCCCGGGCTATCTGGCGGATGAAGATGTGGTGGTTTTGCTGAATCGGGCGACCGTACTGGCGCTCCCTTCACTCATGGAAGGGTTCGGTCTTCCCGCGGTGGAAGCAGCGGCGTGCGGATGTCCGGTGATCGCTACAAAAGCGAGTCCGCTCGAACGCCTGCTGGGCGGAGGCGGCATTTTTATCGAGCCGTGCGAGGCCGAGTTGTCGACCGCGCTGGAAAAGGTCCTCTCCTCCGAAGAGATGCGCGGCCGCATGAGCGAGACCGGCCTGGCAGCGGCGCGTAAACTGACGTGGGACGCAGCGGCGGACCAGATGCTGAACGTCATCGGGAAGGTGGCGGTGCAATGAGCCGGCCCCTCAATTTCCTCCACCTGACCACGTTCTATCCGCCATACCATTTCGGCGGCGATGCGGTGCAGTTGTACCGGCTTTCGCGCGCGCTGGCGGACAGCGGCCACCATGTCGATGTAGTTCACTGCGTAGATGCGTATCACCTGTTGCACCCGGGCGAACCTCCCGTGGCGTACGCCGAACACCCGAACGTGGCGCGCCATGAGCTGCGCAGCGGCTTGGGGTCGCTTTCGCCGCTGCTGACGCAGCAGACCGGGCGCCCGTTGCTCAAGCGGAAAACGATCGATGAAGTGCTGCGGATGCGTCCCTACGATGTCATCCACTTCCACAATATTTCGCTGCTTGGTCCGGAAATTCTCTCGGTGCGCCCCGCGCAAGGACAGCCGGTGAAGATCTACACGACGCACGAACACTGGCTTATTTGTCCGACGCACGTGCTTTGGAAATTTAACCGCGGTCCCTGTGACGCGCCGGACTGCCTGCGCTGCACCCTTCATGCGAAACGGCCGCCGCAGGCCTGGCGCTACACCGGCCTGCTCGACCGGATGGCGAAACACGTAGATCAGTTCGTGGCTCCCAGCCGTTTCACCGCCCGGATGCACGCGGATCGCGGGTTCTCACGGCCGGTGGAGCACTTGCCGAACTTCATCGATCGGGTGGATGACGAATGGCGGAGTCCCGCGCCCCGCCCGCAAGAGGCGCCGTATTTCCTGTTCGTCGGACGGCTGGAGTTGATTAAGGGGTTACAGACGCTGATCGCCCTCTGGGATCGCGTGCCGAAGTACGACCTGCTGGTGGCCGGCACTGGGACTTACGAGCTGCAATTGCGTGCGATGGCCGCGGGCAATCCGCGCGTCAAATTTCTGGGGCCGCTGGCGGAGCGGGAACTCGGGGCTCTTTACGTTCACGCGATGGCGTGCATCGTTCCGTCGATCACGTACGAAACATTCGGCATGGCCAGCGTGGAAGCATTCGCAAGGAAGACTCCGGTGGTGGTGCGAGATCTCGGCGGGTTGCCGGAAGTGGTGCGGGATAGCGGCGGGGGATTTGTGTATCGAACGGACGAAGAACTGTTGGAGGCACTTCGGCAGTTCGCCGATTCGCCCGCGCTGCGTACGGAAATGGGCGAGAAAGGGTACGGCGCTTTCGTTCAATGGTGGTGCCGCGAGGCCCACCTGCGCGCTTACTTCGACTATCTCGAGCGCGGCGCGGAACGAAAATACGGGCAGGTCCCCTGGCGAATGTAGAGGCGTGAGTATGGTTCAAGATTTCAACAAACCGCAGAGCTGGATGCCGCCGCTGGACGGTCTTCGCGGGTTGGCGATTCTCATGGTGATGCTGTTCCACTATGGGCCGATGCTGAACAGTAATAGCGTTTTACAGCACGGCGTAGTATTTGTGGGGCAGCTTGGCTGGACCGGTGTCGACCTGTTCTTTGTGCTCTCGGGATTTCTGATTACAGGGATCCTGCTGGATTCGCGGGCCGCCGAAAATTACTTCTCTTCCTTTTACGTGCGGCGTGTCCTGCGCATCTTCCCCGCCTATTATTTCGCCCTGCTGATCGCGTTCTTTTTCTTTCCGGTGCTGTTTCCCAGGGTTGATCATCCTTTCCCCACAGTACCGGAGCGGTTCTGGTTTCTCGCTTACGGGCAAAACTGGATCGGGGTTCTGGTAGACGGCAACCGTCAATATCTCATCGGCCATTTCTGGTCGCTTGCGATCGAAGAACAGTTTTATCTGATCTGGCCATGGATCGTGTACAAGAACAACACGAAGCAGATTGTGCGCCTGGCGATGGGCGCTTCGCTGTTCAGCGTGGTCCTGCGGTTCGCGCTGCTGGCACGGCACGTTACTCCGGAAGCGATCTACCGTAATACGTTTACGCGAATGGACGCGCTGTTGATCGGCGCCGCGCTCGCGTGCCTCTTGCGCGATTCATCGTGCCTGCTGTGGCTCCGTCGATATGCGAAATGGATGTGGATCGCTCCGCTGGCGGCGCTCGAGGCTGTGCGGCTGGCCGGCGGATCTTTCGGGACTCACGTCCCGGCGGTTCAGGGTCTGGGCTTTACGGTAATCGCACTCGGGTATGCCGCGCTGGTGGGCGGCGCGGTGGTGACGATGGGTAGCGGATCGATGCTCCAGCGCTTCCTTTGCAGCGCAGCAATGAGGAAATTAGGGAAGTACAGTTATGCGGCGTATATCTGGCATCAATTCGTGCGAGCCATCATGCTGAAGATGGAGGTGGGGATTTGGGGCGCCCACCTACCGGCAACCGTAAATGTTCCGCTGATGTTCGGCGGTACCCTCGCGGTCAGTGTGGCCAGCTACGCGCTGGTCGAGCGGCCTTTCCTGGCGCTGAAGGGTCGGTTCAAGGCAAGATTCTCCGCGGCGCCCGAAGGAGTTGTTGCGGCGGCTGCTGCGGCCGACTGATCGTCGCGTCCGCCGCTTCCGGCGCGGTACGCCAGCCGGATGGCCAGGACCTGAGCCGCGCATTTAGAACTCACACGCAGCCACTTCACGAGGCCTTTCAGCGACTGTGTGCCGCCCGTACGGGGCAGGTGTTCCACTTCCACTTCGGCCACCAGGAATTTCATCTTGCGGGCCAGAATGGAAACCAGCACCATGGGGATGAAGCAGTCCCGCGGAATGTTCGCGAGCACGCTGCGCAGCGCGTTGCGGCGCATGAGTTTGAACGGACAGTTTGCGTCCTTGACCCAAACGCCCCAAACCATCAGGTTCAGAAGCCGCATCGATCGAGTGATGACGAGCCGAATGGAACCGTCGGCGCGTTGCTTGCGAATACCGAATATAAAATCGGCATGTTCCCGTTGGTTCCATAGCGCCCAAAAATCCTGCGGGAGATGCTGGCGATCGCTGTCCGTCTGAAAGATGTAATTCTGCGTCGCTTGTTCAAACCCCACACGGAGGGCTTTGCCGTGGCCTCCGTTCTGTGCCGGGCGTATACACCGGACACCCGGCAATTCTTCTCCGAGGCGCGTTACAACCGCGCCGGTCGCGTCAGTGCTGCAGTCATCCACGACGATCAGTTCCGAACCGGGGATTTTCGAAACGACTTCGTCGTACCACTCGCGCACGCAGGCCTCAATGATTTCGGCCTCGTTCCATGCCGGCATGACGATGCTTACCATGATTTACCCGCCGTTGCGGTCTTCGCTGCCCGTGGGCGATTGGCTTCGTTGGGACGATTCAAGGTGATTTCTTCCCCTTCATGCGCGAGGCGGTTCACCACCTCTACGCCTTGCATCAAACTATGATCCTGGTTCGAAACTTCGTATTTCCACGCGCCGAAGCGGCCGCGGCTGAAAATTGCGTAATGCTCCAGCCCTGGCAAGAGCACGCTGAGCGCTTCATTGCGGCCGAGCGAGGGCGTGGGATAGCCATGACCTGCGCGATAGTGCCACGTGGAGACGACATCCGCTGCGCTTTCAATCAACCGCGCCGCTAACATCCCATGGACGGTCTGCTCGACGACTTTCGCGCATTCCACTGGTTTCGCCGGCGACTCGCTCACTTCGGCCATGAGAGACCAGTTGCGGCTGCTGTCGGGCACGTTGGCAGGCGAGTAGTTGGAGAATACCGTCACGCGATAGAAGGGCACTTGATCTTCCGGAAAATACATCCAGCACTTGCGCTTCAGGTGCGGTCCCGGCGCGCCTTTCAGGCCGATGCCGATCACATGCGTCGCCGAGCGGCACAGTTTGGCGGCGGCCGGCTTCAGATTGTCGAGGTCGGAGACACAGACCAGGTCGTCGAGCGGCATGCTGGAAATGAGGATGTCGTACGATTCCGTAGATCCGTCGGTGAAGCGAATCTGCTTGTTTCGGGCATCCAGGCGGGAAATCGCTTTACCGAACTCGATTGCGCCGGCGGGCAGGCTGGCGGCGAGCCGCTTCCATATTTCGCCCGTTCCACCGCGCCGCGGAAAGCGAAACTTGTTATTCGGACCCCAGCTCACCTCGTCGCGGCCATCAACGATGTTGAGAACGATGCGCTCCAAGTCGACCTGTGCGACGCGTTCGCCGATCCAGTCGTAGGCCAACTCGGACGGCGGATAGGCCCAAACCCTGAAATTGTAGGGCAGCATGAAATGCCGCGCCAGGCCTTCTCCAAAGCTCCGGTAGATCCATTCCTCGAAATTTGCGGGATGCGTTTCCACGCGATCGCGCCCACAGGCGATCAGGCCGCGCAGGCAATCGCGCATCTCATTCGGAGGCAGATTGCGAATGTTGTTCTGCAATGGATACGGGATGAAACGTTCGCGCATCCAGACCCACGCCTCGCGCTCGTGGTGTAGCCACTCGTCGCCGAGCAGTTGATCCATGAGGTTGTCGAAGTAGTCATAATGCGAAAACTGCACGTGTCCGCCGACATCCCAGGTGAAGCCCGCGCGGTCGACATACGAGCTCGCTAAGCCGCCGGCATGCGACTCCTTCTCGAAAATCGTGAAGTTGGTCAGCCCAAGCTCGCGTAAGCGGTGGGCCGCGCCCAGCCCCGTAGGGCCGGCCCCGATAATCGCAATACGTGCACGATCGAGTGCAGGGAGGTTCATGCGTGGTGCTCGCGTATAAGTGCCGCCCGGCGCCCGGGCGGTAGGCGATAAGAGCACGGCACTTACCAATTCCCAAGTCCGTCAGCCGTGGAAGATCCCCAAACGATTGTTAATGGCGGTCGAAGATTTAGGATTCTGTGCCAAGATTAGGCGGGCTCGGAGCTTGGAAGGGGCACCTGGAGCATCCAGGGCGGCGCTAAAATTGCTTACCTCCACGCTTCCATGACGAATCGCGGTCTCTGGCGTTGGGGCCTATTGGCGGCTGTTGTTGTCTGCGGCTTCCTGCTTCGCGCCTACCATATTTCCCGGATTTTCCTGTGGCTGGACGAGATGGACATGTTCAACGAATATGTCTATGGCCAACACCCCAAGTCGCTGGTGGATTTTGCGCTGTATACACGGGACGCCACAACGGTTACGTGGGGATGGCCGGGGTTGATCTGGATCGCATCCCACGTGTTCGGCGCTACGATCGGGGTTGCTCGGATGCCGACTATGCTAGTCAGTTCGGCTGGCGTTCTGCTGCTGTTTGTTCTGATTTACCAAATATTGCCGCGCGATTTCATGGGGAATCGTTTCTGGCCTGCTTTATTTGCCGCTGGATTCGCCGCTATATCGATCATGCAGTTGGAACACGCGCAGCGGACCTACCCATACGGCGCGATTCCCTGCGTGGCGAGCTTGATTCTACTGGCGCATTTTCAGGTCATGCGCGCGGCATCGCCGGCCTGGAAGTACAGCCCAGGGCTCTTTCGGGCAATCGTGGTATATACCGGCGCAGCCGCTCTGGCGTTCTGCATCCACAACAGTCTGGATCTGCTCTTCGCGATTTCCGCGGGGTTCCTCTGTTACAGCGCGGCGCCGCATCTGCTGCGGCAGTCGTGGCCGGAACGGTGGAAAGTCTTGCGTCCGGCGATGGGCGCCGGCGCGATTGTCGTGTGCGCGGCACTGTTGAACGCGAAGAATCCGAAGTACGGGTTTCGAGTTTACCTCGAGAACTATTACGGGACGCTTTCGCCACGAGCGATCCCCAAGCTGCTGATGCACGCTTACGATCTGCTCACGTATCACCTGAACGTCGTCTACAATCCGTCGCTCTACTGGCCGGAGCGGCTGAATCCCATTCTTCTGCCGCTTGTGGCGCTCTGTCTTTTCGGTTGGGTGATGGCGACAATCGGAAAATTCGGCTCTCGCGTGCGGCAACTCGCGGCGATGGCAATGGCCGGGGTCGCTATTATCGCGGCATTGTCCCTGGTTCGCGTCTTCCCCTTCGGAGGCGTGCGGCAGACACTGTTTCTGACGCCGTTTTTCTTGGCCTTCGCGGCACTCGGATTTTATTCGCTGCGCGGTCACATGGTCACGCGCGTGTTGGGCATCGCGTTGGCATGCGGTTACCTAATTCTCTGGGGCGTGAACCTGCGGGGGTTCTACGCACAACGGGAGGCGGTATACGCTCCCGCGGACCTTGTTGCAGCGTGGGAACAGAGCGGCAGGCTGCCCGTATACACTCGAGGCTCCGAACGGGAGCTGCGCTACGAACTGCGCGACCATCCGGAAATTCAGATTTCTACCGTTACCACGGACGTCAAGCCGCCTTACCTGCTGATCACGACGCATAACTGGATCCGGGATCATCGCTGGTTCGGCGGGTTTCCCGAATACCTTCAGAAGGCCGGATACACAGCGGATATCGTGAAGCAGGGTCCGGTCTGGAATCTTGCTACGGCCTGGCATTCGCAAAGCTTATACTTCCCGCCCAATGGGCTTTGGATCTACAAGGTGACCGCCCAGTGAGCTCTTCACGAAAGAAGGAAGTTCTTGCGGTCATCGGCTCTCTGGTGGTTGCACTCCTTGTGGGAGAGGCGGGGGCGCGCATGTTTCTACCGCCGCCCGCGCGCGCAGACCGCTCCGCGATTATCGCGGCGAATGAGATTCGCAAGCCGTCCAACCGGATCACTTTCCAATCTCTGCATCGTCCGGACCCGGAAATCGGGTGGGTTTTGAATCCGAGCTCGCTGCAACATCGAGCGCGTCTCATAGACCCTCAGGGCGTCCTTCAATACGATGTCGTGTATTCGGTGGAGTCGGGCCGACGCAAGACGTCGTCGTCGCCGCCGCCGGCGGGGCCTGAAGTGGTGGCGGCCGGTTGTTCGTTTACGTTCGGACACGGCCTCAACGATCAAGATACCTGGCCGTGGCTACTGCAGGAACGGTTGCCTCAGTTGCACGTCGTGAATACCGGATGCATGGGATATGGCACCGACCAGGCGCTTATGGCAGCCGAGCGGGAAGTGCAGCAACATCCTTCGCAAACGAAGGCGGTGATCTTCGGCTTTGCCGATTTCCAGATTGAGCGCAACCGCTGCACGCAGGGGTGGCTGGTCACCGTCTACCCGTTTTCCAAGCCCATGTTCGCTATCCGTTCCGGAGACGTGGAGTACGTAAAGCAAGTTAGGTTCTGGAACGGCGGCGCTGTCGCACAATATTCGAACCTGTTTGGGCAGATGACGAATACAATCGCGAACCGGATCGCCGGGATCCCTTCGCACGAAGGCGCTCGCGATCTTACGGCGGCGCTTCTGACGAGCTATGCCCGTCGATTTCAGAAGCTCGGGGTACAGTTCGTCGTAGCGATGCTGCCGTACCATGGCGACAATTCGCCGCAGGCGCGGACGGATCGCCAAGTCATCCGGCAACGGCTGGGCGACGCCGGGATTCCGATACTCACGGTCGAGCTGGCGCGCGATGCGAAGGGCGCGCTGAACGAGCGGGACTTCATGGTCAGCAAGATCGACCGGCATCCGAATCGACGCTACAATCTTGAATTGACGAGCCAACTCGTACCGTTCCTGCAGTCGTCGGGAATCAACGAACCGTAACGACAGGCGTGTTCCGAACGGCGCTCACAACCAGGTCCGGTTCATCGACTGTCACCATGTGGCCGCTGTGTGTGGCGAAAATCTGTTTGCCGAAATCGGATGATCGTGCAAGTTGCGCGTGGAGCTCCCGCGGAGTAGGACCGGGTCCGGCGGGTTCACTATCGCGCGTCGCCGTAATGACGGTGAGTGGCAGATCGCGCGGGAAGACCGTCTGCCGGACCTGGGTGTTGGTCAATCGCAGCGATTCGAACTCGTTGCGTTCCAATTTCAATTGGTCCAGGGAAGAAGCGACGAGGTACCGGGCCCGGTAGAGCTGCGGCGCGGCACGCAAATCGGGAGGCAGCGCGTTTTCGCCGTTATACATGCGCCGCAAGCGCTGCCATCCGAGTGGCGGGAGCAGATCGAGCGCATCGCGGATTCGGAGGCCGTGCGCATGTTTGGCGGCCTCGAGGTCGACGACTGGCTCGTCTTCGTGAGACGGGTCGACCAGCACGACGCCGGCTACGGCATTGCGGTGCTGGCTGGCGAAGATGCGGGCAATGTAGGCTCCGTACGAATGTGCCGCCAGAAGATAGGGCTGCGGAACATGCGCTCGCGAGAGCAAGGTATCGAGCTCGCCTGCCTCGCGCAACGCCGTTCGCGGCTGAGGACCCGGGTCGCTCCATCCGTAGCCTGCGCGGTCGTACACGCAGACGCGATTGGTCTCGAGCAGTTTCGAGATTACCATCCGCCAGCCGACCCAATCGACTCCCATTCCGGGCTCAATGACAACGGTGGGAGAGCCAGCTCCGGAGCAATAGAGCTGTAACCTGTAACCGTCGACCGGGACCATTACGCCGGGAGGAGGATACCGCTTTTCGAGAACGCGGGCGGCGCCTGTGGCGGACATCTGGATCAGGAAAATCAGCGCTATCGCAGCGACGGCCGCAGCCGGCACATAAAGGAGTCGTCTCATGATGAGCTATCAGTCAGATTGTATCCGCGCTGTGAACACTGATTGGGATCTCATCCATTTCTCGATCAGGTCTGCCACGTAGCGGTGTCCTTGCGCGCTCAAATGGCTATCGTTTCGCAGGTAGATGCTCCGCGGCGGCGCCGGATGCTGCTCCGTGAGATCGATATACGCGGCCCCAGTTTGCCGCATGTGATTCCGTAGAGCTGGGAACGGCTGCATGCCTTTTATTGGAATGTACACGAAGAGCACGGGGACGCCGGCTTTTCGGCAATCGTCGCTGATTGCGTCGATGATTGCCTGATTTAGCGTCCAGTATTCTCCGGCGCCGTACTTCACGCCGGCGGCACGCCACGCGCGGACACCCATCGACCAGAGACGAGATCGCTCGTCCAGATACTGCATGACGAAATTGGGCGGCACCTCGATCCCGCGCTGCATCAGGCGGCCATTAATGAGTCTGAATGTCGGCTTGCCGAACCCTTCGTTCCGCCGGAAGACAACCTGGCTGCGTTCGAAGTCGATATCGATCAGCCCAACAATCAAGAGGTCGGGCTTCATCGGCAAGGCCTGGTAACGCGCACTCATCCACGCCTGATCGACCCCGAAGCCTGGCATGCCGAAGTTCCAGGCCGCTCGATCCCGGGAGTCCGCCCCAAGGAGCGCCGGAAAAGGTTCATCATCCGACACGCCGGCGCCGAAGGTGAACGAATCACCCACAAAAGCGAGCTTTAAGCGTGGATCGCCGGCATGAAAATCTGTAGTCGAGCGGAAGCCTTGAGCGTTCGCGGTATAGGTATGGGTCTCGTTGTTGAAGGTCCAGGTGAAAGATCGACTGGGCCGCATCCGCCATCCCGTTTGGGGGTCCGTGATGAAGTTTGCGCTGGGGCGATTCTGAAATTCGCCCACCCAACCCATCTGCACCGGATAACAGCGGTTCTTCCACTTGAGCATCCACTCCGCGCCAACGGCACACGTTAGGAGTGTTGCGCCAAGCAGGCCCAGATTAATGGATAGCTTTAAGATCGTTCGAATCGGTCGCATTGAAATTAGAGCCTGTGAACGAACTCGGCTGGCGGCGTTTATAAGAAGCCGTGCACAGCGCCGCGAGAAAAAGGACGTCGAGTGGATAAAGATAGCGGATGTCGCCGGAATACAGCACCACTGTGACAGCGGTGACCAGGAGAGAACAGGCGAGCACCAGCACCAGCCAGGAATCCAACGAGATTACGTGGCGGCGTACGGCTATCAGCATGGCGGCATACAGGAGCAGCCGGAATAGCCAGAACGAGTACTGATGGGCGCCGTCCACGGGGGTGGGAAGGATGGTGCGGATCACGTGAGTCGCAAGAAGTAGCGGCAGCAATTTCCAATGCTGCGTAATGAATTTCCTCCCCTGCTCGTCGTAAAAGCGGAGTGTCGCCACTTCAGACAATCCCGCGGTCTGCTTGATGGTGGTTTTTGGAATCGTAAACATTCCGAAGGCCGGTCCGGGGGCGGCCGCAACCGGATTGTAGTTCCCGTAAAACGTGAGACTCGAAGTTCCTGCGACGACCGGAAATTCGCCCGAAACGCGGTAGTTTCGCACGACCCATATAGCGGTCGGGACATAGAACAAGAGGGTAGCGGCGATGAGCCGGCGCCATGTGCCGAAAGTAGGGTGAGGGCGGTGGTGAGAGTCCAGCCACCAGAGCAGTACGATGACTCCGGGCCACAGCAGCAGGTAATTCGGCCGGGCAAGGGGTAGAAAAGACAACACCAGAATACCCGGAAAAAAGAGGCGCTCGCTAAAAGAAATCAGCAGTGTACCCACCACCAAAATAGCGGTCGAGCAGGGTTCGCAGTATCCCCCCAAGAGCAACGGTTGGGCTTCGGGCAGTGACGCTGTCACGAAAGTCGCCAACAGCATGCGCACCCTGCTGCCGGAAAGCAGACCGACCAACAGTGCGACGCCGAATACCGTAATTGCATGCATCACGACTTCGACGGACCGTACGACCGTCACGGAATTGCACTGCGGGCAAGCCCTCATCGGGAGGGAAAGGATGAAAGGCCAAAGAGGCGGCCGCAAGATAGAGGGGGTGGCCTGCCCCGGTCCATCAATTTTCGCAAATCCCTGACCGGACGCAAGTGCGTGCGCGAGTTCGTAGTATTGGAAGCCTTGCCCAAACAGATACGGCCGATGGGCAACAGAGATCCGCGCGAGTGGGATCGCCACGGCTAATATACTTAATCCCGCGACTAGTCCTACCCGCCGAGTGGTTGAGATAGAGTTTGGCCGGTCCGTGGACATGCATCCCCCTGGTATGTGCAATCGATTCTTGGACACAAGCGCCCCGGGGGACCTTTAGGAGCCGTGGATGTGCGGGGACGCGAGTTGGCCCGAGGTGCTCGTTTTTAAAAGCTAAGCTGCGCGGTGGTACTGGGCAATGGAGTTGCCATTGTGACCGGAGGGTTGATCATTGCTTCAGCTTGTCTTCTGAACGATCTTAGACGACGCGAGCCGACCGGATTCGGAGGTTATGGATTAAATCAAAATTTGTGGGACCCCGCCCGGCTTTGGCAGACGTATACTTCGCCGCCGCCCAGGGTCCCCCAGAACACGTGGTCGGTCTCGAAATCGGTTTGGAGCATTTTCCAGATGTCGGGGTGTACGGCCCGGAGTTCGATCGGGAGCGTGTACACCACAAAGGTCCGGCCGGTCTGCGACCGCAGAGCAGCCAGTTGTTGCTCGTCCTGGGCTACCGGCCAGGATGGCGCATAGTAGACCGGGTAGACGTGTTCGGCCAACCCGACCACGACCACTGTATCGCCGGGGCGGCGCTGCTGCTCCACGTAAGCCATCGCGCCCGTGAAGTCCTGCTTAGGGAGCGCATAGCAGCGGGGCACCGTCACGGCGGACGCGGCGATGATGAGCCCCGAAAGCGCGTAGCCGAGCTTGGGGGCCCAGGGGGCGGCACGCGGCGCAATCCTGCCGATCAGACGCGGGAGTTCCATCGCTCCGTGGACGGTGATCAGCAACGCGAACCCCATACAGAAGAAGAAAAAGCGCGGCCAGAGGTTATGGCCGATAATCAGCATCAAGCCTCCTCCGGCGATGCCGGGCAAAATCAACGCCCATGCGGCACGCGCCTGGTTGCGGAGAAGATCGACCCACCCGGCCAGCACCAGAATGCCTCCACAGAACACCACCGCGGCGCCGGCGAAGCCGATTTGCAAACTGCGCAGGCTCTCTCTGACTACCCAGAGCGGGTTTGTCCACTCGGTGGGGGGAGAGACTTCTCCGATGCCGGTGCGCAAGAACTCCGGCAGGGCAATGGCGATGAGCTGCAGGCTCAGAGTGGTGGCGAGACCGTAGGCCGCGGCGGCGCGGCCCAGCCGTTTCGGATCGCGGCCAGAGGATAGCCATACAAAAAGAAAAATCAGTGCATGCGCAGCGGCTACAAACACGATCGTCATGTGGATCCACATGCCGAGCGAGATGGCGACGGCGTAGCGCACCCACGTGCTCCAACGATCGTCATCCATAGCTTCAAGCCAGAGCCAGGTGGCGACGAGCGTGAAGAAAAGCAGGCCCATATAGCCGCGGGCATTTTGCGAAAACCAGATGTGGTGATAGGAGACTGTCATCAGCGCGCAGGCCAGGAGCGCCGGGCGTTCGCCGATCAGGCGGCGCCCCAACAGGAATAGCGCCCAGATACTTGCAACGCCGAAGAGAACCGAAGGAACGCGCAGCGCCCAGACATGTTCCCCAAAGACGGACAGGGAAATGTGGGCCATCAGGGAATACAGCATGTGCTGATTCTGGTCGGGGAAAGTGCTCACGATCTGCGCTAGAGGAGGCCGGGCGAACCGCACCATAGTAAGGACCTCGTCCAGCCACATGCAGGAGTTCAGTCCAGGGATGCGCAGCGCCAGGGCGACCGCCGAGAGCAGCACCAGCGTTAGACCCACGCGGTTTTGAATTGCCGGCAACAGCGCCGGCCGGTTTTTTTTCTTTCCGATGAAGCTCACGGCGACGAGCACGAGCCCGTGTATCGCAAGCAGAACGCGAAAAAGAGCGGGACCCCAAGCCAGCGAATGGGGAGCGCGCCCGAGCCACTGCTCCATCGATGTGCCGGATACGAGCGCAGCCAGTACGATGAACAGCGCGCCCGCCCCCAGTAGTCCGGGCGAACGGACGGCATTCGCCGGTGGCGATCCTGGGCGGTCGAGTAACGGCGAAGGCGTGGCCATCCGTTCGGATCTAGCATTCAAGGGACCACGCGCGCGGCCGTTCCGCGACTTTCCTGTGTCGCGTCGACTATGTGGTAACAGAAGTGCTCTACCGAGCCAAAACCACTGCGTGGCAAGGCTTTCGGCCCAAAAAGAGCAATTAACGATGAGTGTCGGACATCATGAAGATTTCAGCCGCGGCGTCCACGGAGGTGGAGCGTCGGACCGGAATTTCGGCTGGGTGTTTACCGCCGCGTTCCTGTTTTTCGGTCTGTGGCCGCGGGTTCACGGCAGGCCCATCCGGCCCGCATTGCTCGCAGTCAGTGCGCTGGTCCTGATCCTGACGCTGCTTCGCCCTTCTCTACTGCATCCCGCGAATGCCGTTTGGACGCGCATCGGACAATTGCTCGGCAAAGTCATGAATCCGGTGATCACGGCATTGCTCTTTTTCCTGGTGTTCACGCCGCCGGCAATGATTCTGCGGTGGAGAAAAAAGGATCTGCTGGGCCTGACGCGCGAACCGGACGCGGAGTCCTATTGGATCACCCGCGAACCCGCTGCCGAAGGCAACAGCATGGCGAACCAGTTCTGAGGTAACTCTTATGTCCTTTTTGGTTGAATTCTGGAAATTCCTGAGGGTCCGCAAGAAGTTCTGGCTCGTGCCGTTCCTGCTTGCTGTCGTACTTTTTGGCGGTCTGCTGTTGATGGCGGAGAGCAGCGCTCTGACTCCGTTTATCTACTCGCTGTTCTGAGGCGCCGGACCGATGTGGATTCTGGGAATCTCCGCTTTTTACCATGACAGCGCAGCAGCGCTGATTCGCGACGGCGAAGTCATTGCTGCCGCTCAGGAGGAGCGGTTCACCCGCAAGAAACACGATTCCGGTTTCCCCGCTCATGCCGCTGAATTCTGCTGTTCCTCGGCGGGCGTGAAGCCGGAAGAACTGGATCACGTCGTTTTTTACGAAAAGCCGTTCCTGAAATTCGAGCGCCTTCTGGAAAACTATCTCGCGCTGGCGCCGCGGGGTCTGCGCTCTTTTCAAATGGCGCTTCCGCTCTGGAGCCGGGAAAAGCTGTTCCAGAAAAACCTCCTTTCCCGCGAGTTGAAGAAGATCTGGCCGGGTACGAAGGTGGAAGACCGTCTGCTCTTTACGGAACATCATCAGAGCCACGCCGCGAGCGCATTCTTTCCCTCGCCGTTTCAGGATGCACTCGTCCTGACGATGGATGGCGTGGGGGAGTGGACCACCACTTCTGTCGCGACAGGGAGTGGAAACCGGCTCGAGATCATCAAGGAAATTCGTTATCCCCATTCGCTCGGGCTGTTGTATTCCGCGTTCACCTACTACACCGGATTCAAGGTGAATTCCGGTGAGTACAAGGTGATGGGGCTGGCGCCGTACGGGGAGCCGCGCTATGCGCAAACGATTCTCGACCACCTGATCGATGTCAAACGAGACGGCTCGTTCCGCTTGAATCTCGATTATTTCAATTACTGCACCGGGCTGACGATGACCAACGAGAAGTTCGCGGACTTGTTTGGCGGTCCCGCGCGACAGCCGGAAGAACGGTTGACGCAGCGCCATATGGATCTGGCGGCATCGGTGCAGGCGGTGCTGGAAAAGATCGTCTTGCAGATGACGTGCTCGCTCGCGTCGCAAACGGGAGCACGGAATCTCTGCATCGCGGGCGGAGTCGGGCTGAATTGCGTGGCCAACGGAAAGCTTCTGCGGGCCGGCCGCTTTCAAGGTATCTGGATTCAGCCGGCGTCGGGAGATGCGGGAGGCGCATTGGGCGCGGCACTGGCGGCATATCACATCCATCGGGGACAGCCACGCGTCGTTAACGGATCGCTGGACCGAATGAACGGTTCGTATTTGGGACCCGCTTTCGAACAGCCGGATTTCGAACGCCGGCTCGCCGGGGCCGGCGCGAAATTCACGGTCTACACAGACGATGAGGTGTTGGAGCGGTCGGTGGAAGCATTGACCGAGGGCAAAGCCGTCGGATGGTTTCAGGGCCGTATGGAATTCGGGCCGCGAGCGCTCGGCAACCGGTCGATCTTGGGTGATCCGCGGTCGCCATCCATGCAATCGCTGTTGAACTTGAAGGTGAAATACCGGGAGTCGTTCCGGCCGTTTGCTCCTTCGGTGCTCCGCGAGGACGTCGAGGAGTGGTTTGAGATGGACACCGACAGCCCGTACATGCTGCTGGTGGCCGATGTTCAGCAACGCCGCCGTTATGCGATGACCGAGGAAGAGCAGAAGCTCTTCGGGATCGAGAAGCTTAACGTGCCCCGCAGCGAAATCCCCGCCGTCACGCATGTCGACTACTCGGCGCGCGTACAGACGGTGCATGCGGAAACGAACCCGCGCTACCACGCCCTGATCTCCCGGTTCAAAGCGCGTACGGGCTGCCCCGTAGTGGTGAATACGAGCTTCAACATTCGCGGCGAGCCGATCGTCTGCACGCCGGAGGATGCATTCCGCTGCTTTATGGGGACAGATATTGAAGTGCTGGTGGTGGGAAACTGCGTCCTGAAAAAAGAAGAGCAGGATGAAGCATTGCGGCTGGATTACCGCCGCGGCTTCGAACTGGATTGAGCGGGGCGAACCCCGTCCAACCGCCTACACGTTCCGTACGGCTGCTTTGCGAAACGTCGCCTGGAGTAAGGTGACAAATTCGCTGCCTGCCATACGAACCAGACACCCCACATACCAAGCCAGCGAGGCGGACATCGCAAACCACGGATTCCAGCCGGACAGTGCGCGGTAGATGACCAGGGAGACCAGGCAGGCCAGCAGCGGCCCGGCGAGTTCACGATGCACCGGCACTTCGGCAATCAACCGGCGCACGGCGAAATACACGAGGATGAAATTCGCGACATTTGCGATCAGGAGCGCCCACGCCGCGCCGACACCGCCATAGACGGGGACCAGCAAGAAGCCCAACGCCACCGCTGCGGCCGCCGAAGCGGCAGTACAAGCGAACAGCGTCCCTTGACGGTTATACGCGACCAGAATGTATCGGTGATGGCCGCTCAGCATGGCCACCGGTAGCATCCATGCCAGCACGGTGAATGAGCTGGTGGCGGCCCGGAACGCCGGCCCGTAGATCACGGTGAGTAACAGCGGAGCAAACGCCGAAAGCATGCCGACCGCGAGCAGGCCAGTCCAGGCGGCGAACCGGATGGAGCGCTTCATCAGATGGAGGAGTTCCGGGAGTGGCCGCTCCACACAGCGCGAAATCGAGGGCAGCAGGTTAAAGAAATAGAGCCAGACAAAGGTATGCAGCGCCATCAACGCTCGATGCGACGCGCCGAACCAGCCGAGCGATACATCCGCGAACACGAACCCGAGCAGGACGGTGCAGAAGTACCACATGAAGGCCCACGCGAGCTCCGTTAATCCGATCGGGAAGGCCTCCCGGAAATGCGGAAACAGTCGTCCCATCCGGAGCTCCGGCCAGAAAGTCGCGAGCCGCATCCGGTAACGGGCGACATACAGGCAGAACACGCCGACACAGAGTACGGAACCGCACTCGATCATCCCGATCGTCACAATGGAAGCTTTGCCCCGGCAGAACAGGAATACCAGCCCGGCAAAGGAAGCCTGGCGGATGACCGACGCCAGGCCTACCCATTGCATCTGATCGTGCGCCTGAAAGAACCACTGCAGCAGAAACGGCCCGCCCAGCAGGCTTAAGCCGTAAAGCGCCAGCAGCAGCTTCAGTTCGGTGCTCTTGTGGATCACCAGAATGAAAATTCCCAGAGCCAGCATGGAGCAGAGGGAGAGCAGCAGGCGGAGTCCGGTGATTTCGCGCAAAAAACGTGGGGCGCTTTTCGGCTGGCGGGCAATTTCCCGGGCGCCGTAGATTCCCAAACCCCAATCGACGGGCAGGGTAAAGAACACCATCACGGCGAGCGTGAACTCGAGAAGGCCATACTGCCACGGTCCAAGAGTTCGTGCGAGGTAGCTGAAGCTGGCGAACGTCAGCAGTTTGGCCGTGCATTCTCCGCCCGAAAGAAAAAGAAAATTGATTGCCAGGCGGTGTGGTTCGACCGCACGCCGCACAAGGACAGGCTTCGGGTCCGGAGCTGGGGCCCTGGAAACGGCCGGCTGCATTTACTTTTCGCCACCCGATGCCTGAATGCTGATCAGCCGGTCTTGATCCATCGAGCCCGCGGCGCTGTCATCCAGGCTAACGGCAGGTTTCTCATCGCTGCCTAAAGGTTTCGCCTTTTGCCACACCTTCGCGCCGAGTATGGCGCGTACGAGCTGCGGCGGTTGATACGTAATGCTGGGCCACAGGAACACTTCATTCGTGCAGTAGCATTCCTTGGCTGCAATGGACCGGCGCAGCGTCTCGGCTTCGGGCGATGCCCAGATTTCCGGGAAGCTTTTTTCGCGCAGGTTGCCCAGCGGCGCGTGACTCTCGCAAACGCTCACGTCGCCGTTGGAGTACACCACCGCATTCAATCGACCGGCGCGGCATGGAACCACCTGGCTCTGTGTCGCCGCGGTCCGCGACTTGGCCCACTGCAACATCGGTTCGACGACAGAACCGTAGCGCCCTTCTTCACGCGACGTCCAGAGCCGCCGCACATAGTCATACAGCCGCTGATACTCGTTCAGACTGGGCCCGTGGAGCGACGGATTTTTGCGATCGCCGCGGATCAGAGCGAGGTTGTGATGATCCATCTTGGGACAGCGATCGAACAGATACGTGGTGAGCCGGCGGATCTCGTCCATGTTCACTTCAGTAGCGGTCGAGATCGAGTGAATGCGCAGGCGCTGATCACTTTCCTGAAGCTTGGCGAGCGCTTCGTACGTCTCCATGGCCTTATCGAATGCGCCCGGCGAACCGCGGAATTTATTGTGAAATTCACCCAGACCGTCCAGCGAGATTTCCGCGACGAACAGATCGAGGCTCTTCTCCTTGAGCGTTTCGGTAATCTGCTTGACGGTCCGATCGGTGAAATAGCCGTTGGTCGGAACGTAAATCTGGCGAACCTTGTTGTGGCGGATAAACTGGCGGCAGATTTCGCCAAATTCGGGCCGCAGGAAGGGTTCGCCCCCCGACAGGTTGAGATTTTCGATTCGCCCAAGCGAACGGGAAAGGGCGAAGAGCTCTTCCGTCGTCAGGTCGTCGCGGCGGTTCAGGTTCTTCCAATAGAAACAGTGCTCGCACTTCTGGTTGCAGATCGAGTTGATGAACAGGATGAGGAACGGCGGGCTGGGCGAATTGCGATAGTTGCGCAACGTAATCCGCGCGTGCCGCATGGAGCGTTCAACGACGTTCATAAGCGATTCAGTTCTCTATGGTTCGGGCGCCATGGTGTGACAGACCGATTCACCGGACCATTCTCGTTCAGATAATAGGGCTATAGGCTGGCACGCGGGCTGCCAATTGAAACCGGTTTGCTTAAAATCCGGGTAACTCAAGACGCCGCCCCGCCTCGCTCATACAGAATCGCCTTTGCGTGGGGGGCCATTACGGTCCTGACCGGCCGATAACCTGAGAGGGCGCTCTGGACATCACCAGCCGGTGCGTCGTCATAAAGCAGCACCACCCATACCCGCGCCGCGGGGTTTGCAGCGCAGAGGCCGGCGTAGTCCCGGCCTACCAGCCGGTACTTCTGCGGCTGTAAGTAATACAGAATCGGAGTCTCGTACCACGCTTTTCGGACAAATACCAAGTCAGTGGGTTGGATTTCAGTTTGTAACGTGGCTCCAAAGTGCCCGTAATCCGCAGGATCCACAGTCATGCTGCGATACGAGACGCAACTTGCCACGCACATTACCGCCAGAGCCGGAACGAGAACCCAGGCCCAGACGGTGCGGAGCCGGAGAAGCCCAATCGATAGGAGCAGCAGAAGGTACGGAGAGGCAAATAGCATTCCCCGCTGGTTCAGAATCGGGCGAAACTGTGCCAGTAATGCCAGCAGCGCAAATGGGCCTAATCCCAGCAAGACTAACAAAGCCGACGGCCCTTGGACCAGTTGTGACCATCGCCCCGGCTGTCTCAAACGCAGCCAGGCGGAGTCCAGCAGGAAAGCCAGCAGCATCAACGTGAAGGGCAGAATGCAAAGGACTTTGGTCAGTTTTATGGTCGCCCGGATCTGTTCCGCCGGCAGTTGCGCGCTCATATAGACAAAACCGCCGATAGCGGCTGTTGCAAGGAGCGCAGCGCCGGCCCAGGCGAGTTTCCAAAGGGTGCCGGAGGTCTGAGTTTTCAGTAGAAACTGGCTCTTGCGGGGGGATTTCCACAACTGCGATACAGCAGCCACAAGCAGCACGGCGGCAAATACGGCGAGAGCGCCCCGCAACACCCAGAAAACAGGGCCTTGCGACAGTGGTATGGCGGTGGTGAAGAAGCCGGAATTCCTGGTAGGGAGCGCAAAAGCGAACGGCAGAAATTCGGACAGATAAACCAGGGCGTTGGCGCTCAGATCGGCGACGGTATTTCCGCTCTGGTATGCGGCGAATGCAATGAGCGGGGAACCGAGAATCAGGGTCAGGAGTTGCGCTCTGCAAAAGTCCGGCAGAACGCCTTTCCCCCACGCATTGCCGAACGTCCAGATCAGGTGCACGGCAAAAAAGGTCCAGAAGAAAACGTGGCTGGCAGTGCCGGCCAGAATGAACCCCATATACAGAACCGTCAGCAGGCGGTGGAAGCGGCTACCCTGCACAATGAGCAGGAGCGTAACGGTGGAAGCGAGCCCCAGAAAACAGGCCAGCGCGAACATACGGGCCACCTGGCTCCAGAAAATGTGATAGCCGTTGAGCGCCAGCAGGGCGGCGGCAACGGCGCCGGCCAACCGCCAACCGGCCAGCGAGCCAACCCAGAAGAGCAGCGGAATGCACGCCAAGCCAAGGAGAGCGGACGGCAGCCGTATGGCTCGCAGGCTCGTCCCTACGGCCCGGGTCCACGGGAGCATGAAAAGGTAATACCCGGGAGGATGCGTGTCGGAGGAAAAAGTTCCGGTTAAAATGCGGCTGATTGTCATCCGCGGGGCCGGTTCGGAAATGCCCTCGGGCAGCGGAATTCCCGGGACGTACATTTCCGGGTGAGTGATGCTTCTTTTCTCCAGGCCGGAAAGCCGCAACCATGCCCCCAGAATGAGGCTAAGTGCAATCAATATAGCGGCGGTATACCTGCGTGCCAGCGAGGTTTCAGTCATTACCTGGCACGTCTTTGGCAAGGCTCGTGCCATATCGGACGGTCAGGCGCAAGTTGAAGCCGATAATTCCGGCCATGACGTATTTCAAACACGAGACGGCAATTGTAGAAACGGGGTGCGTTGGCGGAGGCACGCGCGTTTGGGCGTACGCCCATATCCTACCGGGGGCAAAGATCGGCCGCGATTGCAATATCTGCGATCACACTTTCATCGAAAACGATGTCACTGTCGGCGATCGCGTCACGATCAAGTGCGGCGTGCAACTTTGGGATGGTCTGCGCGTCGACGATGACGTCTTCATCGGACCGAACGCGACATTTACGAATGATCCGTTCCCCCGAAGCAAGCAGCATCCTGCGAGATATCCCCAGACGTTGATCGAGCGCGGCGCTTCGATCGGCGCAAACGCGACGATTCTGCCGGGTATCACGATTGGCGAACGAGCCATGATCGGCGCCGGCGCCGTCGTGACGAATAACGTTCCGCCACACGCAAAACTCCTCGGAAATCCAGCCCGCATTGTCGGTTATGTAGATGCGCAACCGGAAGTCGCGGCCGCGACGCTCACGACGGACCTTTGCCCCGGTGAATCCGCCCGCTTTGGGGAGGTGTCGGTCCACCATATGCCAGTTGTCGACGATCTGCGCGGCAGTCTGTCATTTGGCGAAATGCAGAGGCACGTCCCTTTTGAAGTGAAGCGCTACTTTTTGGTCTTCGACGTTGCCAACGAGAAGGTCCGCGGTCAACACGCGCACCGCAAACTGCAGCAGTTCCTGATCTGCGTGGCCGGGCGCTGTCACGTCGTCACAGACGATGGAAACGAGCGGCATGAGTTCATTCTGGACTCGCCGAGCAAGGCGGTACACATTCCGCCGATGGTCTGGGCGACGCAGTATAAGTTCTCCGGTGACGCTATTTTGCTGGTTTTTGCATCTGACTTCTACGACTCCTCCGACTATATCCGCGAATACCCGGAGTTTCGCTCGCTAGTAGGGCTGCGCTCGTGATTGACGCCTGCCACCGATTGAGGCAATGAAGTGCTGTCCCTCATCATTCCTGTTTACAAGAACGAAGCCAATCTGGAGCGGCTGCTCCGCGAACTGGTCCGGCTGGATGAGCAGCTAGAGAATGACCTCGAAGTGGTTTTCGTCGTGGACGGCAGTCCGGATGACAGCCTGCGGATACTGCAGGAACGCGTGCCCGGGCTGTTCCGGCAATCGCAGATCGCCGCACTCAGCCGGAATTTCGGATCTTTCAACGCCATCAAGGCGGGCCTGGAACTCGGCCGCGGTGACTTTTTCGCGGTATTAGCCGCCGACTTGCAGGAGCCGCCTGAGCTGGCAGTCCAGTTCTACGACGAACTCCGCCGCGATACGGCGGACATCATCTTCGGATATCGCAGCAAACGTAACGATCCCTGGCTCACGGAACTCTTCGCGACGCTCTTCTGGGGCATTTACCGGCGGTTCGTCGTCAAAGACATCCCCAAGGGCGGAGTCGATATGTTCGGCTGCACGCGGCGGGTTCGAGATCTCATCTTGGGTTTCCCGGAATCCAGCTCGAGCCTGATGGCGCTTCTGTTCTGGGTTGGCTTCAGGCGCCGCTATATCCCGTATGAGCGGCAGCCCCGGCTGGAGGGACAGAGCGCATGGACTCTGGCGCTGAAGCTTCGCTATTGCCTGGACAGTACTTTCAATTTCACGGACCTGCCGCTTCGTGTTCTCCTCGCTATCGGATGCTTGGGGGTAACGACAGCGGTCGTGCTCGGCGGCTACATCTCGTTCTCGCGGCTGACGAATGGGATCCCTGTGCCCGGGTATACCGCACTCGCGTTGATGATCCTCTTCTTTGGCTCACTAATGACACTGGGGATGGGTATTGTCGGACAGTACGTGTGGTTGTGCCTGCAGAACGCGCGCCGGCGGCCCAACTATCTCATCGATTCAACGGTTGTCCATGACGATGCGCTGATCCGGCAACAATCCATCGGTCAGCCCCGCTGACAGGCGGGCGCTCCGGCGTCCTAATGGGTGTTGGAGCGGTAAAGATCAAGGTAGCCGATGTGAGTGTCCAGCGTATATTGCTCGCGCAGGAGAGTATCGAGTTCCGGAAACCCCTGGAGCGCTTTCTCTTTTGATCCGTTGTATGCGACGCCGAGCACCACATATGCCGGCAGAGCTCGTTGGATGCCGCTGATGTATTCCCGCCGGTACGCATCGCGAATCGACCCGGAGCGCCCGAACGTCATCGAGCCCGCAGTCAGAAACCGCGTGGGATTTGCCCGGCCGCTCAAGAAATAGATCAAGGCATCATTGCCGAAGACGACAACTCCATCGCTCGGTTTCGTCCTCTCCTGGATGTAGCGGGCCGCCTTCATATCGTCTCCAGCAACGAAGGGGGTCGCGCGGTGCGAGGCATAATACTGTTCGCTGTTCACGCCGCCGGTGACGAGCTTCAGCCATTGACCGACGGCGGATATCGAAACCGTAGCCAGTTGCAATACACCGATGGCTGCAAGCGCGACGGCCACCCGCCCGATAAGGCGCAAGGATTCTGTCGAGCGATTGCGGGCCTCCGCCGCGGCTTCTATGAGCAACGACTGGACTCCAAACACGCCCATGATAATCATGGGAGCGAACAGGGAAACCCAGTGATATTTGAAAAACTTTCCCTGCATCACTATGCCCAACAGCGCCATCCCAAGCCAGGCGAGGACAAGAACGGCAAGATGACGAGACTTTCGCCAGAGCGAGTATCCGCCGATGATGACGACTGGAAGCGCGAATAAGACGGGCTCATCGAGAAAGAAGTGGAGAACGCTGCGCGCAAGATCGCCGATTCTCGGCGCTGCGATGCCGGAGTAGACTTTCACGGGGTAAAGGATATGGACGTTAACGAGAGCGTCGAGTGCTCCACGATAACCGAACCACGCCACCGCAAGCGCGACAGGCAGAAACATCATTGCGGTGACAGTCCCCGCCCGCGTCAATCCGGACTTAGCAGATCGCTCCTGCTGTAGAACAACCAGGAGCGGTATTACGATGAACCCGAGGTTCACCGGTTTCACTAGCCCTGCGACGCCGACCAGAAGGCCGGCAGCAAGCAGTCGCGAGAGCGATACCTGTGTTCTGTGAAAGAGAGGCACCAGCCCGACGATGACCAGAATGGCCGCCCAAACATCCGGTTCCGCTGTGTGAAACCAGGTCAGAGAAGCGATCCAAAACGCCAGCGTTAGCGCCGTCCACCATGCGGCGAGATGCGACGTCAGACGAGCCACGAGTGAGCCGAGAGTGAACATGCCTGTAATCAGCAGGGGAATATCGAAAATACGAATACTCCACATATGCCGGCCGAAGAGCGATTGCGCGGCAGCGAAGAGGTAAAACGGAAGCGGTCCTCTGGTTTCCCAACCGTCGCGGTAGGGCATGCCTCCGCGGACGATGACATCGCCCACCGAGGCAAACATGCCCTGATCCCATCCGAATGGAAACCAGAATGAGGCGATGCACCACAGGATCGACACACCCACTGCAGACGCCAACAACGCGTAGCTTGCAACAGGGACCAGGAGCTTCTGTTCTTCTCTTGCCTTGATTACACCGTACACAAGAACCTGTAATTTACAAAGAGTCGTTTTCTTCCGGCGCGGCGGCGAAGGAGCGCATCTACTTCCCCTCGATGTAGCCGAGTGACTTCAACTGCTTGAGATTGCCGTTTCCCGCAGGCGCGGGCGCTTTCCGGCGATTATCTATAGCCGCGGCTTTCAGATACTGAACCAGTTTCGAATCGAAACTGTCTGTTGGCTGGCTGCCGGAGAGGTTATGTTGCTCATCGGGATCGCGGGCGAGATCATAAAGCTCGCGGCCGCCGTTGGAAGACCGGATAAACTTCAGCGGGCCGGCGAAGACGGCCTGTTCACTGCGCAAGAATCGCGGCGACCACTTGGACATCAGAGGATGCGTGAACGTTTCGCTGACGACATCGCTCCCGACGGCGGAAGAACTCCGCGACAGATCGCGCCCCTGCATATTATGGGGCGATGCGTAACCCAGGACAGTAAGGATGGTAGGCGCCAAATCGGTGAGGCTGACGACATCGTCATTGCGCACCGGCGCGTTCTCGCCGGGATACTTAATCAGCAGAGGAACGTGGATCTCATCCTGGTAGACGGAGAGGGCATGGCCGATGATCGCCCGCTCCCCAAAAGCCTCGCCGTGATCGGACGTGATGATCAAGAGAGTGTTTTCAAAAATGCCGCGCTGCTTGAGTTGCTCCACCAGGGCGCCTAGCGCCGCATCCATGTATGCGATGCCGCCATCGTATTGCGAGATGAGATGCCGACGCTCGCGTTCTGAGATGGGCCGCCGGAGCGTGAGAATCTCTCGTTCCATTGCATCGTAGTGGCCGGTACGCAGATTAGGGTCGGCCCCGGGGAACATGGCGGCGAAACGGCCGGGCGGGAGATAAGGCCAGTGCGCATCCATGTAGTTCAGAAAACCGAAGAACTTTCGTCCTCGCGTCTTTTCGCGATCGAAGAATGCCAGCGCAGAGTCGTTGATTTCTTCAGCTCTGCGAAACGCCTGATCGTATTGCCAGGGCTTCTGAAAAGCGATCAGGGAATTGCGAATGCGGTCTCTGAGCAGGAACGGCTCGGTCCGGCCGAGCAACACCTTCGGTCCCGTGGAATCGTGGAAGGCGAACCCGCGGTCCAGGCCGAATCCATAACCCAGATAAAGATAGTTCGCGGCGACGCCCCCGGTATCGTAGCCCTTGGCCGAGAGGAGTTCCGCGATGGTTGGATATTTCGTGTCGAGAGGCCGCCCCCCTTCGTAAGCCGGGTCGAAGTGAGCTTTGTGCCAACTGGGATTCATGCCCGTAAAGATGGAGGCATGACTCGATAACGTCATGTCGCCGGCAGAGATTGCTTGGGTATATACAGTCGACTGCGCGGCGAGGCGCCGCAGATTGGGAGTGGTGTCTCTTTCGTAGCCGTAGAGAGAGAGATGATCGGCCCGCACTGTATCGAGTGTGATCAGAATGACGTTCGGCTGATTCGCCGGCGATCCGCCGGCGGAGAGTTGCGTCTCACCGCGAGCCGTCTGGCGCAACAGGAAAGACGCAGCCAAAACCAGCAGCGCGAGCGAGGCAACGGAGAGGAGGGTACGTGGCAGACTTCGCCGGCTCATCAACACGGAAACGGCTACAGCAGCCCCCAAAAACGGGAGCAGCCAGAGCGCTCCGGCCAGCAAACCCGGGCGCGCATGAGATCGGTTGAAGACGGTGAGGAGAGCCAGCAGAACCGTAATTGCCACCCACGTGTTCGCGAAAAGGCGGCCGCGGCTTGCCCACACGCTGGAAAATAGACTGGCAATCAGGATCAAACCGATGGGCGAAAAACACAATAGGAAATACCAGGCAGGCAAGCCTCGCGGCAGGTGTGGGAGGGCACTGCCGATGGCCAGCACACTCCACACAAGAGCGGCGGCCGCCCGAATGCGAAGAGCGGCTGTGTCTGTATCGGCGGCGCTACCAGGCAGAACTATGCGAAACGCAAACCCCAAGGCCGCGCCTATCGCCGCCCCGACCGCCGCATAAATAAGCAGCAGGATAGCCGTAAATCCGGCATGGGGCGGCATGTAGAGAGCGTTCGGTTCTGTGAGCCACGGCAGGACGTGAAGGAGGAAGGACTCGACCGACCAGTACGCTACTCCGGCCAGAAGACCTTCGATGGCGCCGCGCGACACAACATTTGTGCGAGCCAACTTAATGGCCCTCCACTAGTGCGGAAGAAACGTTCGGCGGCGACAGGCGGTAAATGATCCCCCGCCCCTTCACTTCGATGGGCATGGCATTGGTTTCCAGAAAGGTCTTGAGCTGCGGGCTCTGCTCGTACACATATTTCGGGTAGAAGGTAGCGAAATACTGCGCGTTATATTTCGTGAGCTTCTGAAGCATTTCGGGCGAGGTCTGCCAGCCGAACAGGCTCCAACCCTTGCGATGGCTGTCGTAGAAATCGGTCGGGTCACCGGCGATCAGGTCGCCGTCCGGAGTGCGATGCGAATACCAGGATGGCTTATACGGGAGCGGATAGCTGAACACGATCAAAGCATCTTCCGGCACCAACGCCGCCACACGTTGTCCAAACGCAATCCGCTGCTTGAGTTCGACACTGGACGCAATCATGGGCCGAATTCCCCAAGCACAAAAAACTAAGAAGAGGCCACACACCGCGCCGGCCATTCTCCACGAAAGCGTCCCGCGATCCATCAGCCGCACCAGCCCGTATGCCATGGCGGGAGCTACGATGAGGACCAGCGGAAGTTGATAGTAGTTGTGCCCGGAGTGCCCGGAGGGTACCGCCGGAATGGTCGCGAGAAATCCCAACGCCCACCAGTGGAATACATAATTTCGAGATGGGGGCCGGACGAAGAGGCCGGCCAAGAGCAGCAGCAGGCCGACCGGAGTGGCGATTTCCCAAAGCAGGCGCCACCCGAGGTTGTGCAGTAGAGTCCCGACAGTCGGGATGTCGCCGCCCAGGTACACTCCGCGAACGCGTCCGCCGAAAATCCCGAACGTATTTCCGTAAATCGTCCAGAGATGGTAGGCGTGGATGTACCACGCCACCATTGGAACGATGATCAGCAAAGCGTAGGCCCAGAGCACCGGCTTCGCGAGAAAGCGCCAGCCGAATTTGCGATGGCAAAGGTAAATCAGCGGCACGCCTGCGTAGAGGCAGAACGGCTTGATCAGGACCGCGATCGCCAGGCCGGCGAGGCTGATCGCCAGCCACTTCCACTGCATGTCTTCCGTCCAGCGGAAGAAATAATAAATGCCGGCGAGCGTGCATAACACCATGAAGGTGTCGGGCTGAAAATTATGGCTCACGCTGTAGGAGAGCGGCAGGAACGCGTAGAATCCTACGGCGAATAACGCCGTCCGGCGGCCATATACATCGCGGGCAAGACGGTACAAGAGAAGCGCCGTGCCCGCATAGAAAAACAGATTCAGAATGCGGCCGAGCGACTCGTGGACGCCGAAGACACGGTAGAGCGCGGCGACCATGAACGTGAAGGCCTGAAATTCGACCTCGACATACCCGCGGGAGTTGCCGCGCCAGTCGACCTGGGGGTAGAGGATGTTGAGGGAGTGTTCGGAAAAATTGCGGGCGATGGCGGCCGTATCGAATTGCCGGTAGTAGTGCCAGTCGGGGAACGGACCATCGATGCGATACAGCCGCGCCGCGATGCCCAGGAGAATAATCAGCCAGAGCAGTTTGCGGCCGGACAGCATGCCAGCCGGCATCCGGCTAGAGCCGTCGTCGGTCGGCATCGGCATCGGCGACGGACGAGACATCCAACCGCTGGCTCCATAAATACCATCGGAGCCGGAGAATTCCCTTGATATCTTCCCAGCCGGTTTTGACGATTTTGACGCGGCTGTCGTCGTCTTCCACCCAGACCACCGGAACATCCTTAATGCGATACCCCTGTTTTTCAGCGAGGACCAGTAATTCCGTATCGAAGAACCAGGATTGATCCTCGACCTTGGGGACGATCGCCTCGACCGCCCTGCGGCTGACTGCTTTGAAACCACATTGCGCATCGCTGAACCTGGTCAGAAGCACGGCTTTGACCATAATGTTGTAGCAACGCGAAATGAACTCGCGTTTGACCGACCGGGTGGTGCGCGATTCCCGCATCAGGCGGGAGCCGGTCGCGATGTCGTAGCCATCGACGGCGATGGCATTCAGGAGATCGGAAAGGTGGTCCAGACCCGTTGAGAGATCCACGTCCATATAGCAGACGATGTCGGCTTTGCTTTGCAGCCACGCACTACGCAAGGCGCGGCCGCGGCCTCTTTGGACGAGATGAATGAATCTGACCTGGCTCAGTTCGCGCGACAGCTCTTTGGCGACCTTTTGCGTCCCATCGGTCGATCCGTTATCGACAATGACGATCTCACAGTCGTACGGCAGCCGGCTGGATCGAAGGAACTGCCACACGGTTTCGACGCTCTTTCGCAAGACGTGCGCCTCGTTCAGAACGGGAATCACGATATCGACTTTAGCGGGTAACTGGCTCACAAGCCCCGGTTTTAGGCATGTGGAGGGCCAAATTATTGCTGATCCTAAAATGTAGTCGGTGAAGCGGTTCGACTCCTAAAAAACGTTTCCTTTTCCAAAGATTTCGGCTGCTGCGTCCGCGCACCGGACCAGATGGCGGCCACCACTACGGCAACCAGCCCGAGAATAGGCAGCGGGGAAACCCCCTGCGCGGTGTAGTCGCCGTATTGGCCGCCCATGCGCGAGAGCACGGAAAGCACGGGGAGTTGGAAGCCTCCGATAAAGACGTGGACGACGGGATCGAGCACGCCCAGGCCGCGTTCGACATCGCGATACATGGCCATCGACCAGGCCTGTGCAACGGCGGCAATCGCGAAGAGATATGCGAGACGGCGCGGGATTCGCACCAGCGCTGTCGCCACGAGTACGAACATATAAGGCAGCAGCGGCGCCAGATACCTCAGCCCGTTGTTAAATTGCAGCTTGACATAGCTGATGCCGCCGCAGAATAGCCAGAGGCCAACGGGCACGGCCAACAGCACGGCTAACTCGCGGGCGGGAATGAAGCGCCTGGCGCCCCGCTTGCCCCACAGCGCCATCACGGCGAGCAGCATCAGGGGACAAGTAGTGAAGAGGCCGAAGCGGTAATCGATGAGGAGAATCCGCAGCAACTCGGGTTGCGGGAATGTGAACCCTTGATAGCCGATGTCGATCCACTCCACCGGCGGCATCCAGTTCTGCCCCGGCAGGAACGGATTGCCAAAACTCTTCCACTGATAAAACCAAAGCAGCAGAATGGGGCCGATCGCGCCCAACCCATACCACCATGATGTCGATATAATCCGCTTCCACCCGGCTGTCGCGGCGGCGTAACAGAACAGGACTCCGAGCGGCACGATGCCGGAATAGTCGAGGAGCACCGCCATGCCGCCCAGCAGGCCTCCCAGGCAGTATCGGAGATGCGGAGCCCAACGGTTATCTCCGCCCGGATTCCACATCGCCAGGAAGCCGATGAATGTAAGGTGGCCCAGAATCATGTTGTGGTTCAGGAACCCGGTGCGGAAGAAGACCGGCGTTCCGAAGGCATACAGCAGCGCGAGCCAGAACGCCGTCCGGTCGTCTCCGAAAATGCGGCGGAGGAAATAGAACATCGCGACGACACCCAGTGCCGAAATCGGCGCCATGCAAAACGCCTGCATCACAATCGCGGCAAGGCCGAATTTAATATCGAAACCGCGGCGCCATGCTTCGACGTAGAATTGCCGCGCCATGGGCCAGGGTGAATTGTATTGCGGAGGTTCTGTATTGCCCCCGGCCGCTCGCGCGCGGTTCACTTTCTCGATGATGCGGTCCACCACCGGGCGGCTCACGGCATATGGAATCGCGCCCAGCATCGAAGCGCCTGGATTGGCGCCGATATGCCATCCGAAGCCCTTTTTTTCGAATAAGTCCGGGTGCATGTTGGCGTACTCGTCGACGCGGAACGAGGCATGGTCGCCGATCGCGAGAGCGAGGTAGATCTCCCGCACCGTATTGGTCGCGAGGTGCGCGGTGTAGATAATCCAGCAGGTGAAGAACAGGCGGACGGCAACACCACGGGCCGGTGCTATCCAGGGCTTGGGGTCTTTGTACATCATCGTTCGGGTGGGAAAGTAAGCAAACCGCAGGCCATTGGGGTCACGACCAGTGGGTTGCCCCGACGCGATTGCCGAACATCTGGATTTCCACCGAAAAATGAGTACCGGCGATGGCGGCGGCCGGTTCGACGGCCGCACCTCGAAAGATAGTGCGACCGCGGCGGGAAATGGCCCGGCAGATGCATTCAAGTCGCGATCTGAATAGGGCTACAAGGGGATGAACTCGCCAAAATGATGCCGGCTCAAGTCCGGCAGCCGCTCGAACCGGCTGCAGTCGCCACGCCAGAGCCCCGCCGACGCTGGATGCAGCGCCTGGAGGTAGCTGCTCCCTTTCTTTTGGCGTTGTATTTTTTCGGTTCAGCGCTATACGGCGTCAACCGTACCGAAGTCATCGACACCGATGCCGCGCGGCACGCGATGAACGGCGCGTTTATCTATGACTTGGTTCGTACGGGTCACCTTCTCCATCCAATCGAGTACGGCAAATTCTATTACAACCGGATGCCGGCGCTTTCCATTCCATTTCATCCGCCGTTGTTTCCTGCAATCGAAGCCATCTTCTTCGCCGTATTCGGAGTGCATCTGTTTACCGCGCGTCTGGCGATCGCGATTTGCGTTGCGGTGTCGGCTTTTCTGCTCTATCGCGTTGCGTTGACGACGCTCGGATATCCGATCCTGGCCGCTTGCATCACCCTTTCCACGTTTTCGCTCTGGACCACGAAGTTCGTGGCGCGCGATGTGATGCTGGAATTTCCATCGCTGGTCTTTACGCTGGCGGCCATATATTGCCTGCGGGGCGTACGCGAGTCGTACCCGATGCGTCGGGCCGTGCCGTTCGCGTTGCTCGCGGCCGCGGCGTTATGGACGAAGCAGCATACGGTCTTTCTAGGCGCCGTGCCGTTCCTGGAAGCCGCGCTCGTGAGGCGCTGGCGCCGTTTTCTGGAGTGGCCTATTTGGGTTTCTTCCGCTATCTATGGAGTGGCGGTGCTGGCAATTATCTGGTTTTCCAGGCTCTTCCACGGCACCGGCATCAACATGATCAGCACGTCGAGCCGCGACGTTTACTATATTGTGAACTCGACTTTGCCCCACTACTTTGCCTGGATCAGAACAGATCTGGCGGGCATGCCGGGCGTTTTGACGGGTTGTGCGATCGCGGTTTATCTGTGGAGCTTGCGCCGGCGCGATCCGGAGAAGCCGCGACTGGAACTGTATGTCGTATGGATTCTGGCGGCTCTGGCGATTCTGATCGATCTTGGGCCGATCGCGCCCCGCTACCTGTTCTTTGTCATGCCTGCAACCATGGCGATGTCATTTGCGTGGCTCTTTCACGGGTGCCGCCGTCTATGGGGAAAACGCGTTGCCGGCATCGTTTCCGCCGTGTTTGCGGCAGGTTTTGTGGTCGCGGGGCTCGCGATTCCATTTGACTTTCTGCGCGGCCCGGCTGCTGCGGCGCAGGTGATCGTGCAAGGAAAGCCCACGCGCGTGCTATATGCAGGCGAAGCCGACGCCAATTTTATCTTTGCGATTCGCGAACTGGACCCAAAGCGTCAGATCATCGTGATCCCGGCCGTTAAACTACCGGTCAGCGTGCTGAAATCCGCCGATATGACGCATGTAACCAACTGGTACGGCGTGGAGTGGGTGGTAATCGAGAATACCGCGGGGGCTCACCCGTGGTCCAAGTTCCAGGACACGGTACCGCCGGTTGCCACACTGCAGCGGTCGATTCCACTCGAATCGTCCCGTATGCGGTGGCGGACGGGCTCGGTTGACGTTTATCACGTCAACGCACGCGCGCAGAATCCGGGCGCCGTACAGTTTTCGGTCCCGGGCGTCGAAGCAGAACCGCGGTAAACGGGCGCGAGACTCAGGTTGGTCCCGAACCTGCTTATACAGGAACTCCGAAAATGAGAACCCTCATCTATTTGGGCGACTTGGGCCACAACCAGCTTACGATCAGCTCTGATGTCTACCCCTTAGGCGTCGGCAATCTAGCCACTTACGCGCAAGCATACGTGCGTCACCCAGGGCAGCTCGATATCCGTATCTTCAAGGAGCCAGAGGATTTAAAGAGAGCCATTGACGGCGAGGCCCCGGACATCCTGGGGTTGAGCAGTTATTCCTGGAATCACTATCTGTCCCTGGAATTCGCGCGTTACGCCAAAGCGAAGACGCCCGCGACGATAACGATGATGGGCGGACCGAACTTCCCGCTGGCGCTCCCCGAACAGGAATCCTGGATGCGCGGGATGCCGGAAATCGATATCGGTGTTCGAGGACCCACCTACGAAGGCGAGCGCGCGTTCCGCAACATTGTGCAGCGATACGTCGATACCGGAGGAAGTCTCGAGGGGATCCAGGAGGAGGCGGTTCCGGGCAACCTGTGGATCGATCGTCGTACGAGCGAATTTGTAGTCGGCGCCCCGGTCGAGCGGATCACCGACCTCGATGAAATCCCGTCGCCCTATCTGGCCGGTTTGATGGATCCGTATTTCGCAACCGGCTACTTGCCCATGATGGCGATTGCCCGCGGGTGTCCGTTTAGCTGCAGCTTCTGCAACTCGTCGGTGCAATCGAATAGCAAGATCTATCGCCATTCTTTGGAAAACCTGAAAGCCGACCTGATCTATACCGCCGAGCGGATACGGCCGGAAGTGGCCTTGACGTTCGCGGACGACAACTTCGGGATGTACGACTTCGACGAAGAAGTCGCCGATTTCATCGCTCACCTGCAGGATCGCTATGGCTGGCCCCGGTATATTCGTACGACCACGGGGAAGAACCGCGGCGAACGCATTATCGGCATCATGCGCAAAATCCGCGCTGCCCTTCCGATGACGGCCGCGGTGCAATCCATGAACCCGGTGGTTCTCAAAAATATTGAACGGTCGAATATCAAGCTTGAAACCTACACGCAGATCCAGACGGAAGTCCGCGCACAGGGCATGCAGTCGTACGGCGAGATGATTCTTTGTCTGCCGGGAGAGAGCAAGCAATCTTTCCTGAAGGGGATTCGCGATTTGATGGATGCCGGCGTGAAGCGGATCTCGGCTCATCAGTTCATGCTGCTGCATGGCGCACCGCTGAGCACCCAGGAAAGCCGCGCCAAATTCGGTCTTAAAACGATGGTGCGGGTGGTCGCCCGCAATATCGGCGACTACACCGGCGAGCCCGTGATCGAAACCGAAGAGATGGTAACGAGCACGCCGACATTCAGTTTCGAAGACTATCTCGACGTACGGGTATTCCATCTCCTGCTGACGATCTTCTACTACGAAGGCAATTTCGAAGAGGCCTTCGAATTCGCCCATCAGCAGGGTGTTTCGGCGTTCGACCTGGTGACGCAGATGCAGTCGATGCTGGAAGCAGCGCCGGCCGCGTTTCGCAAGGTAATCGACAATTTCGTAGCCGAGAGTCGCGAAGAGTTATTCCCGTCACGCGAGGAGTGCGTCGCGTGGGCGCGGGAGCATTTTGCAGGGCTGGTGAGTGGCGAAATCGGCGGCAACCTGTTGAGCAAATATTCGATGCTCGGCCGCTTCTACGCCGCAGCCGAGGCTTTGGATTTTCTGCGCGATGCACTGGCGGCCGCGACAGGGGCGAAGTTGGATGCCGCGGGCGCTGAACAGTTAGAAGCCGTCATGGCCTACTTGCGCGGCGTAATGCTTTACGCTCCCTTCGCGAAGAGTCTGGCCGCGGCGCCTGTGTGGAGCAGCAGGTACGATATCGAGGCGTGGAGCAACGACAAGTATTCCAAACCATTGTCGGCTTACCACCTGGGCGAGGCGCGAAGATTTCAGACGGTGCTCGATGAGAAACGGAAAGCCGTCATTGAAAACCGCATTCGCACCTTCGGAGAACACCCCGCCGGATTGGGGAAATTTACCCGCACGATGTTCGCGAGGGATTTCCGTAGAACCGTCATATCCGTCGCGGCAGCCTCCCTGGCGAGTTAGCGCGCAATGCGTACCGGGACCCGTCTGTTCAGCACGGCGGCAGCCTGCGCGATTGTAGCGGCATTCTGGACGGCTCCGTTTTGCCGCACGCCGGAAGGCGCGTTGAACGGTTGCTTCCCTCTCGGCTTGGCGGCCGCCGCCGCCGTCCTGCTGGCAGGGTGGACCGCCTTTACGGTCTGGGCACAAGCGGGCCGCTGGTTGGCGCTAGCGCTGGCCGGGCAAGCAGCCGCTTTACAACTAATGGATGCGGGGATCCGCATTCATTACCAGCATTACCGTCTGCCCACGGAAGCGGCCGCTGACCCAGTGCTGCGTTGGATGTTCGCGTCCATCGCGCTTCAAACGTTGCTGGTGGCATTCGGGCTGTTTCTGCGCCGCCAAGCGATTTTTGCGTGGCACCCAAGCAGCCGGCAGGCCGTCCTGATCCTAATCGGCTTCGCCGCCTGTGGATGTGTCGCGGCCGCGGTATCACGCGACCCGCGATTCTATGTCGCGGAAGTGACGATGGCGGCTTTCATTCAGTTGGTGAATGCCGGCAACATCCTGCTGTTCGCGAGTAGCCTCCCGAACGGCACGCTGAAGAGGTTAGGGCAACGATTCGACGTCCTGCTGGGTAGCGCAGTCGAGCCAGGACCACTCAAATTGGACCGCTTTGCCTGGACGGCTGCCGTGTGGGTCATCGCCGTATCGGCGCTGCTCGCCTGGTCGGTGTACCAACAGCATCCTCATCTGGCCGACGAAGTCGCCTATTTCTATCACGCCAGATACTTCGGCGCGGGCAAACTCGTGATGACGCCCCCGCCGGTCCCACCGGCATTTGAAGTCGCTTTCTTCGAGGCTCGGCCCGACAAGTGGTATGCGGCGCCCCCGATGGGCTGGCCGGCCATTCTAGCGATCGGCGCCGCGGTCGGCGTGCCGTCGCTGGTGGATCCGGTTCTGGCCGGCTTCAATATCCTGTTGTGCTATCTGCTGCTCGGCGAGTTGTATCCACGGCGGATTGTGCGGATTAGCGTGCTCCTGTTGTGTTTGTCTCCATGGCAAATGTTTCTGGCCATGAGCTACATGACCCATACAGCCAGCATGACGTGCGCACTGTTGGCATTTCTCGGCGTAGCCCGGGCGCGCCGCGCGGGATCGATTGGCTGGGCCTGCATTGCGGGTTTTGGCGCCGGGGCCGGCACTTTGATCCGGCCGCTGGACGGTCTCATTGCAGGCGCCCTTACCGCCGCATGGGCAATCGGCACTGGAGGCAAGCGGCTGAAATTCCCGGCGCTGGCGGCTCTGGGCGTGGTAACGGTCCTGACTGCCGCCGTGTCGCTACCCTACAACCGGATGCTGGTTGGGAATCCGCTGGCGTCCCCGCTGATGCAGTATGCGGACGAGCGGTACGGCCACGGCAGCGCCGCTTATGGCTTCGGCTCAAACCGTGGTATGGGCTGGCCGACAGACGCTTACCCCGGGCACACTCCGTTTGAGTCGTTGATCAACGCCGAGTTGAATGGGTCTTCGCTGAACGCCGACCTTTTCGGATGGGGCACCGGCTCGCTCGCCCTCATGGCGCTGCTTATCTTCTCGGGAGGGCTACGCCGTAGGGACTACCTGATGGTGGCGGCAATCGCGGCGGTCGTTCTGGCATACGTACCCTACTGGGGAAATGGCGGCGGCGATTTCGGCCCGCGATATTGGTATCTGGCGCTCGTTCCCTGTGTGGTACTGACCGCGCGCGGATTGGAACGGTTGGAAAACTTCCTTGGGTCCAGCGGCCGCAACGACGCGCGTGCGACGGCCGCGGTGGCCGCTCTTTGCGCGCTGGCATTAGTCAATTACGTCCCCTGGCGGTCGTTCGACAAGTATCATCATTACCTGCGGATGAGTCCGGGCGTGCGCGATCTGGCGCGCGCTCATGGATTCGGACGAAGCCTGGTCCTGATTCGCGGCGAAGATTTTCCCGACTATGCATCCGCAGCCGTATACAACCCAATCGACCTGAAAGCCGATGCGCCGGTGTATGCCTGGGAGCGCGATCCCTCCGTTCGCGACGAAGTGCTGCGCGTATATGCCGACCGACCGGTTTGGATTCTGGAGGGACCCAGCATCACGCACGCCGGTTACCGGATTGCCGCAGGACCGTTGAACGCAGGTACGAGGCCGTAGTGCGCCGGTACGAAGATACCACCGCCGCGGTTGTAGGGGCCTCCGGATTCATCGGCCGGTGGGTGGCTCGGAAATTGTCTGAAGAGGGCGCTCGGGTCTGCTGCATCGGCCGCCAGGATACGGACAACCTGGAAGCGATCTACCGCCGCATCCGGCCGTCGATCACGTTCAACCTCGCGGGCTATGGAATCGATCCTCTGGAACGCGACGAGACCGCGGCTTACCACGTCAACGCCCGGCTGCCGCGCATGATCGCCGAGGCCGCGACCGCCTGGAAAGATCCAGGTTGGCCCGGGCAGCATTTCGTTCACGCCGGATCGGGCGCGGAGTATGGGGATGCAAACGGAGATTTGCGCGAAGACGGCCCGGCCAAACCGGCGACGCTCTACGCCAAATCCAAATACTGTGGGACGCAGGCCCTAGTCGAGGCATCGCGCCCGCTCGGGCTGCGGGCTGTAACCGCCCGTCTGTTTACGGTCTATGGCCCCGGCGAACGGGCGGGACGGCTGCTGCCGTCACTGCTCGAGGCGAAGCGGACCGGCCGTCCCGTCGACTTGAGCTCCGGGACGCAGCGTCGCGACTTCACCTACGTGGAGGACGCAGCCGAAGGCCTTCTACGGCTGGGACTGGCGTCGCAGCCGTCGTACGCAATCGTGAACGTCGCGACCGGGAAGCTGGCGACGGTACGGAGCTTCGTGGAAATCGCGGCCGGGATTTTGGATATTGCGCCGGAAAACCTGAAATTCGGGGTCATCCCGGCGAATGCACATGAAATCCAGCACGACAGTATTGCGCTGGAACGGCTGAGAGAAACGGCCGGATGGATCCCGCCAACAACCATTGCAGAAGGCGTGCGAAAAACTTGGAATCTGGCTTGCTAATGGAACGGGAACCATGTTCACCCAGGTGTCGGATGCCCGCAGCGATCCCGAATTTTCGCTCGTGGTCCCGTGTTACAACGAGGAGGCCGTCGTAAGCCATACAATCGGCAAGCTCTTAGACGCTTTTCAAAGGGCTGGGTACCGATTAGAATTGATCCTCGTAGATAACGGATCCACAGACCGCACAGGCGAGATTCTTCGCGGTTGGGCGGATCGCAACCCTGCTGTGGTGCACCACAAGGTCGAAAGAAATGAAGGTTATGGGAATGGGGTTCTATCCGGCCTGGCTCAGGCGTCGGCACCGTGGGTTGGAAGCATTCCCGCCGACGGGCAGGTTGATGCCGAAGATGTGGTCCGGCTTTACGAGGTTGTCCGGCAGTCGGATACCTGGGTTCTAGCAAAAGTAAGGCGGCGTTTCCGGCTGGACGGGATGCTGCGGAAGATCGTCTCTACCACTTACAACGTGTCCTTCCGGATCCTGTGGCCGACTATCGCGTCGGTTGACGTCAACGGTTCGCCTAAGATCATGCCGCGGGAGGCGCTACCCGCAATGGCGCTGCAGAGCAAAGACTGGTTCCTCGATCCCGAAATTATGATTAAGGCGCACGCATTGGGAATGCGGGTTCTGGAGTTTAACGTATTTGCCCGCCTCCGCGGCGCCGGCGTATCGCATGTCAAACCAGGTACGTGCTGGGAGTTCTTCAGAAACCTTCTCAAGTACCGCTTTACAACCAAGTGGAAACGGGAATTAATTCGTGACCGATCCGCGCTGCCCTCATCCGCGCCCGTGAGCGTCAAATCGTAATGGCGGCCGTTCATCACAAGCGGACCTGCTGCCGGGCGTGCGAAAGCGAGCGGCTCACGCTTTTTCTCGAGCTCGGGGAGCAGCCGCTGGCGAATGCGTTCCTTTCTTCGGTTGACGAATTTGCCACGGAAGCCGCTTATCCGCTGAACGTCTATTTCTGTGAGTCCTGTTCGCTGGTGCAACTGCTGGATGTGATCGATCCGGCGGTTCTTTTCGGCGATTATATTTACGTCACCGGCACATCCGATACGATTGCGACGCACAATGTGGCGTATGCACGCACCGTAACCGGCCTGTTGGGATTGGGCCCGCACGACCTCGTCGTGGAAGCCGCCAGCAATGACGGCAGCCTGTTGAAGGAGTTCACGACCCTCAGCGTCCGCACGCTAGGCGTGGAGCCGGCCTCGAATCTGGCGGAAGTAGCGCGGCAGAACGGCGTCGCGACGGAAGCCCGTTTCTTCAATTCGGATACGGCGCGCGGGCTGCGCCAAACATATGGGCGGGCGAAGGCGGTAATTGGGAATAACGTGCTGGCGCATGTCGACGACACGATCGATTTTCTGCGCGGCGCTCGCGATTTGCTGGACGACGGCGGCATGGTGATCTTTGAAGTGCCGTACCTGGTCGAGCTGCTGGACAGGCTGGAGTACGACACCATCTATCACGAGCACCTCTGCTACTTCTCCGTGATGGCATTGCAGCGGCTGTGCGAGAGTGCCGGCCTGGGGATCGCACGCGTAGATCGCGTTCCGGTTCACGGTGGTTCGTTGCGGATTTATGCCGCTGCGCAAAACGGCCATACGGCGGGGATGGACATGGCCGACGCCGAGCGGCGGGCCGGGCTCGATTCCATAGATCGCTATCGCAGGTTTGCCGCGGAAGTCGCCAGGAGCCGGGAGATGCTGCGGGAGTTGCTGTGCCGGCTGCGCTCGCAGCGCAGGTCACTCGCAGGGTATGGGGCTCCGGCGAAAGGGAACACGCTACTGAATTATTGCGGTATCGACACCGGCTTTCTCCCGTATACGGTGGACAAGAATGAGCGCAAGGTGGGCCTGTACACGCCGGGGATGCACATCCCCACGCGGCCCGTCTCCACGTTGCTGGAAGAGCAGCCTGACGATGTTCTGATTTTGGCCTGGAACTTCGCAGCCGAGATTATGCGTCAGCAGGAAACGTACCGGGCTCGCGGCGGCCGTTTTATTACGCCCGTGCCTGAGCCGGTGCTGCACTGAAGTGAGTAGGTCGATATGAAAGTCGTCATCCTGGCGGGTGGTAAAGGGACGAGGCTGGCCGAAGAGACCAGCTTACGCCCCAAACCGATGATCGAGATCGGCGGCAAGCCGGTTCTGTGGCACATCATGAAGATCTACGCCGCACGCGGCTTCACGGAATTTCTGGTGGCATGCGGGTATAAGGGCGAGTGGATCAAAGAGTATTTCCATAACTTCTCCGTGCACAGCAGCGATTACTTCATCGATCTGCACACCGGTGAGCGCACGGTGGTTAACGGCTGCGGCATCGATTGGCGTGTCGGGCTAATCGATACGGGTATCGAAACCATGACGGGGGGCCGCTTGCTGCGGCTGCGAAACTGGATCGGCAACGAGCCTTTCATGGTGACCTATGGCGACGGATTGGGAGACATCAACGTCTGCGCGCTGGCCGAGTTCCACCGAGCGCATGGAAAGATCGCGACGGTCACCGCTGTCCGCCCTCCCGCGCGCTTCGGCAACCTGACACTGCAAGGCGGCTACGTATGCGAATTCGCGGAAAAGCCGCAGACCGACGAAGGCTGGATTAA
This sequence comes from Bryobacteraceae bacterium, assembly GCA_025928545.1. Classification (GTDB taxonomy): domain Bacteria; phylum Acidobacteriota; class Terriglobia; order Bryobacterales; family Bryobacteraceae; genus BOG-234. The sequence continues at coordinate 14,454 of JAICJH010000036.1, read as the reverse complement.
CGGCGGATTTTTCATTTTCAATCCGGAGATCTTCGACTACCTGGATAACGACGAAACCGTGCTCGAAAAAGAACCCCTGGAACGGCTCGCTAAGGAGCGACAACTGATGGCATTCCGCCATCCCGGCTTCTGGCAGCCGATGGATACTTTGCGCGAAAAGATGCTTCTGGAATCGTTATGGTCAGGCGGCCAAGCTCCTTGGAAGGTATGGGCGTGAACGGCTTTTGGAAAGACCGCAACGTCTTCGTTACAGGAGCCACCGGCCTGCTCGGGTCATGGCTGGCCGAAGCCCTGACCGCACGTCACGCGCGGGTCACGTGTCTGGTCCGCGATTGGGTCCCGGAAAGCCGGCTTTTCCGGACAGGCACGTTCGAGCGCATGAACATAGTGCGCGGTGAACTTGAGGATGCCGCCCTTCTGACCAGGGTGTTGAACGAATACGAAATCGACACGGTGTTTCATCTCGGCGCGCAGACGATTGTCGGGACGGCAGCGCGCTCTGCTGCATCCACTTTCGAATCGAACGTTCGCGGCACCTGGAACGTTCTGGAAGCGGCGAAGACCTGCTCTCCGCTGTTGAAGCGAGTCGTCATTGCGTCCAGCGACAAGGCGTACGGCGCACATGACCATCTGCCTTACACCGAAGACATGCCGCTGCAGGGGCGGTTTCCCTACGACGCCTCGAAATCCTGCGCCGATTTAATCGCGCTCTCCTATTTCCATACGTACCGGCTTCCGGTGGCGATTACGCGCTGCGGAAACCTGTTCGGCGGCGGGGATCTGAACTTCAATCGCCTGATCCCGGGAACCATTCGCTCCGTCCTGCGCGGCGAAGCGCCGGTGATTCGCAGCGACGGCAAGTTCATCCGCGACTACTTCTACGTGCGCGACGCAGTGGGAGCCTACCTGCGGCTCGCGGAGAAACTGACGGACGGCTTTGCCGGCGAAGCCTTCAATTTCGGCAACGAAACCCCGGTATCTGTTTTGGAATTGGTGCGCCAGATCCTCTGGATGATGGGGCAGAGCTCGCTTCAGCCGGTGATTCTCAACGAGGCGAATAACGAGATCGCGCGGCAATATCTGGACTGTTCGAAAGCGAAGAAGCTGCTCGACTGGACTCCCGAATTCGGCTTGGAAGAGGGCCTTCGCGAAACGATCGCCTGGTACACGGAATCCTACGAATCCCTCCGCGGGTACGATACACGTATCGCCGCTACCGCATAGCGTCCGGGGCGGCTAATCCGCCCCGGCGTAACCCGCGGCCTTCCTGCGGCGGTTGAGGAGTTCGTCGACTGCCTTTTCGATTCGCGTGTGATGATCGTGCCGCCAGATGTGCCATAGCGTCTGGAAAACGCGGCTTGGCCGGAAGATGTAGCTCAATCCGTAAAACAGCGCCATGCCCCCGAGGCGGTAAATCAATAGTTCCCGCGAGCCCAAGTGCTCCGCAAACGAGGTCAGGTTCTTCGCATCGCCGTAGCCAATCAACGCATAGTAGAAATCATCGTTCTCTTGCGGAATCCGGCCGCTTGCCTGCAGTTGCCTGAACATTTCGCTTCCCGGATACGCCACGAACGTGCTGACCGTGACGTCATCCACTCCCAGCCATGCCATTTTGGCGAGGAAGACCATGGAACGGAAAATGTCCGCCCGCTTCTCGTCGGGGAATCCGAAGATCATGTTCAGCTTGATCGAAATGCCCTGATCGATGGCCCCCCGCATCGACTCCGCCATGCGCCCCAGGTGGACCTTTTTCTTGATGTTCTTGAGCATGGCTTCGGAGCCGGTTTCCGGGGCATAGACCAGGTTGCGGTGTCCCGACAGCGCCAGCAGCCGCGCTACATCCTTGTCGATCGCCTCGGATCTGGTACCCGCCGGAAGCTGCCAGGTAATGTTCAATTTCCTGTCGATCAGCTCCTGGCAGAATTGCTTGATCCAATCCTTTTTGAGAATGGCCGTCAGATCGTAGAAATCGAAATTATCGGCCCTATAATGCGCCTTATAAAATTCGATCTCGTCGGCCACATCCTTCGGCGAGCGGGCATACCAGCGCGTTGTCCACATCGTCGGGTTCGAACAGAATGTGCATTGGTAGGGGCAGCCCCGCGTCGCCAGCACGGGCATCGTCCGGCCGGTACCGACACCGAAGCTGAGGCCGGCAGCCAGGTAATTTTCAATGGGAACAAGGTCCCATGCGGGGCGGGGAATCGCGTCGACATTTCGGACCCGTTCCCGATGCGACGTGCGGATTGCCTCGCTATTCCGCAAAAAGAAAATACCGGCGACAGTTGCCGCGTCTCCACCCCGCTCCAGCGTATCGAGCAGGTCGACCAGAGTTTCCTCTCCTTCACCGAGCACCGCATAATCGATCGCCGTGCAGTCGCGCAGAACATGCTCCGCGGTTGCAGTGACGTGCTCACCGCCGACAATGATGGTTACGGTCGGGAACCGATCGCGAATGGCGGTGATCAAATGCTTCAAGATGGGCCATTCATGCGAGAAGGTGCAGGAAATGCCGAGGTACTTGACGTCCGCCGTGATCTCTTTGACGATCCTCTCCGGAGTCCAACCGTAAGATACGGCATCGCGGCCGGCGATCGGGTGAACCTCGTCGGGCGCCTCCCCGAGCGAGTCCACGATGCCCACGGCGTAGCCGCGTTGTCGAACAGTAGCAGCGAGGTATGCATGGGCGAGGGGCGGCACCAGAATTCCGGCCGAGAGGCCGGATTTTGAAATCACGACCGGACCACGGACAAGCACTACCTTGACCGCAGATCTATCGGGCTGCGCTTCCCCTACATTCGGTTGGACGCCTAACTGGATCAGGTCTTTGGAATCGGTCGACATGTTGTACACTCCGAGCCGCCACTGAATTGCGAACCGCGATTGATAAGACATTGCGTCGGCAGGTAAAGGACCAATCAAAGTAGAAGGTCACCGATTTGCAACGAAACGCCGCTACCGGTCAATATCGAAAGCGGCCGCCCCATTACAACGCGCAAGCTGCTGAAAATACGCGAGCCGTACTCCTAAGCCTGATGCGCCAATCGGGCACCCGGACTTTCCCGGGATAAATTGGGAATCCAGAAAAAGACGTGCGATATCCCAATCATTGGGACTACGGTGTGAGTGCCGGCGGCGGCCACCGAAACAACTATTCCGAAACGAAGGATTGCGGCGCCAAGCTTTTCGGACCGATGGAAGCTGCGGGCGTGAGGGAATTCGCCGTGTGGCTTGACTCGCTCTCAAATCAACTACTTGCAGGCGTGGTTCTAGAAAGTGAAGCGGTATTCGCCCGTATTCGCGGCGGCGGCGGCGAGCCGGTTCGATAAACCGACCCGTCCCGCCCCAATACTGGCATCCCCATTGCATTGGCAGGACGGCCACATAAAAGGAGGGGCTGCTTATTCAAGGCCGACGAGTGTTTTTCCGCCGCGCGCTGTTACTTCTGTTTTCGCTGATAGTGGCCACAGTTCTGGGAGAAATCGTTCTGCGGACCTTCGGCTATAGAGACGGCCGCGCCAACCTCAACGCCTTTGCCCAATACGATCCCCTACTGGGATGGCGCATCAAGCCGAATACTCATACGACGATAAGGGAGCCGGATTATTCCACCGTTCTGGATTACGGGCCGAAGGGGTTGCGGGGCAAGGACATTCCGTATATCAAGCCGGTCGGCGTTTCCCGCGCCGTAATTCTCGGAGACTCGATGGTGGATGGCTACAGCGTCCCGCTTGAGGACCGCGTTTCGGAGGTCCTGGCAACCCGCCTTGGATCTGGGGCGCAAGTAGTGAATCTCGGCGTATCGGGCTACAGCACCGATCAGGAGCTGCTGATGCTCGAATCCCAGGGTTTGAAGTACCAACCCGACCTGGTGGTCCTCTTCCTCTACTACAACGACATCTGGATGAACGGCGAGCGCCTGCTCGCCCGGGCCACGTATAAACCGTTCTTCAAGCTCGAGGCGTCCGGCAATCTGACCTTGATGGGAGTTCCTGTACCCCGTCCATCGCCGGCGCTCGAGGACCGTTTTAAGTTCTATGCATTGATTCGCGACAACATCAAGAGACGCGCCTCGCTATATAAGATGGCGACCCTGGGGCACGGCTGGGCCTCGGCCTCGCTGCCGATGCCGGGTGGCGCCGGCGGAACAGCAGATCAATTTCGCGTGTACCAAAAGGAAGATAAGCCCGAGTTACGCAGAGTCTGGGCAATCACGCGTGCGTTGCTGAAAAGGATGAATACGGAAACCCAGGAGCACGGCGGTCACTTCCTTGTGTTCTATGCTCCGTCGCGGGTCGAATTGTCGCCGGAGGAATGGAGCCAGTCCAACATTCCGGACACCTACGCAGCCGACGTCGTCCTGCGACACCTGACGGAGATCTGTAACGCCGAAGGGATCCCGCTCCTCGATCCGACTGAACGTTTCCGGGAAGCTCGCAAGAACGGTCCGCTGTCTTATGCACACGACGTGCATTGGACCAAGGCGGGACATCGCGTGGCGGCGGATCTGCTGATGGAGTACATCGAGAAGAACGGATTAGGCAAAAACGTGCCCCAAATGCGCGCGCAGAATAATCCGATTGGAAAATAGCGCATGGTTTCCATCCTTGGGGTTTCAGCCTTCTATCACGATTCCGCTGCCGCGCTGCTCGTAGACGGCAAAATTGTAGCAGCCGCACAAGAGGAGCGATTTACCCGCAAGAAGTACGATGAGCGCTTCCCTGTAAAGGCGATCGAATACTGCCTCAAGGAAGCGGGCATCGATGCTTCGCAGCTCGACTATGTAGCGTTCTATGACAAACCTTTCCTGAAATTTCAGCGCCTTCTGGAAACGTATCTGGCCTATGCGCCGTCCGGCTTCGCTTCGTTTTGCAAGGCCATCCCGGTGTGGGTCAACCAGAAATTAAATCTGACTCGCGAGATGAACCGGGGCCTCAACCACGCGTATAAGAAACGGTACATCTTCACACAGCATCATGAGTCGCACGCCGCCAGCGCATTTTTCCCGTCGCCCTTCGAGGAAGCGGCAGTTCTGACCCTGGACGGCGTCGGCGAGTGGGCAACCGCCAGTATCGCCAGCGGTCAAGGGAACCGGCTTACGATGCTGGAGGAGCAGCATTTTCCGCATTCTGTCGGGCTGCTGTATTCGGCGTTCACATACTACTGCGGCTTTAGCGTGAACAGCGGCGAGTACAAGCTGATGGGCCTGGCGCCCTACGGCACGCCGCGCTACACTCAGCTCATTCTCGATAACATGCTCGACCTGAAGGAGGACGGCTCCTTCCGGCTGGACATGTCCTACTTCAATTACTGCCAGGGACTGACGATGACCTCGGAGAAGTTCCATGGTCTCTTTGGCGGCCCGCCGCGGAAACCGGACACTCTGCTTACCGAGCGGGATATGGATATTGCCGCTTCGATTCAGAAGGTGACTGAGGAGGTCATGCTGCGCAGCGCGCGGCACGCCCATCAGTTAACCGGCATGAAAAATCTCTGTATGGCCGGAGGCGTTGCGCTCAACTGCGTGGCAAATGGACGATTGCTGCGCGAAGGGCCGTTTGAAAACGTTTGGGTGCAGCCGGCAGCAGGCGATGCCGGCGGAGCGTTGGGTGCGGCGATGTTCCTTTGGCACCAACTGCTCGGGAAGCCGCGCACAGTGCAAGCCGCAGACTCTCAATCGGGCTCCCTACTGGGGCCGGAGTTTTCCCCCGCCGAAATTCAACGTTTCCTCGATACCGTCGACGCCACGTACCAGGAGATCGGGAATCAGCAGGAGCTCGCCGACCGCGTTGCATGCGAAATCAGCCAGGGCCGCGTGATCGGCTGGTTTCAAGGACGCATGGAGTATGGGCCGCGTGCTTTGGGCAGCCGCAGCATCATCGGCGATCCTCGCAACCCCGACATGCAGACGGTGATGAACGTGAAGGTGAAGTTTCGCGAGGGATTCCGGCCCTTCGCGCCTGCCGTGCTCCGCGAAGAAGCCCCCAAGTACTTCACTCTTCCGGATCAAATCGACTCGCCGTACATGCTGGTGGTGGCCCCGGTCCGGGACGAAAAGCGAAAGCCGCTGACGGCAGAACAGCAGCGCCGGTCGGGGATTGCCAAGCTGAAAACAATTCGCTCCGAGATCCCCGCCGTTACGCACGTGGACTACTCCGCAAGAGTGCAAACAGTCGACGCAGAGCGCCACGGCATGTACCACAAGGTCATCGAATCGTTTTACCGCATGACCGGATGCCCCGTCATCGTGAACACCAGTTTCAATCTTGGCTGGGATCCCATCGTGTGCACTCCGGCAGAAGCATATTCCACGTTCATGGCATCCGACATGGACGTGCTTTGCATGGGGCCTTTTCTCATTCAAAAGCGCGCGCAAAAAGCCTGGCTGGAAGACCAGTCAAGCTTTGTCACGGAAGGTCTGACCTGCCCGTGCGGATGCGGTTCGAAATTGCGGCCGAACGGCAATAGAACGGAGTTCATCGCCAGCGGCTGCGGCCACCGCTTCCCGCTTACGGACAATATTCCCCAGTTGTTGTTGGCCCACGATGCTGTTCGCGCCGCGGAAGACGTTCCAGGATATGCCGAGGATGAATCCATCCGCTCGCTGATTGAAAAACAACGTCATGACGAATATGCCCGGAAGCTGGACGAAGCAATCCCTTATAACAGCTCCGTGCTGGAAGTCGGTTGCGGCGCCGGTCAGTTGAGCAATTTTCTGGGGATCTCATGCCGCCGTGTTACCGGAGCCGATCTCTGCCTCAATTCACTCCGTCTGGGGGAAAGCTTTCGCCACAAGCACCAACTCAATCGCGTCCGTTTCGTTCAGATGGATCTTTCGCAGCCGCCTTTCGAAAGCGGCGAGTTCGATGTAATCCTGTGGGATTGTGCGCTGCAGGATGCGGGCGCGGCGCGGGACGCGGTTATGAAGCTGCTTTCCCTTGTCCGGCCCGGCGGGCACATTGTCATCCGCGGGTCTCTGGGCGCCGATCTCCGCAGCAAAAAGACGAGCGGTGAAGTGCTCGACTGGTTTCGCGAAGCCGGCTTGGACCCCGTACGCGGGGTTCGTTCGGCTGACGGCACGGCGGACCAGAACGGCTCCGGATCATTCGGGAAGCCGCGCTCTGCATCGGCTTGGGATCGCTTCGCCGTCCAGGCGCAGCACATCGTGGGACAGAACCGGACGGGGGACTCTGTGATGATCGCCCGCCGTCCTGAGGAATAACTGCATGCCGTTACTCGAGTTGAACGCTGCGCCTTCCAGCAAAGAGCTTCGTTGGTTTGCGGGCCTTTGGTGGCCGCTCATGTGCGCCCTCGCCGGGCTGAGCCTCATCAGAAAACTGCACTTGCCCCAAGCCGCTTTGGGACTGTGGGTGGTCGCCGGCATTCTCGCAGTAGCCGGTTTGATCGCGCCACCGATTATCCGGCCGGTTTACGGTGCACTCCTCCGCCTGACGTACCCAATCGGATTCGCCCTTTCGTACGTGCTGCTTTTCGTGGTGTACTTCTTTATCTTTACGCCGATCGGAGCACTGGTGCGCTGCTTTCACGATCCAATGACGAGAAAACTCGATCGGGCTGCTGCTAGCTATTGGAGCGGTTATCAACCCGATCCGAGGGAACGTTACTTCCGGCAATTCTAGATTTCCTATGACAAACGACAAAGATTTCGCAGATCTGGCTAAGCAGGGCTCCAGCGGGGCCGTAGCCGAGTTTTGGTATTTCCTGCGGCACAACAAGAAGTGGTGGCTCACCCCGATCGTGCTGGTGATGGTGGTTCTGAGCTTGCTGATTTTCTTGGCGGCGACAGGCGCGGCGCCGCTGATTTACACGCTGTTCTAGCAGTGGAGCTGACGGCGGTATTCGAGAGATTGCCGCTATCCCTGGACGTGAATCTCGCGAGCGGCGCTGCCGGATACTTCCCGGCGCCACTCGCGCCAGGGCCCGCCCATGCGGTAGCTCACGATGTTGCGCATAAATTCGAAGACTGTCCGCATCCCGACATGTGAATTCCCGCCTTTCCGCAGAAAGCCGGGGACATCAATCTCGATCACCATCAGCCGAAGGTATTGCACCTTGAGCATGATTTCGGCTTCGAGAAACCAGTCCGATGAAGTCAGATCCATCATCGACAGGATTTCACGCGGCATAATTCTGGGGCTGCCGTTGACGTCCATCGACGGCATGCCGGGGAAGATGACCAACATGCCGATGTTGTAGAAGGTCGAAATGAGCTTGCGGGTAACGCTGTCAGGGCGGAAGCGGCGCCTCACCTTGGCGATCGTCCTGTCGCCGGCCGTCGCGACGGCACGGTAGATCAGCAGGACGCTCTCAGGAGCAACTTGTCCGTCGGCGGCAAGGTAGCCGACATGGCGGCCGCGGCACGCGGCCAGACCGGTACGAACGCCGAGCCCCTGGCCTTTATTCACCGGCACAGTAACTTTCTTGATGGGTAATCCGCGGGCGATCAGACCGTCAATAACGGCCGACGTCGTGTCTGTCGATCCGTTATCGACCAGGACCACTTCCAGATCGATTCCTGCCTTTTGGAAAGTCTCCACCAGCGGAGGAACCGTCTGGCCGAGGCAATCCGCCTCGTTGTAGCAGGGCATCGCGAGCGAGAGGTCCGGAATGTTCTTACGCACGAAATCCGATCTTTTTGCGGCCATCAGGTTGTTCCTACAGCTACGGCCTTGGGGGAGCCGATCAAGTTACGGATGCGCGCAACCGTGGCCGGCTGCATCGGGCGTCCGTGGAATTGTTCGATGTAAGTCTCGGCCGAATCCAGGCCTGCTTCCGAATTGGTGAAACGGGATATATGGAGAGAGGCGCGGTCCGGATCGCCATTGCAGACGTCGTTTAAGTAATTCGCCCAGTTCAGAATGGAATAAGGCGCGGCTGCGACGTTATCGCCCAGTTGCCCGGCGACCGCCAGGTTTTCGAGCAGCGGAGCGCGCAGGGTTTCGCCCGTCTCCGAAGCCATCCGTTCCTCGATGAAGGCGCCCGGCGACTCAACCAGGCTGCGGATCGGAGATTGCAGGTACGGGCAGGACGGAAAGAAGCGGATATCGCAACTCACACGGCGGCCGGGGCCGGCCGTTCCTGTGCCGTGCAGCAAAAGCGAATTGAAGATGACGCCGGTTCCGGGGCGCGCCTGAATTTCCATGGGCTCGCCGAACTGTGACAGACCGGCGTGATCGACGGAGACGAACTTCCGGCACAATAACCCCAAGCGATGGCTACGGGGATAGATGCGGACCGGCCAATCGGGGCACTCGTTCAGACCTGTCCACAGAATCACTGCCGCCGGGCTGGTAGGAATACTCGCCCCGGTAAAATCCTGGTGGAGTTGATAGGCCCCGTGGACCTCCATAAAGCCCTGTTTCGAATCGTATCCGCCATAGCCCACCCGGCCGGTGGCGCCGCACTTGAACTGCGTGTGGAAGTCGCGGCTGAGGTGAACCATGGGGCCTAGAAGGCGCGCCAGCATGGGGCGGAGATTCGCTACGAGGCTATCCGCCAGATCGTCCGGCGTCACAACCCGCGATAGTTTTTGGCGCAATTCCACGGGGAGGACGAGGTCCTTCGCGTCGGGCTCGAGCAGCGTCTCGAGCTCGGCCCGGCTCAGCCCGGTATTGCGCATTAGAACGGGGCGATAGAGATCGGTGACCGCATCCTGCAGGCCGCTCAGAAGACAATACCCCTCGGATTCGAAATGCCGGCCAAATTCATCGAGCGCGGACCCGCGGAGCGAGCGTAAATCGAATACCGGCGGCGTTTCCGGTGATACGGGACGGGCGGTCATGTGAATCGGTCATTAAGCACGTCCGCGGCCAACGGCTACATTGCCATATATGTTGACAAATTTGATCTCTTAAGAGATCTGAGTGCAAACCGGCCACCAGTATTCCAAATAGTTAGGAATCGGCTTTCGGAATTTCTTCGCGACGCCGGCGCCTCGCCCCCCAAACGGGGAGTCGAATGGCACGCCTCGTGCAGCCCCGAACGCCCGTCACCCATGAGCGTTGCCAGCCCGGTACTCGTCCCGTCCGCGCCGTCTTCCACCTCCGGCCGGAAGTTCATCGCGCCTTTCTGCGCCGCCGGCGTTTTAACGGTCGCACTGGCTTTGGCGGGCGCCATCGGCGCGATCCAGAAAGGCCAGCCTGCGCCACGAGCGGTGATGATGACCGCCGTTCTAATGGCGGGTGTGATGGGGCTCGCGGCGGTGGCATATCTGCTGCGGTTTCGTCAGCATGCGCAGCCGTCGACCACCGGCTTGGCATTCCTCTGCGCCTCAGCGATCTCGCTGCTCGCGTTTTACTTTTTCTGGGTGAGCTCCTACGTTTTCTTCCCCGCCGATATTCTGATCTGGTCGGAAGGCGATTTCATTAACGACATCATCAAATTCACCGTAGGCTATCCGATGTACAGCCCGCAGGCGAACAATGATTCGATCAATTACGTCCCGGGCGCGCAGCTGCTCACGTATTTCATAGCCTGGATCGGCGGCAAAACCGGGTCGATTCCGTTTTACAGAGGAGTCCAGTTGGCTTACGCGGCCGTCGCCGCCTTGCTCGCGACTCTGTGCTGCCACCGGCTCGTGCGGCTCGCGGCGCCCGCATGCCGCGCCGCGCAGAGCTGGCTTTGGAATATTTTCTGGTACGCCGCTCTGTTGCTGATGGCAACGAATTCCATCACCAATCCGTTCGCGCATAACCTGCATGCCGATGCGCTGACCGAAGTCGCAAATCTCGGGGCGTTCTACCTTCTTCTCAGGTACATTGAGACGCGTTCCCCGCGCGTGCTGGCTGCTATGGCGGCGATGTGCACCGTCGGCTTTTTCATCCGGCAGAACGCGCTGATCTGGCTGATCTGCTATGCCGGTTTTCTGTTGTTCTGGGGCAAATCGTGGAAGCGCTTCGGCCTGTTTACGGCGTCAGCCCTGGCGATCTACGGCGCCGCGATCGCCGCGTGTTTCGCGCTCTGGGGCGAGCCGTTTTATTACTGGGTTTTTTATATGCTCAGCAAGCACCATCCGGACCCCCTGCGGAGTTTTCAGCATCTGCTGGATGCGTGGACCTATTTCGCGGCTCTATTGCTGGGGTCGGCAGCTCTCCTGCGCGGTCGCAACTGGAGTGTTCTGTCAGGCGCGTGGCTGGCCTGCGCGCTGGTGCTCGTATCGCAAACGTATACCAGCGGTATCGATTGGATGTTGAACCACATGGGTCCGGGAACGCTGCTGGCTGGGGTTTGGTTCATGGCTGGACTGGCTTCCGTTTGGAGCGATGCCACAGAATCACCCGCGTCGCCCACAGGGTTGAACTGGATCCGCGCGGGGGTGCTCACCGCGACGGTAGCGCTCATGTTCAGCGGCTTGGGAGTGGTACGCATCCCGCTGAAGCCGATTCCGCCGGACGCCTACCGCTACGTACACGATATCGAGCATCAGTTCGAAGGGCTGCCGGCAAAGCGCGTCCTCCTGGATCTGGGCGACTGGGTTTACTGGAAAGAACGGGCCGTCGTGGGGGACCGGACGACCAGCATCGGCGACCGGGGATACACGCTCGCCGGAGATTTCTCCGGCATCCTGGCACGCATCGCGAATAAACACTACGCCCGGATCCTGGTGCGCGGCTACCATAACTTCGATTTCGTCTACGATTACTTCCTGTTCCCCAAATCGACAGGCATTCGCAAGGCGATGCAGGAGAACTATCGCGAAGTGGGAACCATTCGGGCGGTGGAAGGAAACCCGTATGTGAAGAACTGGGCGCAGGATCCGTATTACTTCGGCGAGATTACGATCCTGGAGCCGCGGTAATTGTGCGTAGCCGGAATGCGACGCGGGCGGCGAGTCGAAAATACAGGAATTCTCACCAACTAATAGGGCTACACCGGCAGGTGGCAGCCGCAACTCCGAAGCCGCGATTGACAAGCGGCCCAGCGGGTCTTAGCCTGGCTAGGCCTCTCGTCCAAATTGTGGGATTTTGGTGGGGCGTTTGGGAATTCATACGCGGAACCTATTTTGGAATTAATAGTTTAGCGGATTGTCCAGACGTGGCCATCTACATGCATTCATCGCAAAACTGATCTATGAGCCGTTTCTTCGAGACTCTGAAGGAGGCGGGCCGTTCGCAACTGGTTCCGAACGAAGCCCCCTCCAATGGAAACCCCAACACGGCTGAAACCAGTGGCTTAGATAGCTTTCCGCAATTCGAAACGGCTGAGGCAATCCCGTTACCGGTGGTTGAGCCGCCCGAACCGGAGATGCCGAACTGCGAATTGCCGCGGATGAGTATCTCCCCGGAAGAGTTGTTGGAAACCTACGCCCCGCGGCGTTCGGGCTTCACCGTGAAGACGGTGCGGGTGAATCTGGACAAGAACCAGCCGCTCATTCCGCATACGGGTGACGCCGTTATCGTCGAGCGGTATCGAAGACTCCGGACCAAGATTCAGCAACAGCACGCGACTACGCCGATCAATAGCCTCCTGGTGGCGAGTCCGGGCCCCGGAGAGGGCAAGACCGTAACGGCAGTCAATCTGGCGTTGAGTTTCGCCATGCTTCCGGCCTATAAGGTCCTCATCGTCGACGGCGATCTTCGAAAAGGGAGTATTGCGAAATGGTTTGGTCTCAGCAACATGCAGGGGCTGAGTAATCTGATTGACGGATCCGCGACGTTGAGCGATGTAGTCCTCAAGTCGGACGAATTGCCATTTCACTTTATGCTGCATGGCAATTCCGAACGCCCGGCAACGGAGCTTCTGACGTCGCCGGCTTTGCAGAAATGCATCCGGCAAATGAGTCAGCACTTCGATCTCGTTCTGGTGGATTCGCCTCCTGTAAACCTCATCGCAGACGCGCAAATGCTGGCGGGCAGCTGCGATGGCGTTCTGCTGGTGGCCCGAGCCTTCACTACGACGAATAAGGCGTTCGAGAAAGCCATGCACGACCTGCTTCCATTTCGCATCATCGGAACGATATTGAACGGCGGGATGCGCGGGGAACGCTACCAGAAGTATAAATACTAGGCCCCGATGGTCAGGACATCTATATCACACCCACAGGAAACGACCGCGCGCGAAATTCCGCCCTCCGTTCCTGACGTAAAAGTCAGCCAGTTACAACCCGGCGAAGAGAGCGGCTGGGACGAATTCGTCAAGGCGTCGCCGTCGGGAACGCCGTTTCATCTTTCGAGTTGGAGAGCGGTCGTCGAGAAGGCGCTGGGGCGCCGCTGTTTCTCTTTGGTGGCCCGCCGCGATCGCAGGATCACCGGAGTTTTCCCGGTAAGCTTGATTCGAAGCAGGATCTTCGGAAACTCGCTGGTTTCATTGCCGCTGGCCGTTTACGGCGGAATTTGCGCGGAGGACCGGGATTCCTATTTTGCGCTGCTGCAAGCAGGTGGCGATCTTGGGCGCGATCTCGGGGTGCAGTACCTGGAGATGCGAAATCGGGCGGAAGAGTTCCCGACCGAATTGCCCGGACGCGACCTCTACGTGACCTTCACGCAGGATCTGACGATCGGCCCGGAGAAACTTCTGCGAGGGCTGCCGCGGGATACACGCTATGCCGTGCGGAAGTCGATAAAGGCCGGGCTCGAATGGACCGAAGACCTCAGTTTGGGCGAGTTTTACGAAATTTACGCCCAAAGCGTGCATCGTCTGGGGACGCCGGTGTTTTCGCGCGGGCTCTTCGAGTGCATCCGGGCCGAATTCCCAGGCAGCGTGCGGCTCTTCGGTGTTCGCAAGGAAAAGCAAGCGATCGCGGGCGTTTTCTGCCTGTATTTCAAGGACCAGGTGCTGCCGTATTACGGAGGCGCGCTGGCGGAATTCTACAAAGACTCTCCCAACAACTTCATGTACTGGAGTCTCATGGAGGAGAGCTCGAAGGAAGGGCTTCGCACTTTCGATTTCGGGCGCAGCAAGAAGGGGACGGGTTCGTTTCAGTTCAAATCGGCATGGAACATGCAAGTAACGGAACTGCCGTATCGATATCAACTCATCCGGGGCAAAGCAATTCCCCAGTTGAGCCCGGTGGACAAGAAGTTTCAGTTGCCGGTGGAGATGTGGAAGCGGCTGCCGTTTAGTTGGACGAAGATTCTCGGGCCATCGTTGGTCCGGCGAATCCCGTCGATTTGATGTGGTGATGATCATAGGCGTGTAGCTCAGCGGTCAGAGCGCCCTGCTTAAACTTCAGGGAGGTCGTAGGTTCAAATCCTGCTGCGCCTACCATTCCTCAAATAGCGTGAGAATCCTATACCTTTGTCACCGCATTCCATTTCCTCCCGACAAGGGCGACAAGATTCGCGCGTTTCACCAACTCCGAGCGCTGTCATCGCGCCACGAAGTCGATCTGTTCACTCTCGCCGACGACCCTGCCGATTTGGGGCGCCGTGAGGCATTACTCGATTTCTGCCGCAGCGTGACGGTCGTACCGCTGTATCCGCGGATGGCGCGCCT
>JAICJH010000105.1 GCA_025928545.1 Bryobacteraceae bacterium | reverse complement strand
TAAAGCTACGTCCTCGCAACGACTCATATGTATCGCCAACTCCATCCATACTGACCCGTACGAAGTGAACATTTCCCTCAAGTTTGCTCAACAGCTCATCCGTTAATCGGTGACCGTGCGTTGTAAATGATACGGCCATCCCCGTGTGCCGAGCAACGTACCGGCAAACCTCAATGAAATCTGAATGGAGCGTCGGCTCGCCGCCGCCAAATCCGATGCCGAGACTTCCATTCTCGTCAAGTTCAGCAAGCCATGGTATGAGTTGGTCCAGCCTTAGGCGCTGTCGGGACTTGGGTGCATAGCAGTACTCGCAATCAAGATCACACGCATTTAGGAGCGCAATTGAAACGTGTCTCGGTGCCCGAGCCCACAGACTGGAAGGTACCCGGAACTCATCGAGAAGGACATTTATGCCGTCATCTCGATTGAAGAGATGAATCCCAGCGGGTCCGCAACGCAACCTCATCCCGTGCCCTTGTCAGCCCGCCCAGGCATGCAGGTTGTTTGGCAAATCTGGCTGCTTAGCCGAAAATCCTCAAAGCCCGGCATCTCTGCATTTTCGCTGTAAAATCTCGTTCGTCCAAGCAATCAGTAGGCAGAGGGCTCGATGCTCGACACCCCACTTACGGCGCTCATTCCCGGCATAGCCCCCGTGGATCTCGGAAAGCAATTTGTGGTACTCGCGTATATCTGAATCATCCAATAAAGAGACATCCATGTGCTTGAACTCGCCAGTGAGCCACGGCACGACATCGCCAGCTTCGATGTGTTGCGTAGCCTCTCGCATGGGAATCTTGTCGTAGAGTCCTGAGTCCAAAGCAGAATTCAGTTCCAAAATCAAATATGTTAATTTGCTTGCGTTCATAGCGTCTCTCTCAATCCAGATAAAGCGAAGCGACCGATATTCGCCGACTAACGACGCAGCATCGCGGTGGTGCTCAGTACTGCCCACGCCGTATTCGCCCGGCTATCACTGAGTCCCGATAATTATGCGAGCACCGGCATTAATAAAACGCGCATCTCGGCCAACCTTGCCGCGAGCACCGCTCGAAAATCTACTAACTATTTCCCGAACAATTGCACGCCAGTATTGAAATTAGCACGACCGTGCCCTGATCATTCGACCTCAACGTTAGCTTTTATTGCTGGACCGCTAGCAGTCCAGCCTGTTCGATCCCGTCGGAAAGGCCAGGTGCGCGCCATCGCCGACGGCAAGCTGACTTAATGGAAGCGAGCCATTGGCGCGAAATGGCAGGTTTCCGTCACACAATCTACCGCACCCGCCCAACCTTTTCCCGCGCTAAATTTCCCACATATTCCAATTCCCCGAAAAAAATACCCGCAAATCCCGACACCCCCGCATGCTACTTTTCAGGCGAGGAAACATCTATGGCATCCGAAAGACAAATCGCCGCCAACCGCGAAAACGCCAAACACTGCACCGGACCCCGCTCCGAAGCCGGCAAAGCCAAATCATCCCAAAACGCCTTCAAAACCGGCATCGACGCCAAATCCGAGGTCATGGCCTGCGAAAACCCGGCCGAACACGACGAACTCATCGCCTCCTTCCGCACCTTCTATATGCGTGCCTTGTCAGGCGATTGCGTAGAATACCTGTGGGGCGCATATCCTTATCATGGTGGATCGACCACCGGTAGTGGGTGCCTGACACCAATGATCGGCTAGAGGATGGCGACCGAAGAAGAGCGCTGCGCGAAGGCGAAAGAGTTTCAGCGGATTGACGAGGCCTTTCGCAGGGGTGACCTCGATGCGTTGCGGACGGCAATCAGCGACCCCACGGTAATACCGAACGGCCGGATGCCGGAAACTATCGGAGCGTGCCTGGTCTACGCCATCTATCACAGCCCTCTTCCATTCATCCGCGCATTGCTGGAGATCGGCGCTGACCCGAATGCTCCCGTGGACGACGGCTTTCCACCGCTCATTGCAGCGCTGAGCTGCGCGCGCGACGTGCCAGCCGCGAACAAACGCACGGACACTGACGAAATCCTGAGACTCCTGTTAAGGTTTGGCGCGGACCCGAATCAACGCGGAATCAATGATTACACGCCGCTCCACATGGCCATTGGCGCGCGTGACTCGCTTGCCGTCCAAATTCTCCTCGCCGGCGGCGCGAATCCTGAACTGCGTACACGGATCGACGAGTGTGAGACGCCGCTCGAAATGGCGATGGCGTCCGGATTGATGGCCATTGCGGCCATACTTGCGCGCAAGGGTGAACCCCTGCGCCAGCGCCTGAGATCCGGCCTGAACTTGTTGGCTGACATGCCCGGTACCCGTGATTTGGTGCGCCGGCAGCACAACTACCGAATCCGCCTTCGTCTGTGGCTCAACCGGGGGGAAGCGGTCCGTTGGCAGACCACGTGGGGACCGGTGGGTGTCGCGAGACTCGAAGACAACGGGGAAACGTTGATAACTGAAGTCCGAATCGACCGCCGTTCGCTCGTCAACGGTCTGTTCTATGGTGTCGAAGGTATGCGAATCGGAGGAACCCGCCGGCTGGAAATTGCGCCGCATTTGGACTACGGGGATCGGGGGGTTCCCGGAGTTATTCCTGCTGGTGCGATGTTGATTGCTGAGATCACAGTACTCGAGGGATCCTGGCTTGATCGCTAAATCGACAAAACCATCGCAGCGTCCTGATACTTCTGGTTTGGCCGGACAGGGAGGTCAAGTGTCTGTTGGGTTGGCCGATCCGGGCGATTCACGCGCCGCTCGCAGAAAGGCGGCGTTCCCGTCGCTGAGAAGGTCGGGAACGATAAACGCGCACCAACCTGGCAGGTTGAAACGTGTCAGCCACTTTATGTAAGAATCGTTGATATGAAGCGACCGTTCTCGGCAACAATCTGGCAGGAGGGCCGTTGGTTCGTATCGCAGTGCCTTGAGGTCGACGTCGCCAGCCAGGGAAAGACCGAGGACGAAGCGATCGAGAACCTTCGCGAGGCGTTGGAGTTGCATTTCGAACCACCGGTCGCCACTCACCCGCCTGTTGTCCGGCATTTTGAGGTTGAAGTTGGGGCGGCTTAAGCCGCTGCCTTTCCGCGAGATCAAGCGTCGTCTTGAAGTCTCGGGATTCCGCGAAGCGAGCCAAAAAGGCAGCCACGTGAAATTTGCCAGAATCACCGGTGCACGAACCGATACGGTAATCGTGCCTCGGAAGCAGGAGATTCCGGTAGGTACGTTGCGCAGCATCCTGAACCAGGCATACATCGGCCTGGAAGATTGGGAAAAGCTCTGAATCGCCAGTTACCCCGATAAACGCGCTTGGCTTATCCCAGGCCTTCCCGCCAATAATATGGACGGCGGCGAGCGTGGGCAATCGCGATGATCTCGACGCCGGATGCCGCGCTCCGGAAGAAGATCAGGAAAGGAAACCGCCGCATGACGATGCGGCGAGTACCGAAGTCATATACGGCATACGGCTCCGGATCCGGCCGATCCGATCAATAGCACGATCCAACTCGTCCAGAAACATACCTGCAGCTCGAGTACTCCGCTGCCCCTACCAATCAACGGCTGCCTCGGCCTCTTCCAGCGCAGCGGGGTGGATTAGCAGGGAGCCGGATATCACTGCTCCAGCCGGTCGCGAAGGCGTCTCCGTGCAACGCTCCAGGAGATTAGTTCCACGCTTCCCTCATCGATCTGCTTCAGCCTGAGCTCGATCTCCCGCTTCCATGCATCTGTCGCGTCTTCGTCGACAGTCGTATCAAGGCTTTCAATCAGAGAATCGATCAACGCGAAACGGGCCTCCGGCGGCAAGGCGAGGGCCTCGCGAAGCAATTCGGCAGGATGGCTCTCCATGAATCGATTCTACCGCTCAAACCCAGTTCAACAAACTTCAAACTCTATTTCGCCGCCCATCAACAACATACAAAAACTACCCCCAAATCCCGGCACCCCCGCATGCTACTTTTCAGGCGAGGAAACACCTATGGCATCCGAAAAACAAATCGCCGCCAACCGCGAAAACGCCAAACACTGCACCGGACCCCGCTCCGAAGCCGGCAAAGCCAGATCATCCCAAAACGCCTTCAAAACCGGCATCGACGCCAAATCCGAGGTTATGGCCTGCGAAAACCCGGGCGAACACGACGAACTCATCGCCTCCTTCCGCACCTTCTATATGCCCCTCACCCCCGAAGAGTCGTCGTTCGTCGATGCCCTCATCCGTCACGAATGGCTGAGCCGCCGCTACATCTGCGTCGAGGCCGCCTGCTGGGATCAGAGCATGATCGACATGGATACTCGCGCCCTCGGCCGCGTCTTCGTCCAGCACTCCCAAACCCTTACCCGCGCTAACCGGCTTTATCACGCCTCGCGCCGCGCCTTCGCCGCAACTCTGAAACAACTCCGCGAATCCCAGGCCCGCCGCCGCGCCCATCCCGAAGAAATCCCGATGGAGCCGGAGCCGGAAACGCTGCCCGAAGCAGACCCACCCGAACCTCCGCGCAGTGAAGACAAGCCACTTAACCCCAAATTGGTTTCGTTCCTTCAAATACACGATGACGCCCCGGCCACTACCCCGGACACCCGCGCCGAAATCAACGAAGATCCCCCAAAAGCGGCCTGAACCGCCACGAAAACGATGCCGCAACCCGCCCTTCCAATGCCGCCGCCAGCCAGTACGCAACCCGTTCGCCTGCCCGCAAGCTACACTGAGGTCGTGCCGGCCCTGACCTTCCACGAAGCTCGCGCCACAGTCCTGCGCGAACTCTCGGCCACCGTCACGGTGCCGCCCGTCGAATCGCTTCCCTTGCGCGAAGCCGCCGGGCGCGTCCTCGCTGAAAACGCGCTTGCCGATCGCAATTATCCGCCCTTCAACCGCGCCATGCGGGACGGCTTTGCCCTGCGCGCCGCGGACATCCCCGGCCATCTCCATGTCGTCGGCGAAGTTCGCGCCGGCCAGACTTTCCCGGGCGTCGTTCAGCAAGGCGAGGCCGTGGAAATCATGACCGGCGCGCCAGTCCCGCGCGGAGCCGATGCGGTAGTCATGATCGAAAACTGCGTCCGCCATGAGGCTGGAACCGTCTCGACAGATCGCTCTGCCGCGCCCGGTGACAACATCTCGCCCTATGGCTGCGAAGCGACCCCGAACACCGTCCTCCTGCCGATCGGCGCGCGTCTCGATTACACCGCCTTCGGCTGCCTCGCCTCCATCGGCCGCGCCACCGTCCAGGTTTTCCGTCAACCGCGTGTAGCCATTCTCTCCACAGGCGACGAAGTGATCGACATCTCCGGCACGCCCACCGAATGTCAGATCCGGAACTCGAACGCCTGGTCGCTGGCCGCACAAGTCGAACGCGCCGGCGCCATCCCCATCGTCCTGCCGATCGCGCGCGACAATAAGGAACACACAAAAAGCCTGATCCAACAGGGCCTCGAAGCCGACCTCCTTCTCCTCAGCGGAGGCGTCTCCGCCGGCAAGTACGATGTCGTCGAACCCGTTCTCGCCGAACTCGGCGCTACCTTCTTTTTCGACCGCGTCCTGATCCAGCCAGGCCAGCCCGTGGTTTTCGGCAAAGTCGGCAGCAAATTCTTCTTCGGACTTCCCGGCAACCCTGCCTCCACAGTGGTAACTTTCGAAATCTTCGCCCGCGCGGCCATCTCGATACTCAGCGGGGCCACTGGCGCCGCCGATACTTACCTGCCCTTTGCGCTCGCGAAGCTGACGCAGCCTTTCCGCCATCGCCCCGGACTCACACGTTTTCTCCCGGCCGACGTCCGTGGCGCGGAGGTCACACCTGTAGCGTGGAAGGGCTCAGGCGATATCCCGTCGCTCTGCCGCGCCAACGCTTATCTTGTAGCCGACCCCGACAAACCCGAATACCAAACCGGCGATCTGATTTCCATACTATTCAAATGAGCAAACTCACCCATTTCGACGACGCCGGCGAAGCCCGCATGGTGGATGTGACCTCCAAAGGAACCACCAAACGCAGCGCCCGCGCCCACGCCTTCGTGCGCATGAGTCCCGAAGTTCTGGCTTCCCTTTCCACGAATCCGAAAGGCGACCCGATGGCTGTTGCCCGCATCGCCGGCATCCAGGCGGCCAAACGCACCGCGGAGCTCATTCCGCTCTGCCATTCCCTGCCCCTCTCGCATGCCGACGTCGCCATCATGCTGGAGCCCGATGGCATCCGCATCATCGCCACGGCCACCACGAATGCGCAGACCGGCGTCGAAATGGAAGCCCTCACTGCCGCCTCGGTCGCAGCCCTGACCGTCTACGACATGACGAAAGCCCTGGACAAGCGAATCGAAATCCAGGACGTTTACCTGCTGGAAAAAACAGGTGGCAAGAGCGGAGATTTCCGCCGATGACCCGCCCGGACAAACAGGTGACCACATGACCCCAGCCGAAATCCGCGTAGCCATCCTGACGGTCAGCGATGGCGTCCACTACGGCACCCGTACCGACAAATCCGGACCCGCTGTCGCCGACCATCTCCGCAAAGCCGGCTTCATCGTCGCCGAATCCGCGGTTCTCCCCGATGAACGCAACCAGATCGCCGATTGGCTGCGGGATATTGCGGAACACCGTCTGGCCGACGTTATCTTCACCACCGGTGGTACCGGCGTTGCCCCGCGCGACGTCACCCCGGAAGCCGTCCGCGATGTCATTGACCGCGAGATTCCCGGCATCGGAGAATTGATGCGCCAGTCCGGCCGCGCCTACACTCCGCTGGCCAGCCTCGCGCGCGGTCTGGCGGGCGTTGCCGGAAGCACCCTGATCGTCACTCTTCCCGGTTCACCCAAGGGTGCGCTGGAGTCGCTGGGTGCTATTTTGGAGTTGGTACCGCACGTGCACGATCTGCTGAATGGCCGGACCGCACACGAAGGACAGCGAGCAGAATGAGAGGCGTGAACGCATGAAAGTTTTTGCTCAGGGAACCAAGCGCCGCCGCGACTTCGGCATCGCCGTGTTGTGTATCGCGACGTTGTTCATGATTTATGGCGTGATTGCGAGGGCCCAGACGCCCGCCGCCAAATCCGCTCCTGCTCAAACGGTCAAGCCCAATCCGGACGCTCCCGATCTCGATGTGCCCATTATCAAAACCACGGTCAGCCACCTCGTTGCTCCGGTTCTGGTCACTGATCGCGATGGCAACATCATTGATGGCCTGAAGCCGAATCAGTTTCATCTCCTCGACAACGGCATCGAGCAGAACATTCAGGTCGATACGTCCTACGATGCGATTTCGCTCGTCGTGGCCATCGAAAAATCTTCGCGGGTGGATGCGATTCTCCCACAACTCCACAAGCTCGGAATCCTCCTGACCCAGATCACGGGCAAACAGGGTGAAGCCGCCGTTCTGGCTTTCGACTGCCGCCTCCAGTTAGCTCAGGATTTCACCACCGACAACGACAAGATCAAGGTAGCGATCGACAACATCAAATCCGGTTGCAGCGGCACACGCCTGGTTGACGCGGTGGAACGTGGCGTTCAGATGCTCGCCAAGCGGCCCGCCGCTAACCGCAAAATCATCCTGCTGGTCAGCGAAACCCGCGATGAAGGCAGCCAGGCCCGCGTCAAGGAGACGATGATCAATCTCACGCTCTCGAACGTTACCGTCTATCCCGTGGATATCTCGCAGGTGGCCGTGCGCTTCAACGAAAAGCCGCCGGCTCCCCGCCCCAGCGCCATGGATATCTCGAACCAGAACCTGCCCATGGGAATTCCCAGTACGCCCACCACCATGGAACAGAACTCCGGCATGGGAAATCGCGCGCAGTTTGTCCCGCTTCTCAAAGAGATCTTCATCGATGCCAAAGGGATCTTCGTGAAAGATCCTTCCACGCAGTTTGCCCACGCATCCGGTGGGGCGCAGTTCTTCTTCATCCGCCAGAAGGGGCTTGAAGATGCCATCCAGCGAATCAGTCAGGATGTCCACAGCCAGTACCTCGTGTCGTACAACCCCTCCAACGGCACCGAAGGCGGCTATCACACGATCACAGTGTCTATAGATCGGGAACCGACCTACAAATGCCGGACCCGGCCCGGCTACTGGATCGGCGGCGGGGCTCAGTAACTATCCTTGCGACTATCCTCCGGTGGCGGCATGGGGCACGGCGAAGGCCGCACAGGGAACCGGAACGACCAGTCCGCTAAACCGGCCGGCAAACGCCCCACGTCCGAACAACTGCGCGATCTCTGGCCAGATATCTGGGATCTGGTCCGCCCCCGCCGCGGCTTACTCTCCGTGGGCTTCCTCCTGATCTGTATCAGCCGGACCTGTGGGTTCGTTCTCCCGATTTCGTCGAGATACCTTTTCGATAACGTGATTGAGAAGCATCAGGTCGATCTGCTGCTCAAGCTCACGCTCGCCGTGCTGTCGGCAACCGCCATTCAGGGCGCCGCCACCTTTGCGCTCACCCAGTTGCTGTCCATAGAAGGCCAGAAGCTCATTGCGGAGCTGCGTCGCAAGGTGCAGCAGCATGTCGGCCGTCTGCCGGTCACCTACTATGACGCCAACAAGACCGGGCAGCTCGTCGCCCGAATCATGAGCGACGTGGAAGGCGTCCGCAACGTCATCGGCACCGGTCTGATCGATTTCGTGGGTGGCCTGCTCGTTGCCATCGGATCTTTCATCCTGCTGCTGCGAATCAGCACCCTGATGACCCTGCTGGCGCTGGGCGTTGTCCTCGCCTTTGGCCTGGCGCTGACCCGGGCTTTCAAGACCATCCGCCCCATCTTCCGCGAGCGCGGCAAGATCAACGCCGAAGTGACCGGGCGGCTCACCGAATCGCTCGGCGGCGTACGGGTGATCAAGGGCTATCATGCCGAAGAGCGCGAAGCGACGGTCTTCGCCGAAGGCGTTCAACGGCTGCTCAATAACGTCCGCAAGAGTCTCACCGCGATGTCCGTCATGTCGCTTTCGGCAACGGTGCTGATGGGCGTGGTGGGCTCAATCGTCATGTATCTCGGCGCGCACAACATGCTCGATGGCTCCATCACCAAAGGCCAGTACATGGAGTTCATTTCCCTCCTTGCCTTGATGATTGCGCCGGTTGTCAGTGTCGTGAACATCGGAACCCAGATCTCCGAAGCGCTGGCCGGCCTCGAACGCACTCGTCAGGTGATGCATGAACGCCCCGAAGATGAGGACCCCACCCGCACCCGCGAAATCGGACCCATTCGGGGCGAAGTCGTTTTCGATAACGTTACTTTCGCCTATAACCCGGATCGCGATGTCCTCCATTCCATCGCCTTCACTTCCCAGCCCGGCACGGTTACCGCCTTTGTCGGTCCTTCCGGCTCCGGCAAATCGACCACCATCGGCCTCATCAGCGCCTTTTACAAGCCGACCGGCGGACACATCTATGTGGATGGCATCGACCTCGACAGCGTCAAGCTACCCAGCTTCCGCGGGCAATTAGGAGTGGTCCTTCAGGAGACCTTTCTCTTCGATGGCTCGATCCGCGACAACGTCGTCTTCTCGCGCCCCTATGCCACCGAGGAGGAGTTTCTGGCGGCCTGCCGCATCGCGCGCGTGGATGAGTTCGCCGAGAAGCTGGACGAAAAGTACGACACCATTGTCGGCGAGCGCGGCGTGAAGCTCTCCGGCGGACAACGGCAGCGCCTGTCGATTGCCCGCGCCATTCTGGCCGATCCACGAATCCTGATCCTCGACGAGGCGACCTCCAGTCTCGATTCCGAATCCGAGGCCATGATTCAGGAAGGCCTGTCGCATTTGATGAAAGGCCGCACCACGTTTGTGATTGCGCACCGCCTCTCCACCATCCGCAAGGCTCACCAGATCCTGGTAATCGAGGATGGCCGGATTGTCGAGCGCGGCACGCACTCCGAACTCTTCCGCCTGCGCGGCCGTTATTGGGATATGTACACCCGCCAGCATGCGCTGGACGAGAACCTGTTCCTCGCGCCCGGTGAGGGCGACGTGGTGCCGGAAACCCCCGAAGCCGCGGGCCTGCCAAAGCTATGACCACGGCAAAAGGCGGCATCGTCATCGCAACGGCCTTCGTTGCGATCGCGATCTGTCTCGGTGGCGTGTTGCCGCTGTGGCTCGACGAGATCATTCAACTCCGTGAAACCCGGAACACGACGCCCGCCCAATTGATTGCCGCCCTGCCCGGCCAACCGGGAGCGGCTCCTCTCGGCTACCTCACGCAACAGTTTGCTTTAGGCGTCACCGGCTATTCGGTTCGTATGGCGCGGCTTCCGTCGGCGTTGTTCATAGCGGGCACCATCTTTCTGACGGCCATTCTCGCTGCCGATCTCGGAATGGCAAAACCCTGGCTTGCATCCGTTCTGTTAGCGTTGATGCCGATCGTCCTCCGCTACGCCTGCGAATCGAGGATATACACGCAAGCTCTGTTTTTCTCGACGCTTGCGACCGTATTATTCATGCGGCTGATGAAGAGTGAGGGATTTGGAATTGCCTGCTTATATTACGTAACATTGGCGTGCGCCGTTTATTCTCAACCGTACGCAATTTTCATTGCACCGGCACATATCCTCTACGCGTTGATCACTGGGAACCGCAGAACCCAACTCCTGACAACGGCAGCGGCAATCGCAGCATTGGCTTCGTTCCTCCCCTGGTACTTCTATGCCAAAGCCATCTGGATGGCGGGGATCGCCGGCGGCGAAGTGCGCTTCGTGGCAACTGCCAAAACACCGCTCATGCTCTTCCGGGAAATAGCCGGGGCTGGATACTGGGGGTCCGGACTGCTGCTCATCCTTTGGGTAATCGCAGCCCGGCGGAGCGTGTTTCTGTGGCTATGCATCGGCATCCCCGTCATACTCGCGCTAACAGCGGACGCGCTCTTCGGATACTTCGTAGCCACCCGCCAAATCCTCTGGGTCTTGCCTGCCGTGGCGATCTTAGCGGCATCTGCCCTTGAGCGCCAGCCGCGCATCGCGATCCCCGTCGCCGCGATCTTCGCGGCCTTTTGCCTGTTCCAGAGCTATCGGAACTTCACCTCACCGCGCGAAGACTGGCAACTCGCGGCCGACACCATTTCCACCGAGGTCGCCCGCGGAGCCTGCCTGATGGTGGTGCCCCCGGAACAGCAATACTCCTATGCGTTCTTCCGGCCGGAACTCGCGAAACACCCATGCCCGGCGCCCCATACCGTCGTCGCTTTCACTCCCTATGCCACCCCTGCTGAGCGAGCCGCCGCGAATGCCTCATTAGCTGCCGCCGGTTATCAACGCCGCTCGGCGACCGAGGCGGGAAGGACCGATGTCGTAATCTTCAGCCAGTGATTCGTACCGTCGATCACTGCTATTCTGTACATCAGCACCGCATGCAAGTTCTACAGGCAGGTCCACATAAGCTCATCCTGCTCGAAATCGACCCGGCAGCCATTACCGAGGTTGCCGAGCAGGCTGGTTTCGAAACTCGCACGAAGGATGCCGCGGGCCACATCCTGCTCGATCTCACCGCGACGCAGCGCGACACGCCGCTGCTGCTGTTCGACGCCGCCGACCCGGCAAATTTGGGTTGGTTTTCGCGCTGTCAGTTTTATGTGGACGGGCGAACCGGAGGTGTCATGCAGACACCGATTTCCATCGCCAATAAACGGGACCGATCCGGCCGCAACGTGTCTAATGGATTGAAGGTTCGGATTGCCAAAGAACTCCCCGCATCGTTCCGGCTCCCCGGGAAACAGCCATTGACGGAACAGGTGCTCTACGCCATGCTCAGCAATCTGTTGGGTGCACTGGTGAAGACCGGCGTTGCCGTGTGCGGAGGAACTGCCGTCCAGCCTCTGGCGGGACGCACCGAAGCTCCCGGAGTTCGCAACTAACCGGATGCCCGATTACGCCATCGAAACCGAAAACCTGACCAAGGTCTTCCGCACCCGCTGGCCCAGGCGCGCCCTGACTGCCGTCGACAACATCTCGCTGCGAGTGCCCTCCGGCTCGACTTACGGCCTGCTGGGACCGAACGGCGCAGGCAAGACGACGTTCGTCAAAATGCTGCTGTCGGCAACACACCCGACTGCCGGACGCGCCGTCGTCTTCGGCCGCGACTCGAGAGAACCGGTTGCCCGCGAGCCGATTGGATATCTTCCCGAGAACCACCGATTCCCTACTTATCTGACCGGCTGGGACATGCTGGATTTCTACGGCGCTCTTTCCGGTATGAGTTCATCCGATCGGCGACGCCGCATTCCGGAGTTGCTCCATCAGGTCGGGCTGGACGAGCGCGCCCACCATTTGCGGCTGGGCAAGTACTCAAAGGGCATGCTGCAACGGGTCGGGCTGGCGCAGGCCTTGATGCACGCCCCGAAACTGCTGGTCCTCGACGAACCGAGCGATGGAGTCGATCCGGTGGGACGCAAGCAGATCCGCGAGGTGCTGCACACTCTGGAACAGCAGGGCGTGACGATCTTCCTGAATTCCCATCTCCTGGCCGAAGTCGAGCTGTTCTGCCGTGAAGTCGCCATTATTCAGAAAGGCAAGCTGGCGCTCAGCGGGACGGTGCTGGAACTGAC
Organism: Bryobacteraceae bacterium; assembly: GCA_025928545.1. Taxonomy (GTDB): domain Bacteria; phylum Acidobacteriota; class Terriglobia; order Bryobacterales; family Bryobacteraceae; genus BOG-234. The sequence continues at coordinate 700 of JAICJH010000105.1, read as the reverse complement.
CAGCGGCAGCGGCTATAGGCTCGAAATCAACGCGCCCAGCGAGACTCTCGAAACCGAGCTTCGGTCTCGGGCGAGAACAGCGAGCGCCATGAACGGGACGCTTCAGCTTGTTTTTCCGACACGCGATGAGGCCAACCGCGCTCTCGATCTGGCTCGCTCGAATCAGTGCGAAGTCGAGACTTTTGGACGCACCCGCAGCACCCTTGAAGAGGTCTTCATGAAAACCGTGGAGGGCGAATGAACTCATCGCTGACGCCCACCATCGCGCTCATCCGCGATACATTCCGCGAGGCCTTCGCCCGCCGAATCTTCTGGGGGTTTGCGGGCTGCTGCACTGCCCTGCTGGCTTTTCTCGTCTTCATCATGCGCATCGATGTAGTGGCCGGCGCGCTGGCCACCATCACCATCTTTGGCCGGGCGATGCCGACAACCGATGTCCAGGGTCTCGTGCAGCAAACCCAGAGTGTGATCGCGATGGCCTTGTATTTCTTCGGCATCGCGCTGGCTGTCTTCGCTTCCGCCGGTCTGGTGGCTGCAGTCTTCGAACCCGGCCGTATTGAACTGCTGCTCTCGAAGCCCGTTTCGCGAACCCGGATTTTGATGGGCCGTTACCTCGGGAATCTGCTGGTGGTGGCCGCCAACATTGCCTACCTGACGGTGGGATCGTGGATGATCTTCGGCCTCAAGACAGGCCTCTGGG
>JAICJH010000154.1 GCA_025928545.1 Bryobacteraceae bacterium | reverse complement strand
GTTCTCCGGTGGAATCAGGTCGATTTCGACGCGGGCCAGGTCGTCGTCGGCAAAGCCAAAACCGAGGCGGGCGCGGGGCGCGTGATTCCGATGAGCGGAACTCTTCGCGCGGTCCTCGAGCATCACGTCGCATGGTATGCGCGCAAGTTCGGACCGATTCAGCCGGAATGGTACGTGTTCCCGGCTTCGAACCGGATCCGGCCGAACGATCCAACGAAGCCGGTGACGTCATTCAAACGCGCCTGGGAAAGCGTGAGGACGAAGGCGAAAGTCGAATGCAGGCTTCACGACTTCAGGCACACGTTCTGCACGAAGCTCGCAGAAGCCGGCGTCCCTGAATCCACAATGCTCGATATGATGGGACACATAAGCGCAGCGATGTTGCGGCGGTACTCCCACATTCGGGCTCAGGCGCGGCGGGATGCGATCTCGGCGATCGAGATGCTCTCATCCTCATACGGGGTCCCCAAGGAATCCCCCAAAGTGGCCGAAAGTGGCAGGCCGAAATCGCTCGTAACTTGTTGAAAGGGCGCGTAGCTCAGGCGGATAGAGCATCTGCCTTCTAAGCAGAGGGTCGCTGGTTCGAGTCCAGCCGCGCCTACCAGTAGAATCAATAACTTATCCGGAAGCTCGGCTCTGTGCACTTAATGGGGCAGTCCGGCGCTGACCGACTTCAAGAACACATTACCTTAACCCTCAACCTGTAATTCTGGAAATTTCGGAACCCGTATGCCTGCCGTTGCAGGACCTCCATTTTGGTGTGGAAACCTTCGGTGATTGCGTTGTTGCGGGTGAAGCGCCACATGGTCGCGATCTCCTCTCGCCAGGCATAAAGAGTATGGCCGAGCGCGACCAGTGGGGCCAACCCGCAACAACGCAGCGCGGCCACATCGGAGAGGAAGCGGCGCGCCAGCTTCTGGCAGCGTTTGTGATTGCGGCCTTTCTCGAGCAGCAGATAGGTGAGCCGCTGCTTGAAGCGGTAGATTGACTCCAGCGCCGGGTGTTCTCTGAGGTAAGCCGAGAGGCGCTGGTGCTGCTGAAGGGTGAGATTATGCCGATGCCGGCGCATCAGCGACGCCAGCCCGCGGTTCTTCGCTCCAGCGGGGTCGATCTCCTTCCAGCACGCCAGAAAGTGGTGATTGACAGTGCGGATGACATGAAACCGGTCCGCGACAATGCGCGCCTGCGGAAAATATTTCCGCGCCAGCGCCCGGTACGCGGGCGCCAGGTCGATGCACACCACCTGAACGCGATGCCGGCCTTGCACCCGGGCCAGATAACTCTCCAGCGCTGCCTCGCTCCGGCCGAGCACGACGTCGTGGATCTTGTGATTCTTCAGATCGCAGAATGTCGTCGCATAACCATGCCGGCGGCTGAAGAAGTGCTCATCAATGCCGAGGATCATCGGCCATTCGAGGCTGACCCGCTCGCTGCACAAGTGGCTGAGCCAGTCGACAAACCAGCGCTCGATGGTGGCGCTGGCGATGCGCTCGCGCGCCGCCAGACGGCTGCGCGAAATACCGTCGTAGTGTCTCTGGCACACTGCGCGACGGCATGGTTCGGTGGCGCGCATTCGCGGCAGAATGCCGGGAAACCGCTGCCAGAACGTCCGGCCGCAGCCACGGCACAGCCATTTCCGGGTTTCCAGTTCGAGCAGAGTGTGACGCAGGCCCCAGTCTTCATGCCGCAGACGTCGCCGCCTGCGATCCTTAAGGCGTAAATCCAAGCCGCTGCAGTGTGGGCAGCAAACCGCGCCGGCGAAACGCGCCTGAATGTGGACAATGCCGCTGCGTTCCTCGGCTGCTGTAATCTCGTATCCAGGCAAGCCCAATAAAATCTCTGAACTGATCAAACATTACCTCGCAAGTATGTTCTATCAGTCACGGCGGGGCTTGCCCCCATTAACGAGCTAGAGCCAAAATCCGTTCCAGACCGCAGTGATTCAGGATCTTCTGGCGCGGAACAAACCGAGTGCGACCGCAACGGCGATTCCGATCGCAATCCACGATGCAGCATCCATACACAACAGGTGATTCGTTCGGCGTGTTTGTGACAGGCGGCGGATCCCGATGCAGGCGCAACGAAAGCACCCGGACCCGGTTGCCGAGACGATAAACTACGGTGGCAATGCTCCGCCTTCTTCTATTCGCGCTCGTGCTCGGGGCGCTCTCAGTGAGCGGACAGGAACTGCGCCTCGGCATTATCGGTACCGATGTCTCGCACGTGATTCATTTCACGAGGATTCTGAACGACGCGTCGGATCCCGAGCATGTCGCCGGCGCGCGTGTGGTTGCCGCGTACAAAGGAGGCAGCCCGGATATCGTGTCGAGCCGAACGCGGGTGGAGGGCTACGCCGAACAGTTGAGGAAACAGTACGGAATCGAGATTGTCCCGGATATCCCGACGCTCTGTTCCAAAGTCGATGCGGTGCTGCTCGAAAGCGGAGATGGCCGCATTCATCTTTCGCAGGCCAGGCTGGTCTTTGCCGCCCATAAGCCGGTCTTCATCGACAAACCGCTGGCTTCCACGCTCAAGGATGCACGGGAGATTGCGCGGCTGGCAAAGGCGGCAGATGTTCCGTGGTTCAGCACATCGGCACTGCGCTTCAATGACGTTGTCACCGGCATGAAAGCCCCGAATGCCATCGCCGTGGGAGTGTGGGGGCCGGGACCTATGGAGGAGCACCATCATCTTGACCTCTCCTGGTACGGCATCCATGCCGTCGAAATGCTCTACACCCTAATGGGGACCGGGTGTGAGGAAGTGACGCGAATTTCGGGCGGCGATTTCCGCTCCGGTTCGGATGTCGTGGTTGGGCGGTGGAAGGATGGACGTATCGGAACCGCGCGCGTTCTGCGGCCAACCGGAGGCTACGGCGTGGTCGTCTTCCGGCCCGGGAAGATCATGCAGAGTCCTGCTGACTTTCCTTTCAGTTATGCTCCTCTTGTGAAGCAGATCGTGACCTTTTTCCAGACTCGTAAACCTCCTGTTCCCAATGGGGAGACGCTGGAAATTTTCGCCTTCATGGATGCCGCTCAGCGCAGCAGGGAAGCCGGCGGTAAACCGATGAGATTACGATGACGAGCCGCGACCAGGCAGAAAGTCGAGATGTTATGAATCACCAGGACGCTTCTGATGCTCTCTTCTCGAGGCGCTCC
>JAICJH010000051.1 GCA_025928545.1 Bryobacteraceae bacterium | reverse complement strand
TCGACGCTTCCCGGCCGGGAAAATATTGTCAGGAGCGGCCGGCGAAGAACCACTCCCTGTCTGGAAAGTAGCACAGGGTGTCAAGAAATCGGGGGTGCTCTGACGGGGTATTTGGATGATTGATTGTAGATAAAGTTATCTGATTCAGGTGTATGCGGGCATTTCGAAAATAGTTGAATTTCGTTGTGACTGAAAAAGGTTTAGTTTGCGGAGGGCCGTTCGACGCGCTCGATCACGTAGGTGTCGACGAGTCCTTTGCGTGAATCCAGTTTCAGACCGAGTTGTTGATCGAGCGCCGTCGCCAGGTCGGGAAGCGAGTCGTTGTCCGGCATCACTCCCGGGCCTTCAGAACGCGAGGGCGGATGGGGCGTGTCGTCAGTGGACTGCGCGGTCTGCTGGCGGCCGTAGAAAACGTTCCATTGCAGACGAATGTCGAAGACGCCGGACATTCCAGTCTTGTCGAGCACGGGGCGGCCAGCGTAGCCGGTGAGGAGCGACGCGAGATCCGCCATATCAACTCCCATTCCCGAAAGCTGCCTCGGATTGCCGGAGAAGCCGTGGCACGTGTCGCTTCCGGCGTTGCAATCCAGAGTCGATTTCGTCAGTTTTGGCCCATTCTTCGCGACGGAGATTTCATACAACGGCATCTCCTTGCCCATGGTCCGGATTTCGAGATGGAAGCGGTCGGCGAGTAGCGCGCGCAGCATCGCGCGGGTCTTATCCCAGAGCGGGCGGCCCCGCAAGCCGGGGGGAATGGCGCCGTCGGGCGGCCTGGCGTCCACATCGTAGGTGTCGGAATCAATCCACGACGGGCCGCCGGAAAGCAGGTACGGTGGGATCTGGTTGTAGGCGTTCAGGATGAGTGCACGCACGGTGTTGTTGGTTGCGGTGAATCCGCCGCCCGGCAGAATCATGGAGGGAGAGCGTTGCGAGCCCGACTTGTTCAGCTTCACCGAAGCCACTTCGAATTTCAGCGACGGCGTCTCCGCGGATTGCGCGTGAGTGACCGGCGCGTTTATCAGACCAATTGCGAAAGGTCCCGCCAGCGCGACAGCTGCCGCGGCAGCCAGAACAAGCCTTTTCCAAAAACCCAATGCGAGAGCCATCCGGTTCGCCATGATCTGTTCGATTCGCTGACTCAGGCTCGATCCTGTGATGCCCGAAACGCAAACCAAAGGGGCTTCCACGTAGATCCTGCAGACATTGAGAATCCCCTCCGCATACACTTCCGGTTTACTGCCGCTGCGCAGAACGTCTTCGTCGCAGGCGCGCTCACGCTCTTCGACAATCCGCTTCCCAATCCACCACACGAGTGGGTGAAACCAAAAGATTGTCTCCACGAACATATGCAGCGCCGCGGCAAGATTATCCTTGTGGCGCACGTGACAAAGCTCGTGCGCAATGATGGCTTCCGTTTGTGGCGGCGTCAAATGGTCGAATATGCTTTCGGGGAGCAAGAGTATCGGCCGGAGAATGCCAAAGACTCCTGGCTCCAAGAAAGTGGGCGAGGACATAGTACGGATCGGTATTCCCAACTGAAGGGGGGACCCGGCACGCACGGCATGCCCGATACGCCGCCAGCGAATCCACCACGCCCCGGCGATCCCGATGACGCCAAGCGCCCAGCCGGCTAATAATATCTCCGGCAGAGGATTTGATGTAAACGGCACGGCCACCCGGCTTCCGGAAATCGCCGCGGCCGTAAATGGCTGACTCACTTCGTCCATCACGACCGCCACACTGGACTGCGATGCGGACTGCGTTGTGTTGTTCACGGTCCGCCATCGTACGTGTCCGCCCAATGCGATAAGCATTGAAAACGGAATGAGAAATTTGCACGAGGCCGCGAGCCAAACTGCATGGCGTACCCGGGCTCGATTGCTTCGCAGCGCCACGGTCAGCAATGCCGCGAGCCCGGCAAACAGGGTCGATTGCCAAAGGTGATCGGCAATTGCGGAAACGTATGGATTCATTTTGATTTCTCCTCTCCGCGGAGCTTCAGCAGAGCCTTCTCCGCCTCGCGCACATCGTCAAGGGTGAGGGTGCCCGAGTCGACCAAATGGGCCATGATGGGCCGGCTGCGGCCTCCGAACAAGACCAGGAGTTCATCAACCAGTCTGCGCTGTGCTGAATCGCGGGATACGGCAGCCTCGAATATGAGGGCCGTCGCGATCTTCTTCGTGCGGCGCAGGGCATTCTTTGCTTCCAGGCGATAGACCGTAGTCTGTACAGTGGTGTAGGCGGGCCTCTTTTTGGCGGGGAATGATTCCTGAATCTCTCTGACCGAACACGGCCCCCGGGTCCAAAGAGCTTCCATGATCTGAAGCTCCAGCTTGCTCAGTTTTGGAAGCGTCATAGCGATTAACTACTCCTGTTCGTTAATCTACTATGGTCGTGGTTCTTATGCAAGAACTTTTTTGCGCGGAGGAGAATGGAAGGTCAGCCGGTTGAAGAGCGTGTACGAGAACGCTAAACTGCTGATGTGCCTGCGAGTCGCTGCTTCGTTCGTATCCTGCTGTTTGTCTGCGCCCTCGTCTTTTTTGTTTCCCCGCAGAGTCGTGCGCAAATGGCGATACGCTCGCCCGAAGAGTACATCGAGAAAATCTTCGAGACGCAAATTGGTGAATTGCCTCGGATGGGATGGTTTGATCCAAGCGGGGGTTTTCTAACGCAGGAGCAAACCGCTGCGAACGTGTACCTTTTTGCGCCAATTGGGATGCCTTCCACCGGACGACAAAGAGGGACAGTTTCCGGGAGCGACATCAAGTTACTGCGGCGAAGGTGGGGAGTAGCCTGCGAAATCGAGGATAGCGATCATTTGACCGTCTTTGACGTGGGTGGTGAAACCAGTGTCGAAAGAGGCCTCTATATTACGAAAAAGCTGGAGGGGGAGCGGTCTGGCCTCGTAACGATATCGCTGGATGGCCCGCAAATGGTAAGGATCAACCGCGTCCTCGGATGGCCGAACCAAGGCACCCTTCGTCAAGACAAAGCGATCGGCGTTCGGGCTCAATCATTTTTTTACTCGGTTCACAAACTTTACAACGTGAAAACCGGGCTGCTTAGCCAGGAAGCGATCGTTCTACACAGACGAGACGGAGAAATCCTGGCGCATTCGCTTTCGCGCGATCTCGATTCCGGTCCGCCCTGTGATGGCTGCGCGATTCCAAGCTACGCCTATCCTGCCAGCGGACTTTACAGACCGTTAAATATGTTTGAGCTGCCGGGATTCCCATACCCAGTTCTCCTTTTAGATACCAGCTCAGTCGAGGGCCGTACTTTGTCTCTGCTGACATTCACCCCCGCTGGCAAGGCTACCCAATTCAAAGTTTCTGAGTACGTCGTCCATTGCGGCGGTTAACAATCGCCGGCAGGACCCGACGCCACAGTCAGCGAATGATTATTCTTCGCCCCCCCGCGCTGCCGCGTGCACTAAGCCTTCATGACCCCAACAATTTCCTTTGCCGATTTTTCGAAATCCTGGCGTTCTGATAGTTGCGAGAAGATGTCTTCGAGCGAGGGCGATTGCATCAGACTTTTCAGGTGCTCCACGGAATCGGCGGCTCGGATTTCTCCGCGGTAAATGATGACTACCTTCTCGCAAATCTTCTCCACGGTTTCGAGGACGTGGGAAATAAACAGAATCATCTTTCCTGCCGTGGCGAGCTCCTTCAACAGGCAGCGGAAGAGCTGCGAAGAGCCTATATCGAAACCGGAAAGCGGTTCGTCCAGAATGAGCAGATCGGGATCATGCAGCAGCGCGGCGGCGATCAGGACACGCTGCTTCATACCTTTGGAATACGACGCTATCGGCGCATGACGCCAGGAATGGAGCGAGAACAAGGCGAGCAGGTCATTGGCTTTTGCATCCAGCCGGGCTGGCGGAATCATTCGCAGGCGGCCGATCAGCTGGAGGTATTCCAGTCCGGTGAGATACGAGTAAAGATGGGGCTCTTCGGGAACGTAACCGAGACGCCGCCGGAAGGCCGGGAGGTCTGCGCGGATGTCTTTCCCCTCGAACAATACACAGCCCGTGGTGGGTTCGAGCAGTCCTGTAATCATCTTCACGGTAGTGGATTTGCCGGAACCGTTTGGTCCCAGATAGCCGGTCACGTCGCCAGGCGCAACTGTAAAGCTCACTTTGTTAACGACGGGCACGTTCCGGTAATATTTTGTGAGCGACTGGATTTCGAGCATGCGGACTCCGTTATTGCGGGGTTAGGCCGAGGGTGCGAATCAAAGGATCGGAATCGCCGAGATAATCGAGTTCGGAATTGTCTTCGACTTCCGTGTTGAGCCTGGAGAGCTGACGCCACCCGAGCACGGCAGCGACCATGAACACGACGGCCTGAAGCGGGTTGCGTATCAGGCGCGATTCCAGATCGGTTGTTATATCGCTGCTGTAGATCAGCAGTGAACCGACGTATGCGGCGAGCACGAAGACCAGATTCCGCCGTCCCGGAAAGTAACCGCAGGTGAAAGGAATCTTACGGAAGCCGAGAAACATGATCTCCGTGAGCAGGATGGAGAGGATGATTCCGTAGGCGACGGACCAGGCAACAACCGTCCACGGCAGGTAATGTAGCTGGGCGGGCACGATCAGGATGAACAGCGGGATGATGCCGCAGACAAGCACCCATTTGCGTATGGCTTCACCGCATTGATCGGCCTGATTCGCGCCTGTGAGCTGAAAACACCAGTTGGCGGTTAGCTCCGCCGGGAAGCTGAAAGCGGCCCTGAGCCCGGTGACGAGAACGAAAGACACGGTGAGGGGAATCCGGAGCAGCATGGCGCGATCGGGAACGAATGAGACGATTCGAAACGACGCTCCGAAGCCGGTCACGTTGAAGGCATAGAGAAAGTTGAACACGACGAGGGCCGCTCCGAAGCCCGCATATACCGCAAGGAATAGACGATGTTTCATGCTGCGGCAGATGGTTTGTGAAATGTAGTGAAAGACGGCGCTCTGGATGTCGTTCTTCAGAACATGGCGGTCCATGACGCGATGCATGGCGAGCCGGAGGGCGCCAGGCCCCGAGGGATTCACTGGCTGCGCTTCGATCAGTCTGCGCATTTGCCAGAGATAGCCGGGAAGATGGGTGATCGCGAACAGGAGTATTGCGATGGCCAAGGCGGGCAGCGCGAGCTTTCCTAAATCGAGCAATGCGGGATTTCCGGTGGCGGGATGCAGGCGTTCATAGAGGCCTGCATACCAGTAGCCCGGCATGAAGCGCGCCAGGTGGGGGAAGGCCGGGACGGCCTGGCGTATGAAGCCCGCGAGCGGCAGCGAAAGAAAAAACAACATGACGAGGATGGTCATGAGAATTGTCTGGACGCAGGTCGCGACCGGACGGAAATATTTTGCAGGGACGAGGAGGAGCAGCAGTCCCTGAATGGATGCGGCTGAAAAGGCGGCAAAGAGTCCGGAGATGACGCTGATCAACAGGTGGACAGAGATGACCTGGAGAGCTCCGCCACTGTCGTAAATACTCGGCCAGAACAACGTGGCCGCTCCATGAATGGCGGCGAGGAATAGCCCGAGGAACAGAATGAAGGCCGTCATTTTGGCCAGGAAGATTTTCCAGAGCGACAGGGGAAGCGGGAGGAGAACCTGATAATCGCGGCGATCGAGAAAGAGGGCGTCCCATTCGAAGACGACGATGAAGGAGACGACGATCATGGAAACCCAAAGGAACATGCAGCGGGCGGAGACCAGGTCCCAGCGGTGTATGGGTTGTGGATCCAGGACGTAGAGGAGAAGTGAAAAGAAGCCGCCGGGCGCGGCGAGGATTCCGAGGGTCTGAACGACGTTGGCTTCGGGATCGCCCTGGGGAGAGAGAGATTCCTTATCGAAAAAGCGGCTGAAGAAGAGGCGCACAAGAACGCCGAAGGTGCCGGGGGCTGCGGGCTCGGGCGAGACCGGTTTTGGGGGCATGATGCCTTAGTAAATAACCCGTATGGTCCCGGGCGAGCGCATTTCTGGCGGGAAGATTGCCCGGAGGAAAATTACGAACAGCCAGGCTATGACGCTGCCCTGAGAGGGGCACCAACTGAACAACATCAGATCGGTGCGAAGATACGCCAAAAGGACCAGTTGTGTGATCGCGGCCGAGCCCATGGCCAGTGCAATGTCGAGGGTGATGGCGCGCAGCCGGCGCAGATCCGGATCCGCATAGCCATTGCGGAGAAGCAGGATCAGGAGGGCGGGCACGGATGGAATCGCGATACGCAACAGATTCAGGGGGTCGTCATGCAGGGCCCAGTCCGGCGATCCCGCGGCGAAAGAATAAAGAATGGCGAAGATATTGAAGCCGAAGATGCGGGCATCGGTATTGCGCCGAATCTGGCTGAGGATGACCTTCGGGCCTACGGCGAGGGCGCTGCCGACGTACTGCAACATATTCCGGTAGCTCTCATAGAGGTCTCCGAGAACCTCTTCGCGGCAGGCCGGCGGCAGGAGCCACCCGATGACATCTTCAGCGAATTGAGGCGGACAGGTCATCTATTTCGCTCCCCCTTCCCGCGCCCAGTTGCGGCCCCAGATATCGGCGGTACTGTCCCAGATGCGTTTCGCGGTGATGGCCGCTTCTTCGAGCGCTCGCCGTCCCGCCGGTTCCAGGGAATAGCAGCGTTTGGCGCGGCCGCCGCGTTCGGCGGTTGGTTCGGAGAGCCAGGAGGTGACGAGTCCTTTTTCTTCCAGGCGGTCGAGCGTTACGTAGACGGCGCCGATGGAAACGGATTTTGGGTGCGAGAGTTCCTCGGCTTTTTCGCGGATGGTGACGCCGTAGGCGTTGTCGCGGAGAGAGAGTAAGGATGTCAGGATGACTTGTTCGAAGACACCGAGGGAATCGGCTTTGGCCATTTGGTTAACAGCGTAGTACAAATGGGGAAGAGTGTCAATGGGGAGGTCCGCTCCCTTGCGGTCGCGGCTCAGTAAGAATTAAGGTGCGGAATGTTGCGTTGCGGAAACGTCGCAGCACTCCCTTGATCGGATCAGGTCTTCTTTTCCAGGTGGCCGCCGAATTGGTAGCGCATAGCGGACAGAAGTTTGTCCTGAAATTCCGCTTCGCCCCGCGATGCGAATCGCTCGAACAGCGCAGCGGATAACACCGGGACGGGAACGGCTTCGTCGATTGCGGCTTTGATGGTCCAGCGGCCTTCGCCGGAATCGGAGACTCTGCCGGAGAACTTCGCCAGGTCCGGATCCTCCACGAGCGCGGCGGCCGTGAGGTCAAGAAGCCATGATGCGATCACGCTGCCGCGTCGCCAGACTTCCGTGACGTCGCGCAGATTGATGTCGTACTGGTAGTGTTCGGGGTCGCGCATCGGAGTGGTTTCCGCGTCGGTATCCCCTGCCCTCTTGCCGGCGTTCGCGCCCCGCAGGACACCGAGCCCTTCGGCATAAGCGGCCATCATGCCGTATTCAATTCCGTTGTGAACCATCTTCACGAAATGTCCGGCTCCGTTTGGACCGCAATGCAGATAGCCGCTTTCGGAAGTGCCGGCGATCTTTTCGCGGCCGGGTGTGCGGGGCGCATCGCCAATGCCCGGCGCGAGGGTTTTGAAAATGGGATCCAGACGCTGGACAATTTCGGGCTCACCGCCGATCATCATGCAGTACCCACGATCGAGGCCCCAGACGCCGCCGCTGGTGCCGATATCCACATAATGGATACCCTTATCCGCGAGTTGCTTCGCGCGACGGATGTCGTCGATGTAATACGAATTGCCGCCATCGATGAGGATGTCGCCGGACTGTAATGAGGGGATGAGTTGGTCGATGGTGGTGTCGACAACACCCGCCGGGACCATCAGCCAGATCGCGCGAGGTGCGGTGAGCTTGCCTGCCATGTCCGCCAGCGAAACGCAGCCGACGGCCTTGTCCTTCGCGAGGGCGTCGACAGCTTTTGGAAACACATCGAAGACGACCGCTTCGTGGCCGCCATTCATCAGTCTGCGGGCCATGTTGGAGCCCATTCTTCCGAGGCCGACCATTCCCAGTTGCATACGATTATTTTCCTTTGACTCTGGCGCGTTTGGGCGCTGTCTCCCACAGGCGGAAGCCGCCGAGAAAGGCGTTGGCGTTGTCCCCTTCCCTGCAACCGGCGGGGAGTTTTTTCAGGTGTTTTACGTTGCCGCCGCCGATGACTACGTCGTCGGGTTCCAGGGCCGCGACCAGACGGGTGACGACATCGCACACCTGGGCACGCCATTTCTTTTTGCCGTAATGCTCGCGGGCTTTTTCTCCGACGTAATCTTCGTAGGTGCCCTTTCTGTAGGGCAGATGGCTAAGCTCCATCGGTTCCACGATGCCTTCCACGACCAGCGCGGTGCCGAGACCCGTGCCCAGGCCGAGGAACAACATCTTGCCGCCCTTATAGCTGCCGAGCGCCTGCATGGCGGCATCATTCACAAGTTTCACCGGGCAGCCGAACGCCTTTTCGAAGTTGAAACCGATCCAGCCGCGCGCCAGATTGTGCGGTTCCGCTACCGGGCGGTTTCGCAGCACGGGCCCGGGATAGCCAATCGACACGGCATCATATTTCCAATCCGCCGCTAGCTTTTTCACTCCCGTGACCATTTTGCGGGGAGTCAGGCCGGGCCCGGAATCGAACCTTCGCGATTCCGTCTGACCGGTTGCGAGGATCTTGACGTGGGTGCCGCCGACGTCGATCGTCAGGATTTTCATCGCTTGTCACCCACGGCGGCAGCTGTGGGATTGACCCAGCCTCCAGGCTCCTCCACTAAGCGATCCGCTTCGGCCGGGCCCCAGGTGTTTGGCTCGTATTCATAAACGGGAGTGGCGTTGTCGAGAACGGCATTGACAATGCGCCACTGCGATTCAATCAAACCTTCACTGGCGAAGAGAGATTGATCGCCGCGCAGCGCGTCGCCGAGGAGGCGCTCATAGGGCGTCATTTCGGTGCCGGTCTGATGCGAGGCGATCAACTCGACGTTTTCGCCATCCATGCGCTCACCCGGATGCTTCACGTTGATGCCGAGGCCAATGACCACGTCCGGACTCAGGCGCAAGCGCAGCCGATTCGTCTGCCTTTGCACTGGTTCAGGGAAGGTATCGAGAGGCGGCCTCCTGTACGTCACCTCCACCTGGGTGCAGGTGACCGGCAGATTCTTGCCTGCACGGATGTAGAAGGGCACACCGGCCCATCGCCATGTGTCGATGAAAAGTTTGACTGCGGCATAAGTTTCCACCTGCGAATCGGCGGCGACACCCTTTTCCTGGCGGTAGCCCTTGAACTGACCGCGCACAATATCGCTCGCGGTCAACGGCTCAACGGAACACAGAATCCGCGCTTTTTCGTGGCGGATGGAATCGTTATCCTGCCCGGTTGGCGGATCCATTGCGAGGCATGCGAGCACCTGGAACAGGTGATTCTGGATCACATCGCGGATGGCGCCGGCTTCTTCATAGAAGGCTCCGCGGCCCTGCACGCCGAAGTTTTCCGCCATGGTGATCTGCACCGACTGAATATAGGTCCGATTCCAGAGAGGCTCCAGCAGCACGTTGGCGAACCGGGTGTAGAGAATGTTCTGGACCGGTTCTTTGCCGAGGAAATGATCGATGCGGAAGATTGCGGATTCGGGAAAGAACTCATGGAGAATGCGGTGCAGTTCGCGCGCGGATTTGAGATCGCGGCCGAACGGTTTTTCGACGACGACTCTGGCGTTCTTTGCGCAGCCTGCTTTTGCCAGGCCCTCGGCTACGGGGCCAAACATGCTGGGCGGAATGGCAAGGTAATGCAAAGGACATCGGGCAGCGCCAAGGTGCCGGCTCAGTTCGGTGTAGGTCGCGGCGTCGCGATAATCGCCATCCACGTATTGCAGGAGCGACGAGAGCTTCGCGAAGGCTGCTTCGTCGACTCCACCGTGGGTCGCGATGCTGTCGCGGGCGCGGGCTTTCAACTGGTCGAGATTCCAGCCGGCTTTGGCTACGCCAACAATCGGAATATTCAGGCCGTGTTTTTGAACTAAGGCCTGCAGGGCCGGAAAAATCTGTTTGTACGCAAGATCTCCGGTCGCGCCAAAAAACACCAGTGCATCCGACGGACATTCGGCCATAGGTTACCGGACCCTCTATAGATCGTTATCTCATGAGCGGGTGTTTCGGGCGGGAAAAGGGCGGCGTGGGTGTCGATCCAAATCCGCTTCCTTGCGGTCGCGGCTCCGAAACGGCGTCGGTCGAGGTCCGGAAACGGTGGTCTTCGCGGCTCAGAAACGGCGGTCTTCTCGGCTCGGAAACCGCGGCTATCGCGGCTCAGAACGACGGTGTGCGCGGCTCGGAAGCGGCGGCTCCGCCTACACTGGAATTTGGAATTCGGCGAAGCACTTCTATCCAGCGTTCGGGCCCTGCGGCAAAACCCGGTGCGGTCTATGCTGACTGCGCTTGGCATGGTGATCGGCACGGCGTCCGTCATCCTGGTGGTCACCATTTCGCTGACGAGTCAGGATTATATTCTCGATCAGATTGAGGGCGTCGGTTCGAACATGGTTTTCGCGTCTTATGAGATCGGGACGCAATCGTCGTCGGCGGAAGTGAGCGGCGATTACATCAAGACCAGCGACGTGCAGGCGATACGGGAGCAACTGGCGCCGCGTATCACGGCGGCTACCGGTATTGAGAGTAACTACGATTCCATGTTCCTGAACGGGCGGGAGCAGCGGCTTCTGGTGATCGGTTCCGATGAGTACTACAAGCCGGTGCGCAATATTGCGGTGCTGGCCGGGCGTTTTCTGGATGCGGGCGACATCAGCCTGCGACAGAAAGTGGCGCTGCTCACGCAGAAGCTCGCAGTCAGCATTTACGGCAGCCAGCAAGCGGCGGTCGGCCAGATGATCAAGATCCGGGGGCTGCAGTTCACGATCATCGGAACGTTCAAAGAGAAGGTGGATACGTTCGGGCAGTCGGAACTGAACGACAAGACGGTGCTGATTCCCATCACGGTGCAGCAGTATTTCGTGCCGGTGGACAGGATCGACCCGCTGTATGTACAGGTGCGGAATCCGGCTGACGTGGAATCGGTGACAGCGGAAGTTCAGGAGATTCTGCAGAGCCGGCATCGCGTGGGAGCCACCTATAAGGTGGAGAATCTGGGGGCGATTCTGGCGGCGGCGAAAAGTATTGCGCTGGTGCTTTCGCTGGTGCTGGTGCTGGTTTCGGCGATTGCGCTGGTGATTTCCGGCATCGGGATCATGAACATCATGCTCGTGACGGTCACGGAGCGAACGCGCGAGATCGGGCTTCGCAAGGCCGTGGGCGCGCCGCGCAGGGATATTCTGATGCAGTTCCTGCTGGAAGCCGTGCTGATCAGTCTATCGGGCGGCTCGCTTGGCATTGTGCTGGGCGTGGCGATGCCGCTCAGCGTGCGGTTTTTCGTGGACAATCTGAACATTCCGATTTCGGTGTGGTCGATTGTGATCGCGTTTACGGTATCGAGCCTGGTTGGCCTTATTTTTGGCATTTTGCCGGCAAGCCGCGCGTCGCGATTGAATCCAACGGAAGCACTGCGCTACGAATAGTTCATGCGAACTTTTTGTCTGGTTGCCGTGGTGGCGTCTTTGGCTCCGATCGCGGCTGTCGCGGAAACCTATACCGTCACGATGAAGCAGGCCGTGGAGCAGGGGCTGGCGCGAAATCCCGATGTGGTGCTCGCGAAGCTGGATGAGCTGAAGGCCACGCAGGGGATTCGTGTGGCCCAGGATCCTTTTTATCCGCACGGCGGCGTGGGCAGCGGCCTCGCGTACAACAACGGTATGCCGCTGAGTATTGAGGGTTCGGCTCCGGCAATTATTCAGGGCAAGGTCAACGAGTATCTGTTTAACCAGCCGCAGCATTACGCCATTCAGCAACAGCGTGAACTGGCGAAGGGCGCTACCTTCGCCACGGCGCAAAAGCGCGATGAGATCGCGTTTCAGATTGCTTCGTTCTATCTGGACGCCGACCGGGCGAACCGTTTGATCGAGACGGCGCGGAATCAGATCGGGAGCTTCCAGAAAGTTCTGGATACAATTCAGGCGCGGGTGGATGAAGGGCGCGAGTTGCCGATTGAAGTGCAGCAGGCCCGTTTGAATCTGGCGCGGGCGCGGGTGCGGCTGAGCAATCTTGAAATCGACCGCGATGCGGCCGAGCGTAATCTCGCGCTTGCGCTGGGGTATCGGGCCGGCGATCTGGTGGCGCCGTCGACGGCCGAGCGCGTTATTGCAGGCGCGCCGGCGGACGAAGCAGCGGCCGTGCAGGCGGCTCTGGCGGCCAGTTCAGAGATTAAACGGCTGGAATCCACCCTGGTGGCCAAAGGGCTGGAGATTAAGAGCACGGAAGCGCGTAAATTGCCGCAGGTGGATCTGGTGGCGCAGTACGCGCTGTTCGCCGAATATAACGGACTCAATCAGTACTTTGCGAAGTTTCAGCGCAACAATGGCGAATTGGGGGCTTCCATTCAGATGCCGCTGTTTATGGGTTCCGGGATTAAGGCAGCGGTCGCGCAAATGGACACCGATCGGCAGCATCTGCGGGTGGAGTTGCAGAGCACGAAGGACAAGATTGCGATGAACGTTCATCAGAGTTATCAGGGAATCGATCGCGCGAAGCTTGCTGGAGATCTGGCGAAGGAAGATCTGGATCTGGCGCGTGAACGTTTGACCCTGGTGCTGGATCAGTTAAACGACGGGCGGGCTACGCTGCGGGAGGTAGAGCAGGCCCGCATCGATGAGAGCGAGAAATGGATCGCCTTTTACGACGCGCAGTTTAATCAGGAGAAGGCACGGTTAGAGTTGTCGCGGCAGACCGGAAATCTGGTCGCGTCGATTCAGTAGCTTGATCGCAGGGCTTACTGGAAGGCGATGCGGTCTTTTTTCGCTTCGATTTTCGAGAAGTCGAGACCGGGGACTTTTTTGAGGTCGTCGAGGGTCTTGAACTTTCCGTGTTTATCCCGATAGGTCACTATCGCCGCCGCCTGGCTGCGCAGCAGGGAAAGGGCGCTTTCCATATCGATTGCAGCGGCGGTATTGATGTTGATCGGCTTCACGGCTTCAGCGGGAAAAGCTTTGGTCAGGTAATCGAGAACTGCCGCGTACTCGGCATCACTCGAAACGGCCATGCCGCGCGCAGCCATGGAAGACAGTGTCGCGTCCCAGCCGTCTTTATCCTGATGGAGGGAGGAAGCGCGCTCCGGCTCGTGGCAGCCGCTGCACATTTTGATTGTCAGGTCTTTGCCGGGTAAATCGGGAAACTGCGCAAGGGCCAGGCTGGTAAAGAAGAGAGAAACGCACAACAGACTCGGGATCCGCATCACGTTTTCATTTTAGTCCCGAGGGATCGGGCAACTCAGTTCTCAGACGGGCGGGACACGCTGTCGATCACAAGATATTCGCGGGCGCCACGCGTGCTTTCGAGCTTGAGGCCGAGCTGGTGTTCGAGCGCGGTGAAGATGGAAGGCCCGGCGGGATCCGGGGCGACGGCTGTGTCCGCCGATGGAGGCGGACCGACATTCGGGGTGGAATCGTCCGGTGCGAAGACCATCTTATAGTCGACTTTGTAATTGATTCCGGTCTTGTCGATTACCGGACGGTCCAGGGTTCCCGTGAGACTGGCAACGAATTCGTCCATGCGCCCATTCCGCGCCATTCGGATGGCGTTCGGCCCTTTTCGGGTCATAAACATGAACAGACACGGCGTGTTTTCCATGCCGGCGGGTGGAGTCTGGTTAAACGGGAACGGCGCGTCGATGAGGTCGGCCGGAGTACATGGCCCTTCTTTCGCGGGCTGCATTTTGAGGCCACCTTTGGCAATGGTCAGGTTGTAGGCCGGATCTTCGCGCGTATCGTGGTGGAGTCTCAACTGAAAGCGTTCTTCGAGGAGTGCCTGCATCATCGGACCATCCATCATCATCGGGATCACGCTGCCCTCCGCCTCGGCATCGATCGTATATTGATCCGAAGTGAGCCAACCCGGTCCTCCTTCAATCTTCGTCATTCTGGTTAACAGCGGCGACCGGTTCTCTCCGCCCGCGAACCGGATATAGGCGTTTTCAATCAGAGTCATTACGGTGACGCAGTTTCGCCGGTATCTTGTCGTTGATCCTCCGGCTTTTCCCCCACCGCGTCCACCCGCCTGCGCCGCGTTCGGATCGCAGGGACGTATAGATGCCACTTCGAACTGCGGTCTCGGTGGAGGTGGAGGCGCGGGTGGCGCTGGCGGTGCGCTGGGTGGGGGAGGCGGCGGCGGTGGCGGCGTGGTATTTTGCGCGAGTTGTACCGGAATCGTCGTAGCGGGCAGATGGATGATCTGTGGCCATACGATCGCCGGAATAGCGGGGAGTTTCTCCGGACGGGCCGAAGCTGCCAGGTAAGTGATTGGCGTTCCGAGGGTCAGGATAGCCGCAAGGGTCCAGCGAGTTACGCCCCGGGTGACGGAGGAAACGCTTAAGATGCGGTCAATGCGATGTTCAGGGTTGCCGTAACGTGCCATTGACACTCCGGTCATCGCAGTTGGTGGCGCGGCGCGGCTTATGAATTCCAGCAGAATTTCGGCGTAGGCTGCGGGGTCGCCGGCAACTTTCACGCCTTCATCGTCACTCGCCTCTTCTGCAACCCGGACGATCCGGGAATGCAGATACCAGCTCAACGGGTTGCACCATAAGATGGCGCGATGGAAGGCTGAAAGTAACTGGAGCGCCGGATCGTGGCGCGCGATATGGGCGTTCTCGTGGGCAAGGACGGCTTCCAGTTTGAATTTGTCCCAGGCGCGCCAGTCTTCTGGCAATATGACCGTCGGGCGGATCGCGCCGACTGTCACGGGCACGGAGATCAGACCCGATTGGCGAATTCCTGCACGCTCAGTCGGAGCGGCGGAATGACGCAGGCGGCGGCTCAGGATAAGGCCGGTCAACAGGCGCACAAGGAGGATAACGGCGACGACAAGATAGAAATTGAAGGCTGCTCGAGTCCAATTGATCGGCGTGCTTTGTGGTGTCGTTTGGGTGAAGGTGACGGTTGGCGGGGCGGGTGTTGCTGTGGTTTCGGAAAACATGACTGGCGCGGCGAATTCCGCAACGTCAATGGCCTCGCGAACTGCACGGAGCGGCACGCCGGGCAGAGTAGTTTTGAGCAGCGGCAGAACCAGCGAACCGCAGAGCATTACGGTGTAAGCGGTCAGCCTGATGGATGGATTTTTCACGGGGAGCAGTTTCAGCAGCGCTGTCGCAGCGGTTATCAGGATGGCCGACCGAATTGCCCACTCCAGCAGAAAAGCCGTTGCGCTCATAACTTTTTCTCCCGGGATACTTTGCGTGCTGCGATTTTGTCCGCGAGCCTTTGGAGTTGCTTTGGCTGCAACACCTGGTTGTCTACCAGACCGACGAGTAATTCTTCGACCGAGCCGCCACAGAACCGGTCGATCAATTGCCGCGCGGCCTGAACGGCTACGTTGCGTCTGGAATCCGCTGCCCGATAGACGAAGGTGCGGCCTTCCACATCGTGGGTGACATAGCCCTTTTCCTCGAGATTGCGCAGGATTGTCCGGATGGTGGAATCCTTGAGGGCGCGCTGGCCCGCCAGACCTTCGCGACAGGATTCAGCGGTGCAATTCGGATGGGACCAGACGAAATCCAGGATGAACTGCTCGAGCGGCGTGGGCGATTTCCGATTCGGAGTGTTAAACATTCTACTGCTAGACTTTATAACAGTTACCGCTGGGCATGTCAACAACGAAATTCGGGCAGTTGTGGTAAACCGATATTCAGTGGCAATAAAAATCACCCAGGCGGGTCAGCCATGCAAACACTGTCTGACGCCGGTAGTCCGAAAGTCTCACGCGAAACCGCCCGCGAAGAAAACCGGAGCTTACTATTTCGAATATTGGTTTCAGTGCCCCAAATGCAGGGCGCTGTATATGGTGGACGATGCAAAGCGTTCTTACCCGAACGTCGTGCAGACTTCGCTATTCGGCGAAGCGGAAAAGCCGCCGATCGAATCGACGGAATCGACCGAACCGGACGCAGGCGACGACGGGTTGCCGCCCTGGGATTAGCGACCCTTGCATCCGGAGTCGAAAAGGCGTAGGGTTGAATCGGAAACAATCGAAGGAGATTGCCCTACATGACGTTTTCCATACGACGCAATCAATTGAGTTTGTTGGGGATCATCGCCGGCGTCGCAGTGATTCCGACTTTTATTCTGGCAGTGTTGTTCACGATTGCCCCGGCCGGATATTAGGGCGGACGCCGCTACGGATTGCGGGGCGCGGCGCGCAACAGGTCGGTCATATCGTCTAGTTTGTCGTCCATGGCGCGCATCTTGCGGGCCAGTAACTGAATCTCTGCCTCCGCTCTGCGGTTAACGTCGAAATCCAGTTCACTGCGAAGGCGATCCTTCTTATCCTGCCGGTTCTGACTCATCATGATGACGGGTGCCTGAATCGCGGCCAGCATCGACAGGAACAGATTGAGCAGAATGAACGGGTAGGGATCCCAGGCGGATCTTCCGAGAATAACGTTCGCGGCGGTGTAGGTTACCAGCACGATGGCAAACGTGATGATGAAGGCCCACGATCCGCCAAAGCGTGCGACGTTATCGGCGATGTGTTCACCGGTCGTTTCCTGCTCTTCGATCAATTCATTGGGATTGCGGGCCGCCCGAACGCGAACCAGTTGCTGTGCGGCGTGAAATTGCCGTCCGAGCACTGCCATCATGTCGAGTCCGGCATGCGGCTTGACCTGCAACAGGGTCAGGATGTCGTGACGGTCGATTTCTATGCAGACAGTTTCTTCAAGAGCAATAGCGCTGGTTTCGTGTGCCGTCTCGGCAATCATCGAGGCAAAGCCGAAGAAATCTCCGGCGGCAGGTTTGTCGAGGACAACCTCCTGCTGGTCCTGGTCGACGGTGCTGACTTCGACCGAGCCCGAGACGACGACATAGGCGCGATCGCCGGCTTCTCCCAGCCGGTAAATTCGCTGACGGGCGGCGAAGGATCTGACTTCAACCTGGGCCGCGAGTACGGCCGTCTCATCGGGATCCAGCAGAGCAAAGAGGGAAACGTTCTTCAGGATTTCTGGTGCGCACGGCATGCGACCAGAATAGCCGTTACTTTTTGGCGTCGCCGTTGAAGATTTTGATGGCCATGTAATCCATGACTTTGGCTTCATTGCGAGCCACGCCATAATAGGCCGATTTCAGCAGCTGATCGCGGCGGCTCAGCAGGGTCTCGCGGATGGTCTGCTGGACGCGCGGGTCGCCCAGTTCGCGCTGCCCGGCTGGTTCGCGGGAAATCACCTTCAGGATTCGGTAGCCGTCCGGGCTGGGAATGATCGGTGAAATGCTTCCGGGCCGCATGGAGAGGACGAGCCGCTTCAGCTCCGGGCTCGACTTATCCAGCGCCGACTCGGCAAGGAACCCGAGATCGCCGCCATTCGGAGTGGATTGCGGATCTTCCGAATAATTCTGCGCCACCATCGCGAAATCTTCGCCCTGCTTGAGCCGCGTTTCGATGGCCTTGATTTTCTGGCGGGCCTCGGCGTCGTTTTTGGCTTTGTCGTTCTTCAGGTTGCGGGCGTTGGGATCGTCGTTGGGGGTCACCAGAATCTGCGCCATGTGGACCTGTGGCTCGGGAAGATTGAAGCTGCCGCGATTCGCGTTGTAGAAGGTTGTCACGTCGGCGTCCGAAATATTGATCTTGGACGTGATTTCCTTGTTGAAAAGCTTCTTGACGCTTTCGTCCTTGCGAATTCGTTCCTTGAGCTGATCGAGGGTTGTGCCCCAATCTTTCAACTGTTTATCGAATTCTTCGGTGGTGTAAGGCGCCTTCATTTCGGTGAGGCGGGCGGTAACATCGGCGTCGGTGGCAACCAGGCTGGCCTTCTCGGCCCGCTGGAACATGATTTCGTTATCGATCAGAGAGCCCAGGATTTCGATCCGGCGCAACTGGATCTGGTCTTCGTTTTCGCCCTCGCCCTGAGCGGGAAACTGCGACTTATAGGTGTTATCGATCTCGGTGTAGTAGATCGGCCGTGCGTTTACAGTAGCAGCCACGCCGGCGGGCACCTGCGTGCCGCAGGAAGACAGCAACAGCGCGCAGCAAGCGGCTGGGATTACAGCTCGGATGTCTCTCATCGATGAGCCTTCATTATAATGTCCCTTACTCTATGAACGCCGGAATAGTTGGCACCGGGGCTATTTCCCACAAACACGCGCAGGCTTATCGGAATATTGGGTTTGGCGTCGCCGCGTGTACGGATATCAATCCGGCGAGCGCCCAGGCTTTCGCGGATAAGTACGGCGGCGTGGCTGTGGCGGGAGTGGAAGACATTTGCCGGCTCCCGGATGTCGATTTCGTGGATGTCTGCACGTTCCCGGATTTCCGTCTGGAACCGGTGCGCCTGGCCGCCAAATACGGCAAAGCCGTGCAGGTACAGAAGCCGATGGCGGTCAGCACGGCGGTTGCGCGGGAGATGATCGAAGTGGCCCGGGCTGCGGGGATCGTGCTCGGCGTTGCCAGCCAGCACCGCTTCGACGATTGCAGCATCTTCCTGCGGCGTGCGATTGACGCCGGGCGGCTAGGGCGGCTGATCCAATGCGATGCCTATGTGAAATGGTTTCGTTCCGCTGAATACTACTCGCGTCCCATCAAAGGCAGTTGGGCGACAGAGGGAGGCGGCGCGCTGATCAACCAGGCGATTCACCAGATCGATATTCTGCGTTGGCTGGCTGGCCCGGTGAAAGAAGTTCAGGCCATGTGGCAGTTGGGGGCGCTGCATAAGATCGAATCGGAAGATGTGGTCAATGCCCTGCTCCGCTTCGAGAACGGAGCGACGGGTGTCATTCAGGCTTCGACTGCTTTATGGCCGGGATACTCGGAGCGGGTGGAACTTCATGGGACTCGCGGGACCGCCATTGTCACGGGCGATCAACTGACGGTGTGGGACGTCCAGGGCGACGAAGAAGCCAGCCGGAAGGATCCGCCGCCCATCTCGACTGGTGTAGCTTCCGGTGCTTCCGACCCCATGGCGATTTCGCTCGAACCTTTCGAGCGGCAGTTCCGCGATTTTGGCGATGCGGTCCGGAACCGGCGCAAGCCACTGGTAGGCGGCGAAGAAGGCCTGGCAGCCCTGGAGATTGTGGAACGCATTTATAATGAGTGCCGCGCAGCCGGAAATTAATCCAGCACTTGTATTCAACCATCACTTGTACGTAAACCGATGACCTCTGTAAAATCCCAAAAACTCTTTGAACGCGCCCAGCGAGCTATTCCTGGCGGCGTGAATTCCCCGGTGCGCGCCTGGCGTGGGGTGGGCGGTACTCCTCCATTTATCGCGCGCGGCCAGGGTTCTCATATTTTCGACGCCGATGGCAATGAATACATCGACTACATCGGGTCGTGGGGGCCGCTGCTGCTCGGTCACCGGCATCCGGAGATTCTGGCTGCCATTGAGGAAGCGCTCACACGCGGGACGAGCTTTGGTGCGCCTACCGAGCAGGAGATTGACCTCGCGGAGACGATCCGTGCGATGGTGCCGTCGATGGAACTCGTGCGCCTGGTGAATTCAGGAACCGAAGCCACGATGAGTGCGCTCCGGGTGGCGCGAGGTTTCACTGGACGCGACATCACGATCAAGTTCGAAGGCTGCTATCACGGCCATGTGGATTCCCTGCTTGTAAAAGCGGGTTCGGGGGTGGCTACTTTAGGTCTGCCCGACTCCCCCGGTGTACCAAAAGGGTTTAGCGACACGACCATTACGCTGCCGTTCAATAACGCGGAAGCCGTGGAGCAGGCTTTTGCGGCGCACGGGCCGAAGATTGCGGCTATTATCGTCGAGCCGGTCTGCGGCAATATGGGCTGCATTCCTCCGGTGCCGGGATTTCTGGAATCGCTGCGAAAGATCACCGCGGCGCACGATTCCCTGCTGATTTTCGACGAAGTAATGACCGGCTTCCGGGTGGCGCAGGGTGGCGCCCAGGAGCTTTACGGGATAAAACCCGATCTGACGACCCTGGGCAAGGTGATTGGCGGCGGTCTTCCGATTGCGGCTTACGGCGGCCGGCAGGAGATCATGTCGCATGTTGCGCCCAGTGGGCCGATTTATCAGGCGGGCACATTATCGGGGAATCCTCTCGCCGTCAGCGCAGGGTTGGCGATGCTTCGGCACATCCAGAGCCATCCGGAGATCTATGCGCAGTTCAAATCCGCGACGGCGTCTTTAGCGGCGGCTGCGCCGCAGGGAGTGACCGTGAATCGCGTGGGTTCCATGATGACCTGGTTCTTTACGCCCGCTCCGGTGATCGATTACGATTCCGCTAAACACAGCGAAACCAGCCGGTTTAAGCGCTTTTTTCATGCGATGATCGACCGCGGAATTTATTTACCGCCCTCTCAGTTCGAGGCGCTGTTCGTCTCAACGGAGCATTCGCCCGCGGATCTGGAGCGCACGGTTCAGGCAGCTCGTGAAAGTTTTGAAATCGCGAATTCCTGACGCTGTAATTCTGGCAGCGCCTGCAGGTCTTTCGTGCTTCGGCTAGAATAAAACTCTCTTGCCCGCCTACTCAATCTGGATAGCCGCCGGCCTGTTCGTGGCTGCCGCTGTCTTGTGGAAACTTCTGGAGCGCGAGCGTGCGCGCGTCCGCACAGCGCTCGGATTTCTGATTCTTTGGGGAGCGGTTGGCGTCTATGCGACTGCCGGCGCCCACTGGAAACTTCCAACTCTGATAGCCGATGAGGTGGCCCGTACACTCCTGATTCTGGCCGCCGCGCAGCTCGGATTCCTGATCGTCTTTGATTTCGCTCTCGCCAAAGTCAGGCTACCGAAGTTTGCCAGCGAAATCGCGATTGTTGCGGCGTACGCGGCCGCAGTCATTGAATTACTGACTCGCCTGGGGATCAACGCCACCAGCCTTTTTGCAACGTCGGCGGTCGCTACGGCGGTAGTGGGATTAGCGCTTCAGGACATGTTGAGCAATCTTGCCGGCGGCATGACGCTTCAGCTGGAGGACAGCGTCAATGTGGGAGACTACATCCGCTGCGGCGAATACGCCGGCTGGGTTCAGCATGTACGCCTCCGGCATACGTCTATCAAAACGTCGGACGGCGATAGCGTCGTAATTCCGAACAGCTTCCTGACCAAATCAGCATTTCTGATCGTTTCACCGGCCCATCGCCACTTCATTCCCTTCGCCATGCCGTACTGTTACGACCCGCATGAGGTCATCATGGCTGTCGAACTGGCTCTCCGCAGTTCGCCGATTGACGGCGTTGCGACGGAACCGCAGCCCCGTTGCCTGATTCAGGAGATGACTCCCGGCCACATCATGTATCGGGCGGTCGTGTGGTTTTCGAAGCCAGGCCACGACACGGTGCCGCTATCCGGCGTACTGCACCGGATCTATTACGCGCTTGACCGCGCAGGAATTAAGGCTTCGGAAATCTCGCTGCTCATTGAGCAGAAGGCCGCCGCGCCTCCGCTTGAAGAGGCGACGCCGGAAGACATTCTTCGCCGCATCCCCATTTTCCGTCTTCTGGAAGAAGCGGATCTGACCATGCTTTCTTCTTCCCTGCGTCGCCATACGTTTGCTCCGGGCGAACTCATCCTGCGACAAGGCGACCCGGGCGATTCCATGTACTTCGTGCTGGCCGGGCGCGTCGGGATCATGTACCGTTCTCCCGACGGCGCCGAGAAGGATCTGGCGACATTCGGGTCCGGCGATTTCTTTGGCGAAGCATCCCTGCTGACAGGCGAAGCCAGGGGCGCAACCGCGACCGCTCTGTCGCGAGTCATTTGTTACTGCCTGGATAAAGCAGGCTTGCAGAAAACGATGGAATCGCATCCGGATCTGGCCGAGGACATGTCCGTCATCATGGCCCACAGACAGGTGGAACTTTCTGCCGCACGGGATACACTGGACCGCGAAACCGCCCTCCGGCGACAGGCCGAAAGCCAGACCCAAATGCTCGCCAGAATTCGTCGTTTCTTCGGTATCGCTGGTACCTCAGCCCGGGCCTGAGCTGGTATTTGGCGCTCTGCCAGCGCGTCCGGTTCGGTGATAAAGTTGAAGCCATGTTGCAAGTTCAGCGAGCCCCTGCGGTACACGACGTCGTAGTTGTCGGTTCCGGCGCAGGTGGTGGCACCACCGTCAAAGTCCTGACCGATCTCGGCATCAACGTCACTCTTCTCGAAGCCGGTCCGATGCTCGATCCCATGAAGGATTTCAAAGAGCATGTCTGGCCCTGGGAAGTGAATCACCGGGGCAGTGGTGCAAATGCGGAATCCTACTTCGGCAAACAGCAATGGGGTTACTGGAATGCGCCCAACGGCTATTGGGACGTCCCTGGCGAGCCCTATTCCATCGCGCAGGGCGAAGAGTTCCGCTGGTTCCGCTCCCGCATTCTCGGCGGCCGCACCAATCACTACGGCCGTATTTCGCTGCGCTTCTCCGATTACGATTTCAAGCCTCAGGCTTTCGATGGGCTCGGTTTCGACTGGCCGATGACGTACGACGAAATGTCGCCCTGGTACGACAAAGCCGAAGAATTCATGGGAGTCACGGGAACCCATGAAGGTCTCCGCACCGCGCCCGACGGTAAGTTTCTGCCGCCCGTCGCTCCGCGTGTCCACGAAATGCTTGTGCAGCGCGCGGGCAAGAAGCTCAACATCCCGGTGATTCCGTCGCGCATGGCGATGCTGACCAAGGGCATTCACGGCCGCGCCGCCTGCCACTATTGCGGACAATGCGGCCGGGGATGCCACACCGCTTCTGCATTTACTTCCAGCCAGGCGATGATTTTTCCGGCCATGAAGACCGGCAAGCTCAACATCATCACAGGCGCGATGGCCCGCGAGTTGATCGTAAACGATGAAGGGCTGGTCAGCGCAGTATCTTATATCGATAAGGCCACCCGAACCGAAAAGCAGATCCGCTGCCGAGCGGTGGTGGTGGCGGCCAGCGCCTGCGAATCCGCCCGTTTGCTTCTCAATTCAAAGTCCACGAAGTACCCCGCAGGAGTGGCGAACAATTCCGGCGTTGTGGGCCGCTACCTCACAGACACCGTGGGTTATTCGCTTGGCGGAGCAGTGCCCGCGCTCGAAAACATGCCGCGCCACAATTGCGATGGTATCGGAGGCATGCACGTGTATGTGCCGTGGTGGGAACTCGACAAGAAGAACAAGGATTTCCCGCGCGGCTACCACATCGAAATCGGCGGCGGCTTCGGCATGCCGCAGATCGGATCGTTCCGCGGTGCGGCGGCCAGCGCGGGCTATGGCGCCGGCATTAAAGCGGCGGCCCGCCAGCAATACGGCACCAACGTGAGCTTTGCCGGACGCGGCGAGATGATTCCGAATGAAAGTTCGTACTGCGAAATCGATAACACGAAAGTGGATCAATGGGGCATTCCGGTCCTCAAGTTCCACTGGAAATCGCAGCCGTACGAAATCAAGATGGTGCAGCACATGCACGATACCTTCACAGCCATGATCGAAGCCATGGGAGGGCGCGTGCCGACCCGATCCTTTGACCCGGCTACGGCTATTTCGAAGGGCGGCCAGATCATTCACGAGGCAGGCACTGTCCGGATGGGCGACGATCCAAAGAAATCCGCATTGAACAAGTGGTCGCAGGCGCACGAAGTGAAGAACCTTGTCGTGGCCGATGCCGCGCCGTTCAACGGTAATCCCGATAAGAACGTCACGCTCACCATCGTGGCCAACGCCTGGCGCGCAGCCGAACACCTGGCTGAGGAAATGAAGAAAGGAAATGTCTAAAATGAGCGAGCCTATTAATCCCGCCGTGCCACTGACTGACACGCCCGACGTTTCCCGCCGCAATCTGTTCCGGATTGTCGGGACTACCCTGCTCTCCGCCGAACTGGTGTCCGCGCAAGAGGCGAAGAACGCGCACGCGGCAATGTCCATGCCCGCGACTGCTACGGGGCCGAAATCCCTCAATGGCGGCCCGAACTACGTTCCGAAGCACCTGAATGCGCATAAATTCAAGACACTTCGCCACCTCGGCGACCTGATCATGCCGGCGGATGCCACATCGCCGGCTGCGTCCGACGCGGGCGCCGCGGAATTCATCGATTTTCTCTGCAGCCGCAACGAAGAACTTGCGGTGATTTTCGACGGCGGGCTCGAATGGCTCGATCAGTACTCGAAGCACAAGTACGGGGCCGATTTCCTGACTTCGAAACCCGCAGAACAAACAGCCATTCTCGATCTGGCGTACAGTCGTCCGCCTTCGCCCGACGTCTCCGGCGGAGCGCAGTTCTTCACCTGGGTGCGCAACATGGTAGTGGACGCGTATTACACCAGCCCTGTAGGAGTGAAAGACATCGGCTACATGGGCAACGGAGCCATGAGCACGTTCAGTGTCCCGAAGGAAGCCGCCGATTACGCGCTGAAACGCAGCCCCTTCGGCGCGTAGATGGATTCACTCGCGTTGGTGCCCTAAACTGGCTGTGTGCTGCGTATAGATCGCATTGAAACCGTGCAGGTCCCACCCCGCTGGGGCTTGCTTCGCATCGTTGTCGATGGCGGACTCGTGGGTTACGGGGACTACACCGTAGAGGGCCAGTTGAGTTCCACGGAGGCACTGGTCCACGAGCTTTCCGAACAATTTATTGGCAAGGATGCGCGCGACCTGAAGCGCCTGGTTCGCGGCTGTTACGACCAGAATTTTTATCATGGCGGACCGCACTATATGTCGGCCCTGGGCGGCATTGAGATGGCGTTGTGGGACATACTCGGCAAGAGTCTCAATCAACCGGTCCATCGCATGTTTGGCGGCAGGGTTCGCGACAAAGTAAAGGTGTACCGCTGGGCGGGCGGTAATAATAACGCTCCGGGCGCGGCGGCGGAAGAGGCTGCCAAAGTGGTATCGGAAGGCGCGCGGGCGTTGAAGATGAATGCCTGCCCTCCCCTGGCGGCGATCGACACCTACGGCGGAATCCGGATGGCCATTGAGCGGGCGCGCGCCGTTCGCGATGCAGTGGGTCCGGATGTCGATATCGCGTTTGATTTCCACGGGCGCTGCAATGTACCGATGGCGCGGAGGCTTGCGAAGGAATTGGAATTCGCGAATCCGCTGTTTTACGAAGAACCAGTAAGACCCGACTACAATCGCTGGCTGCCGGAAATCGCCGGAACCACGCATATTCCAATTGCAACTGGCGAGCGCATGCATACCGTCGCGGAGTTCGCCGCCGTAGTGGCGGCGAAAGGCGTCCACATCCTGCAGCCCGACCTGGTGCATATCGGCGGGATCATGAATACCGCCGAAGTAGCGTCGATAGCGGAAGCGAACGGCATTGCCCTCGCCCCGCATTGCCCGCTTTCGCCGATCATGTTCATGGCTTCGCTTCAGGTGGTGGCCCAGTCGCGGGCCGGCTGGATTCTCGAATGGTCGAAGGGCATTCATTACAACTCATTTGGCGCGAAGGGGTCCGTCGATCCGTGGATGCGCTATATCGCGGAGCAGGATTGGCCGTTGTTCGATACGGACGACAGCGGACATCTGCCAGTGACGGAAAGGCCCGGGCTGGGCGTAGATATCAACTGGCCGGAAGTCCTGAAGGGCGCCGAAGAGGGCACCAAATGGCGCGATCAGTTGATGGAATTGCCGGATGGAACGAAGGCCAACTGGTGATCTGGCAATTTACAGCGGACGAAACAACAACAGGTCGAGGCTGAACGTCACGCTCATGGCCTGAGCCGGCTCCGCCCGCATGGGGCGATAGATCGAGTGCCTGAGATCTTCGATGGCGGCGGCATCCAGATCGGCAACAGTCGAAATCCGCCTGCGGTCGACAAGGGTGAACTGGTCGGCGAAGGTTTCGATGGTGCGATCCACGCGATCTTTGCCCGATCCTCGCAGCTCAATGAGATCTTCCGGCGATGCCAGGGCTACCAGCAACCTTCCATCGTCGCGGAGGACACGACGAAACTCGGGGGCATTCATCCTGGCGGTTATAGACATCACAAGAGAAAACGACGCATCTGAGTACGGAACGAACCGATCGGCATTCCCGACGATCCATTCGACGCCGGAATAGCGTCGCGCGGCCGCGTCGATCGCGGGGATTGAAATGTCGAGGCCATGCGCCTCAAATCCGGCTTGCTCCGCCAGGCGGCCGAGATAGAAGCCATCACCGCATCCGGCATCGAGCACGGTATCCGACGGAGACGCTTGTATGAAGTCGCAAATTCCTGTCAGTAGCGGCTCGGTGACGCCGAGATCATGCAGGCGGCGCCGCGACGCGACAGCTTTGATCGTGTCGCCAGGTTCTTTTGACCTTCGCTCCTGCGGTTGCAGGAGGTTGACATAGCCGCTTCGGGCAATGTCAAAGGAATGCCCGGCCGAACAGCTAAGCCGGGATTCTGTCCGTGTCAGCGGCAGCCGGCAATCGCGAACTGTGCAAAGGAGCATCTGTCCGAGTTTAGCGGGGAGTCGGCCTTCCTCTTATTTTCAAACAGTTGCACGAAGTCGATTACCTGATTTATGTAAACCACAGGCACACTTTCCATCCTCTTCCGAACGCGTTAAAATCAATATATTCATCTTTATACCTGCTCCGACTTTTTCCACCCGCCGTGCGTCTTCATGCAAGGAGCCAGAATTTGAAATTCAGGGCCGACCCGGGCCCGGCCCGTGGAGCGGAAGACGCTGACCTGATCGTGCGCGTTCGCAAGGGCGATATCGAGGGGTTCAACCTCCTCGTGTCCCGTTGGGAGAAGCGCGTCTTCAATTATCTTCTTCGCCTCACAGGGAATCCGGACGACTCTCTGGATCTGAGTCAGGACGTATTTTTGAAGGCCTATCAGAACATCCCGAAGCTGGACGATGTGGGACGATTCGGTCCCTGGTTGTTCCGGATTGCGCATAACGAAGCCTATTCGAGTTTCCGCAGGCGCCGGCCGGAAGTTTCGCCCGAAGAGACGTTCTTCGAGCGGCAGACCGCGCCGGGGATCGCTATAGATCTTTCGCTAGCCGTCACGGGCGCGCTCGATCGCCTGACGCCCGAACAGCGGGAGGCGGTGGTCCTGAAGGTCTATCAGGGTTTCAAGTTCGACGAAATGGCCGTGATTCTGGAATGCCCTGTCTCGACAGTGAAATCGCGTCTTTACACCGCGCTGGATCTGCTGAAGACCGAATTGGCGCCAACAAGCACAAGAGGTATGCAATGAAGAGCAATGACAATTCCGCCTGCGACCGCGTCGAACTGGTTCGCGATTATGCCTTTGACGAGCTGGCTCCGACCGAGCGCGCGGCCATGGCGCAACATCTCACTGCCTGCCACGCCTGCGCGAGCGAGTTGGATAGCTTGCGGCTGACAACGGCAGTCCTGCGGGTACTGCCAGATGTGGAAGTACCGCGCCGCATTGCTTTCGTTTCGGATGCGGTTGCGAAGCCGGGCTGGTTTGCTGGTTTTTGGAATTCCTCCGCGCGGCTGGGCTTTGCCGCGGCCTGTGTGCTGTCAGTCGGGCTCTCGTTTACCGCCTGGCGCCGCGCGGCTGACCCGCAACCGGTCGTTCGCACTGCCGCCGTTTCGCAGGCGGAAATCGATGCCGCTGTGCAGAAAGCAGTGACTCTGGCGGTAGAGAAAACTCACGCGGAAGATGTGCGGATAACGCAGGCGGCGCTCGATGCGGTTGACAGCAAGTACGCACAAAAGCAGCAGAATCTCATGATGCAGATGGCGGCCAGTCTGGATTATCTGAAGAAGAAAAATCAATTTACCGCCCTGAGTTCGTTCGTAAATGGACCGGGAGTGGCACAGTGAGTTACCCAGTGAAGCGCGTTCTCAGAATTGGCGTTTGCGCCCTCGCTGTCTGTCTTGTGTTGCCGTTGATTGCCGGAGTTGCGGTTTCCATGACGGCACTGAAAGCGGTTGAGAAGTTTACCGATAGTAAATTTTCAGACCAGCCCTGGGAGCTGCTCGGCGATACGCGCGGCACCTATCTTCCAGGCTATGGCGCGGTGTTTACCTTTGAAATGAGCCTGGTCAACGTCTCGCCGCTGACGCCTTTTCACATGACCGTTACCGAGGAGGAGAAAAAGTCCATCCATGATCGCAAGCTCAGGCAACTTGTTGTGCTGCGGCAATCGATGCATGAACTGATCGTCAGAACCGCATCTACGCTGACGGATCTCCCGCCCGCCGAAAACATCGTCTTCGAAGCTCACCTGCTGGATCAGCCTTTTGAAAACCACGAAGGTCTGCCCTGGCGGGTTGCCATGACCGTGCAGCGCCAGAAAATCCTCGCCGCGACTGCACGCCACGCGCGTCCGGCCGAGCTGGATGCGCTGATCGAGGAGCGCAAAGAGTAGTGTCCACGCAAGCTTCCGGAATCGAATCGGGCGAACAGAACGCAGCGCCGGTTCGCCTGGGCCAAATCCTGATCGAGCGCGGCCTCATTGCCGTTGAAGACCTGGATCGCGCCCTCGAACTGCAGCGTGAGCGCGGCGATAAGATCGGCCGCATTCTTGTCGATATGGGCTACCTTGCCCAACGGGATCTCCTGAATGCCCTCTCACTGCAACTTGGTCTCCCGATCGCGACATTGACTTCCGCGCCATCGGCTCCGGAACTCGAAGGACTCTCCCACCGTTTTCTGCGTCAATCGCTGCTCTTTCCGGTTTCAATCGACGAAGGCGTGCTCACCCTCGCGATGGCCGATCCCCTGGATTTCGAGGCGATCAGCGCTGTTCAGACTTTTTCAAAGCTGGAAGTCCGGCCGCAATTGGCTTCGGAGCAGGACATTCTGGATGCGCTGGACCGCAGCTATGCGGAAGGCGATCGACAGGCTGCCACCATCGGGTTCGCAACGGGCGACGAAGACGATCTCGAGCACCTGCGCGACATGGCCAGCGAAGCGCCTGTCATCCGCCTTGTGAACGCGATGATCGCGCAAGCCATCGAGAAGCGCGCCAGCGATATCCACATCGAGCCGTTTGAAAAAGAGTTTCGGATTCGTTTTCGTGTGGACGGCGTGCTGTTCAATCAGGAGCAGCCGCCGCGTGAACTGAAGGCCGCCATCATCTCCCGCCTGAAGCTGATGGCGAAACTGAACATCGCGGAACGCCGCCTGCCTCAGGACGGCCGTATCAAGCTCCGCATTCTGGGTCGCGAGGTCGATCTGCGCGTTTCGACACTGCCCACGCTTTATGGCGAGAGCGTCGTTATGCGTTTGCTCGACCGTTCCGCCGGCGACTTTTACGATCTGCGCCGGCTGGGGTTCGACGATCACATGCTGAACCGCATGGAGCATTTCACTTCCCTGCCCCATGGCATCTTTCTGGTCACCGGCCCCACCGGCAGCGGTAAATCCACCACGTTGTACTCGGCTCTCAAACGGATCAACCTGCCCGACAAAAAGATCATTACGATCGAAGATCCGGTGGAATACCAGATGGATGGCATCAACCAGATCCACGTGAATCCGCAGATCGGCCTCACCTTCGCGGCGGGCATCAGGCATATCGTGCGACAGGATCCGGATGTCATCATGATCGGCGAAATCCGCGATCGCGAAACTGCCGATATCGCGATTCGCTCGGCGTTGACGGGTCACTTTGTCTTTTCAACCCTGCATACCAACGACGCACCGAGTGCAGTCACAAGGCTCACCGAAATGGGCGTCGAGAATTACCTCATTACGTCTTCCGTAGTGGCCGTGCTGGCGCAGCGCCTGGTTCGCCTCATCTGCTCACAGTGCCGCGAAAGCGCAGGCCGCATTCTGAATCCATGGGGAGAACACGTGGATGCGTTTCACGGACGCGGTTGCGAAGTGTGTAACGGCGCCGGCTACAAGGGCCGCGCCGGCATCTTCGAATTGATGGAACTCAACGAAGAAATCCGCGAGTTGATCATGAAGGGCGCTGACGCGGGTAAGCTCACCGACGCCGCGCGCCGCAACGGAATGCACCAGCTACGTGAAGACGGCTGGATGAAAGTGAAACAGGGTATCACGACTGCCGAAGAAGTAACACGGGTAACACAGGAATTCTGATGGCGGCGACGGCTTTCCATTACCGGGCTGTCGGCGCCGACGGCAAGCTTCGCACAGGCGTCATCTCGGCGGATACGACGACCCTGGTTGCGCGCGAATTGCGCCGTCAGGGGCTCACGCCAGTCTATGTGGGAGCGGAAGAAAAGAAAGCATTCGCACTCACTCTGCCGTCGTTTGGCGGCAACCGCCGCCGCGACGTCCTGTTCTTTACCCAGGAACTCTCCACCCTGCTGAATTCCGGCGTTCCGCTGGATCGCGCCCTTACGATCACGACGGAACTCACCACACATGCGCCGTTCCGCGTCATCGTTTCGGAAATCCTGCGCTCCATCAAAGGCGGCAAATCGCTGGCCGATTCGCTTGCCCTTCATCCGCTCTATTTCTCGGATCTCTTCATCAACATGGTGCGAGCCGGAGAAGCGTCGGGCAGCCTGGGCGGCATCTTCGAGAGGCTTTCCGAATTTGAACGCTCGCGCGATGAACTGCGTGGCTACATCATCTCCTCGATGATCTACCCTGCCCTGCTGGCAGTGGTCGGCGCCGGGTCCGTCTTCGTGCTGCTGGATTTCGTAGTACCCCGCTTCGCCAGCATCTTCGACGATGGCCGCATGCAAATCCCAACGCCCACGAAAATCATGCTGGAAGTCAGCAAAGTGGTCCAGGATTGGTCGTGGCTCGTCGCCCTGATTGTGATCGGCTCCGTGGTGTCATTCCGGCTTTATACAAAAACCGGCGCGGGCAAGCTCTGGTGGGACGGCGCCAGGCTGAAGATACCGCTACTCGGTGAAGCGCTCCGAAAAGCCGAAACTTCGCGTTTTGCCAGAGCGATGTCCACACTGGTGGCGAACTCTGTCCCACTCGTTCAGTCGCTGCATATTTCCGCCGGTATTCTCTACAACAGCCGCATGGCAAACGCCCTGAAGGAAGTCGCGCAGGGTGTCAAACGCGGTGAAGGTCTCTCGCAGCCGCTGGCGCGCACGAAAATGTTCCCGGTGCTGGCCTCGCACCTCCTCACCGTTGGCGAGGAAACCGGAAAACTCGATCTGATGTTCGCCCGCATGGCCGATATCTACGAAGAAGAGACAAGGTCCTCCATCAAGCGCTTCACGTCCATATTCGAACCTCTGGTCATCCTCATCATGGGTCTGATTGTCGGGGCGCTCGTCCTCAGTATGCTGATCGCGATCACCAGTATTAACGACGTAGCTATATAGGAGAAACATGAATCCCAATCACAAGACAAACTCCCGGGCCGGTGTGACCCTTATCGAAATGCTGGTGGTGGTCACGATCATCGCGCTGTTCGCCGCGATTGTCGGCCCACGGTTGCTGCATCGCGGCGATCAGGCCCGCGTCGTCGCCGCGAAGGAACAGATTTCCGCATTTCAGCTTGCACTGGGCCAATATAAGCTCGATACCGGGACGTTTCCCACAACAGAACAGGGCCTCGCCGCGCTACGCCAGCAACCGCAGGGGACTGAGCAATGGCATGGTCCCTATCTCACCAAAGACCTTGCATCCGATCCCTGGTCGCATCCGTATGTCTACAAGTTCCCGGGCGAGCATGGTGATGAACCGGATGTGATCAGCTATGGCGCCGACGGACAGCCCGGCGGTACCGATCTCAACGCCGACGTAGTCAGCTGGAAATGAACAGCACGGCCCATTGCGGCGCGCGCGGTGTCACGCTGCTGGAGATGCTGATCGTGGTCGCGATCATCGGCACCGTCGCCAGCATTTCATTCCCCGCCCTCACATCGGGTCTGGCGGGGGTGCGTCTGTCGTCTGCTTCGAGTGAAGTGGCCAGCTTCCTCACTTCGTCGCTGAACAACGTGGAACGTCGCGAACAATCCGCAGCCATCGTGGTCACGCCGAAGGAGAATCGCCTCGACGTGTTTACCGCCGCGTCCGGCGAAAAGCCCGCGCGTACTTACCAGCCCCCGGCGAGCATCACCTTCGAAGGCGATGACCCGCACCGATATCTCCTTTTTCCGGGCGGTGCATTTCCCCATATAACTCTCGTTCTGCGAAACGAAAAAGGCGCGCGCAGATCAATTGAAATCGATCCGGTCACCGCCGTCCCTCAGGTTCGGCGGATCGAGGACGCCGCCAAATGAAGCGTTCCTCGCGAGCGGGATTTACCTTGCTGGAAGTGCTGGTGGCGACCGTCATCATGGGGGTCGCTGTCACGGCGCTCATCGTCGGCCTGTCGCAATCCGTGAAGAACGCAACCCGCCTGGCCGATTACGACCGGGCCGTTATGCTCGCCAGAACCAAGATGAGCGAACTTCTTCTCGACGTCAATCTGCCCTTCGATGGCAGCCTGGACGGCGGCTTCGCGCCCGACCAAGCCGGAGGCGTTTCCAGTGGATGGAAGGCCGTTCTGAAACCCTTCGACGTACCGCCCAACGCCGGTGAGGGTACCGAAGTCTTGCAGGACATCGCGCTCGAAGTCTGGTGGGAGCCTCGAACCGGAGGCCGCCGGAGCATGCAACTCGACAGTTACCGCCCCGTCAAAATCCCCGCGGAGGTTGTACGATGACGCGGCCGTCGAATCCGGAAGCGGGCGTCACGCTGATCGAAATTCTGATTGCGATCTCTCTGCTGAGCCTGCTTTCCGTGGGCATTCTGATCGCGATGCGGATCGGTTTTAACACGATGGAAAAGGTGGATTCGCGGCTGGTCAGTAATCGCCGCGTCTCGTACGCGCGCCGGATCGTTGAAAACGAAATCGCAGGATACACGTTCACGCAGGCGCAATGGCAGCCGCAGACGCCCCAGGCCCAGACGATTCCGTTTTATCAATGGGAACAGAACGCCATGCGCTTCGTGACTTCCTATTCATTACAGGATGCATGGCGGGGCCGGCCGCAAATTGCGGTGCTCCAGGTTATTCCAGGCGCCGATGGCAACGGAGTCCGCCTGGTGGTCAACGAAGTCCCCTACACTGGCTCGATTCAGGCCGGCGAGATGATTGCTGCAATCGATCCGGATAACACTGTGCATTTCGCCCAACTCAGTCCCGACTCACATTCCTTCGTGCTTGCCGACCGCCTCGCCTACTGCCGTTTCTCCTATCTGGAACCGAAGTATGAAGCGCCGTACCAGGTATGGCGGCAGGATTGGGTCCTGAGGCAGAAACTCCCGCAGGGCATCCGTATCGATATGGCGCCGCTCGATACCGCGTCCCCCGACCTTCACGTTTCCTCGATTACAGCCGCCCTCCACATTAACCGAACCCCGGGAGAAACCTATGCCGACGAGCCGTAAAGGTTCCGCACTTCTGACGGTTCTGTGGCTCACGGCGGCATTGTCCGCAATCGGTCTTGCGGTCGCGAATAACGTGCGGGGAGAAACCGAGCGCACTTCCACCGGCGTGGACGACGTGAAGTCGTATTTCATCGCTCGCGGGGCAATTGAGCGGGCCGCACTGCACATTCGGTGGCGCGGTTATACGGATGGAGCCGGTGAACCGATCTACTACCGGCCCGGCCAGCCGCTCATGAACCTGGATTTCCCGGGAGCGCAGGTCACGGTCGAGATTATCCCGGAAACCTCAAAACTAAACCTGAACCGTATCCAGCCGGAAGATCTTTTCCGCCTCATCGGGGCGCTGGGCGTGCCTCCCGATCGTGCAACTGAAATTACAGCGGCCATTATGGACTGGCGGACACCGCCGAAGCCAGGCCAGGAAAGTCCGTTTGACGCCTTTTATCTCAGCCAGACTCCGTCTTTTTTGCCCCGGCATGCGTCATACCAGGAGAACGAGGAACTATTGCTGACCAAAGGCGTCACTACCGGCCTGTATTATGGCGAATCGCTCAACGATTCGCAGGCCGGCCTGCGCGATTGCCTGTCCGTTTTCGGAAGCAACTATGCGGTGGACGTCAATACGGCTCGCCCCGCCACGATGGTCGCGGCAGGATTAAGCCCCGATGAAGCGACCGCCGTGGTTCAACGCCGCGCGATCCATCCTATCTTCGATTACAAGGAACTGGGTGAATTGCAACAAGCTCTCGGACCCGCCGGGGGCCATCTGAGGCTTGGTGGCGAAAGCATGTTCACGCTGCGTGCGACAGCCCGACTGAAACAGGCGGATGGCAGCTTATCCGACCTTCGCCGCACCATCGCCGCGCTGGTGCAGTTCAACTTCCCCGGCAATTCCAGAAAGCTGCCCAACGGATACCAGATACTCCGCTGGTATGACCGCACATGACCGCTTCTTCGGCCATTACGGATCTGACCGCCCCAGCGTCACCGTCAGCCAACCAGGCGGCGCCGCTTTCCTTGTGGCGACGTGCGCGCACCTTCGGCACCGGATTTGGAATCGCTGTCAGCGGCAATGACCTTGAGATCGCCGTCGTCCGGTCGCGCCCCTCGGCGTCCACACTCATCGCAGCCACCGTTATCCGCAGTTTTACGACAAGGCCGGCAGCCGAATGGGGCTCTGAACTTCTTCAGTTTCTCGCCGGATCCGGCGAATCTCAACTCGCGGCGACGATCGTCCTGCCTCGCGAAGAGGTGATCGTCCGGACGGTTCGTCTGGCGGGAGTTGCCGAAAAAGATACAGCATCTGCACTGGAGTTACAACTCGATACGCTGCATCCGTGGGATGAAGAACCTGTCGAGTGGTCCTGGTGGCGCGTAACGCCATCCGACGTTGTAGTTGGCGTGGTTCGTCAATCCACACTGAATCATTACGAGACTTTGTTTTCGGAAGCGGGTATTCTGATGGCGGCCGCCACTTTCTCCTCGGCCGTTATCCATGCCGCATTGCGTTTGCAATCCGCGGTGCCCGCTTCCATTTTTTGTTATTCGATCCCCACCCCGGGCCGGATCGAAGTCTATGGTGAGAGCACGGCCAGGCCCTGTTATTCGGCGGGTTACACTCTCGCGCCGGAACGCGCGCTGGCCGTGGCCCGCGCCGAACTCCGCCTCCCGCCGGAACAAACCGCTCAGGATCTGGCCGAAGCTCTCGCGTGCCCCTCGTCTGTTTCTCCCGTCGCATACGCTGCTGCAATGGCCGCCTCGGCGCCGCTGACGGCCGAATTCGCCAACCTGCTTCCCGCCGCACGCCGGGTGTCGCATTCGAAGGCGCGCTATTTGATCCCGGTAATCCTGACCGTTCTGCTGATAGCCGGGCTGCTCGCGGTGTTCGTCCTGTTTCCGTTTTTGAACGAGCGCCGCTATGTCGCTGACCTGACCGCCGAACAGAACCGTCTGCAGAAGCCTGCGCTCCGCGTGCAGTCCATCGATAAAACTCTGGCGGCCCAGCGTGCGCGGATCGCATCCCTCGATGATTTCCGCACCCGCCCCCAGGCCGATCTCGACCTGATGAATGAACTCGTTCGCCTTTTGCCGCCGCAGGTCTGGACCAACTCCATCGAAATCTTTCCCGACAGCGTGGTGATTGCCGGTGAAGCCGATCAGGCGGCGCCGCTCCTCAAGTTGCTCGATTCCTCTCCCCTTTTTGAAAAATCGGAATTCGTGATGGCCGTGACCCGTAACGGGCAAAACGATCTCTTCCGCATCAAGAGCCTGCGCCGCGGCCGCACCGGGAGGACTACACCGTGATCGTTTCTACACGCAATCAGCGCGCGCTGATCATTCTCGCCGTGGTGCTGGTAATTGCCGCGATTGCCGAGTTGGGCTTCGATTCCGGCACCGCTCCCACGGCGCAGGTGGTGTCTCTCAATTCGGATCAGCTTCGCCAGCGCGTCGCCTTGCTCCGTCAAACGGCGGCAGCACTGCCGGTACGCGAAGCATTTTTGAAACAATCGAATGCGGATCTCGCCGATCGGGAACGCGGAATCATCCAGGCCGCCACCGCGGCTGAAGCTCAGGCTCAACTCGTCCTCACTGCACAGCGGCTCGGAAAATCAAACGGTCTGGATGTTCGCGGCACCGACTCCGCATCGCCCAAAGCGTTTGGCGAATATGGCATCGTTTACGCCACGATTTCATTCGATTGCCATATCGAGCAACTGCTCAACTTTCTGGCGGATCTGAGCCGCGAACCGGAACTCATCGTTCCTTCCGAAGAACACATTGTCTCCGGCAACGCCAAAGAAAAGACCATGGGCGTTCGCATCATTCTGGCTGGCGTTGTTCCGAAAAAGCTCATTCCCGAAAAGAAAGGCCTGGGGGCATTCTGATGGCTTCTAAATCCAGGTTGATCGCACTGAATGCGGGTCTGGCCGTCGGACTCGGTTTACTCGCATGGCAGGCGCGCGTGAAATGGAGCGATGCTCAGGCCCAGCGCAAAGCCACCGTGAATATCCCGGTGAAAAAAGTTACGCCGCCCCCCATAACCCCGTCGCCTAAGCCCGAAGCCGTGCAAGCCGCTAAATACGTGGATGTTGCCGCTAAGAATCTGTTTTCGAAAGATCGCAACCCAACCGTAGTTGTGGAGCCGCCCAAAGTGGAAGCTCCCAAAGTCATGCCGCCATTGCCTGTAGTTTTCGGCGTTCTGACTCTGTCGAGCGGAACCCGGGCGATCATGGCAGACCACGCAGGCGGTACCAGCAAGACGGTCGTTGCCGGCGACACGATTGGCGATTTCAAGGTCCTTGCGCTCGATGCCCGCAAAGTTACTTTCGAATGGGACGGCAAGAAAATCGAGCGGAGCGTTGACGACCTGGCGGCACACGGCGCGTCCCCCGCGGCAGCAGGCGCCCCCGTAGCAGGTCCGGCCGCTCCTCCACCTCCTTCTCCGGTTGCCAGCGGACCGCCAACACCGGCATCTCTGGGAGCTGAAATCAATACGCCGGATGGACCAGCCCGTGCCTGCAAGCCCGGCGATGGTTCGCCTTCCGGAACAGTAGTGGATGGTTATAAGAAACGAGTCATCGATACACCCTTCGGGCCGATGGGATGCAGTTGGGTCCCGAACAAGTAAAGGAAAATCAAAATGAAAAACGCACTGGCAATTCTATTCGTATCATCCGCATGTCTGGCGGCACAGGCTTCCACCAATCCCGCAAAATCCGCGGCTCCCGCGAAGAAACCGGCTGTCGCAAAGAAAGCCACCACCACGCCGGCACAAGATATCGTCATTCCCAAAGATGCGGTGGCAAATGCGGATGGCACCTACTCGTGGAAAGACAAGCAAGGCAAGAGCTGGCTTTTCGTCAAGACGCCGTTCGGAGTCATGAAGTCGGCATCCGCCGGCACAGCTGCTTCCTCAAACACAATGGCTGGCGTGAAAGCCTTCGACGAAGGCGACAAAGTCCGCTTTGAACGCCCGTCGCCCTTTGGCCCCATGAAGTGGGAAAAGAGCAAGTCTGAACTGACGGACGAAGAGCGCGCCCTCGTCGCGACCCAAACCCCGGGCTCCAAATAGGACAACCAGATGAAAACCTCCGCTCGATTTTTTCCTGACCGGCGCGCCAACACTTCGCCGACCGCAGTGCACGCGGAGGTGCGCTCGCGAGGGCATCGAATAGCCCTCACCGGCGCGGCGCTTGCCCTGGCAGTGACCGGCCTTCTGGCACAAGCCCCGCCAGCCACTCCACCCGCTCAGCCAACTCCCGCTCCCGCACAACCAGCGGCGCCGCAGGGAACGCCCGTGGGAGTCCGCCTGAACTTCACCGATGCCGTCCTGGCGGATGTAATTAAAATGTTGGCCAGCGAACTCAAGCTCAACTACGTTCTCGATCCCGGGATTAGTCGCGCGGGCACCGTCACCATTAACACTTTTGGAGAAGTCCGCGATACCGACTTACGCCAACTACTCGAAACCATTCTGCGGATGAATAACCTGACGATGGTTCAGGTCGATAACCTGTATCGCATCGTACCCGTGGCGAATGTGTCGCGTCAACCCGTGGAACCAGTCTCGCAATCGGATTCCTCGAAATTCGCCAATGACGAGCATCTCGTTCTCA
Organism: Bryobacteraceae bacterium; assembly: GCA_025928545.1. Taxonomy (GTDB): domain Bacteria; phylum Acidobacteriota; class Terriglobia; order Bryobacterales; family Bryobacteraceae; genus BOG-234. The sequence continues at coordinate 9,063 of JAICJH010000051.1, read as the reverse complement.
ACCTCGTTTTCCTGCACTACATGACCTCCTCGGAGATGCAGAAGATCCTCGAACCTTTCGCCGGAGAAGGCGCAAAGATCACCAATTACGATCCGGCCAATCTTCTGATCATTCTGGATAACAGCCGCAACATGCGCCGCACGCTTGACCTGATCAATATGTTCGACAACGATACATTCGCAGGCCAGCGCGTTCGAAATTTCGAAATCAAGAATCGCAGACCCTCCGACATTAAGAAAGACCTGGACGATGTTTTCAGGGCGTACTCGCTGTCCACCGGAACGAAGGGCGGCGGCGCGGTACAGTTCGTCGCGCTCGATCAGATCAACTCAATCCTGGCCGTTGCGCCAAATCCAGGCGTATTTAAGGAAGTAGAAACCTGGCTCGGCAGGTTCGATATTCCCATCAAAGTTACCGCCGGTTCAACAGGCAACCACGTATACAACCTCAAATATCAGCGCGCCGAAGTTCTCGGATCTGTGGTCGGGCAAATGTACGGCATCCCGGTCGTGAACGCCTTCGGAAGCGCCGGCGGTCTCTATGGTGGCACTTCCGGCGCGTCATCCTACCCGGCCAATGGCGGAATCGGGGGAGCCGGATTCAGTGGTGCCATGGGAGGATCGTCGTATGGCATCGGACAGTATGGCGGCGGGCAGTATGGCGGAGCCTACAATAATCAAAACCAATATGGCAATGGTGGCCAGCTGCAATACTCGCCGCCCGTTACGCCGTTTACTCAGCCATCCGCTGCTGCGAACGGAACTACCACCTCGCCGGGCACAATGGCGGCGACGCCCGATCAGACCGGCACCTACCTCGCTACCTCGGGAATGGGCTTCGACCAGCCGGGTCGTCCGCGAATCGTTCCCAACCCGTTCGACAACACGCTGTTGGTTCGCAGTTCGCCGGAACAGTGGGAAGAGATCCACGGTCTGCTCGAACAGATAGACGTCTCTCCGCGCCAAGTCTTGATTGAGGCGAAGATTTATGAAGTTGATCTCTCCGGTAACATGACGGCGGGAGTGGAGGCCCTTCTTCAAAAGCGGGCCGCGGCTTCGCAACACCTCCTGACAGGCTCCACCACAGGCGCCAAGCTGCTTCTTTCAGCTGGAACCATGGTCGGCCAGGCGCGGGAACTACTTGCAACCCTCCAGGCCAACGAATTTGCTTCCAGAAGTAAAGTGTTGTCTTCGCCCACTCTGATTGCAACCGACAGTATTCCGGCTTCCATTACGGTCGGCGATTCGGTGCCAACCCTAAGTTCGCAGGGCGTGAATCCCGGAGTAACGTCCGGCGGGAACTCGCTCTTCACGAACACGATCAGCAACGTCAGCACGGGAACCGGCCTGAATATTCTGGCCCGCGTCAACCCCAGCGGCGTAGTTACCATGGTGATCAATCAGAGCGTCACGTCCCCAACCCCGACTACCAGCAGCGGCATCGACTCACCCTCGTTCTCACAAAGAAATGTAAGTACTCAGGTAACTGTCGATGACGGCGATATGATCGCAATCGGTGGAATTATCGATGAAACAAATACCAGTTCGTCTCAGGGCATTCCGTTTCTCGACAAAATCCCGGGCCTCGGTTTCTTGTTTGGTACAAAGTCCACGTCGAAACAGCGCACCGAGCTGATTGTCTTCCTGACGCCGCACGTCATCTACGACACTCATCACATCTCAGACGCTACCCAGGAATTGAAGGACCAGATGAAGGGCCTTCGCAAGTTAATCGAAAAGAATCCGTAACTGCGCGGGTTGGTCGGAGCGTATCGCTTCTATCAATTGCTGGACGATCCACCGGCCAGAACTGCAATCGCGGTCACTACCGCTCCCCCCACTAGACAAACCACGGCCCAGAAGGCAAGTTCCTTCAGCCGTTGTCGTTTCTGATAGGAAGCCTTGCCCGATTGCCTCGAACGGCGCCGCCGTTTGCGGGGCTGCGGATCTGCGTTTTCTGGCGAGTTGCTTTCCATTCTTCCCCGAAACGATAACAGCTACAATAGCACTGACAGTCGAGTAAATGCCGAAAACGGAGGTGAATTCAGCTCCGGGCGGTTCAGAAACTGCCCCCTGGACGCTGATTCGCGGAGCCCGCCAGCTGTTAACCCTGCGCGGCTCAGACGGTCCCCGCCGAGGGGCCGCGATGGCTGACCTGAATATCGTTTCCGACGGCGCCGTTCTTATCCGCGGTGGTGTAATCGCGGAAGTCGGTACCAGCCGCCGCGTGGAAAATCTCGAAACGGCGCGAAGTGCCCGGGAAATCGACGCGACGGGAAAAGTGGTTATGCCCGCGTTTGTCGATCCCGATGTGGCCATCGCGTCACCCTGCCGCAAACATCGCGAAGGTCATGCCGGCGAAACGGACATCCGCCACATGTCAACTCGCCGGCTCGAAGGTCACGCCGCCGCAATTGCCGCGGACCTCACGAGACACGGTGTCCTCACAGTGGGCGCTCACACCCTGCTCGCGCCGGATCTTCAAAATACTCACAAAGCTCTGAAGCTCCACCAAACCATGCAGTCGAAGCCTTTGCGAATTCGCTCGGTGTTCGCGCCTCCCTGCACCCAAGGCAAAGTCGACGCTTTTCCCCACGGCGTGAGCCAGGCCTGGCTGCCCGCTATCTTCCGTAACGAACTCTCTTCCCTGATTGAAATTGCCATCGTTCCGGGACACATAGCCGACGCCCGTGCCGTAGCCACCGCTGCCGCCGCTATCGGCTTCAACATTCGATTCCGGCTTCAGGAAGCACCCTCGGCAGAGGTTCTCGAACTTGCCTACTCCGCCGGCGCGACCGCACTCCTGGGGTACGTTCCCGCAACCAGCGACCTCACCAGGTCTCTGGCGGATGTAGGCTGCCTCAACGTCTCACTGGCCGGCGACATTATTTCCGGAGACTACATTTCGAATCGAAGTGCAATCGACGACGGCAATCCCGTCGCCATCGGTTCGGGTTCGCATCTGAACGCGGGAGCATGCCTGAATCCGCAATTCTTCCTTTTTCTCGCCTGCCGGAATCTCGGCATGACCAGCGAAGAGGCGATCGTTGCCACAACCTACAATGCCGCATGCTCATTACACCTGTCCCACGTGACCGGCTCGCTTGCTCCAGGTAAGGCGGCTGATATTTGCGTCATGGACGTGGACAATTACCATGAACTCGCAAGGAGAGCGGGACACAACGATGCATCGATAGTAATTCGAGCCGGCAGGATTGTCTATCGGCGCGCCAATCCAGTCCTGGAGTGCAACCCTTATTCCGACTAACTCCGCAATGCTAATGATGGTGGTGATGATGATGTTCCGGAACCGCGGTAATCACACACCCGCTGTCGGAAATTGCGCAACTCACATGCTCGAACTGAACCGTTGTGTGGTGGATATGAAACCGGTCGGCCAGCACATGGTTCACGCACTGTAGTATTTCGCCGCTTCGTGACGGCGGCATATCCTCAATCAGTATGTGACTGCTGAGCGCATGGGAATCGGAACCCAGGCTCCAGATATGCAGATCGTGAACATCCAGCACTCCGGCTACGTCGCGTATCGCGTTCGTCACCGCCACCAGTTCCAGACCGCGGGGCTTCCCTTCCAGCAGGATATTCAGCGATTCCCGGATGATATCGAGAGCCGTCCACACAATCAGGATTGCGATAACCGCCGAGAGAATGGGATCGGCCTTCGTCCATCCGGTGAACCGGATCAACAATGAACCACCAATAATCCCGATAGCGCCCAGCAGATCGCCAAGCATGTGGATGTAGGCGCCGCGCAGATTCACGCTCTTGTCGCCGCTGCGCTGAATCCCCATCATCACGCCGCCATTCAGTACCACTGCGCCCAGTGCGATCCACAGCATCACCCGGTCGTTCACCACCACCGGATGAAACAGTCGCAGCCAGCTTTCATAAAGTATCCAGCCGGAAAGCAGCACCAATGTGAGAGCGTTCACAAACGCAGCCAGCACTCCCGCCCTGTGATAACCAAAAGTTCGGGATTCATCCGCCGGCATCTTCTGGCAGAAAACGGCGAACCACGCCAGCAACAGCGCCAGTGCATCCGTGGCGTTATGCCCCGCGTCCGACATAAGCGCAAGACTGTGAGCCCGAATACCTGCCACAAGCTCAAGCCCGACAAATGCCGCCGTCGCGATTGTCGACCAGATCAGAACCTTCGCCGACTTGCCCTCGTGATGGTGAGTGTGCAATGAATAGCTCCACTTCCATTGTAAAGTCTTGCCCGGCGGATGCGCATTGACTGCCTCTCAGGCCAGCCTCATTCCCGCTAAAATAAGAGCTGTGCCTATGGGGAGTAACTCGGCCATTCCGTCGGTCGAACATTTTTTTCAATTCTCACTGCTGGGTCTGGTTGCCAGCGCATTTTGCGCCCTCGCCGATACCGGCCGGCTCGACTTGCCTTCCCTTGCCTTTCTGCTTGCCGGAGTTTGCTGGCGCGGACTGGTAGTAGCGGGAATCGTGAAACTGCGCATCCCGCAGAAACTCATCACCGTTCTTGCAACTGCCTATCTGATCTTTTACCCCATCGATTTCTACTTCCTCTCGCACGATTTCTTTGCCGCCACCGCACACGGAGTCTGTTTCCTGGGCGTAGCCCGCATTCTCTCCGCGCGAACCAATCGCGATTACCTCTATACCGGCTCGCTCGCCTTCATTGCCCTGATCGGCGCTGCCGCCTTATCGACACAGCCCCGGTTCTTCCTCTGGCTCGCGCTTGCTGTGTTGTTCGGTCTCGGCGTCATGACCAGCGCGGAGATTCGCCGCGGATTCCAGTTCAACTCGCTCTCCATCGCCTCAGCCGGCGCACGCACCGGTCGCCGCACCGGCTGGACACTCGCGATTCTCGTCGGCTCCGCCGCCAGCGGAATCCTTGTTCTGACGGCCGCCCTCTTCTTTGTGCTGCCGCGAACCGCGCGCGCCGCGGCGGCGATCTTCCCGAACGGTCCGCGACTAACTGGCTTCACCAACGCCATCGAACTCGGGCGCTTCGGACCCGTCGCAAAAGACGATCGGCCAGTCCTCCATGTTCGCTCTTATGGTGCCGCGCTGCCCCCCGGTCTCAAGTGGCGGGGATCCGCACTCAGCCTGTTTAACGGTCGCCGCTGGTCGGAGCTTCACTTGCCTGCCGACATCCGCCCTGTCCAGGGTACGGCAACGGTGGCGGACCTTTGGCAGCGATCCCGCCGCGACGGGCAGCGCATGCTCTACCGCGTCGACGTGTCCAACTCCGATTCCGGTACCCTCTTCATCGCGGGAGTTCCCGAATTCATTAACGTCGACTCCACCACCCTGATCCGTACGGCCGAAGATTCCTACCGCGCGCCTCCTTCCCCGGGCGAACCTCTGGCTTATGAAGTTTCCGCCCAACAGGCGATGCCGCTTCCCTACCCTCTCTCGAAGGCCGAGCGTGTGCGCGATCTCGAACTCCCTGTTTTGGATGCGCGCATTCCCGAGCTTGGCAAAGAATGGGCGGCTTCGGGTCCGGATACTTCCGACCTGGAAATAGCCTCCCGCATTGAACAGCGTCTCCACCGCGGCTTCACGTATTCCCTCGACACTTCCGCCGAAGCTGCCAGCCGCGATCCTCTTCTGGATTTTCTTTTCGTGACGAAGCGCGGCTATTGTGAGTATTTTGCTTCTGCCATGGCCGTCCTGCTGCGGACCCAGGGTATTCCGGCCCGAGTGGCCACTGGCTTTCAAAGCGGATATTTCAACGACGTTTCCGGCTCATGGGTTATTCGTGCATCGGATGCGCATGCCTGGGTCGAAGCGTGGATCGAAGGGCGCGGCTGGGTGACCTTCGATCCTACGCCGCCCGGCTCCGCATCGGGCGCCGGTGGCTGGCTGAAACTGAAGCTGCGTCGTATGAACATGTATCTGGACGCCGCCGATACCGCCTGGCAGCAATGGGTAATGGCTTATAACCCAGGGCAGCAGGCCACGCTCGCTCTCGGGTTTCGTGACCGGCTTCTGTCAATTGGTGGTAGTGGCGCAGGTGTGACCTGGCCGCTGAAAGCTCTCACAACGGCGGCGTGGTGGACCTTCTCGTTCCTGTTAACCGCCTTGCTGGCATGGCTGGTTCGATCCTATGCTCCACGAATTCATCAATGGTGGGATGCGAAGAGACGGATCGGGAAAATCCGCTCCGGAGAAGGCACACCGCACGACGCGCGGCTGCTCTATGAGCGCATGCTGGAGTCTATGGCCCGGCGAGGCTATCAAAAGCCGGCTTGGTTTACCCCGGCGGAGTTCGCCAGGAATCTGCCGCCGGAAGACAGAGAACGGATCGGCGCCTTTACAGCTGCCTACAACAAGGTTCGTTTTGGCGGAGATGCCGCCGGAGCGGTCCTGTTGACTCAGATGCTGGAGAGCATGGAAACTGCCGGCTGGCAGTGACCTGATCGCCGTGCAGCGGCCCGCCTCCGGTAGCCGTTACCAGCTATGCCGCTCTTCCTGCCAGGGATCGCCGCGCATGTGATAACCATTGTTTTCCCAGAATCCCGCACGGTTTGACGCAATAATTTCGATGCCACTGAGCCATTTGGCGCTCTTCCACGCATAGAGGCGTGGAATGACGAGCCTCGCGGGCCCGCCATGATCGGTGGAAATGGGCTCGCCGTCATGAGAGATCGCCACCAGCGCGTCCTCCGCGAGAAAATCCTCCAGCGACAGATTCGTCGTATACCCGTGATCGTAACCATGCGCGAGAACAAAGCACCCTCCCGATGCCGTTCCTCCGCTTCGATCCAGTAACTCGCGCGTCGAGACCCCCTCCCATACATTCCCCAGCCGACTCCAGCGCGTGACGCAATGGAAATCCGAAAATACCCTGACGCGCGGCAGCGCCAGAAACTCATCCCACTTCCACTCGATCGTCTGATGAACCAGTCCGAAGATGCCCAGACTCCAGGTGTCCATGTCGATTCTTGGTGGGCCGCTGGCATCCAGAACCGGCCACTTCTTTGTCCGCGACTGCCCGCCGGGAAGCCGCTTCTCCCGACGCGTGTCGGGACTGATAATCACGTCCCCATCAAGATCGGCGGGCGATGGCGCCACCTCACCTTGATCTTTGCTTCGATCCATAAAGAAACTCATTTGGTTATCGTAAAGAGGCGGCCAGAATCGCTGGCAAAGAAATTGCTGTCGCTACGATGCGCGCTGCGCTACTATAATAGCCACCTGGGGAACAGGATGACCCAAATCAGTCATTCCCGCGAAAGCCGTCGCAGAGAGTCCGATCAACGCCACCTCGCGTGGCGCTGGGCTTCATTTCCGTCCGTTCTCGCCCTCGCAGTTCTGGCGCAAATCGGCGCTTCTCCGCTCCCCGCGCAAAACCTGATGCACAACGCGGACGCCCTCAATGAAGTGAATCTGCTTCCGGGCGACGCCTCCGTTCTTGAAATGGAGGAGGTAAAGAAAGACCTTCCGTGCCTCGTGACCTCCGTGAAGCCCCTCATGGGCTTCGATCTCCGCTTTCATTCCGGTTATGAAATCTCCCTGCCTTTGAAGGAACTGGCCGGCAACGGTCAGACTCTGACGGTGGTATTCTCCGTGACGCCGGCAACGGCCAAAGATAGCCCCAGGTATTTTTCCCAGAAGTTCGTCGTGCCCGTAATTGCCGACGACGCCGGCGGAAAAGTGCTCCTCGAAGGAGGCTTCGATGTCGGTGAAGGCTCCTACCACGTTCGTTGGTTGATGAGGGACCACATGGAGCGGGTATGTTCCTCCAATTGGGACATTAATGCCTCACTCAATGGCAAGGACCAGGAAATGAAGATGACCATCACGGCCAATGACGTCGAGGCCGCCGATGTCGAATTCTTCAAACCCGAGCCGCCCGTGGCGCGAAAACCGGAAGGCGAACCGCTGAAGGTCAAAGTTCTCGTGAATTACGCACCACAGCAAACCGCGGCCGCAGCCATGGCCCCGGTGGATGCCAGCGCCCTCGTTTCCATCCTTCGCACCATTGCACGGGAGCCGCGCTTCGTCAAATTCAGCATTGTTGCCTTCAATATGAATGAGCAGCGCGTCGTTTACCGCGCCGACAATCTGGATGAGATCAATTTCCCCGATCTGGGCAGACAACTGCGGTCGCTCAAATTGGGCATAGTCGACTACAAACACCTCGCCGACCCCCATAGCCCGACCGAATTTCTGACCAAACTTGTTCAGGATGAGCTGGCGGGAAACCCGGCCGACGCTGTTATATTCGCAGGGCCTAAGGCCTTTATAGATGAACCGGTTACGCCTGAGAGCTTAAAGGATATTGGAGCCATCAGCTACCCGGTGTTTTATATGAACTACATGCTCATGCCGTCCACCGGGTCATGGAACGATGCCCCTGCCTGGCGCGATGCCATTGGTTCCGTGGTCAAGCGCCTTCGTGGCTTCGAATATACGATTTCCCGCCCCCGGGATCTCTGGACGTCCTGGACAGATATCATGAATCACATCGTAAAGATGAAACTTGCGAGTACCATCAGCGCGTCACCTCATTAGCATGCAATTTCGCTTTAGGGTGGCAGACAGCACTTTCTTCATCAATCGATTGACGGTCGCAACGCTCCTTTTACCCGTTGCGGCAGTATTTTTGGCGCTTCCCGCCGCGGGTCAGCGATATTCGGACCCGGACACTCTGGCTCCCGCCTATCCCAGCCCTCAGCCTGTCGTGGATCGAATGCTCGCGCTGGCCGATGTCAAACCGGGCGAAATGGTTTACGACCTCGGCTGCGGCGATGGCCGAATCGTCATCGCCGCCGCCACGAAGTTTTCCGCCCGCGCCGTGGGCGTTGAAATCCGTCGCGACATCTATGAAGCCACTCTCGCCCGCGTCGCCTCGCTCGGACTTAGCGACAAAGTTCATATAGTGCACGGTGACGCGCTCAAGACCGAGCTGGCCGGGGCCGATGTAGTCACCCTTTACCTCCTCACAAGTTCCAACGAACGCCTGCGTCCCGTGCTGGAAGCTCAGCTGAAACCCGGTGCCCGGGTAGTGTCGCATGATTTTGAAATCCACGGCTGGAAACCCGAGAAGACGGAACGAATG
>JAICJH010000042.1 GCA_025928545.1 Bryobacteraceae bacterium | reverse complement strand
GTAATTGTCTCGCAGGTTCTGGATGGCTGGAACCTGAACGGCGTTGCCTCGTTTTACAACGGCACTCCGATGACGGTTGGTTGCGCCGCTTCCAGTGTTCCGGCGAATCTTGGCAACTACTGGACCGGAACTCCGGCGAGCGGTATCGCGATTCCGTTCCGCTGCCAGATGAACGGCAATGTGTGGCTGCCCGATGGAGCCACGCCCGCTTCCAACGGATCGTCCGTGGACAAGCGGCTGTGGTATCCGTTCAACGCGGGCGGGGCATTGAGCACGAACCCGGGCTTCGTCCTGCCATCGGCCACTTCGCTTGGGATTGGAAACACTCCTCCAACGCTGACTTACGGCCCCGGCTTCGATAACTGGGATCTGAGCCTCTATAAGGAATTCCGGCTCGGTAAAGAGACGCGCGTTTTGCAGCTGCGGGTGGAAACCTTTAACACGCTAAACCATTTCAACCCCGGCAATCCGAATACGTCGCTCACCTACAACTTCGCGACCGGTGCTCAGACCAACGCGAGTTTCGGGGCCATCACGACCGCTCAGAATCAGGCGCGGCACGGGTCGCTCTCACTTCGGCTGCGTTTCTAGCTCAGTTTGGGGGGGAGAATCCAGGCTGTCGCTCGGAGTCCTCGTTTGAAAGTCATGTCCCGATTTCCGCGGTCAAACGTTCTTCTGTGCAAGAAGAGGTTTGTTCAACGCCGTCCACCATGCCTCTGCAGGGAGAAAAATCTATGAAACGCTTTGTATCGCTTGTTCTGCCGTTGGCTGCGATTGTCTTTTTCGGATGCATCACTGAAGGTCGCGCCCAGACGGTCACAGGGCAGATCGCCGGCGCGGTTGTGGATTCGAGCGGCGCCAGCGTCGTCGGCGCCACCGTCCAGCTCACCAACGAGCTCACGAAGCTCGTCCGCATCTTCAAGTCTGACGGCGAAGGCTCGTTCATTTTTCCCGACCTCGTGCCAGGCAACTACGATCTGAGCATCACCCAGCCTGGCTTCAAGAATTTCATTCAGAACGGCATCAACGTGACCACGCACGAAAAGGTGGATGTCCATGCCCTGAGACTACAGATCGGAGACGTCGGCACGTCAGTGGAAGTAAGCGCGGATGTGGTCCACGTTGCCACGGACAGTTCCGACCGCTCCGTCACAGTCAACACCACGCAGATCGAAGATACCCCCAGCCGCGGGCGCAACTATCTCGATATCATGCGATCCCTCCCGGGAGCACAGCAGGTGCAGAGCAATGACACCCGGGGCGCGAACTCGAACGGAGCGCCCGCGCTGAACGGCGGCCAGCAGGGCCAGGTCATGGCGACAGTCGACGGTATCGGAAACTGGCTCAGCGGAACCACCCAGACCGGTGGTTATGCCGCGCCCAGCGTTGACGCGATCGGCGAGATGCAGGTGATGGTCGGAAACTACTCTGCGGAATTCGGCTCGCGCAACGGCGGCGTGGTAAACGTGACGATCAAGAATGGCACCAGCCAGTTCCACGGCACCGCCTACGACTACATGAGAAATGAAGAGTTCAACGCCAACGAATGGTTCAACAACGCTCTTTCTCAGGCGAAGCCGAGGTACCGCTACCAGAACGCGGGCGGAACTCTCGGCGGTCCTGTTCTGATTCCGAAGACCGGCTTCAATAAGAGCCGCACGAAGCTGTTTTTCTTTTACTCCGAAGACTATCTTCACAACATCAACACCAACGCCCTGGCGAAATTCACCATGCCGACGACCCTCGAGCGGGGAGGCGATTTTTCGCAGACCTTCACGTCCACAGGCGTTCTGATTCCCATCCTCGACCCGTCAACCGGCAAACAGTTTTCCGGTAACATTATTCCCGCAAACAGGATCAGCCAGCAGGGCTATGCGCTGATGAATTTATTCCCGACTCCGAATGCCACTGACCCCACCGGGCTGCGGCAATACAACTTTACAAATCAGGGCACGCAGTCGAATCCGCGCGACAATCGCATTCTTCGCGTGGATTATTCCATCGGCAAAAACACTGCCGCTTACACGCGCTTTATTCACGATTATTCCGGCAACGAAGGTTACGGAACCACGGTCGGGCCCACCGGGGCGGGCTGGGGGCAGTTGTCCAGTTATTTCGATTCCAGATCATGGGGACTCGCGCAGACTCTCGTTCACACCTTCTCTCCGAATCTGGTGAATGAGCTCACATGGGGCATCAACCGCGGCGTTCAGCTGGGCGGTGCATTAGACAGCGATCGATATGCCGCCGACCACCTTCCCGCTTTGAAAAATGCCGCCGGTCAGACAGTGACTTTACCCAGCCTGTTTCCGGACGCCAATGTCAACAATCTGATCCCGAACCTGAGTTTCGCAACCAGCGGCGCGCAATCGCCAGGTCAGGCTGTTGTCAACCCTCCCTCCTTCGGCTGGGGAACCTACTGGCCATTTTTCTCCTATGACACCTTCCACAACGTCACCAACAATATTTCGTGGAAGAGAGGACGGCACCAGTTCAAGTTCGGCTTCTACTTCGAACGTGTGAGTCTCGGCGCGCCTGGCACGGCGAGTTCGGCGGCGAGCATGGGCCAATTCTGGTTCGGTTCCGATCTCGCCAATGCCAACGACACTGGCTACGGATTTTCGAATCTCCTGGTTGGCACCGTGCAGTCCGCGCAGCAGGATAGTTCCCGCATCAGCTACTTTTCGGCGTACAACCAATATGAATGGTTTGCCCAGGATTCGTGGCGCGTCTCGAGGAGACTCACCCTCGATCTTGGCGTCAGATTCCAGCTCCCAGGCCCGGTCGGGGCCGATGGAACGATATTCGGAGTATTCAGCCCTTCCGCCTACAGCAGCGCGAAGGCGGGGCAGCTTCTCTACCCGGCGCTGGTCAACGGAACCAAGGTAGCTCTCAACCCCGTCACCAATACCACCTACCCCTTCGCGCGCGCGGGATCGATTGATCCGGCTTCCTATCCGTCCGGCGGAAATCCATATTCGGGCATGGTCCAGTATCAGGGCAGCTTTTTCAAGTGGCCTGGTGTAGGCGTTGGCCCGCATATCGGCTTTGCGCTGGATGTTTTCGGGGATGGCAAGACTGCGCTTCGCGGAGGCTTCGGCATCGTGTACGGACGCCCGTATACGAATCAAGTGGCTGGTACTCTGGCACAGGCGCCGCCCGCCTATCTCGCGCCCCAGGTCTTTAATTCCACTTTCAGCACTCTTCTCTCCACTCCCGGGGTCCTTGCGCCGCAAAACGTTCTGACCGGCTCCCCCTCTTATCCCAATCCGGCCACGTATAGCTGGAGTCTCGGGCTGCAGCGAAGTCTTGGCAGAGGTTTCATTCTGGATGCCGCCTACACGGCCAATGTGGCGCATCATCAGTTCGGCATGAATCTGAATGACATCAACGCGGTTGCGCCGTATACGACCTGGAATCCCACGAACGGCGTCAACGCCAGATACAAGGATCCGACCAACGCGACCGGCGGCCTGTACAACGCCAATTTGATCCGCGCACTGGCGGGCGGATATGCCGGCTACGGCACCATCAATCAGTTCACCAGTAAAGGCGAATCGAATTACAACGCCCTCCAGGTGCAGATCAACAAACGGTTCGGCAAGCGTTTCCAGATGGGCACAAACTATACCTGGTCGAAGACGATTATCTTTTCGCCGCAGCAATTTCTTCCCGATGAATTGACGAAAAACGTCGCGCCCGGTAATCGTCCGCAGGTCGTCAACCTGAACTTCGGCTACACCCTGCCGAGCGCGAGCCGACTCTGGAAGAATCCTGTTGTCTCCGAAATCCTCGATGGCTGGAAACTGAACGGCGTTGGCTCGTACTACAACGGTTCGCCCCTCACCGTCGGTTGTTCCGCAAGCAACGTCCCCGCCAATCTAGGCAACTACTGGACAGGCACACCGGCCAGTGGAGTCACAATCCCGTTCCGTTGTCAGATGAACGGCGATCTGTGGCTGCCGGCTGGCGCAACACCTGCTTCGAACGGTTCGAATGCCGACCCTCGTCTCTGGTATCCGTTCAACGCCGGCAAGGCCCTCAGTACCGGCCCCGGCTTTGTCCTTCCCTCCGCGACCTCCCTCGGGATCGGCAACACGCCGCCTACCCTGACGTACGGACCCGGCATCGAAAGTTGGGATCTCAGCCTGTCCAAACAGTTCGCCCTGGGTAAGGAAAGCCGTTCGCTGGAGATCCGGATGGAAACGTTTAACACCTTCAACCATTTCAATCCGGGCAATCCCAGCACGGCTCTGACTTATAACTACGCCACGGGCGCGCAGACCAACGCGAATTTCGGTGTAATCACCACCGCGCAGAATCAGGCTCGCCATGGAGCCGTATCGCTGAGATTCCGCTTCTGAGACCGGGGTATTAATACCGATGAAAAGTTTCCTGATCATTCTTGCCGCGCTCGTCGGTTCGACGGCGTTGCTCGCCCAGGATAGCCGCGCCACAATTACCGGATCCGTCACCGACTCTCAGGGGTCGATGTTGCCGGCCGCAAGGGTAGAGGCAAAAAACCTCAATACCAACGTCATTTATCCGGCGATCACCACCACCGCGGGAATCTACACGATTCCTCTGGTTCCCACCGGAACGTATTCGATCACTGCCTCGCATCAGGGTTTCGAGCGCTCCATCCAGGCGAAGGTCGATGTGCGCGCCGGTGAGCGCGTTCAGGCGGATTTTAAGTTATCCGCGGGTGCCATCACCCGGGAAGTAGTCACCTCCGGGATGTCGGGCACCACCCTGACCAGCGCCCAATTCGGGACCCAGGTCCTGACACAGCGTAGCGACTTCCCGCATGACTGAACTCGGAGCAGGGCTGCAATTTTGATGACCACGGCCGGCTGTCGCATACTTGTTGCGTCCGCGTTTGCCGCGGGGCTCGCAACCGCGGCGGAAACCTCTTCGATAAAGCCGAAGATCGATTGCGCATCCATGGCAGGCAGGACGATTGACGCCAAATCGATCGGTCTGCCGACGCGCGGGGCGACTTTGACCACGGCGGTTCTGAACGCGGCGTCGGTCCCGCCCAATCGTCCGGGAAGTCCGATACCCGAATACTGTTACATCTCCGGATCGATCGCGCCGATCGACTCCTCCGCGCCCAACATCCTTTTCGCCGTCGCCATTCCCACAGCCTGGAATCGAAAGGCCTGGCAGGTTGGAGGTTCATCACTCGATGGAAGTATTCCAGGCGGTCTGGCCGCGGGGCGCGGCAACTTTCCGGCCAACGGCGCTTATTCTCCTGACGCCGTACTGCCCATCTCCAAAGGCTACGCGATGTACGGCAGCGATTCCGGGCACCAGGCAGGGGTGGGCGCGGGACGTGGCGGCCGTGGTGGTTCCGGCGCGCAGGGCAACGCCGGTGTGGCCGCAGCGTCCGGAGGGCGTGGCTTTGGCCGCGGTCCCGTTGACCCGGCCGCGGTAGCGGCGGCAAACGCGTGGGTTCTCAACGAAGAGTCCTGGAAGAACTACGCCTATGAACAGCTCAAGAAAACCCATGACACCGTCATGCAGGTTTTCCAGCTCATGTATGGCGAGCGACCCAAAGTAAATTATTTCGGCGGCGAGTCGGAGGGCGGCCGAGAGGCTCTCGAAGCGATCAGCCGCTGGCCGCGGGATTATGATGGCGCGGTCGCATACGTGCCCGTCGTGTACTCGTCCGGTATTGCAATCTCGGCTGTAATGCACGGCATCAGTCAACTTCCGCCGGGTGCCTGGATTCCGCCGGCCAAGGCTCTCGCCGTTCGCAACGAAACCGTGCGCCTCTGCGACTCGCTCGACGGTTTGGCCGACGGCGTCATCAACAACTACGTCGCCTGCAACAAACTCCTCGACCCGGCGATCACGAAAGATCCGCTGGCGCACATCCGCTGTGCGGGCGGTGCCGATACCGGGAACGACTGCCTTTCCGATGCACAGATGGCGGTTGCGAATTCCTTCCATGCCTCGCTCAAATTTCCTTATCCCCTCAGTAACGGCGAAACGGACTTTCCCGGCTGGGGCACCGGCCTCGAAGGCTTCATGCAGTGGATGCTCTCCGGCACTCAGCCCGATGTGAAGGACTTCAACAGTTATGCCGGCAACTGGCCTGCCGCAGCCACTCGCGGACGGCTCGGTGGCAGTCAGGCCGCTAATCTCCTGACGCTGGACCTCGCTCAATCGAAGGACAAGGTTCAGGAGTTCTCGAAGGATTTCGACGCGCCCGCCGATTGGTCGGGATTCCTGAAGCGCAACGGCAAAGTCCTGATCGTTGGCGCGGCGTCCGACTACCTCGCCAATCCCCGTGCTCAGATGCGCTTCTACGAAAAACTTGTCTCGCGGCACGGCCAAAAAACTATCGACGCGGCTGCGCGTTATTACGTCGAGCCCAACTTGTGGCACGGCAGCACAGGCACGAGTGCCGGCGGAAAAGCGATTCCACATTACAAGGACATGCCGCAGATGTTGATCGACTGGGTGGAAAACAACAAGGCCCCGGCCGAACTGGTGGTCGAAACCGACATGGACACCGCTCCGCCCTATACCGTGCACTCCTCGCGCCCGCTCTGCCGCTATCCGCAATATCCGCGTTATAATGGCGCGGGCGATCCCACCCAGGCAACCAGCTACGCGTGTACTGCCCCTTAGGAATCCAATGAACAATATTTTGAAAATCACGAGCCTGCTGGTCGCAGCGGGCTATGTCTCTGTGGCGTTCGCGCAGAGCAACAAAAACCAACAGCACTGGGTCGCCACCTGGGGTACCTCTCAGACGATGGCGCGGGCCGCCGGTCTCGGTGCTGGACGCGCCGGGAGCGGTGGATTAGGCGGAGGCCGCGGCTTCAGCGGCGGGCGCGGCGGAGGGCGTGGAGCCTCCGGGCCAGTCGGACCCCAGCGGAGGTTCGGCATCCCGCCTGCCCTCCAGACCGTGAAAAATCAGACGGTCCGCATGATCGTTCATTCGAGTATTGGCGGCAAGCAGGTACGAGTAAGGCTGTCGAACGCGATCGGTGGATCATCCGTCAACCTCGGCGCGGCGCATATCGCCCTGCGAGCGAAGGATTCCGGAATTGTACCGGGTTCGGATCGTGTCCTCACCTTCGGAGGGCGGGGAACCGCAACCCTGTATCAGGGGCAAGTACTCGTCAGTGATCCCGTCACTCTCGATGTGGCGCCGCTCGGTGACTTGGCCGTCAGCCTCTATTTCCCGGGCGACACGGGGACGCCCACGTCGCACACCTTCGGCCTGCACACCACCTACATTTCGAAGGAAGGCGATTTCACGGGCCAGGCGTCCATTGTCGACGCGAAAACAACACAGTCCTACTACTGGCTTGCGGGCATCGACGTCCTCGCGCCGTCAAACGCGGCAATGCTGGTAACGTTTGGCGATTCCATCACGGACGGAGATCAGTCGACGCCTGACACCAATGGCATGTGGCCCGCAGTGCTCGCCGCGCGCCTTCAGGCGAATAAAGCAACCGCGGGAATCGGCGTCGTAAACGCCGGCATTGCGGGGAACCGCGTTCTCGGCGAAGGCGGCGCCCTGGCGCGTATAGATCATGACGTGATTAACCAGCCGGGTGCGAAGTGGATCATGCTCCTCGAAGGAATCAATGACATCAGTGGCGGCACAAGAGCCAACTCTTCACCCATGCTCACATCGGACGACCTTATCGCCGCCTACAGGCAAATGATCGCCACTGCGCATCTGCACGGGTTAAAGATCATCGGCTGCACCATCACCCCTTATGGCGGATCCTCTGCTTACACGGACGCGGGCGAAGCAGTTCGCAAAGCCGTGAACGACTGGATCCGACACCCCGGGAACTTCGACGCCTTCGTGGATTTCGATGCGGCAGTGCGAGACCCGAATAACCCAAAACAGTTCCGCCCGGAGGCGGATTCGCCGGACATGCTTCACCCGGGTGACAGCGGCTACAAACTAATGGGTCAGTCCATCGATCTGTCACTCTTTCGGAGCCGATAAATCAGGGCTACTTCTTCATCAAAGCAGCCCATTGTCATGGTCGACGCACATCGCGAACGGGCGAGTGCGCCGGGAGAGCGAGGTCGAGGTGCCCGTGGATACGCTGATGAGTGTTGTTACCGAGCGAGACTACCTGCACCGCGCGCTGGGCAAGTAATCCGTGTGCGAGAGGGAAACGTTTGCCTGCTTCGGGGCGAAAAGGAAAATTGTAATGCTTCGGTAAAAGCTCTTGCGGCATTCCGCACGCAGTGGTATTCAGGGGATGAGCTGACATGAGCCTCCACCGCGCTTTACCGGCATTCGCGTTCATCACCGCGGCTTTTTCGCAGACAACGAGCGCGCCGTCTATCGATCACATCATTACGGCGAGTGGCTTCGGCGCCTACGCCGGCGTCGCGGCTCCGGCGTCGTATGTGGAAATCTACGGCGCGAACCTTGCCGGTACGACGCGTGAATGGACGGCTGCGGACTTCAACGGCGCTGCCGCACCCACTTCGCTCGACGGCGTCAGCGTGAGTTTCAACGGTCTGCCCGGTTTTGTGAGCTACGTGAACCCGGGGCAGATCAATGCCGAGGTTCCGGATGGTGTGCCGACGGGTTCCGTTACCGTAGTAGTCAGTTACCACGGACAGAACAGCGCGGCAATGCCGCTCACCATCCATGCGGTTGAGCCCGGCCTCCTCGCGCCGTCAACCTTCAACGTTGCTGGCACGCAGTACGTAGTAGGTGTTCACGGCGCTACCGGCGCGCTCGTGGGCAATGGAAAGGTCGCGGGCGTCCCCGATTCGCCCGCGTTGCCGGGGGAGACTATAGTGCTGTTCGGGACCGGGTTCGGCGCCATCTCACAGGGCAAGGTCTCCGGGCAATTGGCTTCGGGCCAGACATCTCTTGCGGATTCGTTCACGATCAACATCGGGGGCTCTCCGGCTGCTGTACCTTATGCGGGGCTTGCGCCCGGGTTGATCAACGTCATGGTCCCGCCGTCTTTATCGTCTGGGGACCAGCCTGTTCAGTTTACGCTGAATGGCGCGCCCGGTCAGCAGACACTGGCTCTGCCGGTGGGCGGCAGCTCTCCCACCAAAGTTTTTTCGCTGACCAGCACGGCCGGCGTCGACGGCGGGACGATGCCGGCTGCCTATACGTGCGATGGGAGCGGCTCGACTCTGCCGCTGGCCTGGTCGAACTCACCCGCCGGGACAAAAGAGTTCGCGGTGCTGATGACGACGCTTCCCGGCGACGGAACTACCAAATGGAACTGGGTGCTCTACAGCATTCCGGCAACAGCCACCAGCCTGGCTAAAGATACGTTTCTGGTCGGGACATTGGGAGTGGGCAGCGACGGACCGGGTACGGTGTACGATCCGCCGTGTTCGCAGGGTCCCGGCGCGAAGGTCTACACTTACACGGTCTACGCTCTTTCGTCGTCGCCGATATTTACGGTTCCCGCAACTCAGGTGACCGGTCAGACTCTGAAGAACGCGATTGCGGGCATCACTCTGGGCTCCGCCTCCCTGAACCTGACTTACTCGCGTCCGAATTCTCCGAGCGGATCGAGCGCGGGTTGTGGCTATATCCGAAATTCGACAAACGCCTCGAAATCGGGCGTTGCCTCAGTAAGCTGCGATTCGACCTACGCGTACGTCAGTTCAATCGGCATCACCACCCAGACTATGATGAACGGCATCACGTCCACAAACCTGCAGGTGCCGACTCCGCAGAACTTTCAGGGTGCAAACGGCTGGAAGATTCCCCTCAACCCGACCTTGGCTTCCGCGCCCACAGCGGTTGTCGATGGACCGATCGGGGTAGCGGTCAATGGCGTTCCGATTTTCAATCCCTGCACGCAGGGAGGAACGAACTGCGCGTCCGGAGGCGACACCAAAACGCTGGGACAGCTGGATATCTGCAACGGCCACGCGGGACGCGCCGACGATTATCACTACCATGCCGCGCCGGTCTGCATGATGGCGGACCAGAACCCGAACTACTGGGATACACACCCGGTGGGGTGGGCGCTGGACGGCTTCGCCATTTTTGGATACCACGACGCCAACGGCACAACGGCCGCGCGGGACAACGTGTGCGGTGGCAACTCGAATCCCGTGCAGAACGCGCCGTCAGGCTACAGCTATCACGTGACGGATTCCTATCCGTACGTTGTGAATAACTGCCTGAGCGGCGTGCCCAGCCCGGATTTGCCGAATCAGGGAAGTAAGTACCGGCCCATGCGACAGCCCCCGGTAACCCCTTTCAACGATTCGAACATGACGCTGACCGTCGATCCGGCCGATGGATACCGGGTATTGCAGTTTACTTCGGCGAAGACGTTCGTGACGAATGAAACGGGCTCGGACAGCTATTCGAATTCGCCGGGAACCTACCGGATCCGATATCAGCAGGTGACCGGCGACGCCCTGACATCTTTGCTCGCGCTGCGGCAGAACGCCAATGCAAGCGCCTGCTGGAACTTCCAGTTCACGGACACTTCGGGCAACACCACACAGCCGGCCGTATCCTATTGCAGGTAGAAAATGCGGCGATACCTCTTATTTGCGACATTGGCGGTCATTTCGACGTTCGCGCATGAACTGGAGGATAATCGCGCTACCCTGGTGCTGCGTGACCAGACCCATATCTCCGTCACGTTCTACATCGCGTACGGGGATGCGCTCCAGATGGCGCTGGCGCCGCGGCGAAACCCGGTCGATTTCATCGCGGCTGTTTCGTCCATGAACCTGGAGAGCCTGGAGAAACAGCTGACGAAAGCCGAGGAGACGTTCCGCAAGGGCGCCCATCTCTACACGGCCTCGGGACGCGAGATTCCTCTTGGAAACTGGGTCTTCCCCGGCGCCCGTGTGGTGCAGCAAAACCTGCAGAAACGGGTAATGCAGGCTATGGTCGATCCGGCCGGACACGCGCATGATGAGCCGCTCGAAATTCACGCCGACGGATACTCGCCCGAAGCGGTCACCGCCGTTCGGATTCAGCTTCCGGAGGAGTTCGGAAAGGTTCTGGTGGTCGCCTACCGGCCCAGTCAAGTGTGGGTAGAGCCGAAATCCTGGTCTCCGGCGATTAAATTCTGATGAGAGACCTCTCGTTGCTTTCGCTCTCCGCAATCACAAATCCGCCGCCAAGGCCCTTAAAAGAAGACCGCTACAGGTAGAAGAGGACATCAGCCGGAGTCGATAAATGAGGGCTGCTTCTTGACCAGGACCAGCCTTTATCGTGATCGACCCGCCATCGTGAAAGGGTGAGTTCGGCTCGGCGTATTCATTTGATACATGTCGTTGGGTCCGGCGCGGTTCCGTGTAAGGCATCCGGTAACGCTGTATCTGGTTAGGAGACGGCCTCACGTTTAGGTTCCCGATTACGACACGTGCCAACCTCTGTCACGTTTGCCTTTGATCAAAAACCCGGGTCGCGCCCAAACCAACGTAGTCGGCTGTCCCACTCCTTTTCTATTACCGCTATATGAGCGGCAATCGCCAGGTGTGCAAGCTGTATTGCCTGGAACGAGTCCAGCCCAAAGGCTGAACGCTTTACGTCAACACCGGGACCCGTAATCTGGTAATGGCAGGCATAATCAGAAGATGTCGTGCGCAGTGGTCGGCCGAGTCTGATCAAAACCTTCTTCTCCGCGTCCGATTCAGACGCAAGCTCCCTTTCCGCAATCACATCCAATCCTGTTTCAGGCTCCACGAACAAACTCCCTGATTTTTTTCACTACGCGGGGTCGCCTATGCGAACGACTGTACCAAGAATCACACAGCGTATTGGCGAAGACTGCGGTCATCCGGCACCACGGCCAGATCGCGGAACAGATGTGGCGGTCCTCAGCATACAGAACCGAGTAGCCATCACCCCCTTCCAGCCCACGCCCGAGCCATAGTCCAGATACCGCTGAACACCCAGCGAACCACGACCAACCCCACCCACCCCACCAAGCCACCGCCCCTGCTACCTTACTGTCATGCGACTGATTCGTGGAGCCTCCGGCAGTGGCAAAACCGCCCTCGTCTTCCGCGAGTTTGCCCAATCTACCGCTGCCCGCAAGCGCATCGTCGTCCCCACCGCCACCCTGGTCCGCCACTACCAGCATGAACTCGCCCGAGCCGGTCTCGTCTTCGATCCCAATACCGTAATCTCCTTCAGCCGTTTCGCCATCGAGCTCGCCGGCCCCGGCCATCCGCTCCTCGCCCCCGCCACCCTCACCCGAGCCCTCGTCCGTGACGCCCTCACGCGCCTCCAGATCCCCGAATTCACCCAGGTTGCCGCCACTCGCGGTATGGCCGACGTTGTCCTCGAAACCATCACCCGCTTCGAAAACGCCAACTGCACGCCGGATCGCGTCTCGAAGATACGCTCCCTCAGCCCCCTCGCCAAAGCCTTCCTTCGCGTCTGGAAAGAAGTCGAGTCCGGCCTCGCAGCGAGAGGTTTCTGCACCAGAGGCCAACTCTTCCGCAAAGCCGCGCAATCGGAAGCGTCGGGCACAATCTGGCTCGATGGCTTTCTCAAATTCAGCCTTCTCGAAAGCAACCTCCTGCGCGCCCTGGCCGCCAACTGCGACCTCACCCTCACCCTGACAGACGGCCCCGCCACCCTCGAAGCCCACCGTCTCGCTCTTGAACTCGGAGCAGCCGATCAACTCCTGCCCGCTCCCGCTCGCCACACCGAAACCATAGCCGTAACCGCCCTGTCCCCCGAGCGGGAAGCCGATGAGATCGCCCGCCGCATCCTCGAACTCAACAGCCGCGGCACCGACTTCCCGGATATAGCCGTCGCCATCCGCGACGTCGAGAGCTGGCTGCCGCTCCTTCGCAACACTTTCGACCGCTTCGGAATTCCGGCCCGCTACTATTTCTCCACGCCCGCCCGCAAACACCCCGTCGCCGTCTTTCTCACCGGCCTCATCGCCGCCGCCCTCGACGATTGGGATTTTGCCACCACTCTCGCTGCCCTCCGTGCCCACCCCGCCTGGGGCCGCTCCGCCGATTTCGACCGTTTCGATTTCAAAGTCCGCGAAACCATGCCCGGCCGCGGACGCGACGCCTTACTCGCACTCTGTGATTCCCCAACTCTCAAATCGCATCTCACCGATTGTCTGAAGGTCACCTCCTGGCGCAACGAGCGTCTCCGGCCAGCCGACTGGCAGCGCCGCTTCCAGCAACTCGCCGCCACGCTCTATCGCGTCCACACCATTCACGCCCCGCTGGATTACGCGGCCCTCGAAACCGCGCGTAGCCACGCCGCGGGCCTTCGCGCCTGGTCGGCCGCTCTCGATACCGCGGCCCATTATCTGCCCGAAGCTCCAGTCCTGCTGGAACAGTTCAACGCCGCTGTCACCAGCGCGCTCGATGGCGTCGCCATGCAGATTCCGGATAATCGCCGCAACGTCATCCACGTGATGAGCGCCTTCGAAGCCCGCCAGTGGCAGGTGCGGTCGCTTTTCATCTGCGGCATGACGGCCAAAGATTATCCAAGGCGGGCCTCCGCGAATCTCCTCCTGACCGAAGCCGACTTACGCGTCCTGCCACTCCGTGACGATGAAGGCGACGAATCGCTGCTCTTCGATTCTCTGCGTACCCGGGCCACTCAATACCTGATCCTGACCGTTTCGGCCCGAGATGCGGCAGGCAACACAATAGTCCCCTCCACTCACTTCACTGACGCGGCCCTTCACGAATCCTCTGTCTTATGCAGGCCGCGATTGCATCCTGCCGTGGCGCAAACCGAAGCAGGCGTAGTGACTGAATCCGCCCTCGGCCTTCTCCGCCAGCAGCACCAGACAATTCGACTGACCTCGCTCGAAGAATTGGCCAAATGCCGTTTCCGCTTCTTCGCCGATCGGACTCTCAACCTCAAAGGCACTCCGGAACGCCCCAACGAGCGCCTAAGTTTCTCCGCGTTGGGTTTGATCGTTCACGAAGCCATGGAAACCTGGCTCGCCAACCGCACGCATAATTTTGTGGATCTCTTCGAAACCACCTTCGATGCTTTCTGCCAGAAGAAAAACATCCAGCCCGGCTACAATCTCGAAGTCAAAAGAGTGGAACTCCGCCGCATCGCGGGCAAGGTAAACGAAACCATCCAGTGGCCCTTCGTCACCACCGAATCGGAAGTCGAATGCAGCATCGACTTTCCCGGCGGCATCGTCATCAATGGCCGCATCGATCGCATCGACCATCTGGGCAACGGCGACTGTGTCATCCTCGATTACAAAAGCGGCAAGGTAGCCAACGTGAAAAAGCTGGTGGAGCGCGAAACCAGCCTCCAGGGGCCACTCTATGCACTGGCCGTTCGGGAAAAGAAACAGCTCAATGCCGTCGCCATGGTCTTCCTCGCCATCCGGGAAGACAAGATCTACGGCTGGGGCAACATCCCGGGCGCAACCACAAATCTGGAACTGATCGCAACTCCGCCGGACTGGATCGACAGCGCCCGCGACCGAACCATAGCCAGACTTCAATCCTTTCTCGCCGGAGACGTCCACCCGGAACCCACCCATCCGGACGACTGCACCTGGTGCGACTACAAAAACACCTGCCGCGTGTCTTTGATCGGCATCGAACAGATCGGCACTGAACAGCGTGCCCAGGCGGCTGAATAGTATGACGCCCGACTACACTCCGGCTCAACTCGAAGCCATCGAATACCGCAGGGTTGATGCCTGCGTAGTCGCCGGTCCTGGTGCGGGCAAGACGACTGTCCTGGTGGAACGTTATCTTCGCCTGATTGAATCCGGTCTCGAACCGAGCCAAATCCTGGCCATTACTTTCACCGAAAAAGCCGCCGCCAACATGAAAGCGAAGTTGGCCAAAAAGTTCGAACACAACGCCGAGCGCCGTCGCGAACTCGAATCCGGCTGGGTCTCTACCATCCACGGTTTCTGCATGCGTCTCCTTCGCGAGAACGCCATCGCAGCCGGCCTCGATCCGCGCTTCCGCATCCTCAGTCCCCGCGAATCCGACACGCTCCAGTGGGAATGCCTCCAGCACGCCCTCGACGAAATGACGTTGAACAACCGGGAGGCGACCCTGGCGCTGATCGAAGCCCTGCAAACCCCGGCCCTCTCGAACGACCTCAAAGATGTCTACGACGGCATCCGCAGCGCGGGCATGACCATCGATGACGTCCGCCGCAAGCCGAACCCCATGCCGGCTCGTTCCTCGTTGACGCGCGAGAATCTGGCGCGCGAACTCCGCCGCCTCGTACAATCCTGGCCGAAGGGAACCTTCAACCAGAATGAGGAAAAAGATCGCCTCCTCGCCTGGCAGGAAGGCGAACCGCTCAATCTCAATATCACGAAGGTCCCCGCTGCCGCGAAGGACGTCATGAAAGCCTTCCGTGCCGATCTCGACACCATGCTCCGTTGCGAAGTCGACCATCGCGCCGAACCTTTCCGCGCCATGATCTTCAACGTTCTCGCGCGGTTTGACGACGAATACCGGGATCGTAAGAATGAACTGAGCCGGGTAGACTTCAACGACGTCGAACGTCACGCCATCGCGCTCCTGAAGAACAATCCCGAAGTTCGGACCAAAGTTCACAACCAGTTTCGCCAGATCATGCTGGATGAATTCCAGGACGTGAACGGCCAGCAGGCCGAACTGATCCGTCTCCTGCGCGCTTCCGATGTCTTCTTCGCGGTGGGCGACGTCAACCAGTCGATCTATGGCTTCCGGCACGCAAGACCTGAAATCTTTCGCGAAGACCATCGGGACGTTCAATCCCGCAATGGACAGTCCGTAGATCTCCTGCACAACTTCCGCAGCCGGACCGCAATTCTCGAATGTGTTCGCGCAGTTCTTGATGGCGCCGATGGCATTGACCCGCGAGATCTCATCGCCGGCTCCAAATTCGCCCGCAAAGAAGAGCCATCCATCGAACTCCAGGAATTCCGAGACGACGCGGACGATAAAGACGCCGCCTGCGATCGCGAAGCCCGCTGGATTGCCCACCGCATCGGAACTCTCGCTGGCACACTGCAAATCGGAGCTCCCGGCGAAACCCGCGGCGCTGAATTTCGCGATTTCGCGGTGCTCTGCCGCAACGGCGATTCCATGCCGCCCATTCTCGCTGCCCTCGACCGCGCCGGCATCCCTTATGTCTGTGGCCGCCGTCAGTCATTTCTGCTCTCGCGCATGGGCGTCGATATCACGGCGCTCCTGAGCGTCATTGAAAACCCCCGCGATGCCATCTCGCTCGCAACCGTGCTCCGCTCGTCTTTCGTGGCTGTCAGCGACGAAGCCCTGCTGCGCCTGCGTCTTCTCGCCAAATCGCTCACCGGCGGCCTCAACATCTTTGCCTGGCAGACGCAGGAATCGGCATCTCACGGAATCCCGCCGGCGGACGCTGCAAAGCTCACGCACTTCACCGGGAACCTCGCGCGCTGGCGTGAAGATCAGGCCATCGTTCCCCTCGACGTCCTGCTCTCGCGTGCTCTCTCCGATTGCGGCGTCAACTGGGCGCCCGGCACCACCCTCGGCTCCGAAATCGAACAATTCCTCGAACTGGCCCGCACCACCGGCAGCCAGATGGATCTCCACGCCTTTCTCCATGAACTGGAAAGCCAGGCCAAAGCCGCCGACATGGAATCCGAACTCGCCGATGAAGATCAGGGCAACGTCGTCCGCGTCATGACTGCCCACGCCGCCAAAGGTCTCGAATTTCCGGTCGTGATCGTGGCCGCCATGGATAAAGGCGCGCGCGCCGAATCCAACCCCGTCACCTTCACCCCGGAACACGGCATCGGCGTGAAGTGGCGCAATCCCGAGGCCAAAGACGCGAAGGACGGAACCAAAGACTCCTGGGCCGAAGCCAACTCCGAGGTCGCGAAAACCCGTGAGACCCACGAGGAGAACCGCCTGCTCTACGTGGCGATGACCCGGGCCGCCGAACATCTGATCCTCTCGTGGTCGCGCGGCAAGAGTCGCCCATCCAACTGGGCAAAGCGAATCGTTGAGCACTTCGAACTCGGCCAGGTTCAGCCCTCTCCCGAAACCAAAAGCGACCAGCGCGATGGCTTCGGGATCTCGGTTCTCATCACCGCGACCGACCCCCCCGAATTCACAGGCGCACACCGCGACCGAACCGCCGACGATGTCCGCATCGTTTCCGCCCCCGTCATCGAAGACCAGCACGAGACCACAGTTCCGGTCACCTCGCTGGCAGTGTTCGGAACCTGCCCGCGCAAATACTACATCCAGCGATCTCTTGGCTGGAATACGGGGCGCTTTCGCCGCTTCGATCCCGATGACATCGTGGCTGATGAGAATCAATCCGAAGAGGACGATACGGATCTCCCGGCTTCGCGAATCGGTACCGCGGTCCATGAGATTCTTGCCGGTCTCACGCCGCAAGACAACGCGCCCGAAGCCCACCGCCTTGCCGGCGTGTTCTTCGACAGCGATCTCGGCCGCCGGGCCAACGCCTCGCCGCAGGTCGCCCGCGAATGGTCCTTCATAGCCGATATCGATGACACCATCCTGCGCGGCACCATCGATCTCTGGTTCGAAGAGGGCGGGGAACTCCACATCGTCGATTACAAAACCGACGACGTCGAGGCGGCAGCCGCGCCCGCCCGCGCTCTCGACTACGCCCCCCAACTCGCCCTCTACGCGATAGCTCTCGAACGAGCCCGTGGCGTTCGCCCGAAGACGGCGCACGTGCACTTCCTTCGTCCCGGCGTCATCGTAGAGGTGCCGCTCGACGACGCCGCCATAGCCGGAGCGCGGTCTCTGATCGCAGGGTTAAGAAAAGCTCAGGACGAACTCCGGTTCGACCTGAACGAATCCGGTCACTGCCGCACCTGCGCCTTCTTCCGATCTCTGTGCCCGGCAGGACAGCACACGGAATCGGCAAATGTCATACTGGAAGAAGTCTGAGTCCGACCATCACAGCACCGGGTACCGGGGTATCGAGCGAGGGGTCCACCGATCGGGAGCATGCCCGTCTTTACCGGGTCGTCCTACTCGACGATGACGATCACACCTACGACTACGTGATCGAAATGCTCCAGAAGATCTTTATCTTTTCCGCGGAACAGGCACTCAAGCATGCCCAGGAAGTGGATGCTATGGGCCGTACTCCACTGATTACATGTGAGTTATCCGAGGCTGAATATGCCAGGGATCAGATCCACGGGTATGGGGCGGATTGGCGCATGCCTCGTTCCCAGGGCTCTATGTCGGCGGTAGTCGAGCCGGTTGCCTGACAAACAGATTACAAAACCGAATTACAGTTACTGCGTTAAAATACTATGGTGAAACTTTCCCTTACATTTCTGGCGTTTTGCGCCATTCTACCGGCTCAAATGCCAACCATGGGTGGTGGCCCCCTCCCGCCCGCGCCTCCCGTCGGCGACCCCAATGCGGTCGTCATCACGATCGGCGATCACAAGATCACCGCCGGCCAGTTCATGGACTACGTGAAGGCGCTCCCCCAGCAGTATCAGGATGCCGCCCGTGGCCCCGGCCGCCGCGACTTCGCCAAGAATCTCGTGGAACTCCAGGTCCTCGCCGATGAAGCCACGAAGCAGGGCCTCGATAAGAAGCCCGAAGTGAAAATGCAGATGGAGTTCCAGCGTGACAACATGCTCGCCCAGGCCATGTTCCTGGACCTCCAGCAGAACACCAAGGTCTCCGATGCCGACGTGCAGGCCTACTACGACGCCCACAAAGCCGACTACGAGACGCTGACCGCCCGCCACATTTTGATCCGTGTCAAAGGCGCCCCAATGCCGGCGACCCCGGGCAAGCCTGAACTCTCCGACGATGAAGCCAAAGCTAAAGCCGAATCCCTCCGCAAGCGCATCACCGGTGGTGAGGATTTCGCCAAGGTAGCAAAGGATGAATCCGACGACGTCTCCTCCGGTGAGAAGGGTGGCGACCTTGGCGAATTCAAACGCGGCATGATGGTCCCGCCGTTCGAAGCCGCGGCCTTCGCGCTGAAGCCGGGTGAAGTAAGCGCCCCGGTCCAGAGCCCGTTCGGCTACCACATCATTCAGGTGCAGACCCACACCACCAAGAGCCTCGACGATGTGAAGCAGGACATTCTGGCGCAGCTGAAACCGAACGCAGCCCGCGATGCTGTTGCGGCTCTGACCGGCAAGACCAAAGTGGACCTGAGCGATTCTTTCTTCGGCCCGGCCCCCGGTGCACCTCCTGCCCCCCCGGCACCTGCTGCTCCTGCACCCGCCGCTCCGGCGCCTGCCGCTAAATAGTCCGGACGTATCAATAAAAAGGGCGGTTGGTTCCTTCCCGGAACCAACCGCCCTTTTGATTGCCTTACAGGTTGCCCTTACTTGACGGTGATATTGACCGGAGGACTGATTCGATTATCGATGAAGAGTTTTAACTGGGCGGTTCCCGCCGCGATACCGGTGGGGATCTGGAGGTTGATCTGCATCACACCGGCGACAAAGCCGGGTGCGCCGCCGGCGTAGCTGACAACGGCCGGCACGCCATTGACGGTTGCGCTGACAGTTTTGACCGGCATCGGGAAAGGAGCCGTCTTCGGCGCCGCCTTGCCATCGGTTCCGGAGGGAGTTGTCTGGCCTTCACCTGTGGCGTAAAGAATCAGGAAGCCGCCAGTCGCAATGGGATTGGACGGGCCATTGAGCTTGCCGCTCAGATCCACCGCCAGGGCCTGTCCCGTTCCCGAGGAGTCCAGCGTGAACAGCCCGGGAGCAGTGGCGGCAACCTGTACGGTCGAAGGCGCGGACTGCTGGCCCTGATAGGTTACGACAACCTTCGCTGACGTCATCCCGTTGACGCCGTAGGGGACAATCGCGGAAACGAGTGTTGAAGACGTGTAGACGATAGGGGCGTCGATGCCGCCGATATTGACGGACGTGCCCGACAGCTGGGTACTGAAGTTCGTCGTGCTCACCAGCGTGGCCGGACCGAGGCCAGTGCCGAACAGGGTGATGATTTCGCCGGGAGAGATGGCAACCGTTGCATCGCCGGTGCCGGTGGGCGGCACGGCGAAGGGCTGGATAGTCGCGGAATTCGAAATGGCGCCGATTGAGAAGGGAACCGGCTTCAACTTACGGATGACTGCGTTGGCCCCTTCGGCCACGAAGACGTTACCGGATCCATCGACTGCGACACCGTACGGCTCGGCCATGCTGGCGCTGGTTCCGGGGCCGCCATCGCCGGTGTAACCGCTGACTCCGTCACCGCCGATCCAAAGGCGGGTGCCGCCCGCGATGATCTTCTGAACCGTATTGTTCGAGTAGGCTGCGAAGTAGATATTGCCGGCCGCATCCAGCGCACAATTCTGCGCGGGGAAGTTTGACTGCACGGTGTGGATAATGCCGTCGCTGCCGACGCGGAACAGGCGGCTCAGGCCGATGTCCACGATGTAAACGTTACCCGCGCTGTCCGTGGTGAGCGAGTACGGCTTGCCGAGCAGGGCCTGTGTGGCCGGACCCCCTTCGCCCTGGTATGCACCGAAGGAGAGGAAGCCCGTGCCCGCGAAGGCCGTTATTACGCCGCTGGGCGAGACTTTTCGAACCGTCGCATTACCGATATCGGCAATATAGACGTTCCCGTTCTTATCGACGGCAACTCCGGTCGGGATAAGGAATTTCGCGGCGGTGGCCTGCCCGTTGTCTCCGAGATCGGCGCCGAGCGTGCCGCGCGTGCTTCCCGCGAAGGTTCTGATCTTGCCGCCCGAAATGATCCGGATACGGCTGTTGCCGGTGTCTGCTATGTAGAGGTTGTTGGCCTGGTCCAGGGCAATGTCATGCGGAGCCGATAGCTGAGCTCCGACCGCGCTCCCGCCGTCGCCGGAGAAGCCCGGCGAACCGTTGCCAGTCACGGAATTCACGGAGCCGTTGGTAAAGATTTCACGGATAGAACTGTTGCCGGAATCGTTGACGTAGACGTTCCCGTTGCCGTCCAGAATAACGCGCGTGGGCGTGTTGAACTGGGCACTTAGCGCCGGGCCGAGATCCCCCGACCATCCCGGGGATGCGCCGACACCCGCAAGCGTCGAAATCGAATACTGCTGGCCGAACAACAATGACCCGGTTGCGATCAACAGACCGCACGCGATTGAAAATTTATTCATGAATTCAGTAATCTATGGACGCAACCTGGCCAGGTATCGTTGCGAACGAATACCGGCGACCAGAGCCCCCTGAGCTTCAATGTGATGATACCAACCGCGTTCCGGTTTTACTGGAGGTCCCCGGGATCGTCGTCGGGTGGAGGTTCCTCCAGGAGTTCGGGATGGGCGGCGTAGCGTTTGAGGACTGTCAGGATCGCTCCGGATGCAAAGCCCGCACGGCGCAGTTTCCGGTATGCGGCGCCCAGTTTGCGGTCGTCGCCCGCGTGCCCTCCGGCCACCACGGATGGCATGCGGCGTTCCACATAAGCGGCCACCATGTCGACCTCATTCCGGTCCTCAAAGGCGCGCGCAACGGCTTGTTCGGCCAGTTTGGGGGCTACCCGCCGGGCGCGCAGATCGTGCAGCACGCGCATCTTCCCGAACCCGTCGTTTTCGACACGCAGGGTTGTCAACATCTCGGCGAACCGTTTGTCGTTAAGGTAGCCGAGTTCCTTCAGACGCACGATTACCGGGTCGATATCGGAAAGCCGGGCCGCCCGCTGCCGCAGCTTGAAACGGAGTTCGTCGGAAGAACAGGCGCGGTTTGCCAGAGCGCGCACGGCATAGTCGAACAGCTCCGGTTCTGCCAGTTTGGGGCGCGCCTTGCGTGGAGTCATGTCGAGGGCAGTTCTGAATGCAGTCTATCAGCCGCGGCAAGCATTTGGGCCTCGGGTTGCTCCGCTTTTTGCGATTGCCAACTCGCTGCTTCGTGCAGCGAGGAAGCCAAACGAAGTATACTGTGATTGATTTCGGGTAAGTTGTTGGAAACCCGTTAAATTGAGGAAGACCTTATGGACAAATTCGGAAGTTTCCTGCTGGGCCTTGGGTTGGGCGTTGGCATCGGCCTGGTGTTCGCACCGCAGTCCGGTGAAGAAACACGCGATCTGCTCAAGAGCAAAGCGGATGAAAGCAAAGACTACCTGAAGCGCCAGTCCGAAGGGCTGCGCAGTTCCGCCTCGCAGGCCGTAGATAAGGGTCGCGATGCCATTAATCGCCAGCGAGATTCGCTGTCGGATGCCATCGATGCGGGCAAGCAGGCATATCGGGAGAAAGTGGACCAGGCACCGGGGCAGCCGGTTTAGGCTCCGACACTGGATAAACCAGGCTGGATAAACGGGGATCAGACATCATGTCGGACGAAACATTTCGTTGGGTTGTATCCGTGGGAGTTGCCCTGGCGACGCTGTCGATGGTCGTGACGGCAATTATCGTGGCTGTCTTGTTTCGTGTGGTGTCGAAAGTCCAGCAGAAAGTGGAAGCAGTCGCTGATCGGGCCGAGCCCGTGCTGGTCTCGGTTCGTTCAGTGCTGGACGAGAACCGTCCAAAGATCGGCAGTATCATGACGTCCGCTCAGGTAACGGCGGGAAATGCGCGCGATATTTCGGTTGTGGCGAAAGATCAGGCCCATCGATTCGCCGAAGTGGGCAGGGACGTGGCAGACCGGGCCAAGGTCCAGGTAGCGCGTGTTGACGCCGCTGTGGATGAGACCGTGGAACAGGTGCAGCATCTCGGGGAGAATGTGAAGTCGGCCGTTCGGAAGCCCGTCAACGAAGTGTCCGGCGTGATGGCCGGCATCAAGGCCGGAGTTTCCGCCTATGCCAATGGACGCCGGCCCAGCGTGGCGCGTGTCACACAGGACGAAGAGATGTTCATCTGATGGCCAAACTTGCCCTGGTTTATGGCCTGAGACTGCTGCCGGCTGATGAAATGGAATCGTTCGGAGACGCCGGAGTGCGCCTCAAAAACGGTAACGACGCGTCCGTCACGATGCATGTGATTGAGGGCAGCAACGAACGCGAAATTCGCAATCAGTTAATGACGTCGCTCGATGCGTTCTTCGAGTTTTATCCGGAACTCTGAAGGGCGCATGGTCGATATTCACAGTCATATCTGCTTCGGGGTGGATGACGGGTCGCGCTCAATCGATGAATCGCTGGCGATGCTCCAGATCGCAATCGATGGCGGCACCACCGATATTGTGGCCACGCCGCACTCCGATCTGAAGTTTCATTTCCGGCCGGAACTTGTGGCTCAACGGGTCGCGGAAATGCAGGAACGGATTGGCGATAAGATCCGGATTCACCGTGGCTGCGATTTTCATCTTTTCTTCGATAACATCCGCAACTGCCTGGAAGACCGCACCAACTACACGATTAACGGCAAACGCTACCTGATGGTCGAGTTCGCCGATTCATCGATCCCCAAAACGATCAACGATGTTTTCACCAGCTTCCTGCAAAAAGACATCACACCCGTTATCACGCACCCGGAACGAAACGCTTTGCTGATGGGCAGGATCGGTGACATCGTTCGGTGGATCAGGATGGGTTGCCTGGTGCAGGTGACTGCCGCGTCATTCACCGGAAGGTTCGGCAAGTCGGCTGAAGCCAATTGCCGTAAGCTGATGGACCGGAAGATGGTTCACTTTGTGGCGAGCGACGCACACGATACGGAATGGCGACCACCGGACATGCGCGAAGCCCGTAAAATTGTCACGGAAGGCTGGGGGGCGGATGTTGCGGAACGATTGTTCGAAACGTTTCCGCGCATCGCCCTGACAGACGAATATATCGACTGCGAAGATCCCGACGACGTAGTGGCGAAGAAGTCCTGGTTCAGTTTCCTGTCGAAATCCTAGCGCTTACGCAATAGCAACAACTTACCGAGCCGCTACCGCGACGAAGCGGTGCCCACCGCCCTTTTCCAGCAATTTGCCAGTGCCTGCCGGCAGAACGCGCTTAAGGCTCAATGGGCAGGGAATACGAGCAGAAGACCTGGTCACGCTTCCAGCCGTTGGATTCGTAAAGAGCCTGGGCGGTGGCATTATCCAACGCTGTGGATAAGGTTAGCCGGACCGCACCCATCCGCCGTCCCCATTCGGCAGCAGCCTGCAGCAGCGCCTCTCCAACTTTTTGTCGGCGGGCTTCCGGAGTCACGAAGAGATCGTTCAGGATGTAAATCCGGCGAGCGGAAGCGGATGAGAAGGAGGGATACAGCTGAGTGAAGCCAACTGCGGCTCCGCCCGAATTCAGGGCAAGGAAAATGACGGACTCGTGGTGCCGGAACCGATCGAGCAGGAAAGAACGTGCTAACTCCAGATCGGGCGGTTGCCGGTAAAACTGACGGTAGGCGTCAAACAGGGGGACGATTAATTCCAGATCGTCGATGGTGGCCTGCCGGACCACACAATTAAGCGGCTTTCTGAACTTTGCCGTTGCGAATGCAGGATGTGCAGGCGCGGACGCTCTTGCTGGCGCCGCTGACGACCGCACGTACTTTCTGCAGGTTCACATTCCAGCGCCGGTTGGAAACATTGTGCGCGTGGCTGACCTTATGCCCGAACTGCGGACCTTTGCCGCAAACATCACAAACTCTTGCCATTGGGTTGAAACTCCTGGGGATCTCAGGCTCGGGCAAAAAAGCACGCCCGAACGCAAATCTGAGTGTACCACGGCGCGTACTGCCGAAGCTTACACTGAAATCAACTTACAGATGGTCGAGATCTCGCTTCCCACTGAACCGGAAGAAGTTGCAACGCTGCTGGAATCGCTGCCGAACAGCCCCGCCGTCTTCCTTTTGTGGCCCGCCAGCGGCCAGCCGTGGCTGGCTCGCACCAACGTCCTTCGCCGCCGGCTGATGCGTACGTGGTCGCCCGTGGCCGAACGTCTGGAATACCATCTGGCCGGCTCAAAGCTGGAATCGCGTTTTCTGCATCTCGAACTGGGCCGGCGGCATCTCGGTGCCGACTACCGGCGGGAAATCCGCCTTCGTTTGCCGCCCTACCTGAGACTGCTGCTCTCGAACGACTTTCCCCGGACACAATTGGCGACACGCCTGTCGAGCCACACGGGCGTGGGTTCTCTCTACGTGGGTCCGTTCCGGAATCGCGCAACCGCCGTGCAGTTTGAATCGGCTTTTCTGGATCTGTTCCAGCTGCGGCGTTGCATCGAGGATCTTGCGCCTTCGCCGCAACATCCCGGCTGCATTTACGGGGAAATGGGGAAGTGTCTGCGCCCCTGTCAGCTGGCGGTCAGCGTGGACGAATACCGGTCGGAGGCAACGCGGGTTGCCGATTTTCTGCGCACCGGCGGTCGGTCGGCGATCGCATCCGCGGCCGGGGAGCGAGAGCGGATGAGCGCCGAAATGGATTTCGAAGGAGCGGCGCGGGCTCACCAGTGGGTACAAAAAATCGAGGAAGCACTGAGCTGGCGGGATGAAATGGCCCGCGCAGTCGACGAGCTTCACGCCATCGCAATTGTGCCGTCGGCGAAGCCGGAATCTGTTGAGCTTGGCTGGCTGCGCGGCGGATTCTGGCAGGGTTTCCGGCCGCTCGATTTCATCGCGGCCGAAGATGGGAGGGCGGTGTCGCTCGATTCGCGGTTGCGGGATATGGCGGCCACGATTCCGGCCCGGTGCGAGGTTTCCGCCCTGCAACGCACGGAGCAACTGGCTGTGTTGTCGCGATGGTTTTATTCGAGCTGGTGCGATGGCGAGTTGCTGGTTGTGGACGATTGGGAAAAGATTCCCTGGCGGAAGCTGGTGAATGCTGTGTCGCGGGTGGCGACTGCGCAGCGGAAGTCCCGTGGGAAATCCGGCGGTTGATAAAAAAACAGGACGGCCGCCGATTCACGCCGATTCACGCCGATGAAATTTTAATAGGCACGGGCTACGGAGGTGCCGTCGGAACAGGCGTTCTTCACTACTTTGTTGCCGTCGAGTCCGGGGCCGGCGATGCAGTGTTGGGCCATGCCGTAACCTGTGATTTCGTTGCCGTCCAGCGTGTTACCGGTTGAGCCGGTGGCTAAATAAATTCCGGCTCGAAGGGATTCCGGCTGATCCCGTTTGGCGTTGTTCAGGCCCGTGAGTCGATTGCCGGTGATGCGGTTGTTGACGCCGCGAATCAGGAAGGCGTTGAACAGGCCATCCGCGCAGCCATTGCCTGTGACGTCGCTGTCGCTCAAGCCGTCCAGCGAGAAACACCGTCCGGCGATTTGATCGAAATTATTGTTGTGGATGATGGAATGATCCACGGCGCCCGTGGTCGCAATGGCTGCCGGCAGCGCGGTTCCCCCGGTCAGGACCTCATCGCCGGGAAAGCCGATCATGTGGCCTGTATTGTTTTCGATGGTAATGCCCGTGGCATGGTTCAGTTCGATCGCGGCCCGCGCCAGGATTGCGAATTCGTTGTCCGTAATCCGGCCCTTCGACGATGTGCCGCCAAGGGAGCGAATCCAGATCCCGTTGCCGCGGATCGTCCCGATCCGTGAATGTACAATTTCGAAATCGGTGACGCCTTCTTCGAGGGCGAGTCCGCCGGAGCCGTTGTTGTGGCCATTGGCATCGAGCGTGCCGCTATCGGTGAACTCGACATCGTGAATGCGGACTTTGCTGCCGCCATTGAGGAGCACCGGGAAACCCGCGACTTGCACAGCTTTGATCTCGAACAACTCGAGGCCGGTCACGCCTTCGGCGAGGATTCCATTGTTTGCCACCACGCGCGAAAGCATCGCACCGGCAGGGGGCGGGGGCACAGGCTGCGGGAAAGCGTCGCGGTTGCCATCGAGTGCAAGATCGTGGATTTTAATATTTTTGCCCGCGGGGATGACGATGAGGGCGCGTCCACGGAAAGCGGCGGACGCTTTGATGGTCGTATTGGCGCCGCGGATTTCGAGATCGTGCGCATCCGGGGAGAGCGTGATCTCGCGAGAAATTTCGATTACCCCGCCGGGCAGTGTCGCGACGCCGGTTTTGGTCTGAAGGGCGGAGCGAAGCCGTGTTTCCGGGGTCTGCTGGGCGGCGACAGGAAGAGTCAGCAGCAGGCAAGTCAGCAAAGAACAGGTCCGGGGCGTCATTGTGTGACCTCGATTCCCATTTTCGCCAATATCCGGCCGCCCAGGCGAAGCTCCAGAATGTGTCCGCCTGGAAAAACTGATTCGGGAATCCCGAAATTGACTTCCCAACGTTCGGTCAGCGGGTCCGCACGGAATGTTTCTATCCTGGTGACACTCGTTCCGTCGACAGTGGCGCTGAAGGTTGCGATGTCGTCGACTTCCTCAATCGAAGCCTTCACCAGGCGGCTTTCAATCCTCGTGGTGGACATGAGATTGATTGCATCTGTCAAAGAGCTCAGGCGGGGAACGGCGGGTCCGGGTGGAATGATGCGCACGAATTTTTCTTCCGCAAGCTGCTGGCCATGCCAGTCGAGCCGCACCGGCAGCAACCCGGTGCGTAAGTTTTTCGGCAGGAAGACATTGACCTGAGAAAAACCATTACGCTCGCGCGGGCCGATGAAAGAAACGCGGCCCGGAACTTCGTCGATCGATACAGTCAGCGAGTTCAGATCGCAGCCGACGGGAAGATTCTCCACCGAGGCCGCGAAACACGCCAGCCGCCCGCTTACCGGTACCGCCTGCTCGCTGGAGAAAGCATTGGAGAGCGCGCGAATACGGCAAATACCCGGCGGGGCACCGGTTGGCGCTTTTTCCGGTTTACGCCACGTAGTCCACATGTACTGCGATTCGACGCCGGTGAGGGCGAGCAGTTCCACCCCCAATTCGCGGGTCAGGGCGTGAATTTCCGCGGCACTGACGCGGACTCCTTCCCAGGTTGTATAGCCCTTCGACGATTTCGGCAGTCCGTTGATCTGAAGGCGAGCGACGCCGCCGGGCCGCAGCACACGGGCTGTTTCCCGAAGATAGGAAAAGACCACATCCGGGTCGGGAATGTGCTGAAAGACGGCGTAGGAATAAACGAAGTCGAAATGGCGATCCGGGAATAATCTCAGGTCGCTGCCCGCTATCGCGTGAGGAAAGGCGTTCGGGATGTCGCGGAGCTTTTCCTTTGCCAGCGCGATCATGGCGTCGGAAACGTCCACCCCGTAGATCTGATCGAAGTAACGGCTCATCGGTCGCAGAAGCCGGCCCGGGCCACAGCCGATTTCGAGAGCTCGCCGCAGTCTTCCCATTGGCGGAGGGAGGCGCTTCAGTTCGCCGGCGAGTTCCCCAACGAGATCTTTAGCGGTGTCGAAAAACTCGGCATCGTCCTGATCGCGGCGTCCGAACGCGACGTAATAATGGGCATCTTCCTGCGCGCGCGCATTCCATTCGGCGCGCATGCGCTTTTCGATCTTAGGATCTACTGCCGATGAATTTTCAGGCGAACCGGCGCTCACGTCGCTATCATAGCTTCTTGCCAGCGCGTATTTGGATATTCTGGGCACTCTTCCTGGTTCGCGGCGCCTTCTATTCGGCTATGCTGCCGCTTTGGGAGGGCTGGGACGAGTACGCCCATTTTGCCTGGATCCAGCACTGGAACGAGCACGGGACTCTGCCTGTCGCACAGGACCGAATCTCACGGGAGATCGACGACTCGATGCGGTTGACACCGCTCGCTCGGGAACTCCGGTGGATTGGCGCGCCCTATCTGACGCATGAGCAATGGTGGGCTTTGCCGGATGCGGAGCGGGAGCAACGGCGCTCCGAGATGCAACGGCTGCCGCCTTCGCAGGCGCATTTGCCGGCGGTCGAGAGCAACGGCCATCGTCCGTTTGTTTTTTACGAGGCGCAGCAGCCTCCGTTGTTTTACTGGCTGGCTGCGCCTTTGGTTCGCTTGAGCGGAAGTCTCCGGCTTTCGGATCGGGTGTTCCTTGTTCGTTTGTTAAGTTTGCTTTTTACTTCGCTGGCGATTCCGTTCACGTTTCTCGCGGCGCGTAAAACCTCCGGCGTTGCGGGAGTGGCGCATTGGGTTGCGGGGTTATTGGCGATAGCTCCAGGTTTAGCCATCGACGGGTCTCGTGTCGCTAACGACGGTTTGGCCATCGGCCTGGCCGCGGTCTTTCTCTGGCTGATGATGCGGGTGGAGACAACCTGGCTGACAGCGGGTCTGGTGCTCGGGCTCGCTATGCTTTCCAAGGCGTCTCTGATCGTTCTGGCGCCGGTGTTGCTTGTCTTATGGTGCCGGCGGCCGAAGCAGGCAGTCCTGGCGATTGCGGTGGGGTTGGCGATCGGGGGCTGGTGGTACGCGCGGAATCTTGCGATCGGTGTGCCGTTGACTGGCTGGCAGGAGAGCGTTCCTCTGGGAACTCTCGCGGTCAGCGCGGCGCAACTGATCCGGAGTGGCAGATGGATCAACGGTGCACAGACGGTTGCGAAGTCGTTCACATGGTTCGGCGCCTGGAGCTTTCTCACGCTTCGGACGTGGATGTACATGGCGCTGGAGGGCGTGGCGGTTGCGGGAATGGTGGCGGGGATCGCCCGCTACAGGAGCCAATTGCGCGCGCCAATCGTGCTCACCGCTGCCTTCGCCGTCGCGATTGCGGGCGGTGCGGCGGCATATAACGCCGTGCATGGAATTCCAGGAATTCCCGGCTGGTATCTTTGGCCGGCAGGTGGCGCGATGGCCATTCTGATAGCTGCCGGCTTGGGACGCTTTTCGATCGCGTTCGCCGTGATGCTTGCCTTCACGGATCTGTTTGGCGCTGCCGCCAGAATGATGCCGTATTACGCGGGTCTTGCCCCGTGGAATCACGGCTCCGTTGCGCAGGTTGCGGAAGCTGCCGCGCGGCTCCGCGTGCCGTTCTGGCTGCTTACCGCATGGGTCGCCGGGACGGTAGCAATACCGGCGCTGATGTTTCAGGGCCGTGCGAAGGCACGGATGTAATCGATATCGAGCGAGGCGGGGAATTTGGTTTGGCCATCGGGCTCGCCCGCTTTCTCCGTACCTACCGACAGGCTGACCGCGAGATACATCGGTTGGTGGGGCACGCCTTCGAAGGACTCAAATCTCTCCGCGCCGTCCACGCTCCAGACGATCCTTTCCTCATCCCATTCGACGGCCGCGATGTGGAAGCCGGTGGCAAGGTCGCCTACTTTCCAGGAACTGGTGTATTCGCGTTCGACATGCCCTTCACTCCAGCGGTTGCCGAACAGAGCAGTGGAGGGATCGCCGCCGATCGCATTCATCACGTCGATAGAAGGCGAATCGCCTGTGGGAACAGGCAGTAGCCGGAACAGCGGTTCCAGACCACGGCCCGCCGGCATGCGAAAACGGATCTCGAAGCGCCCGTAAGTCTGGGCAAAAGTTCCGAGAGTCGTCATGATTCCGGATGTGTAGCCGCCCGCGGTCTTACGGGCAACGATGTGGGCCTGCCCGCCTGAAACCTGAATCGCTTCCGGCAACCATTCCTGGACTCCGGGCAGTAGCAGCCTGGCTGGCGGATGGGGCGACCACTTCGAGAAATCGAGCGATGCCCCGTCGAACTCTTCGGTAAACTTCACAGCCCGCGTGGGCCGGGCGGGTGCGGGATCTACGGACGACTTATTGCTTCGCGGCTGAGCGAATGAAACCGATATTCCGACGATGGAAGTGAACAATATAATATGAGCCGCAACCTTTTTGCCTTGGCTGCGTTTCACATAGTGCCGAGTTAGAGCGGTAAAGTGTGACAATGCTTCTGTTGATGTAACCTTAAGATTACAATGCGAATTCTGGTGGTAGAAGACGAACGGCGCATCGCGGACTTCCTCAGCCGGGGCCTGCAGGGTGCGGGCTACGCCATCGACATCGCGCCGGACGGGGCGACCGCCATTCAGTTTACGCACGATACCGATTACGATCTGGTGATCCTGGATCTGATGCTGCCGGATATGGATGGCCTGAAGGTGCTCGAACGAATTCGGGGCCGCCAGAACGGTCCGCCAGTGCTGATTCTAAGTGCGCGCGGACAACTCGACGACCGAGTGAAAGGGCTGGAGCACGGCGCGGACGACTATCTCACCAAGCCTTTCGCCTTTGTCGAATTGCTGGCGCGTGTGCGCGCTCTGCTGCGGCGCGGTCAGCCGACGCCGGAACGATTACAGGTGGCCGATCTGGTCGTCGACAGCCTGCGGCGTAAAGTGACGCGGGGTACTGAAACGATCGATCTGGCGCCGAAGGAATTCGGCATTCTGGAATACATGATGCGGAATAAGGGACGTCCGCTCAGCCGCACGATGATCGTGGAGCATGTCTGGGATATGGATTACGACGGTCTTACGAATATCGTGGACGTGTATATCCGGCATCTGCGCAGCAAGATCGACGACCGGTTTCCCGATAAGCTGATTCATACGATTCGCGGAATCGGGTACATGATTGAAGCTCCGGAAAAATCGGCGGCCGGAAGAACCGATCCGGGTACATCATTTCAGGCCTCGATTTAGGCTAGAGTAGTCGCGAGAGGGCTTTCTGGCAAAACGTAAGCACATCTCGCGCGGACTTCGCTTCCGGCTGACGGCGGTCTACACGGCCATCTTCACCCTGCTGCTGGTCGGCGTGGCTCTCACCTTCCGGCAGACCCTGAGCTCCAGTCTGCGCGACCAGGCGCACGAAGATCTGGAACAACGCTGGGGCGCGCTCAAAGGCTATTTGCGAATCGAAGGCGATAACAAACTCGCATGGCTCTTTGACGATCAGGACCCGGACGAGAACAACATCCGAGCCAGCGTTCAGAAGGTCTACATGATCGCCGACGACCAGGGCGAAGTGAAGGAATTTTCGACGATATACCAGAAGCTCGGTTTCGATCACGCCGATTACATCGCCAAGGTGCTCAAGTCCAGCCAGCCGGACTGGCGGGAAGCGAACTCGGCCGGTGTCCCGTATCTGATCCGGGCAAGTTATATTTTCAACGAAACCAGAACCCGAAGATTCTATGTGGCGATCGGCATATCTCTGGCGCCGAACCGTGCGTTGCTGGCCACGTTTACCTGGCTTTCCATCGCGCTGACGCCCCTGGTGGTTTTGATCGGTATGGCCACAGGCTGGGTGGTTGCGGGCCGGGCGCTACAGCCCGTGATGGCAATTGCCACCGCCGCGGAACGTATCAGCGGCTCCAATCTCAGTCTGCGCATTCCGGAACGCAAGGCCGCCGATGAGCTGGAATACCTTGTCGAAACATTCAACGACATGATTTCGCGTCTGGAGCAGAGTTTTAACCAGATACGCCAATTCTCCACCGATGTGTCGCATGAACTCCGCACGCCCATTACGATTGTTCGCGGCCAACTGGAGGTTGCTCTCTTCACCGCGCAAACGGCTGAACAGTATCGGGACGCTATCGTTGTGGCGTTGGGCGACGTGGAGCGGCTGTCGCAGATTGTACGCGCGTTGCTGCTGCTGTCGCAGGCGGAAACGGGACAGGTGGTGCTGCAGCTACAGCCGCTGGACATCTGCGAAACCGCGCGCAACATCACGGAGCAGTTTGAAATTCCGGCGGAAGGCTCCGGGGTGGAGATTGCGTTCCACGGCGATACGCGCAACTGCACTGGTGAGTTCGACCGCGTCCAGATCGAACGAATGCTCTCGAATCTGATATCGAACGCGGTAAAGTTCACGCCGAAAGGAGGCGAGGTTCGGGTGAGCGTGGAGCGCTTGGGAGAGCAGGCGGAGATCGTGGTGCAGGATACGGGGCAGGGAATCGCCCCGGAACATCTGCCGCATATTTTCGATCGCTTTTACCGCGTCAGAGGTATGGAGGAACAGGCCTCGCCTGAAAAGGGGCTTGGCCTGGGGCTGAGTTTTGTGAACTGGATTGTGCGCGCGCATTCGGGCACAATCGATGTCAAAAGCGAGTTGGGGAAGGGAACCACGTTTACCGTTCGCTTACCCCTGCACGTCCCACAGGCCCCGGTAAATGTACTGGAAAGCACGCATGAAGACCTTATGAAGCAGGTTTAATCCGCACATTATTCATCCGCG
Organism: Bryobacteraceae bacterium; assembly: GCA_025928545.1. Classification (GTDB taxonomy): domain Bacteria; phylum Acidobacteriota; class Terriglobia; order Bryobacterales; family Bryobacteraceae; genus BOG-234. The sequence continues at coordinate 26,866 of JAICJH010000042.1, read as the reverse complement.
GACGTTCAACAATTATTCTGAATATAGTGATTCGATATTTCCCGGCGTTCCTGCTGGCCGTCCAGTTGGCGCTCGCATCATCGATGGCAGGCCAGCAACCGGCGAAAGCTGTGCCGAACCCGGCTGCCGCCAAAAGCACTTCGGCGAACGACGTTTTTTCCGGCACCGTTACCGCCTACTCGGCGGAATCGCTTACCGTGGTGCGTAAAGTACCGGCCCGGGCCGATGAATCGCGTGCGTTTATCATCGATCCGGAGACGAAGACCGAAGGTGCGCCGAGGGTGAATGCGCGAGTCACGGTCAGCTTCAAAGCCGATGACGACGGCACCTTTCACGCGTCGCGGATTATCGTTAGGTCGGATGCCAAAACGTCGGCCGGCACCGGCCGGAGCCAGACTCCGGCCGGACGCAAGTAGTCTACTTTTCCGTCAGAGCGGCTACCCCGGGGAGAACCTGTCCCGACAGGAATTCGAGCGATGCCCCGCCGCCGGTAGAAACGTGCGAAATCTTATCGGTCAGGCCCGCGGTCTTGATCGCCTTTTCCGAATCGCCGCCACCCACCACAGAGACTGCGCCGGAAGTGGCAACCGCTCTCGCGAGCGCCATGGTGCCGCGATCGAACGGCGGCTTTTCGAACACGCCCATGGGACCGTTCCAGATGATCGTTTTCGCGCCGCGGATGATCTCTTCGTAGAGCTCAACGGTCTTCGAACCGATATCCAGCGCCATTTTGTCGGCCGGGATCTCCACCACGTTCTCGTTATCCGCGCCTTCTTTGAATTCAGCAGCGACCACGTGATCCACCGGCAGAACCAACTTGCCGCCGAATTGGGTCAGCAGGCTTTTCGCCAGATCGAGTTTGTCATCTTCCACCATGGATTTGCCGATGGCGTGTCCCTGGGATTTCAGAAAAGTGTAGGCCATCGCGCCGCCGATCAGAACCTTGTCCACAACTTTGGCGAGGTTTTCGATGACTTCGATCTTGTCGGAAACTTTCGCGCCACCCAGAATCGCCACGCAGGGGCGGTCGGGATTCTGCGTGACCATGGTCAGGTACTGGAGTTCCTTATCCATCAGAAGGCCGGCGGCGGCCTGTTTGACGTACGCGATCATGCCGACTGTGGAAGCGTGGGCACGATGGGCGGAGCCGAAAGCGTCGTTCACATAAACGTCGCAGAGCCTGGCGAGTTTTTCCGAAAATGCCGGATCGTTGGCTTCTTCTTCGGCATGGAAACGGAGGTTTTCGAGCAGCAGCACGCCGCCGGCTGCGGGCAACAAAGCTTCCACTGCGGGGCCGACGCAATCCGGCGCCAGTGTGACGGGTTTCCCGAGCAGTTCCTGAAGTTTCGCGGCAACCGGTTTCATGCTCATCTCGGCATTTGGCTTCCCCTTGGGGCGGCCCAGGTGCGACGCGAGAATCACGCCGGCTCCGTGCTCAAGAGCGTACCGGATGGTAGGCAGGGAGGCGCGGATTCGCTTATCGCTGGTAATTTCCTGGCCGGCGTTGGCGAGGGGAACGTTGAAATCCACGCGAATAAACACGCGCTTGCCGCTCAGATCTAAATCTTTGATGGAAAGTTTTGACATGGGATGAAATTCGAGCTTAGCAAAGCCGCGGTTATCGCGATGCGCAGGAACGACAGTCAGCGCACTTCACTCATGAGGGCGAGCAGATTGCCCTCGGAGTCGTGGAAAAACGCCATCCAGAGATCGTGATCCGGCATTTTGGCGATCATCCGGGGATCGTCCTCGAAGTGCACATTTTGAGCACGAAGCGACGCCGCCATTTTCGCGATATCGTCCGTTCTGTAGTAGATGATGGAACCGTACGTTGTATCGGGTTTTTCGCTTGTGGTGAGCATCAGCCGGGTGCTTCCGCAATTGAAAAACGCCATACCGCCGGTTTCAAACAGAAAGCTCAGGCCAAGAATGTCGCGATAGAAAACGATGGCGCGCTGCAGGTCCTGCACGGTGATTGCGATCTGGCCGATGGAGGTGATTTGTGCGCTCATTGGTCATAGTGTACCGGGTGGGGCAGAAGTGACGGCAACCCCGCGGCCCGATAAGCGGTGATCAGCGCGCCCGCGGCCGGACTGCGTTTTGGCGACTCCGCCTGGACATTACCGTCGAGCAAAACCAGGGTGCGGAAACGCTCCAGCAGTATCTGGCTCTGAAAGACGCCCCCCACCCAGGCCAGTTGAATGGGAGCTTCCTCGGCGGCTTCTTCGTTCCAGAGCTGGCGCTTCACGGAGGCTGCGAGCATCGCCAGCTGTTGCGCTGCATTCCGCAGAATATCGGCGGCCACGGGATCGCCTTCGGACGCGATGCGATCCACGGCGATTGCCAGTTCGGCAACGCGCGATCGCGGCCAGTCGACCGTGTAGAAGCGATGGAGCGCGTCATTCGCATTGGCCGCGCCCGTGATTTCGAGGAGCGCCGGCGTCAGGGCGGTGCGGGGTCCCCAGCCTTCGTACTCTTTTAACGTGGCGCGAAGAGCCTGGCGTGCGATATCGAAACCACCGCCTTCGTCCCCGTAGATAAAGCCCCAGCCACCGGCGCGGGCCGTCTCTCCCTGCGCATTCTCGCCGTAAGCAATGGAGCCGGTGCCGGCAATCACGATGATGCCTGGAGCGCCTTCCGTCGCGCCGGCCCAGGCGATCTTTGCATCATGCGTGACGACGAGGCGTTCGGCATCGATCAGGTCGGCGAGCAGCGCGGCTTTGTCATCCGGACCACCGCTCATGCCGAGACAGGCGGCGCGGAATTTCGGTTTGTCCGGACTGAGCCCGGCGCGTTCCGCGGCCTGCGAAATGCATTCGCCCATGACGCGGAGAAACTTCCCGCGGCCTTCGGCGGCTCCCACGTGATTGCACGGTCCGGCGGTTGCCCACCCGGCAATGCGACCGGTCTCGTCGCCGATCAACGCGAGAGTGCTCGACTGACCGCCGTCAACGCCGAGGAAATATTCGCTCATGGATTTATCGCGGGACCGCAGTCGCGCGGGTGGCACGCTCAATGCTGCGGCGGATGCTGGGCGTGAGATCGAGGGATTCCCAGTCGCTTTCACGCGCCCACAGGACCTCCGGAGCTTCCGCGGTTGCCTCGAATTTCTCGCTGGCCGCTCGGAAGCACCAGATCAAATCGTGGTGCAGATGAAACGGTTCGCGCTGCTTCGGCGGAATGCCGTGAACGTCGATGCCCGCGAGAAAGGGGACAAAACGCGGATCCAGCTGGACGCAGGTCTCTTCCTTCGCTTCGCGCGCAGCCACTGCGCTCAGAGACTCATCGGACTTTTCAACGTGCCCGCCGGGCGACAGCCAGCGGCTGAGCCTGTGATGATGGATCACCAGAACGCGGGCTTCCTTCGGATGCAGAATGAGAGCCGTACACGTGACGTGTCCGGGCCAGAACTGGCGGCCGGAGAACGGCTTGCTCCCATGTTGAAGCAGCAGGCACACCAGATCTTTGCTCTTGGCGGCGAGCCCGTCGTCACCGGGTTCGAAGGCGGAAACGGCGCGCAGTACGTCTTTTTTCTTCAGCTGCAAGTTAAATCCCCGCGCCTTCGTACTGCTCGAACCGCACGGCAGCCCGATCCCAGGCTTCCGCATCTCGTGGTTGATACGTGTCCACCGGGAATGAGCGTTCCACAATCGCCCGCATTTCTTCGAGGGAACCAGCTGCGCCGGTGGCCAGCATCTGAACTCCGAGAGTGCCGAGAACAGCGGCTTCGGTGGGTCCGGCCTGAACCTTCATCCCTGTTGCGTCGGCCGTGAATTGATTCAGCAGACGGCTCTTCGAACCTCCGCCGATAACGCGGATCTGCTCCGTCTGCCGGCCGGTAACGCTCGACATATTGCGCAGAATCACGCGGTATTTCAGGGCGAGACTTTCGAGAATGGCGCGCGTGTAGGCGCCAGGGGAATCCGGGCAGGGCTGGTCTGTCTTGCGGCAGAACTCGTCGATCGCGGCCGGCATATCGGAGGGGCTGAGGAACAGACCGCTGTCCGGGCTGACGATGCTTCGGAACGGGGCTGCGACGGCGGCTTCATCGGTAAGCTGCGCGTAATCGTATTCGCGTCCGGCAGCGAGCCAGGCACGGCGGCAGCACTGGAGCATCCAGAGCCCCATGACGTTTTTCAGAAGCCGCGTTGTGCCGCCGATTCCGCCCTCATTGGTGAAATTGTGGAGCATCGCTTCTTCGCTGAGAATGGGCGCGGTCAACTCCGTACCAATCAAACTCCACGTGCCGGAGCTGATGAAGGCCGCATTGCCCCGTGCCGTGATGGCCGCAACGGCGGAGGCGGTGTCGTGCGAACCGGGCGCGATGACGGGCGTGCCGTTGAGCGCCGCATTGCGCGAAATGCCGGGCAGCAGCTTGCCGACGATGCTGCCTGGCTCCACGATTTCAGCCGGAAGTCCGGAAGGCAGGCCAAGCCGGTCCAGAAGATCGACGGCCCACTTGCGGGTCACCGGATTCATGAACTGTGTGGTGCTCGCGTCCGTGTATTCGCATACCGCATTGCCGGTCATCCAGTAGTGGAACAAATCCGGCACCATGATCAGCTTTTCGGCGGCCGCGAGAATATTCGGCGTGTCGCGCTGCGCGGCATAGAGCTGATAGAGGGTATTGATCGGCATCAGCTGGATGCCGGTGGCGCTGTAGATTTCCGCGCGGGGTACGAGCCTCTGAACCTCTTCAAACGCGGTTACGTTGCGAGGATCGCGATAGTGGAAAGGATTCTGCAGCAATTCGCCGCGCTGACCGAGCAGAGCGTAATCCACGCCCCATGCGTCCACGCCGATTCCCGCCAGGCGGGGCGCTTCCACTGTCGCCAGCGCCCTGCGAAGCTCCAGCCAGATGCGCGGCGCGTCCCAGTGCATGGTGCCGCCATATTCGACGGGTTCGTTGGCGAAGCGATGGATCTCTTTGATATCGAGCTTGCCGTTCTGGAGCGAACCGAGGAACGCGCGGCCGCTTTCGGCGCCAAGGTCGAACGCGAGATAGGTCTCAGTATTGTTGCCGGACATGGGATAGAGGGCGAAAATTCAGTGTATTACGGCAGGCCACTGGCAAATGGGTTGCGCGATCATGGCCCCGACGAACCGTCTGCCGCAGTCTCCCGGGATATGCTGCACGTATGATAGGAAACTTATGCTGAAACTCTCCCGGTATTCCATCGGCGTCGGTGACCGTTTTGCGCATCAGGCGCGTCCGCAGCTTCGTGCCTTCATGCTGGCGGCGGAGCAGGGAATCGCGGTCGTGCCCGTCTGGAACAAATCGAATCGGGAACACACGTTTATCGGCACCGAGCCGACCAGCGTCCGCGAGGCCGCGCTGGCGGCTGTCCGCGAACTCAACTGGACCAAACCGTGGCACGTTGACGCCGACCATATCAATCTCGATACCGTGGAGCGCTTTCTCGCGCCCAGCGATTTCTTCACCATCGACGTGGCGCATTTCATCGGACAGGCTCCGCTCGCTGCCGACCTCGACGCATTTCTGGCGCGCCATCCGGAATTGATCGGCGTCGTCCGAATTCCGGGAATCGGGCAGCCGTTCACCACCACGCGCGAGTCGGTGGCGAAGACGGCAGGAACCTTTCTGGCGGCGGTCAAAGAAGCCGGCCGCATCTACCGCCACATTGCGTCGCGCAAAGGCGAGGGCAACTTCATCACGGAAGTTTCCATGGATGAGACCGATTCGCCACAGACCCCGCCCGAACTTCTCGTGATTCTCGCAGCCATTGCCGACGAGAAGATTCCCATCCAGACGATTGCACCGAAGTTCACAGGCCGCTTCAACAAGGGTGTCGATTACGTCGGCGACGTGGCGCAGTTCACGCTCGAATTCGAAAGCGATCTCGCCGTGATTGCCCATGCCATTCGCGAATATGGCCTGCCGGACAATCTGAAACTGAGCGTGCATTCGGGGAGCGACAAGTTTTCCATCTATGAACCGATTCGCAAAGCCCTGCCGAAATTCAACGCGGGCTTACATCTGAAAACGGCCGGCACGACGTGGCTGGAGGAATTGATCGGCCTTGCGGAAGCGGGCGGCGCGGGGCTCGCTCTGGCGAAGGAAATCTATGCCGAGGCCTATGGCCATGCGGAAGAACTCTGCGCCCCGTACGCTTCCGTCATCGATATCGAATACGCGAAGTTGCCGTTGCCCGCGGTGGTCGCCGGCTGGACCAGCGAGCAGTATACGGGCGCTATGCGGCACGATTCGAAAAATCCGCTCTACGACAAGAGCGTTCGCCAGCTACTGCATGTCGGATTCAAGATCGCGGCGAAGTTGGGGGATCGTTACCTCAACATGCTCGATAGCTGCGAGGAATCGATTTCGCGCAACGTAACGCTCAATCTGTACGACCGGCATATTTATCCGTTACTGGTCGCCGGCTAATCCCGCTTGAGTTGCCTGACGTTTGGCACCAGAAGGTGAATGATTCCCAGGGCCACCAGATACATGGAGCCCGCCACAACAAACAGCGGCCCGTAGGATTTGTGCGAATAATCCAGCCAGCGTCCGGTAGCAAGCGCCGCGAGGGAACCGGCCAGCGCGCCGCACATTCCGCCCAAGCCCACCACGGATGCCACCGCGTTTTTCGGCAGCATATCCGAGGGCAGCGTGTAAAGGTTGCAGGACCATCCCTGATGCGACGCGGCCGCCACGCTGACCAGGCCAATTGCCAGCCACATGTTTCCGCCGGCCTTGCCCACAAAGATCGCGGATGTGACGGCCAGCGCGCAAACCAGCATCGCCGTTTTGCGGGCACGATTCACGGTGAAGCCGCGCCGGATCATGGTGGAAGAAATCCAGCCGCCGCCGACGGAGCCAACGGTGGATGCCTGATAGACAACAACCAGGGGCAGTCCGATGTGCAGCAAATCCAGCTTGTACACGCTGTTCAGAAATCCTGGCAGCCACGAAAGATAGAACCACCATACGGGGTCGGTCAGAAACTTGCCCACCATGAAAGCCCACGCCGCGCGGCTTCCGAGTAATTGCCGGTAAGGCACAGGCTCGGCGGCTGGTTCGTTATCCGCGTGAATCAGCGCCAGTTCCCGCGGGTCCAGCCAGGGATGCTGTTCGGGATCCCGGAAGAACACAAGCCACAGCACAACCCACAGGAACCCGATGGCGCCCGTGAAGATAAACGCGGACTGCCACCCGTAAGTAGCGGCGAGATACGGAACCACAAGCGGAGCGATCAGCGCCCCGATATTCGTGCCGCTGTTGAAAATTCCGGTTGCCAGCGCGCGTTCCTTGCGTGGAAACCAATACGCAACTGTCTTGATCGCCGCCGGGAAATTGGCCGATTCTCCAATACCCAGAGCAAACCGCGCGATGCCGAACTGCGTGGCGCTGCCCGCGAGCGAATGCGCCATCGCAGCCACGCTCCAGACGACGACCGCCAGCGTGTATCCGATTCGCATCCCGATCCAGTCGATCAAACGCCCCACCAGCGGCATCATGAGTCCGTAGGCAAGCTGGAAGGCCGACACGATATTCCCGTAATCGGTCTCGTTCCAGTGCATGTCTTTTTCGAGGACGGGCTTCAGCAGCCCCAGCACCTGGCGGTCGATGTAATTAATCGTGCTGGCAAAGAACAGCAGGCCGCAGATGTACCAGCGCAGTTGCGGCAGATACCGCCCCGTGCCCGCCGCGTCCGGTTGCCGTTCCGCTGCCGTTTGGTTTGTCATGTGAGATGAGTGCGTCCCCGATCACGTTATCAAATCCGAATTCTTTTCGCCGAGAGCGGATTTCAGGAACTCGGCGATTCCTGTCGTAAGGGCACGCGGATATTCGCTTTTCGGCATCGCGAGCGCCTGCTGGCGGATCAGCCTCCGGCCTGGCACGCGCAGCTTCTGAAATCGATGGCCACGGCCGCCTAAGGCATACTGCGGCAGAATGGAATATCCGAAACCGTATTCCACCAGGCGTTTGATCACTTCCGTGTCGTCGGCTTCCATGATCACGCGGGGCGCTATTCCCAGTTCGCGAAAGTACCGCTCCATGAGATCGCGCATGTTGCTCCCGTGAGGGTAAAGCAGGAACGGCGCTTCTGCCAGTTCTCTGATCTGAATCGTTGCAACCGTGCGGTCGTTAGTGGCCGTTTGCGCAGGACGGATGATCAGGAGTTCTTCCTGATAGAGCGGCATGATTGTGAGATCCGGCTGCGCCCATGGCAGCGATATCAATCCCAGGTCGAACTTCCGCTCCATCAGACCTTCCACGGTTTTTTCGGTCGCCCCGACCGTGACGTGCAGATCTGCGTGCGGGAATTTTCTTCTCAGGCTCCGCAGTGGCGGGCCGAGCCGGTAGATCAGTGTGGTCGCGCCGGTCGCGAAACGGAAGGGGCGTGAATCCGCAGTCGGTGTATCGGCAAAGTCCCGATGGATCTCTCCCATTTTTCGCATGACTTCCCGGGCGTGATCCGCCAGACGAAACGCGTGGGGAGTCGGCACAATCCGCTTGCCGGACCGGACGAACAGCGGCGTGCGGAGCTCCTGCCCCAGAGCTTTCAACTGCAGACTGATGGCGCCGGGAGACACCCGCAGAATCTCCGCGGCCCGCGTCACCGTGGAATGCTCCATAACGGCGAGAAACACTTCCATCTGACGCAGATCCATGGGACGGATTTTATCAAATTGTTGAGTAGAACTCAACGATTGGTTATGTTCTTTTAGATGGCTTATCCGATCGGGGTTCGCTATACTGCGATACGAATCAATTTCGTTCAGGGAGTCGACAATGAAGTTTTTCTTTCGTTCCGCGTTTCTGGTTACCGCGCTTTGCGCCACCCTCAAATTCTCACCCGCGCAGGAATTTCGCGGTACCATCAGCGGCGCCATAACGGATCCTGCCGGCGCAGTGGTGCCCGGGGCCAAAGTGAATGCGGTCGAAGTGACCACGGGAACGAAGCTGCAGACCAATTCCGGCACCACGGGGGACTACACACTCCCGTTTCTGGCGCCCGGGGACTATGACATCACGGTTGCGGTCACAGGGTTCAAGGAGTCGGTGCGCCGGGCCGTTCACGTCAACGCGGGAGCGCATGCCTCGATTGATTTCGCGCTGGAAGTCGGCAATACATCGCAGACTGTCGAAGTGACCGCGGATGCGCCGCTGGTCAACAGTGAGAACGCATCCGTCGGCCAGACAATCACCACGAAAGAAGTGGAAGACCTTCCCCTGAACGGCAGAACGCCGCTGGTTCTGGCTTCCCTCTCGATCGGCGTCCTGGCGACCGGCCAGCCGTCGCTGATTCACCCGTTTGACAGCGGCGCCGCCGCCGGCTGGAGCATCGCAGGTTCCGCGGCACAGACCAACGAGATCCAGATTAACGGCTCGCCCGATGCAACCTGGGACGGGCGTCTTGCTTACAGCCCGCCTGCCGACGCGGTGCGCGAGGTCAGCGTCAAGACTTTCGATACCGATTCGTCTTCAGGTCACACGGCAGGCGGCACGATCAACCAGGTGATGAAGTCCGGGACCAATGAACTGCATGGCTCGGCGTGGGAATTCAACCAGCCTAATACGCTCGTCGCGAACAATTATTTCAATAACAAAAACGGCTTGTTGCCTCCGGTTACTCACTACAATCAGTACGGTGTCACGGCAGGTGGTCCGGTTGTCGCACCGAAAATTTTCGACGGGCGCAACAAACTTTTCTGGTTCTTTGCCTGGGAAGCCCTGAAAGACAGCCAGCCGAATACCACCCTGCTGAGCGTCGCCACGGAAAAAGAACGCACCGGAGACTTTTCCGATCTGTTGAAGGTCGGAAGCCAGTACCTGTTGTATAACCCTTACAGCGCGACGCAAAGCGGGACGCTGATTACGCGGCAGCCCTATGTGGGAAATATTATTCCGGCCAGTCAGCTGAGCCCGATTGCACAGGCTTATCTCAAGCTGATGCCCTTGCCCAACCTTCCCGGTTCAGCCAACGGTCTGAATAATTTCGCCAGTACGGCGGCCACTCCCGATAATTTCAGCAATCAACTGGGCCGTCTGGACTACAACGTCTCCGCACGCGACCGGGTCTTCTTCGACATTCGCAGGACGGATTACATCCAGACCAAGAACGATTATTTCCACAACGCCGCGACGGGCTCGGTTTTGACTCGCGCCAACTGGGGCGGCACAATCGATAACGTTTTCACTCTCAATGCGACCAATGTCATCGATCTGCGCGCAAATTTCACCCGCATGGACGAGGCGCACCCGTCGCCCGCCGCTGGTGTCGATCCCACGGCTTTTGGTTTTCCCGGCTATCTGAAATCCACTTCGCAGTACGTGCAGTTGCCCAACATAGCGTTTGCCGGTGCAACCGCATTCACTACGATGGGCTTCACTGGCGCCAACAAGCTTCCTTCTCAGTCGGTACAGTTCTTTGGCAGCTGGGTCAAACTGAAGGGCAGTCACTCTCTGAAGTTCGGCGGTGAATTCCGCCAGTACATTCTCAACACCATCAGCTACGCGAACTCCGCAGGATCGTTCTCGTTCAGCGCCAACAGCTGGGTAAAGGCGACGAGCAGCGCCTCTTCGACAGTGGTCCAGGGCCAGGATCTTGCGGAATTCCTGATCGGGTTGCCCACCAGCGGTTCGTTCGATCTGAATACGTCCGCCGCCTACTATGAGCACTATGGGGCGGTGTTTGCGCAGGACGACTGGCATGTGCGCCGGAACCTGACAATCAACCTCGGGGCGCGCTTCGATTACGATGCGCCGTACTACGAAAAACACGGCCGTACTGTCAATGGGTTCGACGCCACCGCATCCAATCCGCTTTCGGCCGCCGCTACCGCTGCCTACGCATTGAAGCCGATTTCTCAGATTTCCGCCGCAAACTTTAAAGTGGCCGGAGGTCTGAGCTTTCCCGCCGATGGCGCCATGTACCAGCAGACGTCACACAAAGTCAGCCCCCGTGTGGGTCTGTCCTGGTCTCCGGAGGCAATGCATGGCAAGACTGTCGTGCGCAGCGGTTTCGCCATTTTTGTTCAGCCAATCAGCATCTCGCAGCTCGGAATCGCCGGCGCCTACTCCACGAATCCGATTCTTCAGCAGTACGGGTTCAGCCAGACCACTCAGTACACGGCTTCGAACAACAGTTTTTTGACTCCCGCAACCACGCTCGCCGATCCGTTCCCCGGCGGCAGCATCAAACAACCCGTCGGCTCCTCGCTGGGGGCGGGAACCTATGCAGGCCAGACGATTCAGTTCATCGATCCCGAAATCCGCGATCCCTATTCGATTCGCTGGAACTTCGGCGTACAGCATTCCTTTACGAGCAATACGCTTTTTGAGGTGGTCTACACGGGCAGCCATAGTCTCAACGTCCCGATCTTTGTGACACAGCTGAACGGTATCCCGTCCCGGTATTTGAGCACGTCAGGCACCCGCGATCAGCCTCTCATTACCTCTCTGAGCGCCACTAACCCCAATCCCTTCGCGGGCCTCGCCACATCCCAGAACGGTTCCACGGCCACGGTGGCCCAGTTGCTGTCGAAGTTCCCGCAGTTTCCGGTAGGGAGCGGCACCTTCGGCACCGGCATCATTGAACTCAACCACACTGCGGGAAGCTCGTTTTACCAAAGTCTGAATGTCCGTTTCCAGAAGCGTTTCTCCGGGGGCCTGACCGTTGTGGCAAACTTTATCCATTCGAAAACGATTGATCGCACTACCTGGCTGAATGACAGTGACGAAGTGCCGGAAAAGCGCATCTCGCCCAACGATCATCCCAACCGCATCGTGATCGCGACCGTATACGAACTGCCCTTCGGTCGCGGCCGAAAATTTCAGCTGGGTAAATCCAGGGCAGCGGATCTCGCTTTCGGAGGCTGGGGCCTCAACAGTATTTATACCTTGCAAAAGGGTGCTCCGGTTACGTGGGTTAATGGCAGCACCACGTCACCGGGCGACTATGTATATTTCGGTGCGCCGATTGTTCTGGACAATCGCAACAACAACAGCCCCGCGTTCAATACGTCGGCCTTCGACACTCTTGCCGCGGATCAGTTTCAGTACCACATCCGGACGCTATCCACCACGTTTCCCAATCTTCGCGTGGATGGAATCAACGAATGGAGCCCCTCGCTCTCCAAACGCTTCCACTTCACGGAGAAGACGAATCTGCAACTTCGGCTGGAGGCGTACAACGTTCTCAACCACCCGACGTTCGGGGCCCCCAACACAACAGCAACCAGCGCCGCATTCGGCACCATTACGACACAGGCGAATCGTCCGCGAACCCTGCAACTCGGCGCGCGCTTCGTGTTCTAGGAGCATCTCGGAAACGACTGATTGAGCCGCGACTGTAAAGGAGCGGTGCCCGAATCTCCTTTTTCAACACCCTGACAGCGGTCTGCGTCAGGCAGTATGCGGGAGATCCCGCGACCCGGAAGCCCTGACTGCCAAATGGACCATCAGGCCCTGACAATCGTTTAGTATCTCTTAACGATAAGTTTAAACCTTTAAGATATCTTCCGGATTTGCGCTTCGATATACTCTCTAGGAATTATTTCCCTTCGGGGAGTCCAACCATGAAGTTTAATCTCGGTCTACAGGGGGGCCGGACCATGAAGTCAACAGCTCAGGAAGTGTATGTTCCAGTTTCGCGCCCGATGCGGAAACTTGTCATTTCGGCATGCGCCGTCATCGGATCTCTTTTTCTGGCCAGCGGGCTGTACGCGCAGGCTGTAGCCGTGGCTCAAGTCGAGGGCACGGTCAACGATCCATCGGCGAAATACATCGTCGGAGCGTCCGTCACACTCACCGATACGGATACCAAAGCGGCGCATGCCACTGTTACCGACAGTGATGGTCACTACGTGCTTTCGAACCTGCCTCCAGGTCCGTACGTGCTGGAAGCAAAAGCTGCCGGTTTCAAGGATTACCGGCAGTCCGGAATCATCCTCGAAGTGGCCCACAACATTACCGCCAATGTTGCGATGACGGTCGGCTCAGTGACGGAGACCGTGGAAGTCACAGCCAACGCGGCAATGGTGGAAACCAGGGACAGTGCGATCGCGCAAACCATGGAAGCGGTCAAGATCACTGAACTGCCTCTGAACGGTCGCAATCTCACTCAGCTTTTGACGCTGACTGGCGGAGGCACCACAGCCCCGGCTGGCGATCTCACCGGCAGCAAGAACATGCAGGGTTCCAACGGCTCCGGCACGTTCTCCGTCGCGGGCGGCCAGGCCAACGGTGTCAATTACCTTCTCGATGGCGGCGATAACAACGATGCTTTCAGCAACGTAAATCTGCCGATACCGTTTCCCGACGCCGTCCAGGAATTCAGCGTCCAGACAAACGCGCTACAGGCACAGTTCGGTCTGCATCCTGGCGGAGTAGTCAACGTCGTCACAAAGTCCGGCAGCAACGGCTTCCATGGCGATCTCTTCGAATTCCTTCGCAACTACGAACTCAATGCCCGTCCCAAAGGCCTCACTACAGTTGCGGGCTCCGTCTCTCAGCCGTCGCGCGATTCCCTGAAGCGCAGCCAGTTCGGCGGCACGGCGGGCGGGAAGATAATCCGCGACAAACTCTTTTTCTTCGGTGGCTATCAGCAAACGGTACAGCGCAGCAACCCTTCGAACACCACCGCGCACACGCCCACCGCACTGACTTTGGCCGGCAATTTTTCGGTGGAAGACGCTCCGACCTCCGCTGGTGGCTGCCAGTCGAAAGCCGTCAGCCTGAAGGACCCGGCTGATCCTACCAACGTCAGGACGTTCCCCGGAAACGTCATTCCGTCTTCCCGCTTCGATCAGTCGGCAGTGAAACTTCTCAGCTTCATTCCGGTTTCAAGCGACCCGTGCGGCCTGGTTCTGTTCGGTCAGCCGACCAACAATCCGGACTGGCAGGTGATCGGCCGCGTCGATTATGCCAAAAGCCAGAAGAACAATATGTACGTCCGGTATTACATTTACAATTTCACCGCGCAGTCGTTCTTCGATGGCAAGAATGCGCTGACAACCGGCCCCAACCCCGGCAACAAGGATCAATCCAACACCACCACGATCGGCGATACCTATACGATCAGCCCCAGCATGGTGAATTCTTTCCACGTGACATTCGACCGCCGCGCCGACAATCGCGGCTCCGCCCCCAACCTGTTCGGCCCGCAGGCGCTCGGCATGAAGCTGAATGACAATATGACCGATAACTACATTCAGATTACGGTCGGCAACTACTTCAACGTCGCGTGCGGTACCTGCGCCCCCGGCTATTTCAACGTCAACAATTATCAGTTGTCGGACGATTTCCAGGTCACCCGCGGCAAGCACCAGTTTGCGTTTGGTTTCGATGGACGCAAACAGCAGTTCAATTCAACCAACAACCAGCAATCGAACGGGCAGTTCACTTTCAGCGGTGGCAGCACCACCGGCTACTCGGGCGACAATCTGGCGGACCTGCTTCTCGGGCACCTCTCCACTTTCAACCAGGGCAACGCGCTTTCCGATTACATGCGCCAGACTGTCGTCGGCGTTTACGCGCAGGATTCCTGGCGCGTGACGAATCACCTCACAGTCAACATCGGCGCCCGTTGGGAACCCGAACTTCCCGCCGTCGACAAGCAGTGCCGCGGCAACCAGTTCAACCTGGCCGCCTTCATCGCGGGAACCCACAGCAAACAGTATCCGAATGCGCCGGCGGGTCTTTTGTTTGGCGGCGATCAGCCCAACGGCTGCCAGTTTGCCGATTCGCACTGGCTGGCCACTTCGCCCCGACTCGGCATCGTCTTCGATCCGACCGGGTCCGGCAAGCAGACCATCCGCGCCGCTTTCGGCCTGATGCACGATTCCACTGAGCTGTTCTATCCGGAACGCTGGACCACCAATCCGCCCTATGCTTCGGCCGTCACGGTGAAGAACACTCCGATTACCTCGCCGTTTTCCAACCCATGGAATGGCTATGTCTCGCCCTCCGGTGTTGCGGGCAGCCCGTTCCCGGGCGCTGCGATTTTTCCGACATTGGGTACGTACGTCAGTATTCCCGAACATGTGGCCGACACTTACATGATGCAGTGGAATCTGAGCTATCAGCGTCAGATTGCCAAAGACTGGCTGGCGACCGCAACCTATATTGGCAACCGCACGAATCACATTCTGGGCGCCAACGAACAGAACATGCCGGTCCCCAGCCCCACAGCTACAACCGCCAATGAGGATGCCCGCCGTCCGTTGACTCTGCTGAATCCGACTCAGGGTGCGTATTACAGCTCGATCGTTCAGACCGATGATGGAAATACCGCCAGCTATAACGGGCTGCTCCTCAAGGCTGAACATCGATTCGCCAGCCATTTCACCTGGCTGACAAATTACACCTGGGGACATTGCACCAGTACATATGATTTCGGCGGAGAACTTGCCGGCAATAACTACGAGAATCCTCTGAACCGGCGCGCCGAAAAAGCCGATTGCAATTTCGATCGCCGCAACACGTTCAATACTTCCGGTGTCTTCGCCAGCGGTGGAATTGGCGGCGGTGTCCTCAGCCAGATTACGAAAGACTGGCAGCTGGCCCCGCTGGTCAGCCTCTATACCGGCCAGCCATTGACCGTTACCACTGGTTCGGATGTCTCCCTCACGGGCGTTGGCGCGGACCGCCCCAACGTCGTCGCCGGCGTCACCACGATGACGCGGACACTCAGTCAGTGGTTCAACCCGGCTGCCTTCGCGGGCGGCTGCACAACAGCCGCTTATATGGGCAATCCGAGTTGCGTACCGTTGGGGACCTTTGGCAATGCGGGGCGCGACATTCTGCATGGCCCCGGCACGATCCAGTGGGATATGTCCATGACTCGCCGCTTCCGGTTCAATGAGCGGTACAAGCTGGAATTTCGCGCGGATTTCTTCAACATCATGAACCACGCCAACTGGGGCAACCCCGCCACGGGTCTTACCAGTTCCACATTCGGGCAGATCACCAGTTTTAGTACGCCGCGCTTGATCCAGATGAACATGAAACTGTTCTTCTAATCCGGAAACCCGCAGCAGACAAAGCGGCCCAGGAATCGAACCCGATTCCCGGGCCGTTTCATTTCCAGCGGTGGTCAGCCTGACGCCGCCAACTCAGCACCGTTGTTGCGGCCTCCCGGCAGCCACATCGAAACTGTCATTCGCATTCAACACATGAAGCCGGATATCGAACGCGGACATCGCCGCCCCCGCGGGCGCCGTGCCTAAATTCGAACGCGTCAACTCGTGTCCGTCAACGACATAAACAGCCCCCGTCCCCATCACCGTAAACGACGCCTTCTTCCAGACGACAGCCGTATTCTCGTCGATGCCGATTCCCAGCAGACGCGGGTTTTCGGTCACCGCCGCAACCAGACGCCCCAGCCGGCCCCGCTGTGCGAAATGCTGATCGATCACCACGTCGTTCAGCAGCCGCAGTCCCGGCGCAAGGCTAAGAGCGGCCGCTACCCGATGCTCCTCCTCCACCACCGAGTAGGGCATCGTCTCGCCCAGAGCGGATGCTCCGGCAGACGTGCCCGCGATGACACCTCCGGAACGATGCAGTTCTTCTATCGCGCGATGCAGCGGTGTCCCCCCTACGATGCTCGCGATACGCAGCTGGTCGCCGCCGGTAAAAAAGAAAACTTTGGCAGCCGCGATGAGCTCGACGGCCCGGGCCCCCTCTGCGTCCTGACGTGTTCGCACCCGTAAATGCGGCACGGACTTCACACCCAGAGCACGGAAGGCGCTGCGATAACGTTCTGCCGTCTCTTCCGGAAATGAACTTCCAGCCGTACAAATGACGATTGGATCTTTCGCCGACAACCGCGCTATCTCGCTGAGAATGGCGCCGTCGCGTCCCTTATCCTCTGCCCCGCCGATCAGGATGACGGTCCCTCTGGGGCTATACCGGCGCTGCTCGGCGGCCTTCACGGATGAGTTGCAACCCGCTTGTTCAGGTCGAACTTGTCGCCCCGGCTCAGCACATCGAGCCTGACGTTGTGGACCGAGATGGTATCGGCGATCTTGCTGTCGGACAGATTCGTGTATGCAATGGACTGCCCGTTGACCACATAAACGGCGCCATTTCCAACCACCTCGAATTCGCGCCCTGCCCGGGCGACGATAGCGGTATCTTCATCGATCCCCACACCAAGTAGCCGCGGGTTTTGCGCGACCGCTCCCAGCAGTCGGCTGAGCCGGCCCCGTTGTGCAAAATGCTGGTCGATGATCAGCGCCTGCGTCAAACCCAGCCCTGGCGCCATCCGGAGCGTATCGCCGACCCGATGCGAATCGTCGCTCGGTCCCGACACCAGCATCGTTTCGCTCATCACCGAAGCCCCGGCCGAGGTCCCCGCGATAACGAGTCCGTGCTCGTGCCGCTCGCGCATAATCTCGCAAAGTCGCGACCCACCGAACAGGCTCGTAATCCGAAGCTGATCCCCTCCCGTGAAGAAAACCAGGCTGGCATGGCGAAGCTGCTTCACCCGATCGTCGCTGTCGGATTCCTGTCGCCCCTCCAGATCCAGATGCTCCAGCTTCTTCACCCCGAGCTTTTGAAAAATGCCGCGGTAGTTTGCCCACTGCTCCATTGCCTCGCTGCCGGCGAGGGTCGCAATCAGCAGGGGTCCGCCGTTGGCGTGATCGCCTACGATCTTCAGAATCTCTTTGGCCTGCTCCGGCGCCTTCTGCTCATGGCCCCCGATGATGATTAATTCCCCGGAGCCAGACCGCGCAGGCCGCGAGCGGCTACTGCTCTTTTGTGCCATCCAGCCTGATCCTCCGGTTCGAACCGTCCAGAAAACCTTCGCGGGCAACAATCGCACCGTCGCGCATGAGAATTCTCCCCCCGGCCAGCACTGCCCGGAGCTCCAGGGTTTGTCGATCCATTACGAGCAAGTCTGCATCCATCCCCGGCGCCAATCGGCCTTTCGCGGATAATTTCAGCACCGCCGCGGTATTGGTGGTAACCAGCGGTAGCAATTCCTCCAGTGCCGCCGCCCGGTTCATGACGCATTCCCGAATCTGATTCAGAAGTACTTCAGGTGCCGATGAACCCGCATCGGAAGATGCCGTCAGCTTGCCCGGTGCACCGCCGCAGTCCCGATAACGGACAAACCACTTGTTCAGATCGCGTTCAATCACGTCGATGTCGACCGCGACGCCTCGCGCGGTAAGCGCAACTGCTTCGTCGAATAGTTCCGTGGAGCGCTCGACGTGCGTCGGATAAAGCGACTCGGGCTTGATGTGATATTCGTCGATCAAAGTTCGAACATCACGCAGTCGCCGCGGATCGTCACCCACATGCAGATGAAGCACCCCCGCTTTATTCGTGAGCAGACCCGCGTTGTAAGCCTCGCTCGCCATGCGCGCCAGTTCCACAGGCGCGGGCCAGCTCGACCGGAGGTCGGCTATGGCCGTCTCGCCAATGCCGATTACTTCTTCGATAAACATGATGTCGCCGCGCGCGGATCCGGTGATCGTCGCAGGCGGCACCGGATATCCTCCGGTATAAAGGAACGCGCTGATGCCGTTCGCTCGCAGTCCTTTCACCTTTCCAAGAAGCGCGGGCATCGTCCTGGTTTGCGTATCCACCCCGAGGCACCCCACCACCGTCGTAATCCCGCCGCGAATCAACTCCTGAAGGTAAATCTCCGGCGTCTGACTCTCGAACCCGCGTTCACCACTTCCGCCAATCAGGTGTTCATGCGGATCGATAAATCCAGGCATGACCAGACAGCCCGAGGCGTCAATCACGTCCAGCCCCAAACCGGAACTTTCCAGAGCGCGCCTGGAGATTTCGCCCAGTTTCACAATTCGGCTGCCGCCGATTAGCACCGAGCCGGAACCCTCGCGGTCCGGCGTGTACAAATCTCCGTTGTCGATGAGAATCAGGCTCGGATCAGGCAACAAACTTCCTCTCCGCGCGCCTGCGCGTGAAAGAGGAGGCCGGTGTCGCGCCGCAGCGTTCCAGAATCTGGCGCACACCCGCGCAATCGTCACAGAGCGCCACCACGAGTTCGCCGCTTTCAATCCGGTTGATCGCTAGTCTGGTCGCCTCCAGTTCGTCCGACACTATCTCTATCTGTACGTCCGGATTTTCCCTTCGAATGACCGCGGCAATCATCTCCGCCACTTCGCCGGGCTTTCTGCCCCGAAGATCCCGGTCTTCACGCAGCACCACGCGTTGGAACGCCCTGGCTACGGACCGCGCAGCCTGCTCGATCATCCGGTCCGCACGGTCGCCGGGTAACCCCAATACGCAGGTTCTCGGATTTGCCCGCCATGCCGCGGCAGTTTCCGCAATGGCCTCGATCGCCCGTGTGTTGTGGCCGTAGTCGAACAAGAAGTACCCATCCCGGATCGAGTAGAGATTTGCGCGCCCTGAGTTGTGTCGCCCGGGATCGAATGTCCGTAGCCTCGCCCGGATCTGCGACACGCTCGCACCCAGCGCGCGGCAGGCCGCCACGGCGGCCATGAGGTTCGCGATTTGGAACCGCGCCGTCCCGCCGAAGGTGAATGGCAGGGCCGTAGCATCCACGATGTGCAACCGCCTCGAGCCTGCGATTTCCCGGATGACTCCGTTTTCCAGCGCGTAAACGGTTTCTCCCGCACTGCATGCTTTCTGCACCACGGGATTCGAGGTGTCGAATGTGAACCACACAATCCGCTTGGCAACCCGTTTCACTTTCGGACGTTCCGGAACACCGGCCAGCAACGGGTCGTCCGCATTCAGCACCAGCACGCCCCCTTCGCGCACGCGCTCTGCTACCAGCGATTTGATGCGCAGAATATCGTTTTCGTCCTCGATGCCGTCCTGCCCAATATGGTCCGGGTGGATATTCGTCATGACGCCGATGTCCGACCAGTCGTAACCCAATCCGTTCCGGACAATGCCCCCACGCGCCGTCTCTAATATGGCGATCTCCACTTCGGGATCGGACAGAACGGTCGCGGCGGAACGTGGACCGGTCATGTCTCCGTGCGCCACCTGCCGGCCGTCTATCCAGATTCCCTCCGTCGTCGTCATTCCCACATGTGAAACGGAACCGGCCACCACATGCGCAATCAGCCGGGTCGTGGTTGTCTTGCCGTTCGTCCCGGTAATCGAAACAATCGGAATGCGTCCATTGCCGCTCGGATAAAGCATGCGCACAACTTCCGCCCCCACCCGGCGCGGTATGCCGCTCGTAGGGAATTCGTGCATACGGAGCCCCGGCGCTGCATTTAATTCCACGATGCCGCCGGTCGACAGAGGCTGCGCGATATCCGGAACGACCAGATCGACACCGCAAATATCCAGACCGATCGCGCGGGCTGCACGCTCGGCGATCAGCTTGATGCTTTCGTGTACCCGGTCGGTGACGTCGGTGGCAAGTCCGCCGGTCGAAAGGTTCGCGTTCTCCCGCAGATTGATCGTTTTGCTGTCGGCCGGCACGGTTTCGAGATCGATTCCCTGCTTCCGGAGGCAGGAAATGACAACCGGATCCACCCGCACCGCTGAAAGCGGCTTGGAATGGCCTTCCCCCCGCCTCGGATCTGTATTCGCGATTTCGATCAACTCGCGGATGCTGTGCAATCCGTCCGCCTTGACTTGCGCGGGAATTCGTTCGCTCGCCGCGACAAATTTTCCGTTGAGAACGAGCAACCGGTAATCTCTTCCCTGAAACATCTCCTCGACGATGATCTTTTTGGAAAACTGCGCCGCCGTATCGAATGCCTCGCTGACCTGTTCGCGCGCATCTACATGTACCGATACACCTTTACCCTGATTTCCGTCGAGCGGCTTGATCGCCACGGCCCCCCCGATTTGCTCGAAAGCCTCCATCGCTTCCTCCGCCGATTCAACAACGCGCCCAGCCGGCACCGGAATGGATGCGCGCGCCAGCAGACTCTTGGTCAGTTCCTTATCGCTCGCGATATCCACCGCAATGGCGCTGGTGTTGCTGCTCATGGCAGCCTGGAGGAACCGGCGATGTATGCCGTGGCCGAATTGAATGAGGCTGTCTTCCGATAATCGAACCCACGGGATCCCGCGTTCCGCCGCGGCGTCGACGATCGCCTTCGTGCTGGGCCCCAGTTCGTCTCCGTGCACGAGTTCGATGGCCTGCGCTATCCCGTCATCTGCCCGATAAGGACGATCGTCTGCCAGAGCCTGAACATATTCGACGGCGATTTCGAGCAGTCGCCTCATCCCTGGTTCGGATTTGTACTCTACGGCGACGTCGTAAACACGATCCGGCACGGCCAGCACCGTCTTACCGCGGTTAACCGAAATTCCCGCGCGGTCGGTGAGTTCGAGACACACATGTTCCACGATGTGACCGAAATACGTCCCTTCGTAAAGCCGCTCGACGAACCCGCCCGGCCGCCCTTTGGCGCAATGATGATCGCGCACCCCGGGCAGCGCCGCCAGCAGCCTGTCGATGAACCCAGCGACCTCGTAACTCTCTTTCCCTGCGAGGTTTTCCAGGTCGAGCCGCATGACCAGCACTGGATTGTGGCTGAATACATTGGGCCCGGTGATGGCGCGAATGGTGTCGATTTTCATAGGCTCCAGGAACCTGAGCAATAAACTGCCCGTTCGTACCCGTAATGCCTATCGGCAATGTGTCAAATCTCCCCGGAACATTTGTGCGATTCGGGCCAATACCGCCATCGTCGCAACGACACGACGCTCCCCGATCCTTGCGCGCGTCACTTCGGCGATGTCAATCCTACGGTCCCGGTTGTTGGCCGGGAGTTATTTTTTAAGAGTGGCCTGCCAGTTCAGCACCACAGTCAGCAACGGCGGCGGAGTTTCCTCTCCACCTACCGTATCGGCTATCAGGAAACGCTGGCCATCAGCCGTGGGCCCGTATGACGCGCCCGTCAGGGAGTCATTCGGTGCCACTCGCAGTTGGAACAGGACCTGCGGAGTACCCAGCCGCGGCGGCGCGCCTGGCTCGATGGGAACAGACATCACCTTTGTGCGATTGACAAAGAAAAGTTCCTTCCCGTCACGACGCCATTGCGGGTAATTGCCTCCATTGGTGGAAACCTGGATCCGGGCGCCCGGTCCGTCTTTGGAAAGCGCGAAGGGCTGGAGATAAACTTCATAGCGCCCGGATTCGCTCGATGCCCAGGCGACCCATTTGCCGTCGGGAGAGAACGCCGCCGTATTCTCTCTGTATGGAGTCTGGATGAACGGCCGGGGTTTACGATCGCCATCCAGAGGTACCACCCACAGGTCCGGGCCGGTTGTCTCGCCCTCCATTGTATAGATGAGCCATTTGCCATCCGGTGAAATGCTCGTGGCGCTTGTGTTAAGCCCGGTTGTGAGAACTTCGTCAACACCGCCTGTCAGCGCGCGGTGATGCAGTTCCCACGGTCTGCCACGCGCGGTCCAGAATATGCTCTTGCCGTCGATCGACCAGATCGGGTTGGTCATCAGGTGCTGACCGGAGGCGAACCGTTCCTGTGTGCCACGCGCGAGATCGAGGACCCAGACTTCCCCGGTTGCGGTGACGTCGCCGATGGTGCCTGCGGCATAACGATTGTCCGGACTCAGGCTGAATCCCTGGTATCGATTGGCTTTTCCGGCGACCGAGAGCCGCTTTCCGGCACGGTCAAACCACGCGAGCTCGCGCAGGGCCCCCGCGCCCACGGAACTCAGATAAACCAGCGAGTTCTGCGTCGCCGTGAAGAGACCGAAGCCCGAGTTGGAGCCATTGGTCACTTCCGGCGCCACCGAGACTGGATTACCGTGCATGGTGAGGGTTTTTGAATTGAAACCCTGGGCGACAAGCGTGTTCTGGCGGGTGAACAGAAGGTGGCCCTCCGGTGCGCCGGGAGTTTCGGGAACAAAGACCGCCTTCACGGGATCGGTCAGCAGGGGAACTGGCTTACCACCATCAAGAGACCAGACAAAAAGCCCGTCTTCGCGGTTGAAGAGAAAATGCCTGCCATCGGGGAGGAACGACGGGAAGCGAAAACCGGAAGTATCGGCGCTGCTGCGCGCGGTGACGGCCGATGGTGTTCCTCCCTGTTCGGCGACGCGCATTATATTTCCCAGCGGGCTCGGAGAGAAAATGATGACGCCATCTTTATTCCATGTGCCCCCGCGGCCATCGGCGGCGTCGCACAGAGTTTGAACCGGGCCGCCGGCCGCGGGTATTTTGCGGAGCTTCTGCTGAGAGAAAAAGCCGATCCAGGCGCTGTCGGGCGACCAGAAGGGATAGATGGCTCCCTCAGTCCCGGCGAGCGGATGAGAATCAGCCGAGCTCAGCGAGCGCACCCAGATCTGCGGGGTGTCGCCGTTGGGGGCAACCCAGGCAAGCGTGCGGTTGTCCGGCGACAGTTCCAGAAAGCTGCTGGTTGCCTGGAGTTGGAGTGTCACCGGCGGCTGCGCGGACGGCGTTTCGCGGAAGTGGACAAACGCGAGAACGGCGGCCACTGCCGTCATCAATCCGGCAGCAATCCATCCCGTACTGAACCGCGAAGGTAAGAGCACGGTCGCTGCGGCGCTGGAGTCATCGAGGAGTTCCCACGCATCGCCGATATCGCGCAGACGTTTCTTTGGATCTTTTTGCAGGCACTTCTTCAGCAGACGACGGACCTTATGCGGAATGACCGTGAGGTCGGGATCTGTTTTAACAACAGACGCGAGCGTTTCAGTCAGGTCTTCGCCTTCAAAGGTCCGCTTGCCCGTCAGCATTTCGTGGAGCACGACGCCGAACGCCCAGATGTCGGCGCGCTTGTCGACAACTTTGCCACGCGCCTGTTCCGGAGCCATGTATGCCGCGGTCCCGAGGATGGCTCCCACAATTGTGGGCGAGTGCGCGAGTGTGGGCGAATCGTGCGAGACTTCAGCGCCGCTAAGTCCCGATTTCGCCAGACCGAAATCCAGAACTTTCACGGAGCCATCGGGACGGATCTTGATGTTGCCTGGCTTGAGGTCGCGATGGACGATGTTTTTGTCGTGGGCGGCTTCGAGGGCGTCGGCGATTTGTTTCGCGATAGCGAGGGATTCTTCGAGCGAGATCGGACCTTCAGCGATTCGATCGCCCAGCGTCGGCCCGTCGATCAGCTCCATCACCAGATAATTCGGCCCGACATCGAACAGCGTGCAGATATTCGGATGATTCAAAGCCGCAATCGCGCGGGCCTCTTTTTCGAAGCGGTCGGAGAATTGTTCCTGAGAGATTTTGACCGCGACATCTCGCCCGAGACGGGAGTCATGCGCTTTCCACACTTCCCCCATGCCGCCGCGACCGATGCATTCGATCATCCGATAAGGTCCGAGCTGTTGTTGCGGGCTCACTTTTTCAAACCCGCCTGCCAGTTCTGCATCGCAGTCAATGGCCGCTGCGTTTCGGACGCCTTCTGAACCTCAACCAGAAAGCGCTGGCCGTCCGGCGCTGCTTCAAAGGGCCTGACGGTCGTAATCAGACCGCCTCCCCCAAACGCCGACATCGAAAACAATTCGTGCGGCGCATCCGCTTCGAATCCGGAAGATCCCGTTCGGACCGCGACCGCCATCATCCGCGTAGTGCCTCCCGATACGGTGTCGTAGTAGATCTCCTTGCTGTCGCCACGCCAGTGCGGAGTCTGGCCGCCCCCCGGGGAGATCTGCCACCTTCCGCCTCCGGAAGGGAATGCCCGCACATATACCTGAATCTTGCCGGATTCGTTGGAATCATATGCCAGCCATTTCCCGTCTGGCGACAGTGCCGCATAAGTTTCCGCAAAAGAAGTCTCGAGGAGTCCCACGGGAGTCCGCTTACCCGATGAATCGGCATCCAGCGGCAAAGCCCGGATATCAGCTCCGGTTTTCGGATTGAAGTCCTCATACACGATGTACTTTCCGTCGCGGCTCCAGCTCAGCGAAATCTTGTTATCCGGACCACTGGTGAGTTGCTCTTCCTGGCCGCTGCCTCCGGCTTCTTTGCGATAGATCTGCCGGATTCCGCTGCGATCCGAATCGTAAGCCACGAACCGCCCGTCGGGCGACCAGACCGGAACCTCTTCGTTGGGTCCAAAAGTCAGCCGTGTGGAAACCTTGCGCCCGAAGTCATAGATCCAGATGTCGTGTTTCTGACTGGTTCCGGCAAGACTGTATGCGACCCGCTTCCCGTCCGGGGAAAGGGACATGGAGGCATATCGGTCTTCTGGCGCGGCATCCCCCAGTTCATTCCCGTTCCGCCCCAGCCAAACCATTCTCGACCTTACGTTCGCATCTCCCTTGAAATAAACCAGCAGGCCCGCGTCCGATGCCCAGAATGCTGCCCGGCCGCCTCCGGTGGGAGAGGCCGCGACATTTTCCGCGATCGGCGCCGGATCGCCCGACAGACGCAGACTCCCTGCATCGAAGTTCTGTGCCAGCAGCGTTTGATCGCGTAGCCACAGCAGAACTCCGGCCTTGCTGTTGAGACCGCCGCTCGGCCCCCCGACGTAGATCGCTTTGTGAGCTGTGGCAACGATGAGTGTCTTTTCCTGAGGCCGGTCCAGCGTACCCGCGTATACTCCCTCAACATTCGGATCGCTGCTCTGAATGAAATAAAGGAAACTCTTTCCGCCAGGCAGGAATTGCGGTTGGCTGTGAACATACTCCTTGCGGGAGGCGTCCGGCTTTGTCAGCAGCGAGGATGTTCCACCGGACGCCGCAACCCGGTGCAGACCGTCCAGGCCGGGGAACACGATGACACTATCGGCGCTCCACGTCCCTCCGACCGGAGCGGAATTGAACGCTTGCGCGCTGTCGCAAAGGACGGCCGGCGAGCCACCGGCGATGTCGATTCGCTTTAGTTTACCCTCGGCGAAAAACGCGAGAGACTTACTATCGGGCGACCAGAAAGGGAAGCTGCCACCGGCCGTACCCGGAAGAACGTTCGCATCGAGCGATCCCGACGGCCGCAACCAGAGCTGCGGAACCTCCGCTCCGGTCGCGGCCGAAAAAACAAGGTACCGGCCGTCAGGTGAAACAGCGATTCCTCCGTAGGGTGCCGCGAATTGGTTACCCGGAGGCGGATTGAGTGTGAACTGAATGGCATTCGCCTGCGCGGGTGTTTCGCGGAAATGGAGGAAGGCAAGGGCGGCGAGCGCAACGAGCGCTGCCCCGAAGCACCACCACCCCATACTGAGCCGCGACTGCGAAGGAGCGGTAACGGAATTCGTAGGTTCGTCGAGGTAATCCCATGCATCGCCGATGTCGCGCAGCCGTTTCTTCGGATCTTTTTCCAGACACTTCGCGAGCAGGCGGCGGACCTTGGGCGGGACAACTGTCAGATCCGGATCGGACTTAACAACAGAGGCAAGCGTTTCAGTCAGGTCATCGCCTTCAAAGGTCCGCTTGCCTGTCACCATTTCGTGGAAAACCACGCCGAACGCCCAGATATCGGCCCGCTTGTCGACAACTTTTCCGCGCGCCTGTTCCGGGGCCATGTACGCGGCCGTGCCGAGAATCACTCCGACCAGCGTTGGGGAATGCGCGAGCGTGGGGGAGTCGTGCGAAACTTCAACGCCGCTAAGTCCGGATTTCGCGAGGCCAAAATCCAGCACTTTCACCGATCCATCCGGGCGCACTTTGATATTGCCGGGCTTCAGGTCGCGATGGACAATGTTCTTCTCATGCGCGGCTTCAAGGGCTTCCGCGATTTGTTTTGCGATGGCGAGAGATTCTTCAAGCGGTATGTGACCTTCGGAGATGCGATCGGCGAGCGTCGGCCCGTCGATCAGCTCCATCACCAGATAATTCGGCCCAACATCGAACAGCGTACAGATGTTTGGATGATTGAGCGCGGCGATGGCTTTGGCTTCGCGTTCAAACCGATCGGTGAATTGTTCTGCGGAGAGCTTGACGGCAACTTCGCGGTCCAGCCGAGTATCGCGCGCCTTCCACACTTCACCCATCCCGCCG
>JAICJH010000040.1 GCA_025928545.1 Bryobacteraceae bacterium | reverse complement strand
TCCCTGAATGGGAACCGAAAGTCCAGTTTCACCTCAATCGACGCTTCCCGGCCGGGAAAATATTGTCAGGAGCGGCCGGCGAAGAACCACTCCCTGTCTGGAAAGTAGCACAGGGTGTCAAGAAATCGGGGGTGCTTTGGCTGGTGGTTTGGGCGGGTGAAGTTCAGCAATCTGGTTGTTTTCAGATAGCTACGGGGAGGTCAAAATAATTTTATTTCGTTGTGACCCGGCTTCCGGGGTCTCCGAAATTCACGATTACAGGAACGAGGCGTCGAAAGCTCGGGGAAACAAGGTGCCCAACTTCATCGTCTCGGTCTTCCCCTGAAGATTAGAAAGCACGATCTCCACATCGCCACAGAACTCCCAGAGAATCTGCCGGCACGCGCCGCAGGGCGGTGTGAGGTTATCCGTATCGGCAACTACGGCGACCCGCGTAAACTTTCGCGCGCCTTCGGAAATCGCTTTGAAAATCGCCACGCGCTCCGCGCAGACAGTCAGACCGTAGGTGGCATTCTCAACATTGCAGCCAGTGTGGATGCGGCCTGTAACGTCCTGAACAGCCGCGCCAACTTTGAACTTCGAAAACGTCGCGTGAGCATTTTCACGCGCGGCGATTGCCGCAGCTACGAGTGCATCTTGCATACAATCCGCCGCAATAATTCAATCAGCGTGCCCTTCATACGCTCGCCGACTTCGAGAACTTCCGCATGGTTGAGCTTCTGATCCAGCACGCCCGCGGCGGCGTTCGTCACGCAGGAAATTCCCAGAACCTTCATCCCCAGGTGATTGGCTGCGATGGTTTCGGGAACGGTCGACATGCCCACCAGATCTGCGCCGATTGTCCGCAGGTAGCGAATCTCGGCGGGCGTTTCATAACTCGGCCCGGGCAACGCGGCATAAACGCCTTCGGGGAGTTCCAGACCCATTTCCCTTCCCGCCGCGCGGGCAAGCTCGCGATAGGGTTTCGCATACGCTTCGCTCATGTCGGGAAAACGAGGACCGAGCAGATCGTCGTTCGGACCAGTCAGGGGATTCTGCCCCAGCAAATTGATGTGGTCGGCGATCAGCACGAGTTGCCCGGGGCCGAACTTCACGTTCACACCACCGGCGGCATTCGTGAGAATGACCGATTCGACTCCCAGCTTCCTCAGGTAACGGATGCCGAAAACCGCCTGTTGAGCTGTGTAGCCTTCATACAGATGAGCACGGCCCGCGAGCACTGCCACCTGCGTTCCCGCCACGCCACCCACGATCAGCTTGCCCGCATGGCCGATGGCCGTCGATCGTGGCCAGCCCGGAATATCGGCATAGGAAGTTGAAACGGGATTATCCAGGGTGTCGGCGAACGCGCCCAGGCCGCTGCCCAGCACTACCGCGACGCGAGGTGTCATACGAGCATGCCCGCAATACAGGCCGACATGAAATTCGCCATTGTCCCCGCCATCACGGCCCGCATCCCCAGCCTCGCGAGATCACCCTTGCGGGTAGGCGCCAGTGCGCCGATCCCACCCAATTGAATCGCAATCGAGCTGAAATTCGCAAAGCCGCAAAGCGCGTACGTCGCGATCGTGAACGAGTGCGGATCCAGCTGAGACTTGATCTTGCCCAAATCGATAAACGCGATGAACTCGTTCGTCACCAGCCGTTCACCCAGCAACTGGCCGATTGCGGAACAATCCTTCCACGCGACGCCAAGCATCCACGCGATGGGCGCAAACACGATCCCGAACAACTGCTGCATGGATGCGGGAAACCATCCGAGCATGCCGTGGATCTTGCCAAAGCCGCCATTGACCATGGCGATCAGCGCCAGAAAAGCAATGAGCATGGCGGCGATATTCAGCACCAGCTGCAAGCCGTCGCCGGCGCCCTGAGCCGCGGCATCGATGATGTTGACGGCCGTATTTTCCAGCTTCACTTCCACTTTGCCCGCCGTCACCGGATTGCCGGTTTCGGGCTCGATGATTTTGGCGAGCATGATGGTCGCCGGCGCGGTCATGATTACCGCTGTGAGCAAATGTTGAATCTCGACATGCGCAAACATGACGTACGCGGCCATTACGGCGCCGGAAACGTGGGCCATGCCGCTGACCATGATGGTGAATAATTCCGATTGGGTGAGCCCCGCCAGAAACGGCCGGATGGTGAGAGGCGCTTCCGTCTGGCCCATGAAGATACTGGCCGCGACATTCAGCGATTCCGCGCCGCTCGCCCCCATGATCTTCTGCATCGCGATGGCGAATGCCTTCACAACCAACTGCATGATTCCCAGGTAATAGAGGATCGAAAAGAACGATGCGATGAAAATGATGATGGGCAGTACCTGGAACGCGAAGATGGTTCCGAACGATCCGCTCGACTTCCCGAGCGTGTCGCCGAAAAGGAACGACGCGCCGGCTTCCGAATAACTCAGCATGGCCGCAACGGCCGTGCTGAGCGATTGAAAGATTTTGCCGAAGTCGGTTTTAAGAACGAGGACCGCGAAACCGAATTGCAGCCCCAGCCCCCAGAGCACGACTCTCAGCTGGATTGCTTTCTTATGGCGTGAAAACGCCCAGGCCACGGCCAGGATTACGACGATTCCAAGTAATCCCGTCAGGCGGCCCATATAGTGAGTCGGCTAGCTGACGACTTCCAGAATCAGTTCGCGCTCTTCCGGACGCGCACCCGAAATACGGAAAGCGTCTTCCACGAGTTCGGCCGCTTCTTCCAGGCCTTCTTCAGCGGTGTAGTACAGGCGGCAAAGTACGCTGCCTGCATCCACTTTCTCGCCGACCTTGACTTCGAGAATCACGCCAACCGCGGGATCGATCGGATCTTCCTTGCGAGCCCGGCCCGCACCCATCATCTGCGAGGCGCGTCCGATGTCTTCGGCCATAATGGCGCTGACAAAGCCCGCGCGGGGAGTTACGATCTCGCGCATGCCGGTTGCGTTCGGCAGCAGGTCGAAACGGTCGAGGGCCTGCGAGTTGCCGCCCTGCGCTTCCACCACCGCCTTGAATTTCGCGTAGGCCGAGCCATCCATCAGCTTGTCTTCGGCGATCTTGCGGGCATCGTCCAGCGAATCCGCTTTCTTGCCAAGGTGAATCATGCGCGCCGCGAGTTCAAGACTCAGCCGGGTCAGATCGGCCGGGCCGGATTTCTGAAGCGTCTGCGAAACTTCCATCACTTCCAGAGCGTTGCCGATGGCGAAACCGAGCGGCTGATTCATGTCGGTGATCAAAGCCTGAACCCGAATATCGAGGCGGCGTCCGATACCCACCATGGCCTGCGCCAGTTTGCGGGCTTCGACCTGCTTCTTCATGAACGCACCGTTCCCGACTTTGACATCCAGAACCAGGGCGCCGATGCCTTCGGCGAGTTTCTTCGACATGATCGACGAAGCAATCAGCGGAATCGACTCCACCGTGCCGGTCACATCGCGCAGTGCGTAAAGACGTTTGTCTGCGGGAGCGATCTCATCGGTCTGTCCGATGAAGCAAAGCCCCAGCGACGCCAATTGTGCGCGAAACTGATCCAGCGTCAGGTCGGTACGGAAGCCGGGGATGGATTCCAGTTTGTCGAGCGTACCGCCGGTGTGGCCCAGGCCGCGTCCCGAAACCATCGGAACCACGACTCCGGCCGCCGCGGCGATGGGCGCGCAGATCAGACTGGTCTTGTCACCCACGCCACCGGTCGAATGTTTATCGACCTTGGTGCCGGGTATTTCCGACAATGTCAGAACTTCGCCCGAGTTCATCATGCACTCGGTAAGTGCACTCAGTTCACGGTCGGTCATGCCACTGAAAAACGTGGCCATGAGGAAGGCAGACATCTGGTAGTCCGGAATCTCGCCTGTGGTGTATCCGTTCACGAGGAACTGGATTTCTTCCACACTGAGTTCTTCACCCCTGCGTTTCCGCAGGATCAGGTCAACTGTGCGCATGATAAACGGCTAGTGTAGCACATGATAACCCTTTGAAAACACATGAAATGATTCGAGGGCGTGCGCGCGGCTCAGGATCGGCCTATAGTCTTAGATTGCAGCGATGGAAGGAATCGGGTGGCGCAGTTCGCCGCGGTAAATCGGGGCGAAGCGCGCGATCAACTCCTCGTGCAGAAGACCATTGGTAGCCATCACATCCGGCGACGTCACGGCATGCCTGCCGCCCTGCATCGTCGTCACAGTTCCGCCGGCTTCCGACACCAGCAGCTTGCCGCCGGCCAGATCCCACGCGCTCAGCCCAATCTCCCAGAACGCGTCCAGCCGACCGCAGGCCGTGTAGGCCAGATCGATCGCAGCCGAGCCGCCGCGCCGGACGCCGTGCGTTTCCATCGCCAGCTGGTAGAAAAAGTGAATGTTCGGATTCGACTGGCGATTGTGATTCGGAAAGCCGGTGCACGATAAGCTGTTCGCCAGTTTATCCACCTTCGAAACCTGAATCCGCTTGCCGTTCAGAAAAGCGCCCGACCCTTTTCCGCCGCGAAGAGTTCGTTGCGGTTGGGGTCGAAGACCACTCCGACCACGAGTTCACCGGCCTTTTCAAGCGCCATCGTCACGCTCCATGCCGGATAGCCGTGGGCAAAGTTCGTTGTGCCGTCGAGCGGATCCACGTACCAGCGATATTCCGAACCCGTGGCGCTCTCGCCGCCGCCACCTTCTTCCGCCTGAATCGCATGCGATGGAAAATACTGCCGCAGCTTTTCGACGACCAGCTTCTCCGATGCCTTATCCGCTTCAGTCACGAGATCGAATTCAGCCTTCAGCTCAAAGCCGATCCTTTTCTCATAGTGATAGCGAAGCAAATTCCCGGCCGCGAGCGAAATCTCGACGGCAGCCTCCAGATGCGATGGCATTCGGGCTTACGCGACCTCGTAGAAATACTTGATGTCGTGCTTGAAGATGAAGAGATTCGGCTCGTTTTTGCGGGTGATCCGGATGAAGCGCTGGTCGTAATACTCCACGGTGCCGGTCACTTCATCGTTATCCGCCAGTTTGACGCAAATGGGAATCCTGCGTTCGATAAGGTGCTTCAGATATCGAGTCTCCTCGAAGGTCTGCTCCACTGGGCGAACGGCTTTTCCTTTTCCTGCTGGCGGCATGATTAGCGAATTCCTCTCCCCGTCTGACTTCCCGACCCCGATTTCGCCCCTGTGGCGGAAACCGGCTTCTTTAAACGCATTGTCTCATCCGTAGGCTTCACGTCAACGTTGGGCGGCTGAGTTGCCGTTGCCGCCGGACGCGCGGGCAAAGCATCTCCATAATATCCACTGCGGGCCGAAACTTTCCAGGCGGAATTGAAACCAGCGCCGACGGGCGTGATCGTCAGGGTGTGGAAAGGATTGGAAGGCACAGGCACGTCCTTCGGATAAAACTCCAGCAGGTATTGGGTGCGCAGATTCCGCAGAATACTATCGAACGCCTGATCCATTTCCGGGCCCAGGGTGGGCTGAAAAACCTGCCCGCCCGTGCGCTGCGCCAAAGTTGCCAGCGCGTTTTCGCCGCCCGTGTTGCGGCCCGCATCGCTCGCCACCGGAACAACCAACACCGGGAAGATCACGGCATCCGCCAATTGAGCCGCTTCGGCGGCGCGATCGAAAGAACTTCTGCTGATCGTATCGCCGCCATCGGTAATGATCACCAGCACCTTGCGCCCCGGCCTGTCCTGAATATCGCGCGCAGCCAGCAGAATCGCATCGTACATGGCGGTTCCCGCTTCGCCGCGCAACTGGCGCAGCTTGTGGTCGATGGCGGCGGGGTCGCGGGTGAAGCCGGTCTCCTGCACAATCTGCCAGTTGAAACTGTACAGAGAAGCCGTATCCGCCGGGTTGCCGCTGCGAACCAGGGCCCGCACAAAGCGCGTCACGGAATCGGTTTCGTATTTCAGATCCTTTGCGGTGGAACCGCTGGCATCCACCAGGATCGCGACTGAAAGCGGCTGCTCCGTCTGGCGCTCGAAGACGGCAATCTGCTGGAGAACTCCGTTGTCCCGCACCTCGAAGTTTTCTTTTTCGAGCGAGCCGACCGGCGCGCCATTCTGATCTTTTACGCCGGCCAGAATGTGAACCAGCCGCACGTCCACGCGAATGGGGGCGGCGGTCTGTGCCTGCAAAGCGGCAACGCCGAAAAGTGCGGCGGCACAGGCGAGAGCGGCGCTACGCATTGCCGGCGCGCGGCGCATTCGAATCCCATTCTCCTTCCACCCAGACCTCACCATCCGCAAAATACTCCTTCTTCCACACCGGGACGAGCCGTTTCAAACGGTTGATGCCTTCGAGCGCCGCATCGAACGCCGGCCTCCGATGGGGTGCGGTCGCAATCACCATCACACTCGCTTCGCCAATCTCCATCGTGCCCAGCCGATGCACCATGGCGATCCGGCTGATCGCAAATTCCCCTGCGATTGCGCGCCCGATCTCGGCCATCTTGCGAATTGCCATGCCTTCGTAACATTCGTAATCGAGGCGCAGAGTCGCCCGCCCTCTGGTATTGTTACGGACCACACCATGAAAAGTTACAATCGCTCCATCTAAATCCTGCAAAATGCGAGCTTCGAGGGCGCGCGGATCGATGGGTTTGCGCGTCAGGGCAAAATAATGGCCCGCCGGATCTTCGATTTCATGAACGGGGCCGTCGGCAGAGCCGCCGCTCACGGGCGGCAGCAGCGCGATTTCATCACCATCCGCCAGTTGCGCGCCGCGGGTTGTGAATTCCTGATTGCGGGCAATCACAATGCTGTGAGCCATTTCCGCCAGCTTTGGATAGGCCGTGGCGTAATGATCGAAAACGAAACCTGCGTCGATACCGGCCGGAGCCTGAAACAAATCCTCCGCGCGCCCGCACACGTCTTTTAACAGTCCAAAAAAAAGTACCCTGATTTCCATTAAATTATTCGCCGCTTTCAGGCCACCACGCTACCATGATGATTCATAATCCAGTGTCTCCTGCCCTTACCCGTATTCGCGTTCGTTACTCGGAAACCGATCAGATGGGTGTGGTCTATCACGCCAATTATCTGGTCTGGATGGAAGTGGCGCGGGTGGATTACTGCCTTCAGGCCGGCTTCCGCTACAGGGATCTGGAAGCCGAACATGGGATTCTGCTGGCCGTCACTGAAGTGGATTGCCGTTATCTGAGTCCGGCGCGGTATGACGATGAGGTGGAGATTTCGACAACGCTGACGCGGGCTCATCACCGCGCCATCACTTTCGAGTACGAGATGCGCGTGGCGACGGACGACGGTGAACCAAGAAGAATTGCGACTGGACGCACCAATCACATTTTTCTGAATCGTGAAATGAGGCCGACTCCTTTGCCGATGAAATTCCGCGGCATGCTGGGAATTCCGGACAACCAGACCGCGGCTCTGGCATAGCCCTGTTGAATCCCGTGTTTCCCACCGCCGACCTCGCTTTGTCCCGAAGGCTCGAAGCCACCGAAGCTTATGCCTGCGCGATGTTCGCGGAAGCGCAGAAACGCGTGAGGCCTGAAGGTGGCGCACAGTGGATCTCTTGCGGCGGCGCGGTGGCCGCTTTCAACGGAATCGCCTCTCCGGTCACGCAAACCTTCGGGTTAGGGCTCTTCGAAGACCTGACAGACGAAACACTCAACACGATCGAGAGCTTTTTCTTCGGGCGTGGGGCTGCGACCGACCACGAGGTCAGCCCATTTGCCGGCATTCCCGCGCTGGAACTGCTTCGCGGAAGAAGCTACACGCCCATCGAACTCTCGAACGTCATGTACCGGCCGGTGGCTAAACCAGCTCCGGCTGAACCCGGGAACATCCGGGTGTACGTTACCACTCCACCCGATGAAGCGGTCTGGATCGACACGATGGCGCGCGGCTGGCAGTACGATAATTTCCGCGAGCTCGGAACAATCGCGGCGGCCTGCGAGGGCAACGTTCGTTTTCTCGCGGAGATTGGCGGCCAGGTCGGCGCCGCGGGCACGCTGTCGATCCATCAGGGTGTGGCTTTATTCGCCGGCGCAGCCACCCTTCCGGAAATGCGCCGGCGCGGTTTGCAGAGCGCGCTGATTGATGCCAGAATGCAACACGCCTTCGAATGCGGTTGTGATTTGCTGATGATCGCCGTTCTGCCCGGCAGCGATTCGCAGCGCAATGCGGAACGGAACGGCTTTCGCGTTGCCTACACCCGAACGAAATGGCGGCTGCCACTCCCGCTTACGCAAGTTTGACGACGGTCGCCTTCTTCAGGTAATCGGGATCGAACTCCAGGCCCATACCGGGCCCCGTCGGCACCTGGATAACGCCGTTCTGAATCGCGAAGTTTGGTGAATACCAGCTTTCCTTCTTCGCCGGCGCGCGCCACACGTATTCCATGAACGGCCCGATGTTCGGAGTGGTGGCCGCGAACTGGAGGATATTGACCGACGCCGCACCTGTTTGCGTGTTGTGCGGACAGATCCACAGACCCGCCTTGCGCGCCATGCGGGCGACCCGGGCTGCGCGAATGAAGCCGCCGTTGTAGTTCAGGTCCGGCTGCACCACATCCATCACTTTGTTATCGATCATCCACTGGAATTGCCAGAGGCTGGAATTTTGTTCACCGAACGCGACTTTCATATCCAGCGCGTCGGCGACCTTCTTCGTCTCGCTCAACTCTTCCCAGGGACACGGTTCCTCGAACCAGAGATACTTCATCTCCTGGAGGCGCTTGCCGATTGCGATGGCATTCTTTGCGTCGTACGATCCATTCGCGTCCGCCATGAGCGTCACCTTGCTCGCGAGCTTCTCGTGCGCCAGTTCGAAAATCTTATCGGTGCGCCCCGGTGTTGCGTCGTGGTTGTCGCTCATGCGGCCGCCGATTTTGAATTTGACAGCCTTCGCGCCCGTGTATTCCACGCCGCGAACGTAAACGTCCACTTCGTCTTCGGCGGAAAAGACGCGGTCGGAACCGGAAAGATAAACCGGAATTTCCTTGCGCAACACTCCGCCCATCAGTTCGCCGGCGGGCTTCTTCAGCGTCTTCCCCATGAGATCGAACAGGCTTTGCTCGATGTAGGCAACCGGACACCAGAACTCCTGCCCGGCCAGCTTGTAGTTCGAATTGGTGGCATAAACTTCATCCACCAGATGTTCCAAATCGCGCGCGTCCTGGTTGAGGAAATGCGGCATCACGCGATGCGCGAGGATCTGGATGTAGTCGGCAATGTCCTTGCATTGCACAATGCCTTCAGCGCCATCGGTGGAACGAGTGCGAAGGAAATACAGATTGCCGGCCTGGAGCAGTTCGATCGCCGCGATTTTCACCGGCGAAGAGAAGAACTTGTGCAGGTCGAAAACCGGCTTTTGGTATTCGGCGATCTCGGCGGACATGTCGCGCGCGGCCTGCGCACGTCCGTTCCGCGCGGCGAACAGACCTGCGCTGCCCAGCGATGCCGTTTGGAGGAAACTGCGGCGGTTCATGGACTACAGCATATACCGTAATCCGCGTGAAGGACTACGCTTCCGCCGACGTAACGCCTGTCGAATAGGCTTCGGCCACCTGAGCCGTATCGATGAAATCCAGAAACCGCACGATCTTGCCATCCCGAATGGCAAAAACATGAGCGACCTTCGTGTCGATCGGTTTATTCGTCGCGGTTACCACGCAGGAATAACGGCCGATCGAGATGACCTGATCGCCTTCCGCAAACGTCTCTTCGATCGTCAGCTTCTGGCCGGTTTGCGTCGTCCCGAGCGCTTCGAAAAACTTCGCCACGTTGGCCGGACCCCGAAATGTCCCGCAGAATGGAACCGAGGCCGGCCCGTTGCACTGCCAGTCGACGTCGGGAGCCATGGTGGCTAGAATGCTCGCGAGATCTCCCCGGCCGAAAGCGTCATAAAGGTTGTGAATCAGCGTCTTGTTATCTGTCATTGAATTGCCTCTCGGGAATAATAACGAAAAACAGCCGCGAACGGATTGCTTATACAATGCCGGTTGGAGGAAGCGCCATGTTTACCGCCACCAAAGACCTGATTCTCCCCAGTACGACTACAGGTTCCTTCCCGCGCCCGCGGTGGTTCGACACCAGCATGTGGGGCCGTCCGCTCGATACCTGCATGCAGGACGTACGCTTCCGTGAAAAACTTCAGGACGCCCTGGCTGTCGTCATCAGCGATCAGGAACGCGCCGGGCTCGACGTGCTGACTCATGGCGATTTCCATGTCGATGAAGATATGGCGGGCCGCGCCTGGCACCACTATCCGCTCCAGCGCTGGGCTGGTTTCGAAGGCGACTATCTGCAACCGGAAGAGACCACGGCGCCGTGGCTGCACTACCCACCCGGCACGCTGCTCAACGAAATCTATACCGGCTGGCGCTGGCCGCACGTTGTGGATAAAATCGAGCACCGGCCGCTGGATTATGCGAAATTGTGGCGGCTGGCGCAGGCCAAAACCCGAAAGCCGGTAAAGTTCGGGACCTGCTGCTCACAGGTGATGGCGCTGTTTCTCGACATCCACACCCCGAAATACAAGGACAAGCGCCAGGTTATCTGGGACATGGCGGAGGCCATGAACAAGGAACTGCTCGCCCTGCGCGATGCCGGCTGCCGCTGCATCCAGATCGAAGAGCCGACGTTCCACTTCATGGCGAATCAGTATGGCAAGGATCATGAGGAAGTGAAGTTCATGATCGACGCTTTCAACCGTGAAGTACAGGGGCTGGACGATGTCGAGCTGTGGATTCACACCTGTTGGGGAAACCCGAACATGCAGCGAGTGATGGAAGACACGAGCTATGCGAATTCCATTGAGATCTATCTGGAGCGCTGCCGGGGCGATGTCTGGACGCTCGAAATGAAGGACCGCAACCAGAAGGACATCGAGCTGTTCGCGCCCTTTAAAAACGATCTGAAGAAGAAGATTGCCATCGGCGCCGTGAGCCACCGGCAATTGCAGGCGGACCGGCCGGAGGATGTGGCCGCGGAGATTCGCAGTGCGTTGAAATACATTCCGGCGGAAAAACTGATCGTTTCAAGCGACTGCGGCTTCGGGCGTCAGGGGTGTACGCGCGAGATTGCGTTCTATAAGGCGAGCGCCATCGCGCAGGCGTGCAACATCGTTCGCGGCGAACTCGGCTTTGCACAAACCTACGTTCCGGCAACCGACCCGCAACTTCAGATCGACGTGGTTCCGGGCCGGAAGAAGTAGCCGCATGAAACACGCCGCGCTACTGCGGGGGATCAACGTCGGGGGCAAGAATATGCTGCCGATGAAAGATCTGGCGGAGATGTTCGTCAAAGCCGGATGCCGCGACGTTGTGACTTATATACAGAGTGGCAACGTGGTCTTCAGCGCGCCGGCGGTGGTGCTGAAGAAACTGCCGCAAACGATTTCGCTGGCAATTGCGGAACGTTTCGGACACCGCGTGCCCGTTGTCATTCGTTCTCGCGACGACCTGGCCGTCGTGGTTCGGAACAATCCGTTCCTTACGGACTGCGAGCCCGACAAAACGCACTTCGTCGTCTTCCTGGCTGATGCGCCATCCGCCGAAGCTATAGCCAAACTGGACCCGCAGCGCTCGCCGCCGGATCGATTTGTGGTGACAGGCCGCGAAATCTATCTGCACCTGCTCAACCACGCCGCGAAAACGAAACTCACCAATGCCTGGATGGATTCGAAACTTTCGACGGTGAGTACGGCGCGCAACTGGGCCACGGTTTTGAAGCTGCATGAAATGACGCGTGGCTGACCTGTAAAAACTCAGTTCTACAATTAAAGTCTCCACAAAAATTATGAAACTCATTCGTTTTGGCGAGCCCGGCCGCGAAAAGCCCGGCATCCTTCTGGAAAATGGCAAGCGCATCGACGTCAGCGCCGCCGTCACAGATTATGACGAAAAATTCTTCGGAGGCGGAGGTCTCGAGCGCCTTCGCGAATGGCTCGGCACAAATGTCGCCACCTGCCCCGTGGTTTCCGATAACGTCCGGCTTGGTCCGTGCGTCGCCCGGCCCTCCAAGCTGATCTGCATCGGCCTCAATTACGCGAAACACGCCAAAGAAAGCAATATGGACGCTCCGAAGGAGCCCGTCGTATTCTTCAAGGCGACATCCGCCATCATCGGCCCCAACGACACCGTCATCATTCCGAAGAGTTCCCGCAAGAGCGATTGGGAAGTGGAACTGGCGGTGGTGATCGGCAAACATGCCTCATACGTGAGCGAAGCGGATGCGATGGATTACGTCGCCGGCTATTGCATGCACAACGATTACAGTGAGCGCGAGTGGCAACTCGAACGCGGCGGCCAGTGGGTCAAGGGCAAAAGCTGCGATACGTTCGCACCGCTTGGCCCGTTTATGGCAACCCGCGATGAGATCGCAGATCCCCACAAGCTGAAGCTGTGGCTGAAGCGGAATGACATCATGCGGCAGAACTCCAGCACCTCGGACCTGATCTTCAACATCCCGACCCTGGTGAGTTATCTCAGCCAGTTCATGAGTCTGCTGCCTGGCGATGTAATCTCAACCGGTACCCCGGAAGGCGTCGGACATGGCTGCAAGCCGCCGCAATATATGGCCGATGGCGACGTGATCGAACTGGGCGTTGAAGGCCTGGGCAGCTCGAAACAGCACGTCGTCAGTTACAGCTGATCCGCCGAATCCGATCAACTGCCGCTGAGCAGGCGGATCACTTCCGCAACTACTGCATCCAGATCGAAGGCCGGACGTCGCAGATCGTGTCCGGCGCCTTCGATCAGTTGAAGCTCATGACGGCCCGGAATCAGGGCCAGCGCCTTCCGCATTTCGTCGGGCGTGCCGAACGGATCTTTCGTTCCGTGTACGAAAAACGAAGGCGTCCGCAGATTCGGAAAATGCTGCGTCCGAAGCTGGTCCGGTTTATCCGGCACATGCAGTGGATACGAAAACAGCAGCAGCGCATCGGCAGCTCCGAACTCTTCCGCCGCCAGCATGCTGGCTTGTCTGCCGCCGTAGGAATGCCCGCCCATTGCGACCGGCCCATCCACAACGGTTCGAAGAAATGCCACCGCTTTCGCGAGCCCCGCCCGGTCTTCGCCTGCCGTCGACCGCGTCGGCGGGCCGGCCGGCTTCCGCTGCCGAAAAGGCAGATCGCAGCGCAATACGGCAAACCCGTTTTTCGCGAATGCTTCGGCAACGGAGACCAGCAGCGGAGCCTGGCAATTCGCGCCGGCTCCGTGGGTAATGACAAGCCCAGCCTGCGCACTTCCGTCCGGACGATGAAGAAATCCCCGGATGCCGTCCTGTGAAATAGTCGTGGTCATTGTTGCTTCACAACAGCGATAATAGCGGTTTCATCATGACCATCACGGAAGAGGGACCCGCCTCCCGCGCCGCGACCGGGCTGCGCTGCACGCTTTTCATCGCAGACTCGGGTAACCGCCGCTCCACAACCATCGTTACTGAACATGCCACTGAACATGCCACTGAACAAGCCGTGTTTTAAGATTTGCTAACCTAACCCATTCCATATGACAAATATCAATTTCCGCCTGGCGTGTGTCGCAGGCGTGCTTCTCGCAGCCCCGTATATCGCCTCCGCTCAAACCGATGAAATTCAGGTCTACGATTCGTCGATTGAAGAAAAAGGCAAGCTGAGCGTCATGCTCCACAGCAACTTCACACCGAAAGGCGAGAAGACACCCGCGTTTCCTGGCGCAGTGGTCTCCAATCATGCGTTCGTGAGTGTTGCCGAATGGGCGTACGGCGTCAGCGACTGGTTTGAAGCCGGTCTGTATATGCCGCTCTATAGCTTTTCCAATTCCGGCCCGGACTACAACGGCTTCAAGCTGCGTGCGCTTTTCGTACGCCCCCACGCCGAGGACCACAAGTTCCTGCTGGGCGTGAATTTCGAATTCAGCGTCAATCAGAAGCAATGGGACCCACGGCACTACACGTCTGAAATCCGCCCCATCATCGGCTGGCACTTCAAGCCGGTGGACCTCATCATCAACCCGATCCTCGACACTTCGTACACCGGCGGAGTGAAGAGCTTCGACTTCGCGCCTTCAGTCCGGGTTGCCTACAATCTTCCGAAAGGCTGGGCGGTATCGGCCGAGCACTACGCCGATTACGGCGAGTTGCGCGACTTCGTACCCGCCGGCCAGCAATCCCATCAACTCTGGGGCGTCGTCAATCACGATGGCAAGGTCTACAGCGTCGAAACGGGAATTGGTTTCGGTCTGAACAGCGCTTCCGACAAAGTTACGTTGAAGCTGATGATTTCGCGAGAGCTGAACTGAGCGCCGCTCGGCATTCCCGCTCTCGCTCATTTAGCCGCTGGTGAGCAAAACGCGCCAGCCCCGAATCCAGCTTTCTCTTGACAAGGAAAGCGCGGGCCTTCTCAATTTCGCGGAGGGCATCTTCGAAGCGTCCTTCGGCGATCGCAATCGCGCCATCCACGCATGCTCCCGATTCCGGCTTGCGCAGCTTGAGCGCCCGATCGCGCCAGACTCGTGCATTTGCGGCGTTGTGTTTCAACAGTGCAGTCGTTTCAGCGGCTTCGAAATACAAAGCCTGACGGACGGCCTTCCCCGCCTTCGCGGAAGCAGCGAGCGTTAGCTCCAGATGAGCAAACGCCGACACCTCATCGTTTAGGTCCAGGGCTCGAAAATAGGCCATCAGTTCGCGGAAAACGCTTTCGCCGCCCTTCTGCGATGCGGCCAGCATCTGTTCCACCAGCAAAGCGTCCCATTCGTGTGGCAGCAATCCTCGCGCGTTTTCCGCCTGTACCGCGACAGCAGCCATCCACGCTCTCGCCGACTGCGGGTCCTTCAGCAGCATCAGCACTCGAGCTGCGTCCGATTTTTGCAGCCCTGCCGAAAACGGAATCAGCGAGAACAGTCCGACACAGGATGCCCAGAAAAACGATCCGATCCAGTCCCACGTCCCTGTCCCGTATTTCATAAAGGCCAGCCAGCAGGCAAGCGTCGTCAATATGCTGGCGATCGGCCCGGCCGCCGTCATCCATGCAAATGCGTCAATCCGAAAAGAGTGTTTCGATGGCAGCGGAATCGCCATGCCGCCTGAAAAAATGCGCTGGCGATCGAACCGGAAATTCCACCGATCGCCGGACTTCATCAAAACGAATCCACCTACAATCAAGCCGCCCGGTGGCATGCCTGTCAGCTTGCCTACGGCCAGATGGGCCAGTTCATGTATTGCGATCGCGATATAGAGAAACGGAAACCATAACAACCCATTGAAGCCTGGCAGCCCCGCACCGAATCCGTCCGGAGCCATCACCCCGATGGCCGCGCCAATACATGCATACAGAACCAGCCGTAACACGCGGAACCGCGACTTCGGCGGCGTCGGCGGTTCCTGAGCCAGATCCAATATCGGAGTTAAGGACACAGAGGTATTCACATTCTATAAATCCCCCACCCGCTATAATTGATGGGAATGGACGTTTTTGACGAACTCCTGCGCCTGCGGAACTCGGGACAGAAATGTGCCCTGGCAACCATCGTCCAGGTGCGCGGCTCCATACCCGGTTTTCAATCGGCCAAACTTCTGGTACGCGAGGATGGCTCGCTCGTCGGAACTATCGGCGGCGGCTGCGTGGAAGCGGAAGTCTGGAATGCTGCCCGCGAAGTCATGGAAACCGGCAAGCCGCGCAACATGTCGTTCAGCCTCGGCCAGGATGCGGCTTA
Source organism: Bryobacteraceae bacterium (assembly GCA_025928545.1). GTDB lineage: Bacteria > Acidobacteriota > Terriglobia > Bryobacterales > Bryobacteraceae > BOG-234. The sequence continues at coordinate 45,940 of JAICJH010000040.1, read as the reverse complement.
TGACAATGGCCTGATTTGCGGAGGCCAACTGGAAGTGTTTGTGGAATGCATTTCACCTCAGCCCGCGGCTCTCATTTTCGGCGGCGGCCATATTTCGAAAAGCCTGGCGAAAGTGCTGGACCTCGCCGGCTTCCGCGTCTCCGTAATTGACAACCGCGAGGCATTCGCCAGTAAAGAACGCTTCCCCGAGGCGGCCGAAGTTCACGCCGCCGAATACGAAGAGGTTTTTCCGACTCTGGCTATCAACGAATCCACCTACATCGTAATCGTGACCCGCGGCCATCGTGACGATATGCGCGTTCTGCGTTGGGCCGTAAACACTCCCGCCCGTTACATCGCCATGATCGGGAGTAAGCGCAAAACGATTTCGGTGGTCAAGGAACTGGAGAAGGAAGGACTTCCGCGCAGCATATTCGATAAAGTCTCCGCGCCCATGGGTCTCGAAATCGGCGCCATTTCTCCGGAAGAAATCGCGATTTCGGTTGCGGCGGAAATGATTGCGATGCGGCGGATTCCTGACGGGAACTGGCGTACGATATCAAAGTCGATCTTCGCCGACGAGCATTCCCGCGCCGTGCTGAAGTGAGCGGTTCTGAAATGGGCCGGGTCGAATTGAAGACGGCCGCCATCATTCTCGCTGCCGGCGAATCGCGCCGTATGGGACAACCCAAAGCTCTGTTGCCTTTTCGCGGAGGAACCTTTCTTTCAGTGCTCGCGGAGACGCTGGCTGTTTGCGGTGATCGCATCTTCGCCGTCTTTGGCTTTCAGGCGGAACAGTTGATGAAGCGTGCTCCCGGTTCCGTCGTCGCAGTCGAAAATCCGAACTACCGCGAAGGCATGCTGACATCCCTCCAGGCTGGTCTTCGAGCCATCGGCCAGCTGCCGGATCGCATCCTCTTCACGCTGGTCGACCACCCGGCCATCGCGCGCGAAACCGTCGTGAAACTGCTGGAGACGGAAGCTCCCATAGTCATTCCGCGCTATGCCGGCAAGCGTGGGCATCCTGTCCTCATCCGTCGCGAAATTGCGCAGGAAATACTCGCCGAACCGTCCACATCGAAGCTCAACATCGTTATGGATCGGCATGCTGGTGAGATCCATTACATCGACACCAACGATTCCGGTGTTCGGGACGACATCGACGATCCACACCTCTACCACGACTTGCTTGTGCGGGAAGGCGCCCGCGTTTGAAACGTTACTTCACATGGCCGCGCGCCGTAGCGGCCGCCGTTTTACTCTTCGGTCTGTTCGCATGGGCCGTGCCGAAAGTGACTGCGGGAATGTATCGCGACGACTTACAACGAGCGCTGGAAAACGGCCTGGGTCGCAAAGTTGAAATCGGGCAGGTTCGATTCCGAATCGTGCCAACTCCCGGCTTTGCCATCAACGACGTCAGAATCGGCGAAGACTCAACCATCGGCGCCGAACCCGCCGCCTACGTGGATACGCTTGTCGCGCGGCCGAGCCTGATCGCGCTTCTCGGCGGAAAGCTGGCAGTCGGATCCGTCCGCCTCGAAGATAATAATGGCTCCGGCATCAGCCTGAATTTGACCAGAGTCGACAACGGCCCTGTCGGCGTGCGCTGGAATTTCACTATGCTCGCGGCCAAAGCCACCGGCGTCGGCGGGCTGGGCGCCAACTCAAAACAGACCACTACCGTGGGTTCGTTTCCTGCCATCCACATGAGTGGAGGCCGCATCAATTTCAAGTTCGGCGACACAAAATCCATCTACTATCTTCTGGATACCGATGTCGATCTCTCCCCGTCCTCCATACCGAATGGCCCCCTGAAGATTCGCGTCGGCGGGCAGCCCGCTCGTACGGACCGCTCCTCGCATGGCTTCGGCAGCTTCGTCGCCAAAGGTCAATGGAATCCTTCGGACCATTCACTCGAACTCGACGTCAAGCTGGAGAAGAGCGAGTTGAGCGATGTGATGTCGCTCTTCGATAATGGCGGCTCGAAGCTGCTCGGCAACGTCTGGGGCGACGCACACCTCGCGGGCCCCATGTCTAAGATCGGTATAACCGGCCGCCTGAACGTCTCCGATCTCCACGGCTGGAATCAACTGCCGCCAGGCGGCAACGTGTGGCCGTTCAACATCGGGGGCACGCTCGACGTTCCCGATCAGAGGATGGAACTGCAGGCGACTGGCGCCGGCAAGCAGTCGCCCATCGGCGTTAATTACAGGGTGACCGATTATCTGGGACGCCCGCGCTGGGCCGCTACCGTCAGCCTCGATGGTGTCCCGGTCGCGCCACTCAGCGGCATCGCGCGCAACCTCGGCATTGCCATTCCTCCCGATCTGATTTTGGATGGCACCGCCCAGGGTACGGTTGGCTACTCGACTTCCGGTTCTTCCACGGACCATCCTGGCATGGATGGCCAGATTCGCGTTTCCAACGCAACCCTGGCCGCTCAGGGAGCGCCCCCGCTGAAGATCAACCGGGCTGACATCGCGTTTATCGGATCTTCCGTCGTTCTTTCTCCCACATCAATCGTCAACGATGCCGGTGAGAGCGCAGCCATTGACGGCAACTACGACACGGCATCGGGGGAGATGAAGTTATCTCTGACCAGCAGCGGAATGTCGATCGCATCTCTGCGGCGGCAGGTTTCGGTAGCCGGTGCTCCGTTGATTGGTCTGGCAACAGCGGGAGTCTGGAGCGGCAGTCTTCGTTACGCAAATTCCGGTGGCTGGACCGGCGACATCCATCTGAAGGACACCGACATTCCGTTCGAAGCCTTCGCCCAGCCAATTCACGTTGTGGAAGCGGATGCGACCATCGACGATGCCGGCGCCGTCCTGAAAAAAATCAGCCTGACCGTTGGCAACATCGCCGCCACTGGCGAGTATCGCTATGAGACAGGGGCCGCACATCCGCACCGCTTCCGGATCTCTCTGCCCGCGACTGACGCCGCTGACCTGGAAGCCATGTTGACCCCTGCTCTGCGGCGGGCCGGGCTGCTGGTCTACGCCTTCAATTTTGGCCGAGTCCCCGAGCCGGGCTGGCTCACGAATATGCGGGCGGAGGGTGTGATCCAGGCAGCTGCCCTGACGGTCGCCGGAATGCCGCTCAAGAACCTCCGGACCAACGTCGCGTGGGATGGAACGGATGTCACTCTCTCAGGTCTTACCGCACGCGTGGCCGACGCGCCGTTTAACGGCAGCGCTGTGATCCATTTGGCCGGCCGCCAGCCCCGCTACGAATTAACCGGCACATTAGCCAATTTCCCCTGGCAAGGCGGGACTCTCACCGCAGTAGCCGCCCTGAAAACTTCGGGCATCGGCGCGGACCTGCTTTCCAACCTGCGGGCGGATGGCAGTTTCACCGGCCGCAAGCTGGAAATCGGCACGGTTAGCCCCTGGGACAGCGTAGAAGGCAAGTTCGATTTCGCGATCGCCAACGCCACTCCACGTTTAAGACTGTCGTCGCTCACAGTCCAAAGCGCAGGAACAAAATGGACCGGCGCGGCGGAAACCCAGGAAAGCGGCCAGACAGTCGTAAAGATCGCCGACGGGGCGCGCCACATGGAAGCCTCCGGCGCGCTCCTGCGGGGCGAAGCCCTGAAGCCGGTCCAATAGTTGAATCATCCGCTTTCCCTGCGTCATCATAATTACCTGGCGCGGGCATGAACGAAACAGTCCAATTCCTAATACGGCACGGCTACACACTGCTCTTCGCCTTCGTGCTGGCAGAGCAGTCCGGTCTGCCGATACCCTCCACTCCGATGCTGCTCGCAGCCGGAGCACTAGCCGGGCTGGGCCGTATGAACCTGGCCTTCGCGTGGTCACTGGCTGTGGTGGCTTCGCTTTTGGGCGATTCCCTCTGGTTTTTCCTCGGCCGCCTGCGCGGCTTCTCAATTCTGAACCTGTTCTGCCGTATCTCGCTTGAACCCGATACCTGCGTGCAAAAGACGCAGGTCACCTATGGCAGGCACGGAGTCAACTGGCTGTTGTTCGCCAAATTCGTCCCCGGCCTCAGCACGATCGCGCCTCCCATGGCGGGCATGTTCAGGGTCAGTCCGTGGATGTTTCTTGCCATGGATGCAGCGGGTTCGATCCTTTGGTCCGGCACGTTTATCCTCCTCGGCTGGTGGTTCCGGGGCCAGTTGGAACTGGTCGCGTATTTTCTCGCACGGCTCGGTTCCGGCCTGATCGGACTCCTCGCCGGTAGTGTGATTCTCTACGTTGCCTTCAAGTACTTCCAGCGCCAGCGGGTGTACCGCGAACTGCACATTGCCCGCATCACTGCAAACGAGCTGAAACACCGCCTCGATAAAGGCGAAAACGTCCTTATCGTCGATCTGCGCAGCGAGTTCGAACAGGCGGAAGGCCGCATCCCCGGCTCGCTGACTCCGGTCGGCGACGATCTGGAAGCACTGGTCCCCGCTATCACGCAGAACGAAGTCATTCTCTACTGCTCGTGCCCCAATGAGGTCTCGAGCGCGCGTGCCGCCCTGCGCCTGAAGCGGCACGGAGTCAGACGGGTTCGCCCGCTGGAAGGCGGCTTTCCGGTCTGGAAGGATCTCGGCTTCCCGGTGGAACAATTCAACATCGTACCGTTAAGTAATACATAAATGAATACGCTCTATCGCTATCTCCGCGACTACTGGATCCTCGTTGCAGTTGCCCTCGTTCTGGCTGCGATCAACCAGATTTTTTCCATGCTGGATCCCTGGATCTTCCGAAAGATCATCGACAACTACGCGACGAAACATAACGTCTACACACGCGGCCAGTTCATCCATGGCGTCACGCTTTTGCTGGGCGCGGCGGTCGGGGTCGCCTTCGTTTCGCGCGTGGCCAAGAACTTTCAGGATTATTACGTCAACCTGATCACCCAGCAGGTCGGCGCACGAATCTACGCCGACGGCATCCGTCATTCACTGGAACTCCCCTATGCCGATTTCGAAGATCAGCGCAGCGGCGAAACTCTGGGCAAACTCCAGAAAGTTCGGACCGATGTGGAGAAGCTGATCAATATCGCGGTCAATCTCCTGTTTACGACGGTCATCGGCGTCACGTTCGTAATGATCTATTCGGCAACCGTGTACTGGGCGATCGGCCCCGCTTTTCTGCTGACCATTCCCATGCTGGGAGGGCTCAGCGCGCTGTTGAGCGGCAAGATCAAGACCGTGCAGCGGGATATCGTCCGGGAAACGACAGCGCTGGCGGGATCGACCACGGAATCCCTTCGCAATATCGAGTTGGTCAAAAGTCTCGGCCTCGCCCAGCAGGAAATCGGGCGGCTCAACTCCACGACAGCCAAGATTCTGAAGCTCGAACTGAAGAAGGTTCGCTACCTCCGCAGCCTGAGTTTCATCCAGGGCACCTTCGTCAATATGCTGCGGACGAGCATCCTGTTCATGCTGCTGTACCTGATCTTCACGCTGCGCATCACTGTGGGTCAGTTCTTTTCGATGTTCATCTATTCGTTCTTCATCTTTGGTCCTCTCCAGGAATTGGGTAACGTCGTCAACACCTACCGCGAAACGGAAGTCTCGCTCCAGACATTCGAGCAGATTCTGGCCATGAAGCCGGAGCCGAGGCCGGCCAATCCGATTCCGGTCTCCGAACTCGACACACTCGAATTCCGCGATGTCGGCTTCAAACATCAGACCGCCTCCCAGCCTGCTTTGCAGCAAATCTCGTTTTCGGTGAACCGTGGCAAGACCATCGCCTTCGTCGGCCCGTCCGGCGCCGGCAAGACCACGCTGGTCAAACTTCTGGTGGGTCTTTATCGTCCGCAGACCGGCCATATTCACTACAACGGCATTCCCGAAGACGAGGTCGCAATCGACAGCCTACGTGGCCGGATTGGCTTCGTTACGCAGGACGCTCAGCTCTTCTCCGGTACCATCCGCGAGAACCTGCTATTCGTGCAGCCGGACGCGACGGATGCTGAATGCATGGACGTACTCCGCCAGGCCTCCGTCCAGACGCTGCTCGCGCGGGCTGATCGCGGCCTCGACACCGTTATCGGCGAGGGCGGGGTGAAGGTTTCCGGCGGCGAAAAACAGCGCCTTTCGATTGCCCGCGCATTGCTCCGAAAACCTCAGCTGCTGGTCTTCGATGAGGCGACATCCTCACTCGATTCGCTGACAGAAGAAGAAATCAGCCATACGATCCGGACAGTGGCCGACAGCCGCGACGCGATCACAATTCTCATCGCGCATCGTCTTTCCACCGTGCTGCACGCGGATTGCATCTACGTGCTGGAACGGGGACGAATCGTCGAATCCGGTCCACACCAGGCGCTGGTGGACGCCAAGGGTCTGTATTACGCGATGTGGCGGCAGCAGGTCGGCGAAGCGAAGCCGGCCCTTGCGCCGCCGCAGCGATCCGCTCTCGCCGTCAGTTGACACTTTGCGCTATGCGCAGGATCGCCGCCAGACTGCGATCCACGTCCTCCTCACTCGTCCGCCAGGACGATACGCTGATGCGCATCGCGGTCTGTCCCTGCCAAATGGTAGGTCCGCACCAGCAGGTGCCATCCGCCTGAATCTCCCGGATCACCCGCGTGGTTTTTTCAGCGGAACCGAAACTAACCAGCACCTGATTCAGCACCACGTCATTCAAGACTCGATAGCCCGAGCCTTCCAGCCCTGCCGCAAACCGCTCCGCACAGCGGCAATCGCGCTCGATCAGCTCCGCCAGCCCGCTGCGGCCCAGCGACTTGAGCGCTGCCCAGATCTCGATGCCGCGGGCGCGCCGCGACAGTTCCGGCGTGTACTGCCCGGGTTCCCGATGTTCACCCATCGGCAAATACGGCGCGGAAATACTCATCGCGGCGCGTATCATTGCCGGGTCGCGGACGAAGGCGAGCCCACTGTCATAAGGAACATTCAGCCATTTGTGAGCGTCGGTCGCCCAGGAATCAGCGTCGGCGTATCCATCCACAAGATGCGCAAGCGCCGGACTTGCCGCCGCCCATAATCCAAACGCTCCATCCACGTGAACCCAGGCTCCGGCGGCATGCGCCCACTCGATGATGGGGCCCGCCGGATCAAACGCACCCGTGTTCACGTTGCCAGCCTGAATGCAGACAATTGCGGGTCCGTGTAATTCGGGCAGTTGCTCCGCAATGATTCGGCCCTGCGCATCTACCGGCAACTTCGTCACGCGCTCCCTTCCGAGACCCAGCATGCCGAGCGACTTCGTAAGAGACGGATGGGCTTCTTCTCCAATTACGACCTGCACCGGAGGCGCTCCGAACAGGCCGTCCCGATCCGCATTCCAGCCCACGCCCTGCAATACGCTGTGGCGGGCCGCGGCCAGCGCCGTAAAATTCGCCATCGTGCCGCCCGTCACGAAGGCAGCGCCGCATTCGGATGGCAGGCGGAGCACGTCCACGAGCCAGCCCAGAGCGACTTCTTCCAGCACGGTGGCAACCGGCGATGCGGCGAAGCGCCCGGCATTCTGATCCCATGCCGTTGCAAGCCAATTCGCGGCCACGGTGGCGGGCAGCGCGCCGCCGATGACGAAGCCGAAGAATCGCGCACCTGCCATGCCGACTGTGGCGGGTGATCCGAAGTCATCGAGAAAGCTCAGGACAGTCCCGGCGTCTGTCGGCCCGCCCGGCATCGTTTCCAAAAATCTGTCCAGCCCGGCGATAGCCGCACGGGATGGTTGAACCTGCCGGTTCTGGATTTCTTCCAGATAACGGGACGCCCGCGACGCGGCGGAGCCAAGAAGTTCCCTCATTTTCCAATGGTACCCAGCGATAACTCTCTGCTCGGGCGAATCGTATACAATATTCATTCGCATCGGTAGAGGAGAGTTCCCATGAAGATCAAATTCGCTGCTCTGGCAGCCATTGCGTGTTGCATGCCAGTCGTCCACGCCCAGACTGCCAAGCCTTTCGACATGTATTTCATCGACGTTGAAGGGGGACTTGCCGCCCTGTACGTCTCGCCTACCGGCGAATCGATGCTGCTCGATACCGGCAATCCCGGCGACCGCGATGTGGATCGAATCGTGACGGTTTTGAAGGAAGCCGGAGTCAAGCAGATCGACTACATGGTCACCACCCACTACCATGTGGATCACGTCGGCGGCTTCGAGGCCCTGTCGAAAAGAATCCCGATGAAACACTTCATCGATCACGGCGTGAGCAAGGATACCCGCGAGCAGGTAGCCGGTTTCGCCGCCATGTACAAGGCGATGACGGATGCGGCAGGTCCGGGCGCGCACACTGTTGTGAAGCCAGGCGACAAGATTCCGATCAAAGGTCTGAACGTGGAAGTTGTGACCTCGGCGGGCGAGGTACTGAAGAAGCCGATCGCCGGAGCGCCGGGCGCGGGCAAGCCGAATCCGGAATGTGCGTCGTTCAAGAAGCAGGCGGAAAATACCGACCTCGATAACGCGCAGTCGGTTGGCATGGTGATTCAGTACGGCAAGTTCCGCACGATCAACATGGGCGACTTCGTGTATAACCTGGAAGGCGAGTTGATGTGCCCGAATAATCCGATCGGCACCGTCGATCTTTATATGACGTCGCACCACGGCACGGATCAATCGGGATCGGCCGTGTTCGTTCATGCGATCCACCCGCGCGTCGCGGTGATGACGAATGGAACCCGCAAGGGCGGCGCGCTGCCGGTCTATCAAGTGCTCTACACCACGCCCGGTCTGGAAGATCTGTGGCAGCTGCATTGGTCTTACACCGGTGGGCTTGAAAACAACCCCGGCAGCCGGTTCATCGCGAACATCGAAGATCCGATCGCGCTGGGTAATTCGCTTGTGAATCCCGCACCGGCTGGTGGCGGCGGTCGAGGGGCCGGTGGCGGAAGTGGCGCCGGCGGCGGACGCGGTGGCAGCGGCGGCGGTGGACGGGGCGCAGGTGGCGGCGGCGGGTTTGCCGCGGGCGGTTCGGGTGGACGCGGCGGTGGCGGCGGTCGTGGACCGGCGGGCGGTCATACCGGCCCGGCCTTCATGATCAAAGCTTCTGCCATGCCGGACGGCAGCTTTACCGTGACCAACACGCGAAACGGTTTCAGCAAGACCTACGCGGCACCGAAAAAATAGCGCGACGTCAGCGGTAGGCTGCGGCCTGTATTCCATATAGCTCCGCATATTGGCCTCCTTTGGTCATGAGGTCGTCGTGCGTCCCAACCTCGACGAGACGGGCGCCGTCGAGAACTACGATCAGGTCCGCCATCCTCACCGTTGAGAAGCGGTGTGAAACCAGAATCGTGATGCGACCGGATTGGCGTGCCTCACGAGCCGCCGCCGCGTAGCGCTCGAACAATGCGTGTTCCGTCTCCGCGTCCAGTGCGGCCGTCGGTTCATCCAGTATCAGCAGCAAAGGCTCATCGCGCATGAAGCCGCGGGCGAGCGCGAGTTTCTGCCACTGGCCGAACGACAGTTCGGCTCCATCCGGCCATGTGGGACCCAGTTGCGTATCCAGACCCGATGAGAGGCGCGAAATCACGTCGTGGGCGCCGGCACGATCCACTGCCGCGGACACCGCGGGGCGATCATCCAGACGCGGAACATCACCCAGACCGACGGTGTGCGCCGCGCGGAATTCGAAGCGGAAGAAATCCTGAAACGCGCCCGCCAGCCGCTCACGCCAACCGGTGGCTGGGATGCGTGCGAGAGGCGTGTCGTCGATGAAAACGGAGCCGGCGTTTGGTTCGTACATCTTCGCCAGCAATTTCACCATCGTCGTCTTCCCTGCCCCGTTTTCTCCGACGATCGCGACGACAGCACCAGCGGGCAAGTTCACGGAAACATCGTCCAGAACAACGCGGGAAGTGCCGGGATACGCGAACGACACGTGCTCCAGGCGGATGCCGCGCTGAAGACTTGCCGGAACAGGCAAATCGCCAGAGGCTTCCACCTCGGCCGCATAGTCTTCCAGCCACGCGAGTCTTCGCGAGCCATCCATCCAGAAGCCGCGCAGAAAGCCGATTTCACCAACGGTCGCGCCGATGTATGCGGATAACCGCGCGCCTGCCGCAAGCACCAGCAGAACGGCGCTGGCCGGTGCGCGCAGCACGGACGATACGAAGACGACTGCGCCGACATACGCAAGGCCGAAGATCGCCCAGGCGAGGGCATGCCACCAGGCCGAGCCCCAGCGCGTCGCAGCCACCGGCCCATACCATCGTTCCCACGCGGCCCGGCGATCGGCAGCCAGCCGCTCCCCGATTCCCGTGACGCGCACTTCCTTACCCGGGGGTGCCGTGGTGGCCAGGGTGAACAGATGGCGCGATAAGCGGCTGGTCTGCGCGCCCTTCTCCTGCGCGGCTCGCTCCACATCCGGTCGCCAGGTTGAGGTCAGCACCGTGGGGACTGCGAACAGAATAAGTCCGATCAGTGCCGGATGCACGGAAGCCAGCAGCGCCATGGTCACGCCCAGGCGGAGAATCCAGCCCAGCGTGGAGAAGAGCGACATATACATGTGGTCGAGCACAAACACCTGATTGCGCAACATGGAGAGGCGGTCGAGATATTCCGGACGCTCCTGATGGGCAATGGTCGCGATGGTTGCCTGGAGACTGGCGACGTGCGATTCCAGTGCAATGGTCACTTTGTCGCGGAAGCGGCGCTGCACCCGTGTTCCGATGGTGCGGAGAAACCAGGTGGCGGCGGTGGAGACGCCGAGGCCGATGGCGGCCCAACGCACCATTGCGGGCCGGTGATCGATGACGCCTTTTCCAAGCAGCATCAGCCACAAGGCCAGCAGCGCATCGGGAATGGCCGCGATCTGGGAGAGCACGAAGGCCACGAGCATTAAACGCGGTTCGTGACGGTAGCCCAGCCGGCAAAGACGCCACATGGAGGAGAGCGCCGGTGGCAAAGGGGCGATCTTTTTTTCGGGCAGGTCAGGCGAGGACTTCATAGGTTGTGCCCTCCTCTCCTTCCGGGACATGGAAACGCTGGGCCTGAAGATCGAACATCGTCCGGTAGCGGCCACCTTGCGCCATGAGTTCATCGTGCGAACCGAGTTCGACGACATGGCCATGCTCCAGCACGCAAATCCGATCCGCATGGCGAACGGTGGAGAAGCGATGCGAAATCAGAATCGTGGTGCAGTGCCGGGTGGCGGCAAGAAGGCGTTCGAAGATTTCGGCTTCTCCGCGCACGTCGAGTTGGGCGGTGGGCTCGTCGAGCAGGATGACGCCCGCCCCGAGTTTCACGGCAGCCAGTGCGCGGGCGAGGGCGACGCGTTGCCACTGGCCGCCGGAAAGATCGGTGCCGTCCTGGTAGCCGCGCGCCAGGATGGTATCGAGCGATGCGAGGTTCGCCGCACCGGCGGATTCGAGGGCAGCGTGAATCACGTCGTCGGGAGCGCCCGTGGGAGCCACATTGTCGCGCATGGGCAGTTCGAAGCGAATGAAATCCTGAAAAACGGCGGTCACGCGGGAACGCCATGAAGCCAGATCGAAATCGCGAAGATCCACACCGTCGATTTCGATGGCGCCCGACTGCGGGTCGTACAGGCGGCAGAGCAACTTGGCAAGCGTCGTTTTGCCTGCGCCGTTCTGCCCTACGATGGCGAGGGACGATCCCGCCGGAATGGTGAGATCGAAATGGTCCAGCACGGGAGAAGCGGCTGCCGCCGAAGGATAGGCGAACGTGACATCCCGGAGGCGGATTTCGTGCGCCGGAGTGCCGGCCGCGACGCGGTTGCCGGAAACCAGCGCACCCGCGGGACGCATGGCAGGTTCCAGGCGCATCACAGCGGCCACGGGCGCTGCCGCCCCGTCCAGTGCCCAACTGAAGCCTCCAAAAGCAATCAGGGAGACACCGACCGCACTTTGTACATAAACAACCGCTTCCCCGAGGGTGATGCGGCCATCGGCGGTGGCCAGCGCGAGTAACCAGAAGACCAGCACGTTGGAGGAGACCACCAGCAGCATGCACCAGATCACGGGGCGCTCGCGCAGGCGCGTGGCTTGATATTGCAGTTCATGCAGGCGCGTGCGGCGGGCGATGAACCGCTCAATTGCCCACCCCGCCAGACCGAACATTCGGAGCTCTTTGCTGGCGGGCGGGTCGACGGCGAGGCGATAAGCGTAGTCGGCATCCCGCTGCGCGCGGCGAACCTCATCGGTGTTGCGGTCGAACCAGACCGCGCTTTCCCGCAGGAACCAGTGAGTGGCAAGCCAGGCGCCCGCGAGCAAAGCGGCAGCCCACCATGCGTAACGGGCAACAATTAACGCGGAGGCTACGCCGCCGATCATTTCGATCAATCCTGAGGAAATGAAATCCATCGAGATGGAAAGAGGCGGGCCGGTCATGCCGAGATCAAAATCGCGGGCAGCCGTCAGATCGCCGGTGAGCGCGGGATCTTCGAGGTGGCCCATACCGGGCGGTCTGACGCAGGCTTCCGTGAGGCGGTCGTAAAGCCAGGCCGCGGTGCGATCGCCGATATTGGAACTGATCGCACGGTGGATCGGACCGAGCACCTGAAGCAGGACGAAGATGGCGCCCGCGAGAGTCAGCGGGCCAACCAATGGATTGCCGCGCTGAACGGCCGACACCAGAACGCCCATCGAGATCGCGAACGCGACGGGGAGGATTCCGCGGAGAACTACGCCGGCCCACCAACCGGCGGCGAGGCCGGGGTCAGCGTGCCACAGGGCGGCGAAGAGCTTCCATTCTTTACTCTGGGTGATGGAGCGAAGCACGAAAGTATTCTGCCATAAAACGGCAGAGGCTACTTCGCGGTCCAGCCGCCGTCGATCAGGATGTCGGTTCCGGTGATGAAGCCGGCGTCTTCCGAGCAGAGGTAGCAGGCCAGTGCGCCGATCTCTTCGACCTTGCCCCAGCGGCCCAGCGGGATGTTGGCCACGAACTGGGCGTTCAGTTCCGGATTCTGCATGAGCGGCGTATTCATTTCGGTGCCGAACGGCCCCGGGCTGATGCCGTTGACGGTGATACCCTGATCGGCCACTTCGAGGGCGAGCGCACGCGTCAGACCCAGCAGGGCGGCTTTGCTCGACGAGTATGCGGCGCGGCCCGGCAGCGAGACGTGACTCATGATGGAGGTCATGTTCAGGATGCGGCCATAACCGGTACCCTTCATCGCGGGAACAAACGCGCGGCAAAGCAGGAAAACGCTGGTCAGATTCGTATCCAGCACCCTGTTCCATTCGTCCAGAGTGAACTCCGTGAGGTTCTTGCGGATGTTCATGCCGGCGTTGTTGATCAGGATCTGCACGGCGCCAAGCTCGGCTGTAATGTCCTTTTGGAGCTTCTCGACGCTGGCCTCGTCGACAACATCGGCTACATAGGCAGCCGCTTTGCCTCCGGCAGCTTCGATTTCGGCCTTCACGGAATTCAGCTTTTCGGCATCGCGGGCCGCGAGCGCTATGGTGGCTCCCGCGGCGCTGAGGGAGAGCGCCATCGCCCTGCCCAGGCCGCGACTGCCGCCTGTGATCAATGCAACTTTTCCGGTGAGGTTGGTGCTGGTCTGGTTTGCCATGGAATCCATTAGTATACTCAGCATTTAAACCCGCAGTTAAACCTACCGTTAAAACATAATGAACAATCGAGAACCTTTTCGTCTGGATGGACTGACCGCGCTTGTAACAGGTGGCGCGAGTGGAATCGGGGAGGCAATTTGCCGCCGATTCACGTGGTCGGGAGCGAAGGTGATTATCGCCGACGTTAATAAGGAGCGCGCGGACCAGCTTTCCACAGAGCTTCCCGGATCGAGCGCCATTCAGCTCGATATCTCGGATGAAGCCGCCGTGAATGCGGCTTTTGCCGCGCTGCCGAAGCTGGATATCCTTGTGAACAACGCCGGTATCGGGCTGGTGGCGAGCGTGGAAGAGACCACTACGGAAGATTTCCAGCGAATCATGCGCATCAACGCGGAAGGAACGTTTTATGTCACCCGGGCGGCCATCCCGCTGTTGATCGCCTCTGGCGGCAACATCGTCAATATTGGTTCGTGCGCCGCTGTGAAGGGCTTCCGCCGCCGTTTCGCCTACAGCGCCTCCAAGGGCGCCGTGCATGCCATGACCAAACAACTGGCAATCGAATATGCAGGCAAAGTACGGGTCAATGCGATCTCCCCAGGCACAACCGACACACCTTTCGTCGAAGGCTATATAGCCAAATACCACAGTCATGAGGTCGAGAAGATCACGGCTGAGATCAATGCGCGGCAGCCCGTTGGACGCCTGGGACGCCCGGATGAGATGGCCGATCTGGTGCTTTACCTGGCCTCGAAAGAGGCTGGTTACGTCACCGGTTCCATAGTCTTCATCGATGGCGGGACAATGGCTTAGATGGCAAATAAACTTTTCGATGTACCCACGCGGGCGAAAGGGCCCGCGGGCTCTTTGCCGCTCACCCCGGAAATGCTTCGCGAACGGCCTTCCGGAGACCTTTTCGGGCTTAGTCAGAATGCCGGGATGGGCTGGAATCCATCGGCTTTGGGGGGCAAGGAGTACCTGATCCTTTCGACGCACGGCGGTATCCGCGCCGCCGACGGCACCGCAATCGCACTGGGTTATCACACGGGCCACTGGGAAGTGGGGCTGTTGATGGAAGCCGCGGCGCAGGAGTTCAAGGCCGCCGGGGCGATTCCTTTTGCCGGCTATTGCACCGATCCATGCGACGGGCGCTCGCAGGGTACGACTGCGATGTTCGACAGCCTGCCGTACCGCAACGACGCGGCGGTTATCTTCCGCCGTCTGATCCGTTCGCTGCCGACACGGCGCGGCGTGTTGGGGGTGGCGACGTGCGACAAAGGCCTGCCCGCGATGATGATGGCACTGGCGGCAATGCACGATCTGCCATGCGTTCTGGTGCCCGGCGGGGTGACGCTGCTGCCGGAACAGGGAGAGGACGCGGGGCGGATTCAATCCATCGGCGTGCGTTACGTTCACGGCGAGATCAGTCTGGAAGATGCGTCCGACATGGGTTGCCGCACTTGTGCGTCTCCGGGCGGCGGATGCCAGTTTCTGGGAACGGCTGCGACCGCTCAGGTGGTGGGCGAGGCTCTGGGGATGTCGCTGAGCCATTCGGCGCTGGCTCCTTCCGGGCACGCAATCTGGCTCGATATGGCGAAGCGTTCCGCGCATGCGCTGATGGAAATGGAAAAGCGCGGCACAAAGATGCGCGACATCCTGACCGATGCTGCGCTGCACAACGCGATGGTGGCGCACGCGGCATTCGGCGGATCCACGAATCTGATTCTGCACACGCCCGCGATTGCGTTCTCGGCGGGCCTGCAACGGCCAGTCGCCGAGGATTGGGCGCGGATCAGCCGTCAGGTGCCTCGCCTGGTGGACGCGATGCCCAATGGACCATACGCGACGATCCATGTTTTCCTGGCGGGCGGCGTTCCGGAAACGATGCTGCATTTGCGGCGTGCGGGCCTGCTTGAGACGAAGGCGATCACTGTCGGCGGTATGACGCTCGACCAACAGCTGGATGAGTGGGAAGATTCCGAACGCCGTCACACGCTGCGTAAACTGCTGCTGGAACGCGATCGGGTGGATCCGGACCGGGTGATTCATTCGCCGGATTCGGCGGCTAAACACGGCATGACTGCGACCACGTGCTTCCCGGCGGGCAATCTTGCACCGGAAGGGTCCGTGGTGAAGGCGACGGGCATCGATCCGCAGGTGGTGGATGCCGATGGGGTGTATCGCAAGACCGGGCCGGCGAAAATTTTCCTCACCGAGCCGGATGCTATTGCGGCGATTAAGGCGAAGAAGATCGAGAAGGGCGATATCCTGGTGCTCATCTGCCGCGGGCCCATGGGTGCGGGCATGGAGGAGACTTACCAACTGACCTCCGCACTGAAGTATCTGCCATTCGGAAAACACGTGAGCCTGCTGACGGATGCGCGTTTCAGCGGTGTTTCGACAGGCGCGTGCATCGGGCATGTGTCGCCGGAAGCTCTCGCGGGTGGCCCGATCGGCAAGCTGCGGGAAGGCGACATGATCGAAATTGTGATTGATCGGGTTGGGCTTCATGGGAGTGTCAATCTGGTCGGCGAGGGCGGTAAGGTTTCGGGTGTGGAGGCAGGCACAGCGATTCTGGCGGCGCGCGATTCGCGGCCGGATCTTGCCGCCGATAAAGATCTGCCGGAAGATACGCGGCTGTGGGCTGCGCTTCAGGATGCCAGCGGTGGAACGTGGGGCGGCAGCGTTTTCGATGCCGACGCGATCGTTAAAGTGCTGGCCGCGGGGAAAAAGGCTTTGGCCGCGGAAAAGCAATAATGGCCGCCGATGAACGCCGGTGCACGCCGATAAAAGCCTTTATTGTTGAGTAACTGTTAAGTACCTCGTTGTGGTGGCGCGGGTTTCGAGATTGAGCCCGAGGTTCTGAATCGCCGTGAAGACGGAGGGCGATGCTGCCTTCAGATCCGCCATGGTGAGGTTCAGCCTGAAATCCCAGGTACCTGCAATCCCGGTCTGGTCCGCCACCGGATGGCCGAGGAATGACGCGAGCATTCCGGCAAAGGCCGGGACTGTCGCGCCGGCAATATCGATGTGGTCTGGCGCCACGCTGAAGTCGGCTCCAGTTACGACTTTGGTGCGTTTGATCTTCGGGCCGTCCTTTCCGACAGTCAGAGCGTAGCCGACGCGCGGTTTTTCTTCCACATGAACAGCGAGGTGAAATCGATCGGCCAGAAGATTTTGCAGCATGACGGGAATCTGATCCTTCGTGGCAGTGGCCGGGGGTTTGGCGACGATATCGTAGCGTTCGGTATCGAGCGAAGGCGGGCCGGCGATCTGATCGGGACGGACACCCCAGGCGGCGGTGATCAGAAGCTTGAGGGAGATGTTGCTGTAGAGCATGGCGCCGGGTTCACGCGCGGGGGCGGAATCCTCCTCGTCCTGCGGTGTAAAAGGTTTGATGGAAACGCTGTCGAACGTCTGCGCGGATAATGCGCATGCCAGGAGCGCAAGAAGGATCGATTTCATGGCTAATTTCCGGTCGGCATTGCAATAAAATCCAGTATATTTCGAAAATCGGGGGCGCCGACGGAGCAAGGAAGAGTGCTCGCCGGTTCCGGCGGAAGGGGAAATTGGGTTCGCTGTGCAACGGGTTGTTTTGTTGACGCAATTGGGGTTCGGACGGCTTTTGCGACACAGGGGCGGTTGGCGAGACCGAAGGACGCCGCGGCGGTTTCGGGTTTCGCGGTTTCGGCGCGATACTGGCGTTCGGTCTGGAGTTTGCGGAGTTCGGCGGTCGCTCTGTGGAGCAGGCGATGGGCCTGGGAGCGGGCGCGATCGACGGAGTTCTGAATTTTTTCGATGGCGGCGTTGCCGGATTCCATCGGATCGAGAGTGTAATTTTCGTCATCGCTCAGGCGGATCACGAGGTTTGACTCGACTTCGCCGCAACGGCGTAGCCGCCAGGTGGCGCGGAGAATTTCATTGGCGAGGATGTCTTCGAGTGTGCCAACGGGCGCGAGGTCGCGGGAGAGAGCGATCGCCAGAGTTGCGTAGATGGACTCTTCGCCGACACGAACGAAGTCGCCGGAGAAGAGTCCGAGTGTGACGGAGTTTTTTGATGAGACAGCTTTGCCCTCATCGGTTCGGGGCCCGGTGGAAGCCTGGGCGTTCACTGCGTTCGCGGCTGCTTGTGCTGCTGTTGCCATGTCGTTATACCTACCTCTGCACTCAGGGTAGATGGCGTGTCAATAGTTTCGGGGCTGAAAAACCGAGGGCGCGTTGAGGGGAAAGGAAATAGAGGCGAAATTTCGTTGTCACCGGGTTTTTGGGCTGGGCGGAAAGGGTGGGTGGACCGCATTCCAATCAGGGTCGGCGCTTATCCAGCCAGGTTTTCCAGTAGGAAATAGAAGTTTGCTCATCCTTGTAAAAATCGTTCAACGCCGGATCGTGTTGCAGGTATTCCGCAGGCACACCGGAGCCGGGGGCCGGACGCAGCCACTCTACATCGGCCTTATCTGTGTCCCGCTGAACCGGCAGGCCAGCCGCGTAGGCCGCGATACCCGTTACCGCGGAATAGCGTCGTTCCCGACCCACATCATCGAGCAGCGACCTGAGGAACGGCAGCGCGTTCTCCGTGTGAATGTCGCTCAGCGCATGCGCGGCACAAGACCGAAGGGTATCCGGATATGGCGCCTGGGACAACTTGCCGAGTGCAGCTATACCCGCTTCGTCAGTGCTTCTCCAGGAACAAATTGCAATTGAAAGGAAGCTGACACTTTGCGCATCCAAAGCGCCGGGGTCCGTTCCGTCAAACGCTGTCATTTGTTCTGAGATGCCTTTTTTGAGGAGAAATACGCGAGCTTCATGGCTCACCGCCGGGTCGGGCGATGACAATTGTCTCGCCCAGAACGTATCGAGAAGCGGCGAAGTCAGATCATTGATGCTGCGCATCACCACGAAAAGAGAAGCATCCTTCGACATGGCGGGAACCTGAGCGGTGGCTGTGATTTCGGCCAGCAGCTTATCCTCCGGCGTCGATACCCGGCTGCCTAAGGGAGGAGCTTCGACGGGCACTCTAAGCACGGCGCTCGAGAAGGGCACATCACTGCCAGTCAGGAGAGGAAGCACCGTCCAGTTGTTGCCGGAGTTCGTGTTCTTGAGAAACCACAATGCCGTCATCCCCGTTAACGAATCGAGGGAGAATTGGGGCGGTGGAGCCAGCCATGTCGTGTTGATGATGGCGCCGGGCGTTGCGGGACCTTTGATTGTTCGAACAGCGCCGATCGTCAATATGGACATGTCTCCCAAGCGGGTTTGGCTCTGAAGAGTTCCGACAATGACAACCTGCGCGTCTGCGAGAAGACGCCCGATCGGACTGAAGGCAACTGGTGCCGATCTTGCTGGGGCCGCGATGCCGAGTGAGAGCGCGAGCAGGGCGGTGAGGGATTTCATCATTCGCTCCGTCGCCGCACTTGACTATTGTGGCTGATGTCGCATGCTTTTGTGACCGGCATTTTCGGGGTGGGCGCAAACGGTGGGGTGAAAGAGGATTACCGGGGTGCCAATCTAATTCCGCATGAGCGTAACGCCAGCGATCTCCGCGACCATTGTCGCAAGGCGAACAAACTCATTCCTACAATCGTTTACCGCGTCGGAGTGAGCGCCAATTGCACCATCTGCGGGTTTGAGATGAAACATCGGCTTATGGGCCTCCACGGCGAGAGGCATGAGGCTGCGATAGTGCCTGAGTTGTGCGAGGCAATGGATATCGTCTTCCACCCGAACCGAAGACGGGGACTCCGGTTCGGCCAGAACCGCAGTGCGGTAGACCGGAGGAATGCGATTCATCCAACGCTGGTCAGCTTTCACTGGCCGAGTGTCGCGCATACTGTGCTGCATAACGACGTATCCCAGAGGATTCATGGAACCCGCGGGCAAAGACAGGCCGCGCGGAGCCTTGTGGACGAGTTCAGCCCATGTCCCGCGCCAATCCCTCAGCCTGGGGCCCACATTCTTCAGACCCTGCAAAGAGTAAAGGTCCGGACCGAGCGGCATGCAAACGTAATCGCACGCGATCAGGGCCGCGCGATTGATCGCGCCGAGATTGGGACCGATATCGATCAGGACGACTTGCGCCCAGTCTCCCGCCATTGCTTCCATCAGCCTGTGGAATGCAGTCATGGTTCGGAATGCGCCCTCGTCGGCATTGTGACAGCGCGGCCATGCGTCCGCCAAATTGTCTTCGAATCTGGAAAGACCGAGGTCGCCGGGGATCAGACCGAGTGTGGTGCCGAACAATCCGGAAGGTAAGATCATCTCCGCAGGGGGAGGGGCAATGTCTCCGATTCCTTTCAGGATGGGATCGAGCGCGCCATAGATGGTCGTGGCATGTTCGCCCGAATCCGGCCAGATCTCTTCGAGGCGGTCCTCGTCCAGGAACATCGCAGTAAGGTTGGCCTGAGGATCAAGATCCACGGCGAGGACGGGGTGACCGAGATCCGAAAACATCCAGGCCAGGTGATATACGAGAGAGGTCTGGCCGACACCTCCTTTGTTATTGAAGAAGGCGATTTTCTTCATAGACAGGCCCGGATAGTGACGCCGAAGAACATTTCGCCGAAGATGAACCCGGCTGGAGGATTGCCGTTACGCTGAAGGACCGCCTGCGCCCGGATCACACCGCGGCCAAAACGGTTGACCACACCGAGAGTCTTCATCGCCTCGGCAAGCACCGGATTGCGGTAGCTCGTTTGTGCCGGGAAGTTCTCGGGGCGAGCCAGTCCGTAGAGTGGCCCGGGATTCTGAATTTCGATCCTGTCGCTGTATTCATAAAAGCGGATCGGGGCCGGGGCCTCGTAGGAACGGTGCAGAATAGCATTCATCAGGAATTCGCGGATGGCGGCCTCCGGATAGGTGGAAACCATCTGTTCTTCCAGCGCCGACCGTCGTACCGGGCGGGCCGAAATAATCACGCCGACAAAAGTGACGAGTTCCCGGACGACAGTGAGGAGATCACCGGCAAATTGCTTCTCGGAAAGAACTTCAGAATCCATGCCGGTTCCTGCAAACCGGACATACTGCACATATGCATTGGGCAACCAACCAAGCAAATCTTTGGCGAAAAGAATGATGCCGGCATAGCTGGGGCAATTTCGGCCAAGATCAAAAAAGCGCAGAGAAGCGAGTTGGATCTCGATTGTCCGATGGTTCTCGGCAATGGCTTCCGCAGCTACCGCCTGAGGACGATAAATATTGGTAAACAACTCAAGAGCAAGGTCGTCAAGAGTCGCACCGAGGCACGGTTGTGCGTCGAAAGTTCGGGCGGCTGCAGTTCTACGTTCCACCAGCAGCGCTTCTTCCGCCAGATTGGCGATGGCTTTTCGCGGACCTCGCCGGACGTAAGTAATGCCTTTATACCGTACGGGCGGCAGATCGGAAGGTTGCACCTCGACGACTGCAACATCGGAGGCATTGGGTAGTGATATTTTGTAAGCCGTGATTGCGGGGGCCGGCAAAATGTTGCCGTCCGCGGTGAGTCCGCTCAGGTTGCGAAGTAACTCGTCGGTTACATGGAGGCCGGAAGGGTCCCCGGAATCGTCGACTCCCACGAACAGAAATCCGGGCATTCGCGAGTTCGCCAAATCGTTGGCGAAGGCGCAGATCGCCTGGCTGAACTTCGCCATGTCGCCCGTCGATACGGTGCGTTCGACCCGGAACGATTCGAGGTCGCGCAATAAGGTGGCCGCTTCGACTTCCGTTATCATTCCTGTTCCCACGACCGCGTGACGGCCGAAACACCCAAGTTAACAGACGGGCGGGGGTTGTTTAAGTGGCCGGGATTTGCACGGTATATGTCGCTCAAAGGGCTGGTGCCCGAAGTGCGTCCGGCGCGAGTGTTCGGGAAGCTTTTAGCGCCGGAGCTTTCGCAGCGCGGCGACCGTTCTGAATCGGCGCTTCAGCACAGGTCTGGAGCGATCCATCGTTTTTTGTGCGACACTCTGATCAGATGGCACGGGCTGCAGTGAGACTGGTGTTCGCCGCGATGCTTGCGTTGCTTGCGACGCAGGCTGCGATGCCTTCGGTGCGGGTGGTTGCCGCGTTCGAGCAGGTTTGCCGGACACGCGCGCCGCGCGCCGAACAGCAGGAAGCGCTCGTTACGCGGGCCTTCCGGGCTTCGCGACGCCGCGTGGTGCTCCCTGCGGAGTATTCGGCTGTTGTCAGATCCGGGCCGGATACCGCTATCTTCTATCAATTACCTCCTCCTGTACACGTTTAATTTTGCCGCCGTCAGGTATTCGGCGCCGTTCCTGAACAGTCGCAGTTCGGTCAGGAAGGCATGCATGCCGAGGGAAGAGCTGTGCGTGTGCGGAAATGGAGGCAGGTGTTGGCTCTAAAAACTTTTTTTAAATTTCTTGGGCTGGGGGATCACGAGTCCGAAGAACGGCTGCGCGCAATCACGAAGCTGCGGGACGAGTTCGGCAAGCTCTCGGATGCGGAATTGCGCGCGCGGGCGAGGACCGAGATGGTCGACACGTTCGCGCTGACCGCGGTGGTCGCGGAACGGCTGCTGGGGCTTCGAATGTTCGACGTCCAGATACTCGGGGCCCTGGCGCTGCAACGGGGCGATGTCGCCGAAATGCAAACCGGCGAAGGCAAGACTTTGGCCGCAGTTCCGGCAGTTGTGTGGTTCGCGCAGCAAGGGGGCGGCGTGCATGTTCTGACCGCCAACGATTATCTGGCGCGGCGCGATGCTGCCTGGATGCGTCCGGTCTATGAGTGGTTCGGGCTGACGGTGGGAAATATTTCGCAGGACATGTCCGCCAGCGAACGGCGCGCGGCATATCTTTGCGACATCACCTATGCGACCGCGAATGAGGTGGGGTTCGATTATCTACGGGACGGGTTGGCGCGGCGCGTGGACGAAATGGTGCAGCGGCCGTTTGCGTTTGCCGTCATCGATGAGGCGGATTCGATTCTGATCGACGAGGCGCGCATCCCTCTGGTGATCGCCGGCGGATTACCGGAAGATTCCGCGCTGGCTTACCGGATGGATTCGATTGTAACGGGGCTGCGCCTGCATGTTCATTATTCGCTCGACGACTACGCGCGCAACGTGCGGCTGACCGATGCCGGGATTGAGCGCGTGGAAACATTACTTGGATGCGGGAGTCTGTTCGACGAGCAGAATCTCGGCGTGCTGACAGCGGCGCAGGACGCGCTGCACGCGCACGCTCTGCTGCGTCGCGACGTGGATTATGTAGTGAAAGACGGCGCGATTGAAATGGTGGACGAATTCAAGGGCCGGATCGCGCAGAATCGGCGCTGGCCCGCCGGCCTGCACGCGGCGGTGGAGGCGAAGGAGCGGCTGCAACTGAAGACGCAGGGGCGTGTGCTCGGGTCGATCACGGTGCAGAGCCTGTGTGGGATGTATCAGCGGGTATGCGGGATGACTGGCACCGCGGCAACTCAGGCAGATGAATTCTGGAACATTTATAAATTGCCGGTGACGGTGATTCCGCCGAATCAACCGGTTATCCGGCAGGATCTGGCAGATGTGGTTTATCGGGATAAAGATGCGCGGCAGCTAGCGGTTGTGGAAGAGATTCGCAACGTGCACGTGAGCGGGCGTCCGATTCTGGTGGGCACTGCGAGCGTGGAAGAATCCGAGAGACTGAGCGAACTGCTGCACGAGGAGGGTATTCCGCATTCGGTGCTTAACGCGAGGAACGACGAGGCGGAAGCGGAGATTGTGGGACAGGCCGGAGCTGTGGGCGCGGTGACTGTTTCGACGAACATGGCCGGACGCGGGACGGACATTCTGCTGGGCGGGAATCCACCAACGGAGCATGCGAAGGTTGTGGCGCTGGGCGGCTTGTATGTGATCGGGACGACGCGGCATGAGGCGCGGCGCATCGATAATCAATTGCGCGGGCGCGCGGGGCGGCAGGGGGATCCGGGGATGTCGCGCTTCTTTGTGAGCCTGGATGACGATTTGCTGGTGCGGTTCGGGATCGCGGAGAATCCGGATATCGAGAGTGTGCAGCGGACGGCGGAGAGTCAGAATCTGGAGATCCGGCAGACGCTGTGGAAGTACGACTGCGCGACCGAATATCATCGGCGGGAAATGTATGCGATGCGGCGTGAGGTTTTGCTTTCGGCAGAGTGGAGCGTGGCTTCGATGCTGGATCCGGAGCAATACCGCGAGTTGGTGGAAGCGGCAGGCGAGCAGGCGGTGGAGCGCGCGGGACGTGCGGTGTCGCTGGCGAAGATCGATGAAGTGTGGGCCGATTATCTGGCAAATGTCGCGGAACTGCGTGGGGGCGTGATCTGGAATTCGTGGGGGAGCGGAGATCCGCTGCTGAAGTTCTTGACCACTGAGCGGGAGATCTATGAAGATTTTCAGCGGTGCGTCGAGGATGGAATTGCAGAGGCGTTCGCGGCGGCGGATGTGCGCGAGGGTGTGGTGGAGTTTCAGAATCCGGACCGATTGGAGCGCGGGGCGACGTGGACTTACGTGACTACGGATCAGCCGTTCGGGAGTTTTACTGAGAGGGTGATGAAGGGGATGAAGCAGAAGTTTTTAAAGAAGCGCGGGGGCGGATAGGGCTTCAGAAGATTTCAGAACACCGGTCGCTTACGCTCGCGGCTCGGTAAGGCTAGTAGCGATCAAACATAGACAACGACGTCGTGCGGTGTGCCGCCACCGGCGAGCGGGATCACGCCGTTGGGCAACACCGTGCCATCCAGTTCCACTCTCGGAGATTGGGGGGCGCGCCGCACTGCGATACGGTATTCCGTATTCTCATACCGGTAGGTGATCTTGAAATCGTTCCAGTTCGCGGGGATCGCCGGTTTGATCTCCAGCGTCTTGCCTCTGCGGCGGAGGCCGATCACTTCTTCGAGCCAGACGCGATACATCCATGCCGCCGAGCCGGTGTACCAGGTCCAGCCGCTTTGGCCGGTTTGCAGGGGGCTGGCGTAGACGTCCGCGGCGGAGACATAGGGTTCGCCTTTATAGTGCTGCACATCCTGCGGGTTGCGGCAATGCTCCACGGGATTCATCAGCTGCAAAAGCCTGACCGCCTGTTCGCCGTTGCCCATGCGGGCCCACGCTTGCGCGAGCCACAACGACCCGTGCGTGTACTGGCCTCCGTTTTCACGAATGCCCGGCGGATAGCCCATGATGTAGCCGGGATGCGGCTCGGAGTGATCGAAGGGCGGAGTAAACAGCAACACCTCGCGATCGGAATCTTTCACCAGCTCACGGTTGGCGGATTCCATGGCGGTGCGTGCGCGGGCGGGGTCGCCGCCACCTGCAATGACGGCCCAGGACTGCGGAAGCGAATCGATGCGGGCTTCGGTGTTCTTATGAGAACCGAGTGGTGAACCATCGTCGAAGAAGCCGCGAAGGTACCATTCGCCGTCCCAGCAGGCAGCTTCGATGGCGCTGTGCAGGTGCGTGGCGCGTCCGCGGCACTGGGCGGCGAGGGCGGAATCGCGGGGGTCGGCAAGGTCGGCAAACTGGTGAAGCACCGCGATCAGGAACCATGCGAGCCAGACACTTTCTCCACGGCCTTCATTGCCGACGTGGTTCATGCCGTCGTTCCAGTCGCAACTTCCGATGAGGGGAAGGCCGTTGGCTCCGAGATGCCATGAGGCGTCGATCGCACGCCGGCAGTGCTCCCAGAGCGAAGCGCTGTCGCCGGAAACAGCGGGGGTCAGCAGGTGCTCCATCTCGTGTTCGGGCAGAGGCGGACCTTCCACGAAGACGACCAGTTCATCAAGGATCTTCGCATCGCCGGTGACAGCGACGTAGTGCGCGACCGCCCAGGGGAGCCAGAGAAGGTCGTCCGAACATTTGGTTCGAACACCCATGCCGGAGCCGGGATGCCACCAGTGCAGCACGTCGCCTTCATGGAACTGTCGAGAGGCCGCCAGCAGAATGTGGGCGCGCGCCAGTTCGGGCGCAGCCTCGAGCAGAGCCATGGAATCCTGCAACTGGTCGCGGAAACCGAATGCGCCGCTCGACTGATAGAGTGCCGATCTGCCCCAGAAGCGGCAACTCAACGTCTGGTAGAGGAGCCAGCGGTTGAGCAGGAGATCGACGGAGAGATTCGGAGTTTGCACCTGGACGGTGGAGAGGCGCGCGTTCCACCAGGAGCGCACGTTGGCCAGGCCTTTTTCAACTGCGTCCGGAGTGCGGAAGCTGTCGAGAATTTCGTGGATGCTCTCGATGCGCGGCGCTTGCCCCAAGAAGAAGACGACCTCGGTGGCGCCGCCGATCGGAATAACAACGGGAACCTGGAGGACGGCGGCCGGGTCCAGATCCGGCCCGCAGAAATTATTGAGGCGTTCCGCTTTGAGGCCGTCGGGATTGGCGCGGGAGCCGTTGCGGCCGAGGAACGCGCGGCGATCTCCCGAATGGGATGCGGCAGCCGGAATGGATGCGGCGAAGGCGATGGCATCGAGGCTATCGGGGGACCAGCGCTGGCGAGCGAGAAGCGCGCCCGATTCTTCCTCGAAGGAAGTGACGACGTAGGGGGCCTGGGCTTCGCGCTGAGAGCCGAGCACCCATTCGGCGAAGTAAGTGACGGTGATGCGGCGCTGCCGGGAAGAATCGTTCCGCAGGCGCAGGCGGTAAATCTTAACGGGCTCTCGCGGACCTTTTTCGTCGAAGGGAATGAAAACCGTCAGCTCCTGCCCGATGGCGTGGCTGTTGTGTTCGAACACCGTGTAGCCCTGACCGTGGCGGGCGCGATAGGCGTCGTTTTCGCGGATGGGGAGGGCGGTTGGAGTCCAGACTCTGCCGGAATCGTCATCGCGAAGATAGATGACTTCCGATTGCGGGTCGGACACCGGATCGTTTTGCCAGGTGGTGAGGCGGTTTTGCTGGCTGTTGGCATTCCACGAATAGCCCAGGCCGCTCTCGGTGACCATGCAGCCGAAGTCGGGTGTGGCCATGACGTTGGACCAGGGAGTTGGCGTGATGGTAGCGGGGCCGAGATAGATCGCGTACTCGCGGCCATCCTGCGAGAAGCCGCCGACTCCGTTGAAGTAATTGAGTTCGAGGAAAGGGAGCGGAAGAGATGGTTCCTCGGAGATCATGTCGGCCGGAATGAATGGATCCGCCAACGGGGCGGGAGGCCGCACCGGCGGCAACTGGCGAGAGAGAGTTCCGCGGGCACCGGCGAGAACGACTCGGGAACTGCTGATGAGAAGCGCGCGCTGGGCATCCGTCAGGACGGACCAGTCGCGCAGGAAAACGCCGCCGGGGCGGTCGGTACCGACTTCGCGCGTGTGGGCATCGAGAGTTCGCTGGAGCTGGAAGTTCAGCGGACGCTCGTAGCTGGATGCTTCCTGATTGAGAATGACGAGATCGGCCATGAAGCCGCGCGCACGCCACCAGGAATGCGCGGCGAGAACTTCGCGAATCAACTTCAGCCCGGTTTGCTCACGGACGGTAACGGTGAGGATGGGCAAATCGCCGGAGATTCCCAGCGCCCAGAGATCGCGCTGCCCCACCGTGGCGGGGACGGGACGAGAACCCTGATTGCGCAGCGGTGTGGAGGGGAAAAACAGATAACCGGCCAATTGTTGATAGCAGTGGGCAGTATCGGCGCCGATCTGAAGATGGCGGAATTCGAGTTGCTCGTGGGTCCAGGCCAGTTCGAGCACACGGGCGACGGCTTCGGGACGCCGGTACTTGGCAATGAGCTTCAGCAGGTCGTCGCGGGAGGCCGCCGCCATCGTTAGGAAAGAGAGTTCCAGTTTGCCGCGCGGCTCCAGGGTTTCGCGGCAGCGCAGACTCATGGCGGCGTCGAGCACCGCACCGGCGCTGGCGTTGAGAGATCTGCCGAGGGCTTCCGGATTTGAGATGGTTCGCGCGCGGCCGAGAAAAGTCTGGCGGTTAGTCTCGAATTCCACGTTGCCGGAAGCGCCGACGAGTATGTGGGCGACCCAGACGGGAGGATCGTCGGGAGCGCGCAAACGGCGATGCGCAATGATCGCGCCTTCGTCATATTCCGTTTCAACGAAGAGCTTGCTGAAGGTGGAATGGCCGGCATCGGCGGCGGGCGGCGCGAGGGCGAGTTCGGCGAAGGAAGTGATTTCGAGAAACCGGCGACGCCGTGTGTTGTTGAGGAGAACGACACGGCGGACTTCGACGTCGTCATCGGTACTCACGACAACTTTCATGATGGATTCGATGCCGACAAAGACACGGCGGAACTCAGCCCGGTTGGCGGAGAAACTGACGGAAGACTCGCGCTTATCGTTGGGAAACGGTTGCAAGGTGGCGGACCAGGTAGCGTTGGGGCGGCCTTCGCGCAGCAGGATGAAGGTGCCCCATTGATCGAGAGCGGCGTCGGGACGCCAGCGGGTGACATCGAACTGATTCCAGCGGCTATAGCCGGAGCCCGAATTTGTGAGCATGACGGAATAGCGGCCGTTGCCCATCAGGAGCGTCTGCGGGAGAGTCGTTTTCGACGACACCACGCGTTCGACGGAGCCTTCAATTGGCTTGCGCGCTGTAACGGGCGATGGGGCGCGCCGCTGGGTGATGCGCAGCCGAGCCAGCGGAATGCGCTCGTAGAGAAGAGATTCCACGGCGCGGATGCGGGGGTCGGAATGAAATCGCTGCCGGATAATATCCGCGTTCAGCAAATTATTGAGCGCGGCGAGGGACATACCCTGGTGGTGCGCCATGTAGCAATAAATAACGACGCCGCCTTTGCCTTCCGGGGTTGAGGTTCGCGAGTGGTCAATGGCTTCATAGAAGCCCATGGGGCCTTTCATGGCGGACTCGCGCTCAAGCGTTTTCAGGTTTGCTATCGCGGCGCGCGGGTGAAACATGAGGGCGAGCACAGCCGCGTACGGCGAAACGACGAGCCTGCAATCGACGTCCGGATTCTGGGCGAGTTCAGGTACGCCGAAGGCCTGGTATTGGTATGTCTGCCGGAAATCGAGCGCGCTGTAGGCGGATTCAGACAGACCCCACGGGATGGAGGAGCGTTTCCCGAAAAGGATTTGGCCGTTGACCGCATTGCGGCAGGCAAGGTCAAGCTGAGAGTTCTCATAGCTGTTGGTGAACAGCATCGGCATCAGGAATTCGAACATGGTGCCGCTCCACGACAGGAGTTGCCGCCCCTGCGGTTCGGTGCGCATGGGACGCCCGAGCGCGAACCAGTGTTCGATGGGTACATCGCCCTTGGCAATCGCAAGCAGACTGGTCAGACGCGATTCACTGGCCAGCAGATCGTAGTGGCTGGTAAATACCGGAGGACCTTCGGCGATATAACCGACGGCGAGGTGGCGCCTGCGCGCGTCGTAAAGCGTCCCGATATTCATCTCGTCGGCGAAACGCCTGATCGATTCCTGGAGCCTGCGAAGTTCATACACGGTGGCGGCGGCATTCTTCTCCGCCTCCTTCATTTCGTTCTTCAGCTGCGTTATCCAGGCGGAAGCTTCGGGCGGCATCTCCGGAGAAAACGGTCGATTCGAAATCGCGCGCAGGGCGGGGATGCCATCTTCCAGATCTTCGAGCGAGGGAATGGCGCGGAGGGCGTCGCTGCGGAGGGAAGGAACATCGCGGCCAAACTGACGCAGGAAGTCGTCGGTGGGGCGGGACAGCGTTTCCACCCAGCGGAGATTGCGGTCGATCACGCTTATCCAGGCGTCGACTTCGGATACAAAACGCGCGGCCCAGTAAGCGCGATCGCCGCCGGAGCCCGATTCCCAGCGTCCGACATCGCGAAACGGATCGGCGGAGTGCGCCACCAGACGGAGCCGCGGAATCAGTTCGTGCTCGCGCAGTTCCGAGCGCAACAAGCGGGCTGTGGCGCGGCAAGGGGCGCTCAGGTAGAGGTCACCGCCGGCTTTCTCAGCGACAATGGCGAGAGTTGTCTGCAAGCCGGTGAGGCAGACGGCTGCCAGCAGCGGTTCGCTCAGCAGGTCATCGATGGCGCGATCCGCGGTCCAGAAACATCCAAGCAGGTTTCCGCTGTCGGCCGACGAAATATAACGCGGGTTGAGCGGCTTCAGGGATTCGGTGTCATACCAGTTGACGAAATGGCCGTCGTGACGCTCGAGCTTATCGAGAGTAGCGACTGTCGCGCCGCAGCGCTCGGCAATGCCGGCTGCCGTGAGCCAGCCGAAGTCGTGGGCGGAGAGCGCGGAGATAAACCACATCCCGATGTTGGTGGGCGAAGTGCGGCGCGCCACTTCCACGCGGAGGGCGAGCTGCGTATTATCCGGAGGAAGCCAGTTGTTCTCCGGGGTGACAAGATCGTCGAAAAATCTCCAGGTCAGACGCGCCACCTGACGCAGATAATCCACGTCGCTTTCGCCGAGTTGCGCGGAGCGAGACCGGACGGCCGGGCGATTCAGCCAGAAGAGCAGGAACGGCGAGAGCATCCACAGCCCGAGAAACCCGGCCGTGGGGAACAGCCGGTGCCAGAAGTAGAGCACCAGCATGAGGGTGGCAGAAATTCCGGAGATGATGGTCAACTGGCGGCGGGTGACATCGAGATGACGGCCTGCATCGCGCTCCGCGGCATCGGCCGTTTGCCATTCCAGCAGGCGGCGATGGCTGACACGTACCCTGTAACAGGTGCGCACAATGGCATCCAGCGCCAGCCACGCCTGATGCGGCAGGAAGGCGGTCATTACGCCGGATCTGATGAGTTCATCGGTGGCTCCCTGCCTGCCGTGGACGCTGCCCTCCAGCTGGCGCGCCCAGCGATCGAGCAAGGGCGCAAGAGCGGGGATCGCGATCGCCAGCGCCACAACGACGCTCCAGACGGCGGGCGCCACGGATGCCATCCAGCCGAACAGGAGCAACAGCAGCGCAGTCACAGGCACCAGGCTGCGCCGCAGATTGTCGAAGATGCGCCAGCGGCTGATGAGGCTGAGCGGATTTGGAATGCGACCTTGTGGCCCGGGAACCGTGGGGAACAGCCAGGGGGCGATCTGCCAGTCGCCGCGAATCCAGCGGTGCTGACGCCGGCTGAAGCTGGCGTAGTCGAGCGGAATATTCTCCAGCAGTTCGATATCGGTGGCGAGGCCCACACCGGCGTGGGCGCCTTCGATGAGATCGTGGCTCAGCAGGGTCTCGGCAGGAAATCGAGTTCCCAAAATGCTGTCGAACGCATTGACATCGTAGATAGCCTTGCCGTGATAGGTTCCTTCGTTGAAATAATCCTGCTGAATATCGGAGACGGAGCGGCAGTAGGGATCGAGCCCGGAAGTATCGGCGAAGACCCGGGTGAAGCGAGTCGCGGTGGCTCCGGGAAGTGTGATCGCCACTCTTGGCTGAATGACGGTATAGCCGCGGGTTCTCACCCGGGTTTGCGGATCGATCTGAACGCGGTTGCAGGGATGAGCGATTGTTTCGACGAGGCGGCGTCCGGATTTGGGAGGAAGCACGGTATCGGCATCGAGCGTGATGACGTACCTGATGGTTTGAGTCAGACGCCCGGCGCGCAGAATGCCGGGGGAGCCGTGGCCGGTCAGAAGCGCGTTCAGAGCTTCGATTTTTCCGCGTTTCCGTTCGTGCCCGATCCAGCAGCCTTCCGACTCCGACCATTCGCGAGAGCGGTGGAAGAGCAGAAAGTTCCCGCGCTGGTGCCGCTCGTTGAGCCTGTTAATCCCTTTCACGGCGATATCGACGAGCGCCGCGTCTCCGGGCTGGTCGCGTTCCGGCGCGTCCAGAAAATCGGAGAAGAGAGCAAATGACAGGTTCGAATCCTGATTCGCCAGAAAACGAATTTCGAGTTTTTCGAGCTCTTTTTCGATTGCGCTATCGCCGATTAACATCATCGGAATGACTACGAGCGTTGCGCAATCGGCGGGAATTCCCCCCTCATAATCCATCCTCGGAAGTTTGGAGGGAGGAAACGTCGCGACGATAAATGCATGCACGATCTGGATGGCGAGTTCGCTCAGCGGAATCACAGCGAGGGCGCCGAGCACCCAGAGAAGGAAGTCGCTGTGGACACCGGCACCGTGGGCGAGTTCCAGCGCCACAGTATTCAGACTCGCGGTCAGCGCGAAGACGGCAAGGAAATATAAGCCGACCGCGTCGCGGCGGGCAGCGCGCACAAAACGGACCCGGGCAGGAAGCCGCGCGCCAGCCTGGCGCTCCAGCAGCGGCAGACCTTCCGCGACCAGGAAATATGGAACGAGACGTTTCGACGGGTCGGTTTGCTCAGTGGTGAGATCCACCGCCATCCGGGCCACTGCCTGTTCCGATGTGCCCGCCCAACGGGAGATTCGCTCCACGGCCTGTCTGCATCGGTCGCGGGTTTCAAAATCGCTGGCGGCGTACACTCCCGAAGGATCGCGGCGCAATTCCTCGTCTACAACGCTGACGCGTTCGAAGACCTTTCGAACATCCAGGCGTGAAAGGGCGCGCAGGCTTCCGAAGGCCCGTGCGGCGGCGCCGGATCTGGCCGCCTCGCGCGTATTCTCGGCGCGCACGATCTCGGTCAGGGTGCGGCCGGCCGGATCGATCGCGCTCTGGAACGCGGGGAGCGCCTCTTCTTCGCCCTGAAGCAATTCGGACAGCGCGGCCAGGAACGTACCGCTCGATGCGTAGGCTTCGCGCTGCATCGCCTGCAGCATGGCGGTTTGCGATTCTTCCCCGTGACGCGCCCCCACTATCAGCCGGTCGGCCCAGAGATAGGCAGCCTCGCGATGTTGCTGGGCGTTGGCGGCGTCCGCGGCGAGACGCGCGAGTTCTTCGAGGAGCGCCAGGCGCAGCAGTTGCGTGAAGCCCCAAAGTTCGGCGGTGGTCAGCGGGCGGACAGTCTGGAACTCGCGAAGCGCATCATGCATGCCCTCTTCGGTAATCTCGTGCTCGCTGCGCTTCAGGAGCCCATACGCGAGAGCATGAACCTGTGCAAAGTTAGCTCCGGGATCGGCGCGCGCCGACGCACCCTCCAGACGGCTGCGAATCTCCTCCGCGTCATTCTGCACCAGGTAGCCGTTGTCGAGAATCCAACTGGCCGCCGGACCGGGCGAGTGACCCAGCGCCGCGCCGGCGATGAGATCCGCAGTGGCTTTTTCGAACTCACGTTCGAGGATCGCCAGTTTGTCGCGAATAAACGGCGTGATTGAGCTGGTGGGCGGAAACGCGGCGTTGGCCACATCGTGGGCCCATGCGAAATCGTTCGCCGGTTCAACTTCCAGCCCGTCCTCCGGATTGGTGAAGATTTCGGGAACGACGAAGACGGAAGTCGGGTGCTCACGGCGAATATCTTCTACCACCGTCTGAACAGTTGATGCCGGCGCTTCCGCCACCAGCAGCTGTTCGTCTTCGAGACGAAGATCGAAGTAACCGCGAACGCGCGGATTGCGCTCCCTGCGGTCGCCTGGCTGCGTGAAACGCACGCCCGCTTTCGCGATTCGCTTCCCCGTCTGCTCCACGGCGGTATCCGCCGGAAAAAAAGCAAGTATCAGCCGCGAACTGTGCAGATACGACGATCGTTTTTCGGAATTGGGTAGATTGTTATCGCCGACTAGCACACGGCGCCCCGAATGGCCCTCGTGAACAAAGCAAGCAGGAACAGAAATCCGAATAAGGCTGCCGAGAAGATAGCCGCGGCCGATTGGGCAGAACTTCCCCAGACTCCGCTCACTGTGGAGGTAATTGCGAAAATAATCGACCAACCATTCATGCCTGCCATCTCCTTTTCAATTCAAAAACTAAAGTAATTCCCCGAACTGGAGATTCGGGGGCAATGCAGCGTTGCCCCAACAGGATGCGGTGACTGTGCAATCAATGCGTTGGGGACGTGGGCGGGTTACCGCGAACACCAAACTGAGGCTTCGGCAACAACACCCAAAACAACCCAACTACGGCACTCCATGCCCATGCCGTATGCGCCAGCCATGACCCGTTTGGGCACGCCGGGCGGGAACGATGAAGATGAAGGAGAAAATTACAAGTGCAGGGTTATTAGTGTTCATTTGGTCCGTCTCCTCTCCACCACCAATGCGGCAAAGCGCTATAAAGCACGTGCGGTGCCAATTGGTTGCTTTGTAACAACAATCAGTTACAGGTCAGGGCGGGCAAATGTTACCCCCCGGAGGATTTTTGTTCCGCAGTTCGGGAACATGAGAGAACCCGGGTCCTGTTCGGGCCCGGGTTTCGGGTTTGCTAAACCGCGCTTCGTCCCTGGATGACGCGGATCAGAATCGAGACAATGGCCAGAACAAGAAGAATATGTATCAGACCGCCCACAGTGTAAGAAGTGACCATACCCAGGAGCCAAAGAACAAGTAGAATGACGGCAATTGTGTACAGCATGGTTGGCGCGCCTCATCGCGCGCTGTGCACACACGCAATTGCGGGACCAACGACGAAAAACGAAGTGAAGAAAACGTAAAAATCCGGCTGGGGAGGGAGACATCAGACGTCCTCCTCAGCCGGATGGATGAGTCCGTTATTTATTTATTGAAGACTTTTTCGATCTGCCCGGCCTTGTTCTGCACTTTGCCCGCGATTTTCTCATCGCGGCCGCGGGCAGCAAGGTCGGGATTATTTACCGCCTGGCCAGCCTTCTCTTTTGCGGAACCCTTCGCGTCGTGGAATTTACCTTCCATCTGATCTTTCGTACTTGGTTTCATCGGGTGTTCTCGTTGCGGGCAGATGAAACTCCCGACCGCAGAGTGATCGGGCGAGTCGATGCCCGTGATCGTCATGTCTGGACCTGCAAGAAAATGTCCAGAGGGAACGTCAATCTTCGCGCCGGAACTCTT
Source organism: Bryobacteraceae bacterium (assembly GCA_025928545.1). GTDB lineage: Bacteria > Acidobacteriota > Terriglobia > Bryobacterales > Bryobacteraceae > BOG-234. Next base: position 11,802 of record JAICJH010000040.1, on the reverse strand, counting down.
CTCTTCACGCGGATGGGGCGGCTATGCGCTCGTTCAGGGATTTAGCCTTCTCGCTTTTCTGACGCGCTTAAAATTGGGCATTGTTCTGGTTTGTCAGTAAGATCCCGCACGTTGGACATAACAGTGCTTCTACTGCCCCGAGAAGGAGTTCACCGCATGAAAACAAAGTTCGCATTAATTCTGGCAATGGCAGGCGCGATGGGCATGACCGCTTTCGCCGCAGATAAAGAAGCCAAGGTTGACGACCGTCTGGCTGCCGCAACCGACACATTAAATGACATGATGAAAGCCTCCGATAAAGGAATCCCGTCGGATCTGCTCGACAAAGCGCGCTGTGTTGTCGTCATTCCAGGGATGAAGAAAGCCGGCTTCATCGTAGGCGCGAAGTATGGGCGGGGTTTCGCGGTTTGTCGCCAAACCAACGGCTGGAGCGCTCCCGCAGCCATGCAGGTGGAAGGCGGCAGTGTGGGATTCCAGATCGGCGCTTCTGAGACCGACGTAGTTCTGCTGGTCATGAACGACAGCGGAATGCGCCACCTTTTATCCGATAAATTCACCCTGGGTGGCGAGGCATCCGTTGCCGCAGGACCGCTGGGGCGGAATATGTCGGCCCAAACCGATGCCGCGATGCACGCGGAAATGCTGGCCTATTCACGAGCCCGTGGTCTTTTCGCCGGAATCTCGCTGGAAGGCGCGACGCTCCGTCCCGATACCGATACCGATAAGGAGCTTTATGGACGGGAGATGACGAGCCGGGAAGTTCTGACCGGAAACGTGAAGGCTCCCGCTGGCGCGGCCGCGTTCGAAAGCGCGCTGAAGGTTCAGTCTCCGCAACGTGACAAATAACAGCAGTATTCATCGCAATTCATGGAGGCCCGGACGACCACCAGTCCGGGCCTTTTCTTACATCTGTACTTCAAGCTCCCGGGCGTTGCGGACAGGTCGGTTAAAATAACGGCTATGGTCCATCCGCCCGCAGCGGCCCGAGTTCTGATCGTTGACGACGACCCCCAGGAACGGCAAAACCTTTCCACCAAAGTCGCCGCCCTGGGTTACGCTGTTGAAACTGCCCAGGACGGAGAAGAGGCACTGGACAAGCTGTCGTCGTCTGTCGTTGACGTCATCGTGACGGATCTGATGATGCCGCGAATGGACGGGGTCCAGCTGCTGAAAGAGCTTTTGGCGCGAGGCGACGTGACCCCCACGATCGTGCTGACAAGTTTCGGCAGCGTAGACAAGGCGGTCTCGATCGTTAAAGATTTCCGGGCTTTTTGGTATCTGGAGAAGCCGGCGCAGGTGACTGTTCTCGCGCCACTGCTGGAGCGCGCCATCCGGCAGGGGAATTTGCTGAATGAGACGCAACGTCTTCGGCGTCAACTGGGCTATGAGGGAGTGCTCGAAGACCTGATCGGCTCCTCCGCCGCGATGCGGGTTGTCTTTTCGGGAATCCAGTTGGCCGCCCCCAGTTCGGCCTCGGTCGTGATCACGGGCGAGAGCGGCACGGGTAAAGAACTAGTAGCCGCGGCCATCCATAAGCTGAGCGCACGTTCCAACGGCCCCTTCGTGCCCATCAACTGCGCCGCCCTGCCGGAAACTTTGATCGAGAGTGAGCTCTTCGGACACGAGAAGGGCGCCTTTACGGGGGCTCTGGAACGTCGGGCAGGTTGTTTTGAACACGCCAACCAGGGCACTCTTTTCCTGGATGAGATCGCTGAGATGCCCATTGCCATGCAGGCCAAGCTTCTGCGCGTGCTGGAACAGTCGGCGGTCCGGCGCCTGGGCGGCCAGCGCGAGATCCCAGTGGATGTCCGGGTTCTTGCCGCTACCAATCGTCCGCTGCTCGAAGCCATCGACAAGAAGATGCTCCGGGAGGACGTTTATTACCGTCTCAACGTTTTCCATATCGAGCTGCCGCCGCTGCGCCAGCGTAAAGAAGACATTCCGGCCTTAGCGGCGGCATTCATCCGCATCATCAATAAGAAGAACGACTGCAAAGTCACCGATCTTCACCCCGATGTTCTTTGGCAGTTTATGGATTACTCCTGGCCCGGCAACGTGCGCGAATTGCGCAACGTGCTGGAACGGGCGATCATTGTGGCCCGTGAAGGTACGGTAATGGCAGGTCACCTGTCGCCTGGCTTTCGTGCCGCACCTCTGCATACTCCGCCGGTTGCTTCCGCTCCGGTTCCGGCCAGCCGGGATTCCATTACCGTGGGCGCCGGCCAGCGCCTGGAGGATGTGGAAAGAGAGTACATCCGGCTGACGCTGAAACATTCCAGAACTCATCGCGAAGCCGCGGGAGTTCTGGGGATCAGTCTCCGCACTCTGCACAAGAGACTGGCTGAGCTCAAAGCCGCGGATGCTCTGACGAGTACTTCGGCTGCCGTTGGCGCCGAGGGCTGACACCGGCCTGGTGGCATAGGCCTCGCGACCGGACTCGGCCCGCCCGTTTACCTTCTGTGCGATTTATGGCAATTGACTTGCTCGGGTCAGCCGGTGCGCGCTCGCCGCGCGCATCATTTGCACAAGAGAGGAAGAGCCTATGCAGGTTAGCGAACTCGTATTGGAACCCGTGCGCGCGAACGCGCCTTTCAGCAGAGACTCCCTTAAATCGAACCGCTGGGCGGTGATTCTGGCCGGTGGCGAAGGGGTTCGCCTGCGTCCCTTATCGAGGTTGATTTCAGGCGACGACCGGCCCAAACAATTCTGCCCGTTATTCGGCGGCCGGTCTCTCCTGGCTCACACAAGGAGCCGAATCGCGCCGATGTTCAGCCGCGATAAGACCCTGTTTGTCGTCACCAAAGCGCACGAGGCGTACTATCGCGAAGAGCTGCAGGATGTGGACCCGGAGCGCATTCTCGTCCAGCCATTCAACAAAGGAACCGGCATGGCGATTGCATTCGCCCTCACCCGGATATTCCGCGAAGACCCCGACGCTGTAGTCACATTCTTTCCATCGGATCATTATTATTCGGACGAAAAGTGCTTTCGCGCGGCAGCCGAGATCACATCGGAAATAGCCGCGGCACGCCCGGATTGCCTGCTGCTGCTGGGCGCGGAACCCACTCATGCCGAGACCGGCTACGGCTGGATCGAGATGTCTTCCACGCCCGGACCGCAGCCGTATGTCCGGCGGGTCACCCGTTTCCGCGAGAAGCCTTCGTTTGAGACGGCCCAGGTTCTTCTCCGGCAGGGTTGCGTGTGGAATACGTTCGTTATGGCGGGGAGCGTGGGAGCCTTCATGCGCCTGATGCATTCCGCGGCACCCGTAGTTCTGCAGTTATTCGCCGCGGCCGCACGTTGTGGCGACCTCGCCGCAGCGTACCATCCCGAGTTGGCCCCGCTCGATTTCTCCCACGACGTTCTTTCCTCCGGGCTGGCAAACCTGTATGTATACCGGATGCCGGTCGAGGTGGGATGGAGCGATCTCGGCGAACCGGAACGCGTTATGGCTGCACTGTCCGTTGCCGGAGAGGAGCTGTGGCCGGCTCGCCTCAGTGCGGCGCGGCGCGCCGAGACCGCTGCGGCCATGCCTCCGGTTTCCGTTTCCGCAGTTGCCTGAACCGATAGCGCGCCCGGCTGTTATCTGGCAGCCGGGCAGCGCCCCATTTGTTCGATCCGCCGCCGCGCAGCACGCCTGGCGCGCAGCATCCTGACCCGGACCGCACTTTCCGGAACTCCCCGCATTCGCGCAATTTCCCGCGGGGTCAGCCCGCTCATTTGATAGCGAAGCATCGTGCGGTCCCCGGGGCAGCAGATGTTGAGAATCCGTGCTACATCAATCGCGGCAAGGTTGACGACGGGCATGGTGCCGAGGTCCGGAAGATCCTGCCATGCTGGCTCAGCCCGAATGAGTCGGTTATGGACATTCAGCGCGATAGCGTTCACCCACGTGATCACCATGCTTTCGTTCTGTAGCTGTTCCAGACGCTCCCAGCCCTTGGCCCAGGCGGCCTGCGTACATTCGCTGGCTCGTTCCCATGGAATTCCCCTGGAGCGCAGGAATCGCAAAGTAACAGGGTATCCGCGCTGGTATGCAACGCCGTAGCTTTCACGAGTCATAGATTGTCCGGTGGGGGTGCCTTGTGCATTCCACTGGCCAAGAATTTTGCGTAATAGAACGCGACGGCAACCGCTCGCGCCTCCGTCCCGGCCTGTGGTGTTTCCAACAGTTTGCGGAGTCGCAGTCGTAAGCGAGCCGGGCGGCGGGTAATTTTCAGATGAGGCGTCCCGGGACAGCATATTTCGCACAGTATGCAGGATTTGCACAATGCGGAGTGTACGTCCGATGACGTTATGAAATAACAAACGGCTGTGTAAATGCTGCGAATGTGCTGTGATGGTACTCAACCCATGATGGCAATCCCGATAGACGGCAACAACGTCGAGGCGACTGGTCCCCACGAAACTTTTCAGGTCTGGCTCGTGGAAGACAGTGAAGCAGATGAACTTCTGATGCGTGCCGCGCTGAAGCTGGATGGGTTGGATTGCGAATTTCAGGTGTCGCCCGACGGTGAGAAAGCCATCGAGTTTATTGAAACACTGGACAGCGGAGAGCACTGGCACCGTCCAGATGTAGTCCTGCTCGACCTAAATCTACCCCGTAAGGGTGGTACCCGGGTCCTGGAGCGGATACGCCATAGCCCCAAATGTGCCCGTATTCCGGTAGTGGTGGTAACCTCATCGGATTCCCCAGGGGACAAATCCCAGGTTTCGCGGCTGGGAGCCACACGCTATTTCCAAAAACCGTTGGATTTGGTGGAGTTTATGAAGCTGGGGCCGCTTGTCCGCGAAGTGGTTCAGAGCCGGAAGTCAGCCACACAGGCCTGAGTACGGAAGACACCGCTCCGACGGTTCGCAACTCCTGCCTCACCCCGCCACAGCTCTGGTAGGACGCGTAGCGGAATAAATCTCCTTGTCCCCCAACACTTCGCTGATCTGCGCTTCGCCGCACGCCGACTGTGGCACTGTAAAGCAGAATTTCGCGCCGCCGCCGGAGGCCGGCTCCACCCAGATCCTGCCGCCGTACCGTTCCACTATGCGCTGGCAAATCGCCAGTCCGATGCCCGTACCTGGATAGCTGTGGCCATGCAGTCTCTTGAAAATTCCGAATACCTGCTGGGCGTACTCGGGTTTGATTCCCATCCCGTTGTCCTCAACGCAGAATAACCAATCGCTGTCCTGCGGTGTCGCGGATATATGGATCACGGGTGGATCGGTGCCCTTGTATTTGATGGCGTTGCCGATCAGGTTCTGGAAAAGCTGTACGATGCGGATTTCGTGCGCCCTCACCGGGGGCAGTCGCGACCATGTGATAACGGCATCATTTTGATTGATAGCCGACTGGAGATTAAAGGTGACTTTCGACAGCACCTCCATGCACGGTACCTGGCCGGGCGGTTCCTGATCGGAGCCCACCTGAGAGTAATCCAGCAGATCCCGCAGCAGCATTTCCATGCGCTGGGCACCTGTGATCATGAAGCCCAGCGCCTGGTCGGCATCCTGATCCAGCTTGCCGGAATAGCGCTTCTGGAACAATTGCCCGTAGAGCGCCACCATCCGCAGCGGTTCCTGAAGATCGTGGCTGGCTGCGTACGCGAACTGACTCAGGTCGTCGTTCGATTGCCGCAGAGCCTCATTGGAGTCCCGCAGTTCACGCGTACGCTCGGCCACGCGCTGCTCCAGCCGGCTATTCAGCTCGCGGATGTCCGCATCGATTTTCTTGCGCTCGGTAATATCGCGTATCGCCGATGTCACCAGCAGCCCTTCCTCGGTATGCAGAGGGCTCAGGCTGATCTCCGCCGGGAAATAAGTTCCGTCTTTGCGGATCGCCCGGACTTCGTTGTGAGCGCCGGCCGAGGCACGAAACCCGATCCAGGCCGGCAGGAGGCTCTGAATATTGCCCCCGGCCAGTTCATCCCGATGATATCCGAACAGTTTCTCGGCCTCCGAATTCACCAGGTTGATCCGCCCGTCGTCGGCGCTGATCACCATGGCATCGGGAGCCGCTTCCAGCAGGGAGCGGAACTTCTGCTCAGCCTTGCTCAGGATTTCGGCCTGCCGTCGCAGCAGATCTGTGTTTCTGGTCAGCGTCACGAACACGCTGACTTTGGAACGAAGGATTTCCGGCACTACCGGCTTGAACAGAAAGTCGACAGCTCCCAGATCATAGCCCCGAAAAAGATGCTCGTCGCTCTTATAACCGGTCAGGAACAGGATCGGCGTATGCCGCGAACGTTTCCTGCTGCGGATCATCTCCGCGGTCTGGAAGCCGTCCATCTCGGGCATTTTTACGTCGAGGATAATAGCGGCGAAATCCTGATCGAGAAGCTGGCGCAGCGCCTCCATACCGGAGCCGGCGGTCACCAGTTTGGCGTCCAGACCCTCCAGCGCGGCCTCCAGCGAGACCAGGTTGTCGGGCGAATCGTCCACCAGCAGGACTTTGGGTTCCTGTTTAATCCGTGGCTCCTGGATACTCATGACCGACGGATCCTCCATGGTTTCCAATACCACTCATGAGGCCTTTCGCATTTGAGATAAACCTCTTTGTGTAGCCATTTTACACTGGGACGGCGGTCTGGGATATTTCGTGATCGCCGGTCGCCCAAACCCGGAGAACTGAGAACAACTGCTCCAGATCCACTGGTTTGGTGATGTAATCGGACGCACCGGCTTCGATGCATTTGGCGCGGTCGCCCTTCATCGCTTTTGCAGTCAGAGCGATGATCGGGAGAGTACGGAACCGCTGTATCTTGCGAATAGCCTGCATGGTTTCGTAGCCATCCATCTCAGGCATCATGATGTCCATCAGCACGAGATCGATGCCAGGCGTGGAAGTCAGCAACTCGATGCCGGCCTGGCCGTTTTCGGCGTGGACGACGTTCAGGTTGTGTTCTTCCAGCAGACTGGTCAGCGCAAAGATGTTGCGCACATCGTCGTCTACCACCAGCACCGTCTTTCCGTAGAGAGCGGAATCCGTCTCACGCAGCTGGTTCAGGATTCCCTGCTGGTGGGGCAGCAGGTTCGCTTCGGCGCGATGCAGCAACAATACCGATTCGTCCAGCAGGCGTTCCAGCGAATACACGGGCTTCAGGATTCCATGCCGCGAAAGCTGCGTGAGCTTCTGTTCTTCCTCGGGCGTAAAGGCCCGCGTGCTCAGAATCAGGGTGGGTAGCGCATTGCCGGCCCGACGCCGAATCTCGTCGGCCAGTTGCAGCGCAGGCATCCCCGCGAGATCCAGATGGATGACAACTCCATCGACCTGCTGGCTCGCAATGGCGGCCAGAGCTTCTTCGCCGGTAGCCGCTTCGACGATTTCGAGATCGGGTGCGGCCAGCATACCGAAAACGCCGTTTCGACTCTCCTGCTCCTGGCAAACCAGCAGTAGTCTCCTGACACGGTGCGTCGTGGAATGCCCGATCGCCGTGAAGGTGTCCGCCAGCGATTCATTCGCCACGGCTTTTTCCAGATATGTAATGGCGCCGAGCGCCATTCCCCGACGCCGGTTGTCGTCGCCGGAAATAATGTGGACGGGGATGTGCCTGGTCGCCGGATCGTGTTTCAGGCGATCCAGAATGGTCCAGCCCGCCATGTCCGGCAGGCCGATATCGAGGGTAATGGCTCCCGGCCTGAATTCCCGTGCCAGCGTGATGGCGCTGCTGCCGCGCAGGGCAACCACGGCTTTCAGGTCATGGTCGTGTGCCATATCCACCAGTATTCTCGCGAAGGTGATATCGTCTTCCACGATCAGCAGAACGGAGTCGCCCGGCTGGATCAGATTGCGGTCGTCGTCGAGAACCAGTTCCTCCGTGAGTTCCTGGCCCTCCAGCGGAGATGTGAGAATTACGTCCACATTGTCCGTCTGGGTGGCAGCCTCTTCCAGCATGAGCGGGGTAATCCGAAGGGCTTCGCTCTTGGGCAATTGCACCGGGGTCACGTACATCTGAGGCAGATATAGCGTAAACGTGCTGCCAACGCCGGGAGCGCTTTGCAGGCGGATTTCACCTCCCAGCAAACGCGCCAGTTCGCGGCTGATGGAAAGCCCCAGTCCCGTGCCGCCATACTTGCGGCTGGTGGTACCGTCGGCCTGCTGGAAGGCTTCGAAGATGATTCGCTGCTTGTCGGTCTGGATTCCGATGCCGGTATCCGTGACGGAGAACGCAATCGCCGCCTTCGCCCGGGAAAGAATCATGTGGCCCGTGCTCCAGCCGGTGGTCACCTTGTCGATGGAAAGCCGGACCGAGCCGCGTTCCGTAAACTTGAGTGCGTTCGAGAGCAGATTCTTCAGCACCTGTTGCAGACGCTTGGCGTCGGTGTGCATGACTTCGGTCTGCAGCACCTGGCCCAGTTCGATACCGAAATCGAGACTCTTGCCTTCCGCCACGTGGCGGAAAGTCTTTTCGCAATAATCCTGTAGCTCGGTGAAGCGCACGCCGCCGATTTCGACGTCCATCTTGCCCGATTCGATTTTGCTGAGATCGAGAATATCGCTGATGAGCGCCAGCAAATCGGTACCGGACGTGTGAATCGTCTCGGCGAACTTGACTTGCTTCGGAGACAGATTCTTGTCCGAGTTTTCCGACAGCATGCGGGCCAGAATCAGCAGGTTGTTCAGCGGGGTACGAAGCTCGTGGCTCATATTGGCCAAAAATTCGCTCTTGTACTTGGAAGTGAGTGCGAGCTGCTCCGCCTTTTCTTCCAGCGCTTTCTTGGCTTGTTCCACTTCCTGGTTCTTGGCTTCGACTTCCGTCTTCTGTTCGGCCAGCAGCTGCGCCTTTTCCTGAAGTTCCTCGTTCGTGGTCTGCAGCTGGAGTTGCTGACTCTGCAGTTCTTCCGCCAGCGCCTGACTTTGTGTCAGAAGCTGCTCGGTCCGCATAGTGGCGGCAATGGTATTCAGCACGATGCCGATCGATTGCGTCAGCTGATCGAGAAACGCCAGGTGGACGTCGTTGAACTGCCCGAATGACGCCAGTTCGATGGCAGCCTTGACGTCGCCTTCAAACAGCACCGGCAGCACAACGATACTGACCGGCGTGCCGGAACCCAGACTGGAGTTGATCTTCACGTAGTCGGTCGGGACGTTGGTGACCAGAATACGTTCTTTCTCCCTGGCGCATTGCCCCACCAGGCCCTGGCCGAATTTGAAGCGTCTCGGAATTCGTCCTTCAATCCCGTAGCCGGTCAGCAGCGTCATGGTGGGCGACTGGTCGGTATTCTCCGCCATGTAGAATGTGCCGTGCTGGGCGCCGACGAGCGGAGTCAACTCCGAGAGCAGCAACTGCGCCACCGCCAGCAGATCGCGCTGCCCCTGCATCATGCCGGTGAACTTCGCGATGTTCGTCTTCAGCCAGTCCTGATTATTATTCTTGCGGGTAGTGGCCGCCAGGTTAACAATCATCTCGTTGATGTTGTCTTTGAGCGCCGCGACTTCGCCCTGTGCTTCCACCGCAATCGAGCGAGTGAGATCGCCCTTGGTCACGGCCGTTGCCACTTCGGCGATCGCACGGACCTGATTGGTCAGATTGGCGGCGAGCTGATTGACGTTATCCGTCAAATCGCGCCAGATACCGGCGGCGCCCGGCACACGGGCCTGGCCGCCCAGTTTTCCTTCAATGCCGACTTCGCGCGCCACGGTAGTAACCTGATCGGCGAAGGTGGCCAGCGTGTCGATCATACCGTTGATCGTGTCCGCCAGCTCCGCGATTTCGCCTTTGGTTTCGAGAACCAGTTTTCGTTTCAGATCGCCGTTCGCCACCGCGGTCACCACTTTTGCGATACCGCGGACCTGAGTGGTGAGATTGGCCGCCATGGAGTTGACGTTATCCGTCAGATCTTTCCACGTTCCGGCGACGCCTTTCACTTCGGCCTGGCCACCCAGCTTTCCGTCCGTTCCCACTTCGCGCGCCACGCGCGTGACTTCGGAAGCAAATGAATTGAGCTGATCCACCATCGTATTGATCGTGTCTTTCAGCTCGAGGATTTCGCCCTTCACATCCACCGTGATCTTTCGCGACAGATTGCCGTTGGCGACGGCCGTAGTCACCTGCGCGATGTTGCGGACCTGACTGGTGAGGTTGCCCGCCATGGAATTCACGCTGTCCGTGAGATCTTTCCAGGTTCCGGCAACACCCGGCACGTCCGCCTGGCCGCCCAGCTTTCCTTCAGTACCGACTTCGCGCGCCACGCGGGTTACTTCCGAGGCAAAGGAGCTGAGCTGATCCACCATCGTGTTGATAGTGTTTTTCAGTTCCAGAATTTCGCCGCGCACATCGACCGTAATTTTGCGGGATAAATCGCCGCCGGCGACGGCCGTGGTCACTTCCGCGATATTACGGACCTGATTCGTCAGGTTGCCCGCCATGAAGTTCACGTTGTCGGTGAGATCCTTCCAGGTTCCGGCAACCCCGCGGACTTCCGCCTGGCCACCAAGTTTTCCTTCGGTACCCACTTCGCGGGCCACGCGCGTCACTTCCGATGCAAATGAGCTGAGCTGATCCACCATCGTATTGATGGTGTTCTTCAGTTCGAGAATTTCACCGCGGGCATCGACGGTAATTTTCGTGGTCAAATCGCCGCGCGCCACAGCCGTGGTGACACCGGCGATGTTGCGGACCTGGTTGGTCAGGTTACTGGCCATGTAATTGACGCTGTCCGTCAGATCTTTCCAGGTTCCGGCAACCCCGCGCACGTCGGCCTGGCCGCCGAGCTTCCCTTCTGTACCGACTTCGCGCGCCACGCGTGTGACTTCTGAAGCGAACGCGTTGAGCTGATCGACCATCGTGTTGATGGTGTTCTTCAGCTCGAGAATTTCGCCGCGGGCATCGACCGTGATCTTGGTGGAGAGATCGCCTTTCGCCACGCCGGTTGTGACCTGGGCAATGTTGCGGACCTGAGACGTCAGGTTACCGCCCATGAAGTTCACGCTGTCTGTAAGATCTTTCCAGACGCCGCCGACGCCTTTCACGTCCGCCTGGCCGCCCAGCTTGCCTTCGGTACCCACTTCGCGGGCCACGCGCGTCACTTCACCGGCGAACGCATTGAGCTGATCCACCATGGTGTTGATGGTGTTCTTCAGCTCCAGAATTTCGCCGCGCACATCGACGGTGATTTTGCGCGAGAGATCGCCTTTCGCCACCGCGGTGGTAACTTCCGCGATGTTACGCACCTGGCTGGTCAGATTGCTCGCCATGGAGTTTACCGAATCGGTGAGATCTTTCCAGGTTCCGGCAACGCCGTGCACGTCGGCCTGACCGCCGAGTTTGCCTTCCGTACCGACTTCGCGCGCCACGCGCGTCACTTCCGACGCGAACGCGTTGAGCTGATCGACCATGGTGTTAATGGTGTTTTTCAGTTCCAGAATTTCACCGCGCGCATCGACGGTGATCTTGGTCGATAAGTCGCCTTTCGCCACGCCGGTGGTGACCTGAGCGATGTTTCGCACCTGCGACGTCAGGTTACCGGCCATGAAATTCACGCTGTCGGTGAGATCTTTCCACACGCCGCCGACGCCCTTGACCTCCGCCTGGCCGCCGAGTTTGCCTTCCGTACCGACTTCGCGCGCCACGCGGGTGACTTCGCCGGCGAACGCATTCAACTGATCCACCATGGTGTTGATGGTGATCTTCAGTTCGAGGATTTCACCACGCACGTCCACCGTGATCTTGCGCGACAAGTCGCCGCGGGCCACAGCCGTCGTCACTTCGGCAATATTTCGAACCTGGCCGGTCAGGTTGCTGGCCATGAAGTTCACGTTGTCGGTTAGATCCTTCCACGGTCCGGCGACGCCGGGCACCTGCGCCTGAC